>DFOM01000050.1:565-102584 GCA_002376725.1 Cloacimonetes bacterium UBA3541 | reverse complement strand
ACCGCGTTAATAATACCGGGAATGGATGAAAGCTGGTACCGCATGATGCAAAGGAGGACCTTTGCATTCCAGAACCTTGGCATACCCTTACGGTGTGTAGTAGTAGGGGTGTTTAGATGTCCCCATCTGCACAAGCTTCGCAGAAGCTTTATAATGTAAGGGGGGACCTTTACCTACCGTTAAAATATAAAGATAAACATCTTTTTTTATATGTGTATATCCTGATGGTTTATAGAAACTTATTGACAAGGTGGCAAAAAGAAAATTTAAGGAATTAACAGATTAATATCTTATTAAAGGGGTAGTTATGAGATTCGCAGTTGAAAAAAGTGAATTAATTCAGCACATTCAGCATTTATCAAGCATTATATCAACCAAGGCTGCTTCTCCTATTTTAACTAATTATTTAATAGAAGCAGATGAAAAGAAAGGTGAAGTGAAAATTACAGCTACGGATTTGAAAATTACATCAGTGGTAATACTAAATGCAGCTGTAAGTGAGGGTGGAATTATTGCAGTATCAGCCAATTATTTTAATAGCATAATCTCTCAAATGCCGGATTCAGTAATCAATATCTGGCAGAATGAAGATCTTTTGATGATACAATGCAACAAGATTGATTTTAATATTCTTTGTGCCGATTACACTCTATTTCCTCAGCTTTCATTGCCAAATTTTGAAAATGCCACTCTGGTTAATGCAGAAACTTTTCATAGAATGATAAGCAAGACCGTTTTTGCTGTTTCTACTGATGTCAATAGACCTGTTCTTACTGGAGTATGTTGGAAAATAATGGAAAAAGTAAATTTAATGGCAGCTACAGATGGAAGAAAGGTAGCAGAAATAATTGTTCCCAACACTGCTGCTTCAGCAACGGAAAGTGGTGAAGAGAATATTGATGAATCCATCTTTGATGCCCCCTATTCGGAACAGTATTTAGAGAAGATTATTCCCGTCAAAGCTCTTAATTTCTTGCAGAAGATATACGATCCTGCAATCAAGGAAATGAAGGTCATTTTTGAAAGGAATAATATCATCTTCGGATATAATAATTATATCGTTGTTTCCAATATTATTGACCACAACTATCCAGAGTATGAAAAAGCTCTTTTAGTGGAGCTTCCCCATCGTCTTGTTCTACCAAAGGAATCTTTAATGCAATCTATTCGCAGGGTAGCATTAATAGCACCTGAAGATAGCGGAAGGGTCAAATTTGATGTAGATAAGGACCGTTTTGAAATCAGTACCTTCAATAAAGAAACTGGTGAAGCTAAAGAAATAATAGATAAATATGAATATAGTGGAGCTGTGACCTCTATTTCTTTTAATAATAAATATATGCTTTCTATTCTGGATGCAATAGATACAGAACAGGTCTTGATTAAGTTAGGTGATTCTAAAGATCCTATACTGATATTTAATGAGCCTCCACTCAAGAACCAGAAAATAACCTTTTTGTTGATGCCTTTGCGGACTTGATTTATTGATATTAGAAAAGCTCTTTCTGGTGCATTTTCGCAATTATGAGAATGCCAGATTTGATTTGCATCCTGTTGGTAATCTGATAATTGCCCCCAATAGCTATGGTAAGACCAATCTTTTGGAAGCTATAGCCTATTGCGGTATAGGAAAATCAATTAATTTTCATCGGGATGAATATCTCTGCCAGCAAGGCTATGATTTTTTTTCGTTAAAAGGTTGTTTTAAAACGGATAATGAGCTAAGTTTAGAGATACAGATATCCTGGCAAAAAGGGAAAAAGCTGTTAAAAATCAATGGAAATCCGATTCGTCAACTCAGTAGAATATATGAATGCGTGAAAGTCATCTATTCAGCACCAGAAGATATGAACCTAATAAATGGTAGTCCTCGTTTTCGCAGACAGTATTTTGACCTCGCTATTTCTCAAATTTATCCAGAATATATAGTTCTTTTAAGGGACTATTTACATATCGTATTGCAACGCAATAACCTGCTAAAAAAAGATTTTACTAAGCCAGAAAAACATAGCTGGGACCTTCATTTTTGTGAATTATTATTCCCTATTTTGCAATATAGGCGAAAATATCTGAATTTGATTAATCAAGCACTAAGAGAGCAGTATCCTTATATATCAGATCAAGTTAAAGATATAGCTATAGAGTATAAAATTAACGGAATTGAGGATTATCCCGCTAGCCTAGATGGGCTTTTAACTTTATTAAAGGAACTGGAGAAAAAAGAGAAAAACTATCAACGCACCCTGATTGGACCTCATCTGGATGACTATGAATTTCTGCTCAATCAGAACAATCTCAAGAGTTTTGGTTCTCAAGGTCAAAAAAGAATAACGGTGATAATTCTAAAACTGATTCAAGCTTCCCTGATACATAATTTAACTAATATCAAACCTATAATGCTCTTTGATGATGTTTTTGCGGAATTAGACCAGCTGCACACGCATCGTATCAAGGAATTCCTTGATTTTCACTATCAGGTTTTCATAGCCAGTCCTAATGAACAAATAGCCAGTGAATGGAATGAACTTACCAGATTGAATTTACCTGCAATTAAACTATGAAACTAAGAAAAGAAGCTATCGGTTGGATGTTTTATGATTTTGCCAATTCGGCATTTACCACCGTCATCGTCACTGTTGTCTTCAGTGTATATTTTGTTCAGACCATTGCTTCTGGAAGTCCAGCAGGTGGAGAATGGTTATGGTCTAGAGCTATAACCATCTCTATGACGCTGGCTGCTATCTTTGCACCTCTTCTCGGTGCTATGGCAGATTATTCTCGTTCTAAAAAGAAATTCCTCTTTGGCTTTACCATCCTAACTATTCTCTCTACTGCCTTACTTTACTTTGTAAGAGCAGGCAATATAATTTTAGCTATGATACTCTTCATTATAGCTAACTTTTCGTTTAACAGTGCCAATGTTTTTTACGATGCTTTTTTACCGGAAATTGGTATGAAAAAGGATATTGGTAGGATTTCAGGTTTAGGTTGGGGTTTTGGTTATATAGGAGGATTGGTAACTCTGGTTTTAGCTCTGGCATTGATAGATAAAAGAATAGAATTTGTTTGGCCTATGGTAGCTTTGCATATTCTCATCTTTTCTACTATAACATTTTTAACGCTCAAGGAAAAACAATATCCAGTACCGAAAAAGAATTATTTTAAAGTTGCATTAGATAGGGTCTTGTTTTCCTTGAAGCATATTAAAAAGATGCCTGATTTACTCAATTTCTTAATCAGTTATTTTCTCTATAATATAGGAATCTATACTGTTATTGTTTATGCTGCTATTTTTGGCGGTGCACAATTTGGAATGACGCAACAGAGTCTCATCCTCTTTTTTATAATTGCGCAGGTGACTTCTTTTATTGGAGCTGTACTTTTTGGCTTAGTAGCAGATAAATTGAATGTTCGTGTTTCTTTAAGTATTTCTTTGATGATATGGGTAGTGGTAGTGATCTGGGCATTTTTATGCTCTTCTGCACAGGAATATTACTATCTTGGACTTCTTGCTGGTTTAGCCATTGGCAGCAGTCAAGCCAATAGCAGGACAATGCTTTCGTTGCTAACTCCACTGGATAAGCAAGCAGAATTCTTTGGTTTTTATACGCTGATGGGAAGAATATCCTCTATAATCGGTCCTTTTGTTTATGGAGAAATAACTCGTATTTCAGGTAATCAGCGCTATGCCATTATCTCTTTGATAGTGTTCTTCGTGGCAGGTTGGATAATGCTTCACCAGGTTAAGCTGGAAAGAGGCATAAAATTCGGTCAAGAATATGTATTTAAATAACTTTTGAAGGTGATTTTATAATGATAGACAATCTGGGAAATTTAAAAAGAACACATTATTGTGGTGATTTGAGATCAGAAGATATAGATAAAGATGTGACCTTAATGGGATGGGTTAATAGCAGAAGAGATCTGGGTGGTTTAATTTTTATTGATTTAAGAGATGTTAAAGGTATAATTCAGGTCGTGATCCATCCGGAACAGAAGGAAGCTTTTATTAAAGCAGAAAGATTACGACTTGAATATGTAGTAGTAGCAAAAGGTAAAGTTGTAGCTCGTTCTCCCGAAAATGTGAATAGTTCTATTCCAACTGGAAAAATAGAGGTAATAGCAGATGAGATTTATCTACTAAACGATTGTGAACCTTTACCCATCCAATTGAATGAAGCTGCCCTAGCAGAAGAAGACCTTAGATTAAAATATCGCTATCTGGATCTACGCAGACCTTCTCTACAAAACAATATCCTGATACGACATCAGATTATGCAGTCTATGCGGAACTTTCTTTCTCGGGAAGGTTTTTATGAGATAGAAACTCCTATTTTGATGAAAAGCACACCTGAAGGCGCAAGAGATTATCTGGTCCCCAGCAGAATTTATCCCGGAAAATTTTATGCTTTACCTCAATCTCCTCAGATGTTTAAACAGCTTTTGATGATTGCTGGATTTGACCGCTATTTTCAGATTGCTAGATGTTTTCGCGATGAGGATTTGAGAGCCGATAGACAGCCAGAATTTACTCAACTGGATTTAGAGATGAGTTTTGCTACTCAGGAACAAATCTTTGATTTAGTGGAAAGGTTGATGCAGAATCTATTTTCTGAGGTTCTAAATATAGAGCTTCCTATTCCTTTTCTGCGTTTGAGCTATAAAGATACAATGGACCGTTTTGGCTGTGATAAACCGGATTTGCGTTTTGGATTGGAATTATGTGATCTTACTTCTGCCCTGCAAGACACTCAATTTAACCTGTTTCGTTCTGCTATTCAGCAAGGAGCTGTGATTAAAGCTCTATGCATTCCCCAAGGTGCTAGCTACAGTCGTACTAAACAGGATGAACTAATTAGGCTGGCAAGACACCAAGGTGGACAAGGAATAGCTTTTGCAAAAGTTACAGAAAAAGGTCTGGAATCTGGTATAAGTAAATTTTTAACTGCAGAAGAAAGCTCGGCGATAATATCCCTAGCCCAAGCTAAAGCGGGAGATTTAATCGCCATCGTAGCAGATAGTTATGAGATGACTTGTAAGGTTCTTGCCGACCTCAGGAATACCATCGCAAAATGGCAAAATCTTATTCCCGATAATATTTTTTCTTTTGTCTGGATTACAGATTATCCTCTTTTTCAATACAATGCGGAAGAAAAGAAATGGGAACCTGCTCATCATATGTTTACCTTACCTAAAGAAGAACATATTCCCTGGCTAAATCAACCTGATAAATATGGTCAAATCATAGGTCAGCTCTATGATTTAGTGTGTAATGGAGTTGAGCTTTCCTCGGGAAGTATCCGTTGTCATCGTTATGACCTGCAGAAAAAGATTTTTGATATTCTAGGTCTTAGCGAAAAAGAGCTCAATGAAAGATTTGGATTTTTCTTAGAAGCTTTGAAATATGGAACTCCACCTCATGGAGGAATAGCACCTGGACTAGACCGTTTAGTGATGATAATGACCAAGGCAGAATCCATTCGTGATGTTATTGCCTTTCCCAAGACCTTAAAAGCCACTGATTTGATGTGTGGAGCACCCTCTGAAGTATCAGAAGAGCAATGGAAAGAACTCCATCTAAAACCTGGCGAATAGCAGTTCTAACTAGTGGTGCAGGAAGAGGTTCTAATCTTCAAGCTCTCTATGACTATTTTAAAAGTCATTCTCTTCCTCTAAAAATTGCCTTTGCCACCGCTTCCAATAAAGATGCACCAGTTGTGCAATTATGCGCTAAACTAAGTATTCCTTGCTATATCTTGTCTCCTAAGAAAGATAAAGATTTTGAGATTCGCTTGTTGAAACTATGCCAAAAAGAGAAGATTGACCTTATCGCACTGGCAGGTTTTATGAATTTGCTATCCTCTTCCTTTTTGGAAGAAGTAAAGATTCCAGTTTTGAACATTCATCCTGCTCTCCTGCCTAAATATGGTGGAAAAGGTATGTATGGAATGAGAGTGCATAATGCTGTATTTGATTCTGGTGATAAGGTATCTGGAGTAACTGTTCATCTTGTTGATTCCGAATACGATAATGGACCTATTTTAGCACAGCTTAAGGTAGATATTTCCGATTGTAAAAATGCAGAAGATATAGCAGCAAAAGTTCTGGAGCTGGAGCATCAAATCTATGCTCCAACTATATATAAGTTTTTAAGTGAGCATTAATCTTGATTCGGATAGCTATTGCTACTCTTGGTTGCAAGACTAATCTAGCCGAATCTGCTATAATATTAAGCCAGTTTAATCCTGAGAATTATACTCTTGTTCCCTTTGCTAGCGAAGCGGATATCTATATCATCAATACCTGCACCGTTACCAATAGGACAGATTATAAGAGTCGCAATCTTATTCGTAAAGCACTAAAGCAGAAAAGTCAAAATCCCGCAGTGAAAGTCATTGTCACTGGTTGCTATGCCCAAAGAAATTTTGATGAGATAAGCAAACTAGGAAATATAGACCTTATTGTGGATAATCAAAACAAGCTGGACCTGGCAGAATTTTTAAATAAAGAAGATTATCATTTTCAGGATATAATGCAAGCAGCAGAATTTAATTTTAAACCAGTTCAAAAGATGATAGAGCATACTCGTGCTTTTCAAAAAATACAGGATGGATGTGATTTTCGCTGTTATTACTGTGCAGTTCCTTATGCTCGTGGTCCTGCTCGTTCAGCTAAATTTTCTGAAGTTCTTACTCAAGCAAAATTATTTATAGAAAATGGATATAAAGAGATAGTTCTGAGTGGAATCAATCTTGGTTTGTATGAAGATGAGGGTAAAAATCTGGCTGATATTGTGCAAGCTTTAGAGGAACTTGAAGGTTTAGAGCTGATAAGGTTGAGTTCTATTGAGCCGCATCTTTTTTCTCTGGAAATTATAAAAAGGTTGAGACAATGCACAAAACTATGTCCTCACTTTCATATCCCTCTCCAATCAGGATGTGACCGCACTTTAAAAAATATGGGTAGACCATATGGTACAGGTGAATTTCAAACTTTGATAGATAATATCCTGAATTATTTTCCCGATGCCGCAATTGGACTTGATGTTATTACCGGTTTCCCAGGTGAAACTAGTTCCGATTTTCAAATCACTTTTGATTTTATAGATAAACTTCCCGTTGCCTACCTGCATATCTTTCCTTTTTCTCGCAGACCTGGAACAGTGGCATTTAATTTTTCTGAGCAGATTCCCAGGCAAGAGAAAAACCTGCGTGTGCACCAATTATTACAATTGGGAAAACAGAAAAAAGAGATTTATAAACAAAAGCTTATCCAAGAAAAAATAATTCTTCAGGGTATTCTTGAGAGCAGTGAAAATGGTATTGGTACTTTCTTATCAGACCATTATATTCGTGCCTATACTTCTATCAAAGAAAAAGCTGGAGAATTAATTAAGATAATTCCCCAGCAGTTATATAAAGAGGGTGTTTTAGATATTAAAGCTGAATAATTTTGTCGGTTGAACTCAGATCATAAAAATCTCGTCTATTATCTATAATATTGACTTTACGGCGTTCTTCCAGATACCATTGATTCAGATGGTCCTGACCTGCTTTTTCTTTAGCAGCTTTCATTAAAGCAGCTTTATTCTTTTCCCATTCAGTCGGATCCGGAACTTGATGTTTGATTATTTTAGCTAGAAACCAGCGTGATTGGTCATTTATTAGAGGTGTAAAGCTTTCTACGGGAGTTTTAAATAAGGCATCATCTAAAGCGGGAATTTTTCCCAGAGAACTAATGGGATCTCCTTTTTTGTGATTAGTAATCTCTATTACTATAAGACTATCCCTTTCAGCTTGAGCTAGATACTGGTCTGGAGTATAATTCTGCATAAAATTATGGGCATAATCATTCATAAAGGAGTGTCTTTTATCCCGATTAACTGTATTCATAATGCGGATTTTTTCATCTTCAAAGGGAGTGTAATATACAGCAATGCTATCTGCTATTTCGCAAATATAGGCATCTCCATTCGGAGAATAATAGATATTAGCTAGAGAACCGATCGGATTTTGGAAGGCAAAACTCACTAAATTGGCGTCTCTTCCTATTCCTTTTATAAAAGAATCTTTTTCCTGGAATGCTCCACTTTCTTCTACTACAAGTCCCATTTCTTGAGCTGCTTTTTGTAACCCTTTCTCTTGTGCTTTTTGATATAAGGTGATAGCTGTAATTTTCATTTGTTGTAAGGTGGTTTCACTGGGCTCTATGCGAGCAAGGATATGCCTAGCTAAAACCTCTTCTCCATTCACGGTTTGACGACGGTCTAAAGTTTGAATTATATGCCAGCCATAATTGGATAGGATAGGTTCGGCAATTAGTCCCGGAGGTGTTTTGAACGCGGTTTCTTCAAAAACAGGAATCATTTGTCCTCTACCGAACCAGCCTAAATCTCCTCCTTTTTCAGCAGAACCAGGATCCTGAGATTTAGCTTTTGCCATTTCAGCAAAATCTGCACCAGCAAGCAAGTCCTGGTACATCTTCATAACTTCCTCTTTGACGGAAAGAGAATCTGCGGTTGAAGGTGCTCTAGGAATCTTTACATAACGATAACGACGACAGTTATCTTTACGATATTGCTCTTTATTAGCTTCATAATATTGCTGGCATTCTTCTTCTGAGGCAATTACCGAGGTCAATTTTTTCGCGTCAAAACAGATAATTTGAGCATCTACCAGGTCATTTTCACGCAACCATTCAGCATAAACGCTATCCTCACTCACGGTAACTTCATTTCTAATAGTATTCAGTAATTTTTGATATTGATACAAAGCTTTAACTTCTTCTAAAACAGCTTTTTTGAAATCAGGTACATTATTGAGGGCATTTTCATATTTTTTCTTATCAAACTTGCCATTGGTTTTTAGTTCAGGAATTTGTTTTACTGCTTCAGGAGGATTCTTCTTAGCTTCTCTTAATAGTTCCGCCTGAGTGATAGTTATTTTACCTGCTTTAATAGCTTTATCATAGATATAACGACCTACAAGCTCTTCCCAGCATTGGTTATTAAGTTTTGCCTTTTCCTCCTCTGAAAGTGGATGTCCCCATTTTTTCTGATAATAGGCATAATAATTGGAAAGTATTTTATCATATTCTGAATAAGTGTAGGTGATATTATCTATTTTTCCCACTACCGCTTTTGGATCCGGATTTTTTGCTATCAAACAAGATAGAGCAACAATTAATAAGAGTAGAAATATAAATCGGCGCTTCATATCATACTCCTTATATCTATTTTATATTATATACTACTTTAATTCTGCTAATCCTCATTCTACTTTTGCTTATAACAAAAATAAAAGGTTTAAAGTTTTAACTTTGCTAAAAATAGCTTACGAAGTGCAAGTTCTGCCGCTTTTTCTACAATTTCCATATAATCAAAGGCTTCATCCAGATTTTCACCGGTGCAAAGCAAACCATGATATTGCCAGATTAGAGCCTTGCTATCTCCAATGGCTTCTAAGGTATTTAAAGCTAGTTCTTCTGAACCGGGAGTAGCATAAAGAACTGTTCCGATTCCTGCAGGAAGATAAATAGATAATTCAGTTAGAGCTTCCATCAATATTTTATTAATCTGGTTTTTATCAGAGAAAAAAGGTAACTGACTTAGTAAAATAATGTTAGAAGGATGTGAGTGAATAATTACCCTATCTTTTCTTCCTACTTTCAGAAAATATTGTTGAAGCATACGATGAGAAGACCATTCTGATGTCGGTTTAGAATCAGCAGGATAGTATTTCTCCTGATTAGCTAGCACTTCAATTAATGTTAAGGAAGAAATAGGATTTTGTGCCATTTCCCGATAACGACTTCCAGTGAGTGTAACCAGATACCATTCCGCGTTTGTTTCTTTCAAAGCATTCATTTCCTGGCTGATATTAAGAGAAAGATTTCCTGCATTGGCTTCTGCCCAGTTATGTCTATTTATCTCATATGAAATATTTCTAATTTTGTTAATCAATTCCTTTATTTCAGGTGAGAGCGAGACAATTTCCTTTAAATCCATAATCATATACCTGATAACTTTTAAATTAAATCTTAGCTTCTACAAAAAATATCAAGCTTGTAATTCATCACTTAATTATATGCAACCAATCTCGTAAGAGAAAATCCAGTCTACCAATCAGAAGTGAGATACGTGCCATAACCGTGTAACCAAAAGATGCACCAAAACTAACCATTAGAAACCAGATACCTACTTTGGAAGGAATTTTATAGAATCCTTCTGGCTTTTTACTGAAATAGAAGAAATAAATTCCACAAATAGTACCTATAATAATAAGAATAGTGCCCACAATATCAACTGGCGAAGAGAATTTGAAAGGATTGACTATCGTAGCTGCTATCTGACTGAGAAAATCTGATTGGAAAGACAGAAGCATAGCTATAGCGGCAGTGGTTCCTATCATAATCGCCATAGGATAACGACTTACCCATTCTAGTTTGGGGAACATTCTCATCAGCATCATAATTCCAAGAACCATAGGAATAAGCAGAATCCAGTTATTAGCAAAATCGGTAAATAGTTTATTGAATAAATTCGGAATTAATATATTGTATATGGTATAAACCAGCCAATAAGCAGCAGAAAGTCCAACAAAAATCTGTTCGGCTAACTTATAGAATGGATTATCTTTGTAAAGAAAACTGAAGATGCTGAGAGTGAAATAGGCACTAAGCCAAATACCAATGGTTTTCATAAGTTCAGCCATTTTTCACCTCTTTAGCCATTTTTTCTTTTTTTCTGTTTCGCCAAACGCGAATATTACCTGCCACAATTAACATAAGAATAAATATATGTGCTACGGATTGAGGATTCATCCCTCTGCTGGCAGTTCCTTCATAACCCAGAAGTAATTCATATTCTGCGGCCGCTTTCAAACCGCCTAATAAACCAGAAAGCTGATTCTGGTCATTTACATAAGGTAAGAATCCAGGTGCACTAACAGCAGTAGTGCCACCTGCAACCGGAATACCAAATTTACCATTAGCTGTCATTATCCAATCTCGCAAACCAGGATCTCCAGCAGATAATGAAACTACATATTTGATTTCTTTTATCGTTTTGATATTTTTTAATATGGGTATATCATCGTAGTCAATCATAGCTGTATCTTTAGGGAATACCGTCTTCAAATTTCGTCCCATAGCCTGAATAATGACCATTCCACCTGGTTTATAACCCAAGTTGACATAATCTACTCCATAGACTTTTTCTTCACCGAACTTTTTCTGGACTTCGGCAAAAGCCATATCTGCCATTTGAGAACCTTGAGGCCACATAGCCATAGCAATAATCTTATGATTCTTTCTCCAGGCATGTTCAATAATAGCAATAGCCATAGGCTGAAGTTCAGTAACGGTTGAAGGATCATAATCAAAGGAGATAATAACAGGAGAACCAGCTGGAGTTGATTCTATTAGTTCAAAAGCTTTCTCCGTTAGCGGTGTGCTATGGGTCTTTAATCCGAGAGGAAATATTATAGGAATAGCGACAGCTAAGACCAGCAAGAGAAAGATAATTCTTCGTTCTCTCAGAGTTTTTGTCAGATTGATATCATTACTCATTTATCTCCTCCCAGATAGGACCTCTCAATTCCCAGGATTATCCTTAAAGAAGCCCCAACCACTCCTAAAGCAGCACTGATAAGAATAGCTCTTTGAGCTGCAGTATTGGGATATTGCATAATAAAATCGGTCAGTTCAGGTAAGCGTAGGAAATGCAAAGAATCAGGAATCCAACTGGTGAGTACAGTAGCAAAACTAGTTCTTCCCAGCATAACAATCACTGCTGTGATTAATAGCAAATTAGATTCAAAAGTTTTAAATATAAAGGCACGATAAGCAGCAGAGGCAATGTAGAAAGCCAAAAGGGAGAACATAGTTGAAGATAAAGGCATAAAGGCATATTCAAATAGATAATCAAAGGGTTTCGCACCGAGATTTTCAGCTATCTTTTCACCCTGTCCTAGGATTCCAGGAGTGTTTTCCATTCCCCAGAGCAAACCAAAAATCAACATCGCACCAAAGCTAACCAGAGTAGCAATATGATATTTCCAGTCGGGAGCCTTTTGAGAGATTTTAGCCAGATTAGATTGAATGAGGCTACTCTGTCCCAAAAGAATGGCAAAACTGGAGATAATCATAAACCAATTAGTAAGAGTTTCTTCAAACATTCCAAAGGGAGTATGAGGAATAAAAGCAGCTACAAGAATAACTACACCAGAGATAAAAGCGAGAAATTGAGGGATTTTGCTTTTCATCTTTAGAACACTCCTTCAAAGAAATTTTTAAACCAGCCTAAGCCAGCAATTTCAGCAATAATTCCTGCTAAGATGAGGATAATAGTAAGAAGTTTACCAAAATCCTGCCCTTTGAGACTTCCTAATTGTTGAGGGTCACGAGAAAGATAAGCTGAAGCAGCATAGAGTTCTTCTCCGATCAAGGTATAATCGCAGGAGACTACAAAGAAAGGTAATTGATGAGGTTGACCGGTTCCTGCTGTTTGAATAGCTCCAGTAGTAAATCCAGTTTCTGCAAGAATGAGAGATTCAGCCCAGAAAGCACCAAGAAAGAAATTGGCTGCTGGTAATTCGCGAAGCATTATTCCATCCACTCCAGCAACAAATCCGAACTGGTCATCTGTAACATAAAAAATGTTATCCTCTTTATAAGCATCAGGTTTTCCAGCTTTAAGATAGCCATCTTTAACCGTTTCTCGCGCAGCTGACATAACCATAGAAAAACGACAAGGGACAAGAATTTCAGTGCCATATTCAGCTGATTTCATTGCTACTTGATTCAATATGTTCAATGCAGCTATAGTTTGAATATCGCCTAAATCACTGATACCAGGCACAAAGAGTATAGGCTTTCCTTTTTCTGTGGCTCTTCCAATGGCTTCATCAATGCTATCCAGACCACTAATCCTCCGGATAAAGAGTTCTTTTCCTTTGCGAGCCGATAAAATATAGTAGAGAACTGAACTACAAACAATAACCAAGAGAATTAGAAGTGGGAGTTTATTCATTGCAAACCATTGCTGTTGAGTGGTAGTTTCGGAAAAAAGAGAGGTACTGTCCGATCGTTCTTTATTGTATGCCACTAGTCGGTACTGGTATTTGGTATCAGGATTTAAACCAGTTTCTTTAAATTGTCCAGAGGGGGAAAATTCATTAAAGATTTCCTGATAAACACCTAGAGAATCTGCTTTTTGCAAACTTAAGAACTCCCATTTAGCACTTAAATTCCATCTGTGAAGCACAGCCGTTCCATCGTCCCAGGGTGCATCTTCAGCAGTATAAGTCTCAGTTCCTTCAGAAGTAGCAAAAGCAAAGATACCTATGAGTAAGAATAACAGGATAAGGTGTAAGTTTTTCATATTCACCTCAATAAAAGCTTAAGATTTCAAGTATAACTCCTTAAGAGTTTTCGTGTATTCAACTATAGTCTCAACCTGTTCCAAAGTTAAAGCTTCAGCTGTTCCAGAAGAAAGTGTATTCTGTATTTTATGGACTAATTCAATAGTTTGAGAAAGCAGGGGAGATGTAATTTTATCTTTATTCAGGATGAGGTTGAGGTTAAAAGCAAGATCTTGCCAGGCATTAGTCATTAAAGTTCTGGATTTTTCCGTGCTATAATCTGATGCAATAAGTCTGGCTATCTGATTAGTAGTTTCAGTCCAGCTACCAAGAGAGATGAAGGTAAGTTCTTTTTCTCTACCATTAGATAACAGTAAAGTATCAACACTTGCTTGGATAGAGTAGAAAGTGTCTTTCAGTAGAGTCCAATCTTTATTATGTATCTGAGGTCTCACTCCATCTTTCAATTGATAAGCAAATAGTGTAAGACCTAGCTGTGGAGCGATTGCGATAAATTGATCAGTTATGGAGGTCAATTGATTTTGATTTTTACTGGCAATGGCAAGTTGAGCATCAGAAGTAAGAACTCCCCAGGCAAAAGCGAGATAAAGAGTGTCATTTTGAGCAGGAATGATTTTAGTTAAAGGTAGGTTAGAAAGTTCAGTTTCTTCAATCTTATCTAAGGCAAGAAACATTGCTTTGAAAGAGGGAATAGTCCTGAATTCACTTACTTTTAGAGATTCATCAGGCAGATTACTTTGTTTTTTAGTGCAAGAGAATGTTCCTAATGCTAAGATTAGCAACAGAATAATGATAAATCTGGTTTTCATATTTTACTTCCTTTTCTATATTATTCTTAAAGACACAAAATTTCTAATCAATACTTTATATTCTTCTCCATTCTTACTTAACTTTTATTGGCAAGGCATTCCGAACAGAGATGATAGTTACAAAAGCGATGAAATAATTCCAGTAACCCTTGTTGAAGGATAGTTTTACGATTTATTAACTGATAATGTGCTTCACTTATATACCTGCTCATATAGCGAAGAATATGATTTTCTTCAAGAGCAGGGAATTCTTTATAGTAGTTCAGTATCTTTCGGCAGTTATCTATCTCGGAGTGCTTTTCAAAAAACATATAACTGATAGGGAGAAAAATATTGATGTAGATATTACTGACTAAGCTTTTGCCAGGTTTAGGAAGAGATTCTGCTCCAGGAAGAATGGATTCAACAAAAATACGGGAAAATTCACTAAAAGCTCTTTTACCGTCGTTTGTTTCTATATCTACTCTTTCCAGAAAATAATTCAATAAGCCTTTGTCCTTAGTTTTATGTGATAGATTAGCCATAGTTAGAAGTCGGTAGATAGGATGACTATTAGGACGAATGCGGAAAAGTTGCCAATCAATATCCCAGGTTCGGGCATAGAATCGTTGTCTTTCGTAAGTATCTAAGAGTAGTTGATATAGCTCAGGTCTCAGATGATTTTTACAAAGATAAAGAAGTTTACTGGAACAACAATAAATGGAAGCAAGCTCCAGTGCAGTCATTCCCTCGGATTGCCATTCTCTAATATTTTTAAGCGGGATAGTCTGTGCCAGGATAAGCAGATTATGTTTATTTTTCTCATAACCCAGAGCTTCCATTATTCCTTCATAAAGAACCTGGTCAAAATCGCTCAGCATTAAAGCAGCATCAAATCTTCTGACTTTGTTTTTGAATCGCTGTATACCCCAGCTGGTGAGAATACTAATTAAAGCATCATTATCAATAGCCGAAAGCAAATCACAATAAGTAATATTATCATTTAACGATGCGGTATTCTGTTGTTCCAGCAGTTTTTGTATTTCTTCACTGAGCTGATTTTTCAGTTCCAGGATTTCTATGGTTTCTCCATCCTCTCGTATAGTATATTGTTGTTGTCCTGCATCCATAACTATATGCAAGATAACCTGATTATAATGCGGATCTTCATTGTGATTATGAGCTATCCAATCGTAGCTATGCAGATGGATTTCAACATCACCTCGCAGAATTTCTCCATTTAGCTCAATAATTACATTATGAAAATCAGGGCCTCGGGCAGTATTATATTGTCCCTGATATTTAACCTGGAGAGTTTTTCCGCTGGCGGTTTTTAAGGGTGTAAGCAGATGTCCTGCATCCCAGATATGATAGAGAAATTTCTCTTCCATTAGTCTCTCTCAAAAATATCTTTGCAGCATAGCATATCGTGCTCTAGCAGAACGAGAACGATAATAAGTTTGAGGTGTGTAATCCAGGGGATTTGAAAGAATACTGACCAGTTTCATAGCTTGAGTTTTACTCAGATTACGACAACTAGTTCCATAATAATAGTAGCTGGCAGTTTCTATACCATAAATTCCTTTGCCCCATTCTACATAATTAAAATATAGTTCCAGCATTCTATCTTTAGTCATAATTAATTCCATAATCAAAGTAACCTGTGCTTCCAGGTATTTTCTCAGAAAGTTTCTATTTGTAGTTAGAAATATTGTCCTTGCAACTTGATTGCTTATAGTACTGGCTCCATAGCGTATCTTTCCTGATTTTTTATTCTTCTCCCAGGCTTTTTTTATCATTTCCCAATCAAACCCAAAATGATGATAATAATTGGCATCTTCTACGACAATAGTCATCCTTACAATTGATTTTGGGATTTCTTCTAAGGGAATATATTTTCGTGGATGACATTCATAACCTCTAACCAATTTACGCTGTATCATTAAAGGTGTTATGGGAGGATTGATAAAATTGTAAAAGAGGCAAAGAGTAGCAATAATAGTCCAAAAAAAGAGATGAGCATAAACTATGAAACGCAGAACTTGAACAAAGAAATTGCGTTTCTTTTTCATTTAATACACACACAACCATATAAAATAATTAATTCAACAAACCCAGCCGGACATACATATATAAAATGAATTAGAATGACCTTGCGCTGAAGCTATTCAGATTTAGCTTTTTGAGTTTTATTTACGAAGGCCGCTACTCTAGCTTTGCGACGAGAAGCAGTACGTTTATGAATAACACCTTTCTTGGCAGCCTTGTCCAGCTGGGAATAAATGTCATTCAATAAAGCTTGCCTTTCTTCGTCGGTCATATCTGTGCGTATTTTCTTTTCTAAAGTTTTGATGGTACGGCGGACATAATTGTTCCGCGCTTGCCGTTTAGCATCAGTTTTCATCCTTTTCATTGGTGATTTGTGTTGGGGCATTTTCTACCTCGTATTCTCTTAATATTTTGATACTATATATAAATGACTCACTTTTTTGTCAATGCATTTTTAAGATTAAAGTGTGTTTTGCCTCATTTCAATTCTGCACTTATGGAGATGTGTCCATAAGGTAAGGTATTATATCATCCGTAAAAAGAAGTTTTGAAATGATAGAGTGTTGACCTTCACTGTTGAGTGATGTATCTGAAAGAACCCCGTATCCTATTTGATTACCAACTTTCAGAACAAGGGAACTATCCTTCTCTATTAATTTTCTCTAAGAATATGTAGCGGGGAAAAAATTGAAATAATTCCCAGAATTCAATCTTTAAGGCTGTGCAGTAAATCTATTAGTTTTGATACTTGATTTAGAGCACTCAGTTCTGATACATCTTTCTCATTTTTTAAAGATTCCCCTGAATGCCATAAGTTATACAAATTTCTTAAGTATTTTATAGCCGCATCTGATTCTTTTATATCAAAGCATTCTCCTGCTTCATAGTGATTAATTAGTTTTTCTGCTTCACTATTATGAGGTCCCAGGCACAGAATTTTATTATAGGAGGCAAGGTATTCAAAAAGCTTAGTAGTGAGCATTCCTTCTGCGCCGGGATAATAATTAATCAATAAAAGAAGTACCTGACAATCCTGCATTTCTTTGAGTGCTTCCTTATGAGGCAGAAAATTTTTGCATACATATCTTTCTGGCAATAGATTCTGCAGTAAAGACTTATATTCTTCGGAAAGATTAGTTCCAATGAAGCTTAGTTCAATATCTTCATCCGGAAAAGCTTTGGCAATTATTTGAATTAGGACATCCACTCTCTGCCCTTCAGTAATGTTTCCTATAAATTTCAGCTTGAAAGGTTTGTTTTCTGTCTTTGTTTGGGGAGAAATGGGCGCTGGAATTCTTTTATCATCGTAGCCACTATAAATAACCGATACTTTATCAGTAGGTAATTGAGAAGCCAGATGTTGGGAAACCACTATATTCCAATCTGCATTTTGAGCTACTTTGTTTTCCAATTTTTTGTGCCAGTATAAACTGATACGAGAAGGAGGATTTAGTTGCAAGTAATAAATAGAGGTCCAGGGATCGCGCCAATCGGCAATCCACTTAATATTAAATTTATTTTTTAGTTTTAATCCTATGAGATGAGTAGAATGAGGTGGTCCGGTAGTTATCACGAAATCCACAGGAGTTGTACGAAGATACTCAATAGCTTTTTTCAGAGCATAAGGATTCCAGAATTTGCGGATATCAGGGATAATTAGATTTAGTCTTACCCAGATAAGGATTCTATTTATTAAGTTTTGTTCCTTGTTTTTACTTATGTTTCCATAGGGCATCGGTTTTTTATTACCGAAAAAGAGATTCCAGATTTTCTTCCATTGAAAGGTTTTAGTTCTAATAATAGTAATATCTGGAGGGATTTCCGATAAAAGACTTTTATCCAGGACAGGGTAATCCCCATCTTTAGTAGTAAGAACCGTTACTTCAAATCCTTTTTCAACTAGTATAGGAAGCCATTTCAGCCATCTTTGTACAGTAGCACCTCCGCAAGGAGGAAAATAATAACTTATTAAAAGTAAACGCATTAGGCTTGAAGAATTATTTCCGCTAACTTTTGCCAGGAAAACTGCTGTCTAAAGGAAGGTATGTTTTGACGCATAATATTAAACAATCCTTCATCAAAATAACGAATTAACGCAGCTGCTAAAGCTTCTGGATTATTAGGTGGCACTAAGATACCAGTCTCGTTATCTTTTACATACTCACTTAATCCTCCTACTTGCGAAGCAATTACAGGTATATTAAATTCATAGGAGGTAGCAATAACTCCACTTTGTGTAGCACTTTTATAGGGAAGCACGCAAACCTGAGAACGCAGAAAAAAATTTCTAATTTCATCTTCTTGTATATAACGAAAATGTGTCTCTACTGCATGCTCCATATGCAATTGCTTAATTAAGGATAGATATTTATCTTCCTTTCCGTATACCTCTCCAGCTATGATAAGTTTAAGTTCTGGAATTTTTATTCTAGCTTGTTTCAATGCTTTAATTAATATATCCAGACCTTTATAGGGTTTAATAAGACCAAAAAAAAGAGCTGTAGGTTCTTCTGTTGGGTTTATTTCAAAATCATCTAGGGCTTCTCCATAACAATCATAGATAGGATGAAATCCCAGAAGACCTTTACCTGCGATATCTTCTGGCATTGTATCCTTCAGGTCTTGAAGACAGGCTTCGGAAAGAACCACAATCTTATCGCTATGCTTAAACAGCTGATGGGAAAAAAGATTTGAGCCAAACCATTTTTCATGAAAAGATATATTGTGAGCTAAACATAATCTTCGGGTGGATCTGAGACGCTGGCAAATCCAGGTATAGGAAGGAGCAAACCAGGGAAGAAAATAAGAAATAACGGTTAAATCAGGTGCAAAAGCTTCAATTCTTTTTACCGCTTTGTGCCAGGTAGCAGGATTATAAGGGGTGTAAATTCTTTCTATATCAATTTCATTAGATTGACTAAATTCTGTAGTTTGGCTTTTTCCGGGAAATAACAACTCTGGATATTGCTTTTCAAAAGTGAACATCCGAACTTCATTTCCACTTCTTTGGAATTCTTGAGCAAGACGGAAAGCGAACTGAGAAATGCCTCCCCGAAAGGGAGGTGCGGGACCTAAAAAAGCTATTTTTTTGTTGGTTTCCGGCATATCATTTATCAGTTTCTGCTCTGGATAAAATATTTCTTTACCAACTCTGGATCACCATATTTCCCAAAAAGAGCCATAAGTTTAAGACGAACTTTAATACCTTTTAAATCTCCAGCTAACAAGCATCCAATATCAGACAAATGCTTACCACCACCTTCATATCCATATTCAGTAAGTACTCTTCCTGTATAAGTGCGAGAACAGATAACCACGAGAATATTTTTCTCCAGAGCAGCTTTGATATCGGGAACGATGCTTGAAGGAAGATTACCTCGTCCAAAAGCTTCAATTACGATAGCTTTTGCTCCGGTAGCTATGGAAGTCTGAATATATCTACCATCCATTCCAGCTACAGCTTTAATTAAATCCACTCTTGGCTCAAGTTTATCTGTCCAGACATTCTCTCTATAAAGGGAAATTCTATGATAGACTATAGCATCTGGATCAACATTACCCAGAGGACCATAATCTCCAGAACGAAAAGCGTCTACTTTGCCAGTATCAAATTTAGTAACATCCCGAGCAGTATGAATCTCATCATTCATTACCACTAGCACACCTTTATCCGCAGATTCCGGATGGCAGGCAACTCTAACTGCACCAACGAGATTCCTGGGTCCATCCAAGCCAATATCACTACCACTTCGCATTGCTGCAGTGAATATAACCGGTTTTCTGGTAGTCAAAACTAAATCACAAAGAAATGCTGTTTCTTCAAGAGTATCAGTTCCGTGAGTTATCACCACTCCATCGTAATCAATGACTTTCCAATCTATAAGTTTTGCTAGTTCCAGCATTATCTCTGGAGTAATATAAGGGCTGGGAACATTCATATAGTCCAGCACATCAATATTTGCTACATTGTTTAGTTGAGGAAATTCTCGCAGGAAATCTGCTAATTCAGAACTGGGCACTACTCCTAAAGACCCTTTCTCTTTCATAGAAATTGTCCCACCGGTCAAAATAATCAGGATGTTCTTTTTGGTTAAGTAGCTCATTTTATTTCTTCTTCATTTTATAAACTATAGGGTCCTTAAAACCCGCATCATTAAAAGCTTTTATACGCAATCTACAACTTTCACATTCACCACAGGCTTCCTCATTGTCTACATAACAGCTCCAGGAAAGTTCAAAAGGTGCACCTAATTCCATCCCTTTTTGCACTATCTGTTTTTTAGATAAATGCAGCACGGGAGTGTTAATCCAGATAGGAAATTCATTTTTAGTACCTGTTTCTATCACCTTTTGAAAAGATTTAAAAAATACCTCCCGACAATCAGGATAGCCACTACTATCTGCTTCTACAGCTCCGATATAAATAGCTTCTGCACCTATCACTTCTGCCCAGGAAACAGCAGCACAAAGTAAATTAGCATTTCGGAATGGAACATAGGTGATAGGAATGTCTCTGGAAGGTTCCTGTTGAGGAACTGATAGAGAAGAATCGGTTAAAGCTGAGCCACCAATTTCTTTAAACCAGTTCCAATGTATTATTTTGCTTTCTTCCGCTTGATAGTACTGACAGATAGCTTCAAAGCTTTTCTGCTCTCGCCGTTCAGTTAATTGACCATAATTGAAATGTAGAAAATAGAGCTTTTTAACTTCTTGGTTAGCTATAGCCGCAGTAACTAAACTATCCATTCCACCACTTAATAAAACGATAGCTTTTTGATATTTATTTGCCATAATCATTCTTCTTTAACTCCCATAAAAAGTAAGGGCTTATTGTGTCAAGCGTTGAATAGAAAACTCATTTGTTTTAAAGTGAGTAGTTTTAGTGGAGAGAAAGGAGTAATTTATAATTATATATTGAACGATTTTATGTATTATTCCAACGATGAATGTATTCTAATAAATAATTTTGTCTTCTTTTATTTATATTACCGTTTGAATCAAAACTCTGCTGGTTTATAATCCTTATCCGTTGACTATCATTATTAGTTTTAGCTGTCAAAATATTTCTTGAGTTGATGATTTCAATTTCAGAAAAAAGACACCATCTATCAAGAATGCTTAGTATAGCATCATAGTTTTTATTTGTTAAAAGATTATAAGATGCCACTAGGTCAAATTCCTTTTCAAAGTTGGGTGTAGCAATATTATTTATTATAGCTAAAATTTCTTGCATTGTATCAGGAGAACCTGAAAGAAAATTCCATAGTTCTGATGCTATTAATATTTCTGATTTATCAAAATATTTCTTTCCATTTACTAAACTATTTAGAAATCTATCTTTATCATAGCTACATTCATCTTCTCCCTTTTGTATATCTACAGTTGGGTCAAAAGGAAAACCTAAAAAGAATTTTATTTCCTTGTCACTGAAAATACGATGTAATGCAGCTTTAGCTTCTAATATTTTTTGTTTTTCTACTTTCATTTCTCCAGAATTAGGTTTCACACTTTTCATTTCAATAGCTATTACGGATTTATTATCTTCAAAGAAAACATCCGTAGAAAAATCAACTGTATTAACTAATTCATCTACTTCAGCATTAACAATTTCATTCCATTCTTGTTTGCAATCTGGAATTCGTCTTGAATTACTTAGAGCAGTAATTATCTCGTTAATTATTTGTTTTTGAGTATTAGGTATTTTTAAAGGCTGTTTATTTCTGCCAGAAGTCCATTCTCTTTTTTCTCCATTGCAAAGGAGATTGGCTATGTTTTCAAAAAAGGATTGTCCTAAAGTGGTGTTTAGACCATGATACCAGCTACTAAGACTCATAAAAAAATTATTATTTTCTTGGGTAATTGCTAATTTATCAAAAAAAGCCGATAAGAAAGCTTTATGAAAGGGAGCATTTCTTACCAGACTATTTTCGTCTGGAAAACTTTGAAACCTTTTTTTCAATACTTTAATAACTTCAAGTGCTATTTCCTCTTTTTGCTTTGGGATTAAGCTCATAATGACTTATCCTTAAGATGAAAAATAGATTCAGAATAAGCATTTTTATCTTTTTCTGTACGATTTAAAACTGGTCGTTTATATTGATTTACAATTTGCATACCAGATAAATTGGCAATGATCGGATATAAATTATATTTATCATTTGAAACGATGAAAATATCATAATCTTTAACCAGGTATTTTTTGAAATTATTTAATACCGTACTAATGCCTTCTATATAATTTTTTCTAGCCTCTGAACCTTGACCTTTAAACAAAGGTCCGATTTCTAACTCATCGTTACGCTTAAATCCAAAAAGGTCATATGCATATGCATGCTGTTCATGATAATCTATCAGACCTACATAAGGAGGTGAAGTAAATATTCCACGAGCTTTATTCTTAGCTAATATATAAGCAAATTCAGGATTTACTTTACTTAATTCGGTTATGATATCTATGGTTCTGCTATCACCTGTCAGGCAATATTGCATTTTATCTTTTCTCAATTTGGCATATTCAGCAAGTCTTTTGACCGTGTCTCTTGAATAAGTAAGCCACCATTTGAGTATAGAAAACAATGGTTTGCATATCTTTTTATGTTTGTAACAATAATAAGTATAATAGACCGGTTCAACTAGTGTAGCTAAATCCGAATGGGTTGTTGCACGGCAACTTCTCATTGTTCTACTTAAAATGACTGTAGCAATATTTCTAATATTCTCATCGTTGATTTGCTGGATCAAACCATAAACATATTCAATCTCATTGCGAACATTATATAAATACCACTTATCCAAAAAAGTATCTTGTTTATCCTGTTTTAATCTAATATTATATTCAGTGATCAGATTATTATATATACTTAAAAACTCTATTTCTTTCTGCTTAGAATATTCTTCCTCATTAATTTCTCTTTTTGCAAGTCTATATTTAAATTCAGGACTAGGAAAATATTTTGCATTAAATTTATTTAACTCTTTAATAAGAGCATCGTCAAAATCTAAAATACGACTATCAGTTAAGTAAAGTCTTAAGCGATCATTAATCTTATTAAGTTCTATTTCCAGCTCTACTATATTATAATCACCCAATTTACAATTTGAAATTAGAGCATTAAATTCAGATATATCCACTCCGATGGCTTTTATGCCAAGTTCACTTGCTTCCACTAAAGTAGTTCCACTTCCGCAAAAAGGGTCTATAATGATATCTCCTGGATGAAAAAAAACTTCTTTCTTCAGCTCATCTATGTGTTCATCTAAAAAATACTCTACGAGTTGTGGTATAAATTTACCCTTGTAAGGATGAAGTCTATTAACATGTTTTGTTCTTTCAGCTTCTGTATAATTATCAAATGACAAAAGCCAATTTATATCTTTATTGTCTTTTTGAATCCACTTTGATGCGTTTGAATAATAATGAGAACGATAATAATGTATTAAATCCTCTTTTAAGATTTGAATACTACCATTATTATTATATTTACGTATCTTTCCATATTGAATTAAGTAAGTTATATTTGATATAGTTACTTTTCTTCCCATATAGTTAGAAGCCCAATTACTCGCCTCATACAAACTTAGAAGTTCTCCTTTTTCTCTACCATCCATTTTTTTATTCCTACTTGTAATATTTTAAAGTTTATGTAAAAAAACAATAGGTCTTGCTGTCAAGTAAAATAGGTTATACTTATTTATACTTTGTCTATGGCTAAAGTACTTAGAGATTAATAGTATTATGGGATTTCTTAATTTATTTCCAGCTTCTCCTTATAAATATATCTCATTATATAGGGGAAAAGAGAGAAAAAAAGAAGGAAAATTTTATTTTAATCCAAAGTTTATATCTTAATGTTATACAATAAGTTAAGGAAGATAGTAGATATTACGATACCTAATAAATGACTATATTGCGTAAAAATTATTATTTTTTTGTTGACAAATTACATAGGGCGTGAATTTAATATACTTTGTATAATCTCTAACGCTTGAATACAATCCATAAGGAGGTAAAATGAGCAGAGATGAGTTAATTAAGAAGATGGCAGAAGCTGCTGGTATTACCCAAAAAGCTGCTGCACTTGCACTCAAAGCTATGTTAGATGGCGTCACGGAATCTCTTCAGAAAGAAGAGAAAGTGTCATTAGTCGGATTTGGTTCATTTAATGTTGCACACCGTAAGGCTCGCAATGGAATCAATCCAAAGACTAAAAAGCCTTTGAAGATTCCAGCTCGTAAAGTACCGGTATTCAAACCTGGGAAGCAGTTAAAAGATGCTGTCAAGGCTGGAAAAAAGAGATAATCCATTTAATTGACATCATGACGAAAGGTGGGATTAATATCCCACCTTTTTGTATTCAGCGGTAATAAAAATATTTTAAGGATTATAGGATTGAAGAGGTCAATAAATCTACTAAAGAATATTTAGTAAATTCTAAATCTTTCTCCTAATCTCCATCCATCAGCTGCACTGCTAATGATACCTCCAGAATATCCGCTTCCTTCTCCTATAGGATAAAGATTAGAAGCAGAAAGGCTAGATAAATAATCCTCTTTCCGCAATATTTTGATTGGAGAAGAAGTGCGAGTTTCTGGAGCAACCAGAATAGCATCAGTGTAAAATCCAGGGAAGATATGATTACAATATTTAAGAGTTGAAGATAAACGAGAAGTTATTGAGGAGGGGAAAAATCTATTTAAATTAAAAGGATATATACCAGGAAGGCAAGTGGAATACAAGGGAACAAAACTGTCCTTGTTTTGAAGAAAGTCATCAGCCTTTTGAGCTGGTGCAAGATATCCCTTATGAAAAGCTTTAGTTTCCATATCAATTTGAAGATTCATCCCATCCCAGATTCCAGTTCCATAATCTTTTGCACTAACTGCTGTAACAATAGCACTATTACCATAAATTCCTTTTCGGGCGGAAAAGCTCATACCATTAGTTACTACAGTATTATTTTCACTGGAAGCAAGGATAACATTTCCTCCAGGACACATACAGAAAGTAAAACCGGTTTTACAAGCGAGACGGTAGCTAGCGGGACCCAAAATTTCGCTCCAGCTTTCGTTTCCGTAAATCCAGCGATTGATATCAGATTGTTTCTGTTCAATCCGGAAGCCAATAGCGAAAGGTTTAGCAGCCAGAGCGATTTCTCTTTCATAAAGCATTTTCCAGGTATTTCTTGCAGCATTACCCAGGGCTAAAATGATTATTTCTGGTTCTTGCCATTGGTTTCCGAAAGCCACTTGTGAAACTTTGCCTTCACTTAATTTTATATCTGTTAATGGAGTTCGGTAATGGAATTTACAGCCTTTAGTGATAAGATATTCACGAATTCTTTTTACTATCTTCTGAATTCCATCTGTCCCTAAATGGGGAAGAGCTTCATAGGCTATTTCTTCGGGAGCTCCAAATTTTATTAGTTCTGAATAAATTCTCTGAGTTAAAGCATCATTTCGTCTACTGGTCAGCTTTCCATCTGAAAAAGTTCCTGCTCCACCTTCACCAAATTGGACATTAGAATTTTCATCTAATATGCCTTTCTGCCAGAAATCTTGCACTTTTATTAACCTTTCTTCAAGGGAATCACCTTTGTCAAAAAGCCAGGGTTTAAAACCATTTTCTACCATTGCTAAAGCACAAAAAAGACCAGCTGGACCCATTCCGATAATATAAGGATGAGGATTATGAACTAAAATTGGAGTGTAAGCTTCTATTTTTAACGGTTGAATCTCAGATAAAGCTGGATGAACTGGAGGAGAGGAATAAAATTCTAATTGTAAAGTAAGCACCCAAACAGGATAATCTTTCTTTCTTGTATCCAGTGCTTTACGAACAATCTTTTGTACTTTAAAAGAGGAAACAGGTATGTGCAATTCTCGGGCAATTTCATCTTCCAAGATAATGTCTTTTCCAGCAGGAATTCTAAAATCGGACAAGGTGTATGTTTTCATTATAGCTATAAACTTTTTAAAGCGAAAAATATAAATGGTGGCGAGACCCAGAATCGAACTGGGGACACAAGGCTTTTCAGGCCTCTGCTCTACCGTCTGAGCTATCTCGCCACACTTTATAAGTACAAACTTTTATTAGGGACAATTTGTCAAGACAATTTGTACTACTGCAGCTTGCTCTTAGTTATATAAAAGCAAGGAAAATGAAATTAATACTGTATTTTACTTAAAGAATTGGATTTTTTCAATTAAAATACCTAATTTCCCGTTTGATCTATTTTTTATTGATATTAGCTTGAACTCATTGAATACTAGAAGCTACTTTTCAACGAATTAAAATAAGTACAACCTCAGACATTATGTGAAGAAAAGGAATGAAATAATGAGTTGCCTTTTTTCCTTTGTTTTATTTATGTATTGCTAACATTTAATATAAAAGGGGATAGCAAGATTGACGAAAGATTATTTGCTATATTATTAATACAATTATGTTATTATGGGGAAAAAATGGAATTATTGAAAAAAAAGATAGACAAATAATAGCATTTCAAAATAGTGTATTGTATTGTTTATTTAATTTATAACTATAAATGAGGATTAAATTTAAATAATGAATCTCATAAACATCTTTGAACAATATCTAACGCCGGAACGATTAAATACAATATTGAGAGTTATACTCACACTGGCAATAGGGATTCCACTTATTATTCTTGTGCGAAAATTGATGCGGAAATTAGTGCATAATCGCTTATCACCTCAAAGTGAGCAATTAGTAGTTAGAGTAGTGTATTATTCCTTAATATTGATTTTGTTGGTAATGGTATTAAATGAGTTTGGTTTCAAAGTTTCTGCATTGCTTGGAGCTGCTGGAGTTATTGGCATAGCAGTAGGTTTTGCCGCTCAAACAAGTATATCTAACATAATAAGCGGGATATTTTTGATTTCAGAAAAGCCTTTTGTTGTGGGAGATGTAATTGAAGTTAATTCTGTCATAGGTACAATACATAGTATAGATTTACTTTCGTTAAAATTAAAGACTGCGGATAATAAATTTGTTAGAGTGCCCAATGAAACTGTTATAAAAACTGAGGTGACCAATTTGACAAGATTTTCGGAACGCAGAGCTACTATTAAAGTAAGCGTTTCCTATAAAGAAGATTTAAAACGAGTATCAGAACTATTAAAGGAATTGGCTTTAGCAGAACCTAAAACTCTACCAGAGCCTGCTCCTGTTGTAAGAGTAGATAGTTTTGGTGATTCTGGCATCAATTTGGCGCTTTATGTCTGGAGTAAAACAGAAGATCTTAGTGATTTATTGACTAATTTAATGATTCGTATAAAGGAAGCTTTTGAAGAACATAATATTGAAATACCCTATCCACATATTACTATAAGTACAGAAAAAAATTTAGAGAAAACTAAAACCATAAAGGAAGTGTAAAAACAATGAAAAAGAAACACAAAATCAAAGCCATCATCTTTGACTTAGATGGCACATTACTGGATACAGTTCAGGATATTGCTGATAGTATGAATATGTCATTAGCTGAACTTGGTCTGCCTGAACATCCCGTGGAGGCATACAGGGATTTTGTGGGGAATGGGCTGTATAAATTGGCAGAGAGAGCTTTGCCTGAGGACAAACGCACTCCAGAAATGATAAAGGAATTGGCGGATAAATTCTTCAAATATTATGAAGAAAGATGGCCAATGCATACCAAAACCTATCCTGGCATCCTGTATCTAATTCAGCTGTGCGTTTCACATAAGATTAAACTGGCAATTCTTTCTAATAAGGTGCATTATTTCACTAAGAAGATGATTCGTTATTTCTTCCGTGGAGTAATGGTTAATCAAGGGAAAAATCCTTTTGGTGTCTACAGTGGAGAAGTTCCTGGACAACCTGATAAACCAAATCCTGCTCGCGCATTAGAACTTGCTGCAAAACTAAAATGCAAACCCGAGAATGTAGCTCTGGTTGGTGATAGTCCTATTGATATTGAAACAGCCAAGAATGCTGGTATGATTGCTGTAGGAGCTGCCTGGGGATATAGCAGTCGTGAAGCATTAGAAAAAGCTGGAGCAGATTATGTATTTGATACGCCACAAGATATGGCTCTTGAAATAGAAAAACTGCCTATTATCTAATGAAAAGTTACCGAAAGGAAATCTGGCTATTTGTAGATAAAAGACGGGATTTTATTAATATTACTTCACAGGTGGAAAACTGTGTGGAAGAAAGTGGTATTAAAGAAGGACTATGCCTGGTTAATCCTATGCATATAACTGCTTCAGTATTTATCAATGATGATGAAAAAGGCTTGCATCAGGATTTTGAAAGATGGCTGGAAAAACTGGCTCCGGAGAAACCCTATTCTCAATATGCCCATAATGGTTTTGAAGATAATGCCGATGCTCATCTGAAACGGCAAATTATGGGAAGAGAAGTAGTGGTGGCGATTACAAATGGTAGATTAGACCTCGGTACCTGGGAACAGATATTCTATGGTGAATTTGACGGAAAACGACGAAAACGTGTTCTGGTTAAAATTATCGGTGAATAGAAGATAAAGTGATGGGGTGAAGATGTTAAGTCTTAATCATTATCCCTGAATAAAATGGGCTCAAAAAATGAAATAAACCCTGCTCTTAAGCGGGGTTTTTTCTTTGTTTAACATTTCAAGGGGTTAGCTATAAGTTCTTACCCAAATCTTTAAAACGATATCAGGTGAAACAGAGTTTCTAAGGGTTTATGGGGTGGGAAGATGGAAGAGGTATACCGGCATTTGAAACAGGAATATGGGTAGGAAAAAATCCAGCTTAATTCTTATGTCCGTTTAAAGAATATGAATCAACTATTTCTGCTGGCTAGGTGTTTTGTACATACTCTGAAGAGATATACTAATATCTTTATTTTAGTATTTTCCCATATAATGTCCTATAGTAAGCAATCAGATAAAAAGCTTAAAGTTTTCGTCTATTATTATGAGCTGTCTAATCTGGTAAAAAAATGTTTTGTTGCTTTTGTAAGGCGGCGAAAACGTCTCTATACAGGCTTCTGGTGCGAATCTCAACAATTAACCATCCTTTCCCCTTAAAAAAACGGGGAATGCCTGCTAATGAAAATTTGTTTAGTAAAGGGAAAGGGTATCCACTACCAGGAGATAATAAATAAGACCAAAAGAAAGCTTAAAAAGAAGAAAATTAAAGGCTATATAAATGGTAGTTATTGAAAAGTATAGAACCAACACGGGTAGAGATAATCAAAATATTGAACAAATCTATCAAACAGAACTGAATATAGACAAGATTAATCCCCATAATACCAGCCATTGTGGTTGAAATTATATCTCTCTTATGGGAAAGGAAGTCGCGGGGGGATACTTTTTGCCTTTACCCCAGAAACAATGTCAATTGCAAACCTATCACCTTAGAAGTGGTGAAAAAAGGTACAGGGCAATCCTTTATCTAATATATGTAATCATTTTACTCGCTATTTGCTTTGAATTACCCATAAATTTCAGGATATACACGCCAGATGGAAGGTTTTGAGGTGTCCAGGTTGCCTTAGTACCTCTGATAGTCTTTGATTCAACTAATTGACCTTTTATGTTGTATACCTCAAGCAGGTTGACACTGGAATCAGCTACTTTCATTTCCAGAATTATTTCTCTCCTGAATGGATTCGGATATACCAAGATTGCTGGTTTGGCAGGTGTTTGTTCAGTATCATCATCAATGCCTACATAATTGCCGTTTGAATCAATTCTGACCAATGCCAAACGATAAGGAAGTTCTTCAACTAACGCACAATAAAGAAAATCTCCATTTCCGAGCTCAATCAAAGGATGAAATCCAATCCCAATTTTCTCATTTTGAAGGGCATTACTGATCCATATCAAATTGAAATTACTATCAAATTTGAAAATCTCTCCTATGGGTGTGGATACCGCAATGATGATGCAATTATCTGATGTCCTAATAACACTATAAGGATCACCTAATCCATATATATCATTATCAAGTAAAGGATATGTAGGTATTACTAAAATGGGATCTTCCGGGTCTTCATTCTCGAAATCAATACCAAAATCGTAGATTCGCAATTCTACATTATTTATACCAAGTGATCGATATATGAGTCCAAAATATCTATCATTTAGTTCGATAATATCTTGTACGCTCGGTGAGATAGCTTGTTTTGTCCAGAGTGAGTCCCCTTGAGAGGACAATCTAAGTGTATTAAAGTAATCATAGTTACTGCCTGCGTGTCCTCCAACCCAGACAATGTATCCGCCATCAGAAGTTTGGCTTATTGACACAATTGGCATCGATCTCTTGTCTATGCGGGGGAAAACAATGTATCCACCATCAGAAGTTTGGCTTAATGACTTTATAGGTAATATCCTTTCCATGTAACTTTCCCAACATATTGTCATGTCGTAATTTAGTTTTGTTATGGCAAAATAATTAGTCATGTAAATATCGCTTAATACCACAAAGCCATCGGTTACATCGAGAATATTTAGAACTCTTTGCACGGAACCTAAATTTGATGGTATTTCTTCATAATCTATAAATTGCAAGTTATTACTTAATCTATGAATCCTATGCTCAAACATATCCAATGCCAAGTAACCGCCTAATCCATCCTTGATAATATGCGAATAGTAACCAGGTATCAAGCTTTCATCGGTAAAAGGTCCGAAGGTAGTATTAAGGTACTGTCCCCTGCGATTATAAGTTACTATAGGAGACTGGGGAAATACCATTTCAGGAGGAGGAGTATGGAATGTTGATAATAGCTGCATTCCAAAACTGCCGTCATACTTTTCAAACACATTGGCAGCATTTATTCCGCTGATGGGGAAGTAATACCAAAAGGGGTGAGTTTCATATGTAGGGCTGTAATAACATACGAATGTACTGTCTTCTTGAGCGAATACATTCAATACAAGACACATATAAAACAATAGAACGATTAGTTTTTTCACTTTCATACTCATATTGTCTCCTTATCATAGTAACATTCTAATTAACCTGTTCTTAAAAGTTACTTATAAATTCAATAAAAGCAAATTCTTTTTTATTCTTATGCATCCTTGTTTGTGTTTAAACATGATAGTGGCTTCCTTGCTCCAGTAAAAATATCCAATTCTACTAGCAAGGAGATACGATGGAAGCCTCACTTCTTGAACGCAGCGAAGGTCAGTTATTAAGATATAAATGTTAGAGACTGAAGCCATACAACTGCACATTGGGCAAGCTTACCATCGGTATCGGTTGAATTTGATTACATTTCGTCTATCTTCAACCTCCCCAAAGAGATGGGTGATAACGCTATCTTAAAAGAGCAACTGACTCTGTTTCTGGGAATGGTTTGGTCTATGGTGACACCTGATAGTTACAGTCAGGCTATCCAAGGATAAATACCAGAGGTTTGCAGAACAACTGTATCTAGGACAATCACATTTTGGATGGAGTGATCACAGGATTCAAGATTGCCACTGGAGCAATAGAATCACAACATCTGCAGGATAGTCTCTTATCACTCACCAAGCTTCATTACGAACTTCAGAATCAAGATAAAGGAGTAGGCGATAATAGTCAATGCAGTCTTGCTTAACTAAGCGAAGATAAGATTATCACTTACATTCTGATTAAGAAGTATCAGAAGCTTTTACACATCTTTATAACGACCAGGGCGATGTTTTCTTGATGATAAGAAAGATCAATATTTCAATAGACAATCAGATGCAAGCAGTGCTGAGAATAATCGCAGGACTTCTAATGAGATACAAAAAATCATTTGTGATAATCATAATATTATTCCCTGATTCTATGATGTTTTATCAGTTTGAAATCAGCAATATATAAACTGTTTTTCTGATTTCGTTTAGAAATCCACTTGAAAAAGCCTTGAAATTCCATTTGAAAATATATGATATTGTTTTTAAAAAAATCGTGATATCGCAAAACCCCAAAATTACGAATTTATAAAATTGTGATACGATTTGAAAAAATAAGTGGAATGCATATTGAATTAAAATTCGGTATGTCCGATCCTTAAAAAAGGATATTTATATTGACATAAATCTACTTTAATAAAGTAATATATGTATGTTTTATTATGAAGTGTATTTGCCTATTAACTTGATGAAAGATTTTTGCTACTGTTCTCCTCTGGAAATTCCTGAGGGAGTGAGGGTGCTGGTTTCCTTCAATCGGAAAGATATGATAGGAATATGTGGAACTCGTTTAGATAATGCTCCCCAGAAAGATATTCGTTACAAGCAAATTATTGAAATCTTGGACCAGCAACCAATATTGGATTCCACCTTAATGAGTCTGGCAAAATGGATGGGAGAATACTATTATTGCTCCACGGGAACAGCTTGTTTTGCTATGTTACCTGCCTGGCTAATTCCCGATATTCAAGCTGAAGTAAAATGGGTGACGGAGAATATTCCAGAAAAATATAAAGAGCTGGCTCAAACTTTCTCTCAGGGTCAATATCAAAAAGTTAGTAACTTACGGGAAAAGTTAAAAGGTAAACCTGTGCTTCAATGGGTAGAGAGAGCTTCGGAAGAAGGATATCTGGAGCTAAAACGTAAGCTTAATCCCAAAGATAAGCCAAAAACAGTCAATTATATTCGTGTTCTGGATCCATCAGCTGACCCTAACAATCTTCCCACAAAGCAAAAAGAGGCATTGCAACTAATATTGGCAAAATCTCAAGAAGAATTTCCCCTTTCTGAAATATCCAGAGATATAAACTATTCTGTAGTCCATGCTTTAGAACGCAAAGGAATAATCAGTATATTTCCTCGGAAAGTGGAACGAGAATTTTTTCGTTTTGAAACCTCTGGTTCAAAAAAAAGCGTCATTCTCAATGAGGAACAAGAAAAAGCTATTCAGGAAATTTTAGAACATAAAGGACATTTTCAGGTTCATTTACTCTATGGAATAACAGGCAGCGGAAAAACAGAAGTTTATATTCCAATTATTCGTTCCTATCTTCTGGAAGGTAAAGGAGTAATCTTTTTGATTCCCGAAATTGCTCTCACACCACAGATGGTAGAACGTTTTCAGGCAGAATTTGGCGATATTCTGGCTATCAGTCATAGTCAATTGAGTGACCGTCAGCGTTTAGAACAATGGCAAAGAATTGCCAAGGGAGAATGTAGATTAGTGATAGGTGCTCGCAGTGCTATATTTTCACCTGTGCAAAATCTGGGTCTGATTATTGTTGATGAAGAGCACGAGCAATCCTATAAACAAGAAAATAATCCTCGTTATAATGGAAGAGATGTGGCTGTTATGAGAGGGAAAATTAGCGATGCTCAAGTTATTTTAGGTAGTGCTACTCCTTCACTGGAATCCTGGTATAATCAGAAACGAGGCAAATATCTTTTACATCGTTTGAATAGTCGTCCTCTAGATATTAAACTACCCCAAGTGCAAATAGTATCTTTATGCGAAGATTACAGTCAGCAGATGTTTTCTGATGAATTGATTGCTGCCATATCTATCCGACTGGAAAAAAAAGAACAGGTTATTCTATTTCAGAATAGGCGTGGCTTTTCCTCTTATATGCAGTGTCTAAAATGTGGAGAGCTTATTAAATGTCCAAATTGTGATATCAGTATGTATTATCATCGTGACCGTGAAGAGATGCAATGTCATTATTGTGGAAATACTTACCCCAGTCCAAGAAAATGTCCTCAATGTGGAAGTTATAGCTTTGTATATGGTTCTCCTGGTACTCAAAAAGTTGAGCAAACCCTTAGAATACTATTTCCTCAGGCAAAGATACTTCGTCTTGATTCTGATTCTGCAAGACAGCAGGATATTTACAAGATTATGTATCGTAGGATGAAAGATAAAGAAGTGGATATCCTTTTAGGAACTCAGATGATTTCTAAAGGTCTGGACTTCCCTAATGTAACTTTAGTAGGAATTGTAAATGCTGATATCAGCTTGAATATACCTGATTTTAGATCTGCCGAACGCACTTTTCAGCTTTGCACTCAGGTAGCAGGTCGTTCAGGACGTGCAGATAAAGCAGGTGAAGTTATCATTCAGACTTATAATCCGAAACATTATTCTATCAGATATGCCAGTAATCAGGATTTTCCTGGTTTTGCTGAAGAGGAATTATCCCATCGCAGACAACTTTATTATCCCCCTTATTATCGGTTAGCCAGGATATTATTTCAATCAGCAGATAGTAATATACTGGAAGAGGAAATGGAAGTTCTTGCTCAAAAAGTCAAAACCTTAATAGAAACTTTTTCACCAGGAGAAATATTTCTTCTGGGACCTGCTCCTGCACCATTTACCAGATTGAAAAACCTTTATCGCTGGCATCTAATCATTAAAGGGCGCACTGCTAAATCCATTAAAAATGCGATAAATGCTATACTTAATGACTACAAAGTTTCCTCTACTATTCATTACCTGGTGGATATTGACCCTACTACTTTAATGTAAGGTTTCAAATAATTAGCTTGCCAAAATCAATTAAATGTAAATTATGAACAAAAAAGGAGTTTATTATGGAAAAAAATAATAAAGGATTTGAGGACCTTCCTATATCTGAAGATTTGGAAGGGGAAGATTATTCGGATAATTACTTGACTCTGGAAATGGAAGATGGCACAAAACAGGATTTTATTGTCCTGGACATTTTTGAATATCAAGGTAGCGAGTACATTGCTCTTGCTGATAAAGATTCTCTACAATATGATATTCTATCTATGAATCATATCAATGATGAAGAAGTAGATTTGGAATTTATTGATGATGAAAACAAATTCAATGAGATAGCAGATTGGTTTGAAAAGTTGTATTTCAGTGCTGAAGAGGAACCTGAAGATTAATCAGTTAATAACCATATATTTAAAATTATTATTCTTTAGCAAATAAGGAGAAGACAAGCCTGGTGCAGGTTGATACTATAGTTAGAAATTGTAGGCAACTCATAACCTTCAGAGGCAAAAATCAACCTCTAAAGGGTAAAGAAATGCGAGATATTGCCATTATTGAAGATGGTGCAATGGCAATACAGGATGGCTGTATAAAAGATATCGCTACAGCTTCGGAGATAGCTAATAAATATACAGCTGATGAAGTTATATCTGCAGAAAATTGTCTTGTCTTACCCGGTTTTGTTGATTGTCACACGCATCCCGTTTTTGTTCATACTCGCGAAGATGAATTTGCTATGCGTTTGCAGGGATATTCTTATATTGATATTGCTAAAGCAGGTGGTGGTATTCTCAATACTATTAAAACTACCAGAAATGCCAGTGAAGATTTGCTCTTTGAACTGGCAAAGAAACGCTTAGAAAAAATGATTACCCTGGGAACAACCACTCTGGAAGCGAAAAGTGGGTATGGCTTAGATACAGAAAGTGAATTAAAGCAATTAAGAGTTATAGATCGCTTAACAAAAGAATTACCTATTACTATTGTTCCTACATTTCTTGGGGCACACGAATATCCGGAAGAATATAAAAATAATCACCAGGGTTATCTAGACCTTTTATGTAATGAGATGATTCCAGCAGTAGCAAAGCAAGGGATTGCAAAGTTTTGTGATATATTTACGGAAGCTGATGTCTTCAGCATTGAGGAATCTAGAAGAGTGCTTAATTGTGCCAGGCAATATGGTCTTAAGCTTAAAATACATGCAGATGAAATAGAACCTCTTGGAGGTGCAGAACTGGCAGCTGAGCTGCAATGTATTTCTGCTGACCATTTAGGTTCTGCTTCTGATGCTGGTATTAAAGCTCTAAAAGAGGCAGGTGTTATAGCAGTTCTACTTCCGGCAACTTTATTCTCTTTGGGAAGCAAGTCCTATGCAAGAGGAAGGGAAATGATAGATATGGGTTTAGCGGTTGCCATTTCCACCGATTATAATCCTGGTAGTTGTAATTGTGATTCTATTCCTCTTACTATGAGTATTGCTTGCACGCAGATGAAACTTCTTCCAGTAGAAGCTCTTTGTGCTACTACTATTAATGCTGCTTATGCTCTTGAATTGGGAAATGAAGTGGGGTCCTTAGAAATTGGGAAACAAGCAGACTTCACTATTTGGGATATACCCTCGCTCAATTTTATTCCCTATCATCTTGGTAGTTCTTATATTAATAGTGTTTATGCTAAAGGTAAGTGTGTCTATCAGGCTTAGTCAATGAATAATACTACAAATAGTATAGCTTATACTATAGTTCAAAAGCTACATCAATCTCGGAAGTATTGTGTCTATAAGGCAAAAGATAATACTACAGGTAAATTTGTCGTCTTAAAAGTTAATGAACGACAATGGCGCAATGATCCTAGCTGTTTGCAAGCCTTAAGAGAAGAAGGTGAAACGGGATTAAGGCTCAATCATCCTTATATAAGAAAAACTATTGGACTATTTGAAGATGATGGAGCGCTATTTCTGGTGAGTGAATATGTGGAAGGTGAAACATTAGATGAAATTATTGCTCAAACTCATTTCAAAATCTCCTCTGAACTTGCTCGGAAATGGACATTACAGATTTTAGAAGCTCTCATTTATGCACAACAATCAGGAATCTTACATTTAAATCTTAATCCAGCTAATATAATTATTACCAGTTCTCAAGATATAAAAATCTTTGGCTTTGGTAAAGACCCGCAAAGTTGGAAATATGCAAATCCGGAAGACAATAAATATCATCCCGTCCTATTCATAGCACCTGAAGTATTTTTAGGGCATAAACCCTTTGATTTTAGAGCTGACCTATATTCGGTGGGAGTTATATCCTATCTACTTTTTTGTGGACAGCTGCCTTGGTACTTAGACCATCGTTTAAGCCCTTCAGCTCAAAAAAATAAAACACTGGATCAAATTGTTATTAATCCTCATATTTTAGGGAAACTGATACCTGAATGGCTCTTTAAGATTTTAAATAAAGCTTTGATGATTGAACCTTCTCTTCGTTTTAATAACGCAGAGGAGATGCATTCTGCCATTATTTCAGAACGGGATATCCCTTATGTACCCTGTACTATTAAATCTAATATCATTAGTTCTCAAAAAACATCAGTAGAAGGAACTAAAGTTTCTTCGCAAGTTGATAGTTCTACTTTCACCAAACCAAATCTATCTGCAACACAAGATGCAAAGAAAGAACCAAGTGTAAAACCTGCAACTAAAAGTGAAAATCAGGGACAGCAAATTGTCATTACTACTGACCCTTCTTTACATAAGATGCAAAAAACTTTAAAAATAATAGCTATAATTTCCGCGGGAATCGTAATCTATATCATTTTTAAATATGCAATTATTAAAGGCATTCAAAATGCTATCAAAGCAAAAAAAGAGAGCACAATGATTACTCAATTTAGCCAAGAAGGCACAATACCTAATCAGCCTCTGGACTTGAATGCTATAGAAGGAGATTCTACTATAATAGGTTCTATGGAACCTTATGCAGATCCAGATGAGTTCCCACCTCATACGGTTTTTATACCTTCTTTTTATATCAGTCCTTATGAAATAACAATGGAACAATGGGCTATGGTTTTTCCAGGATATAAATTGATAGACGAAGAGAAAGATTTACCCGTTACAAATGTAACTTTTGATGAAGTTATCCAGTTTTGCAATGAAAAAAGTGTTTTAGATGGATTACAACCCTGCTACGAATATGTAGATAATTATCTTGCTTGTGATTTTAAAGCTTCAGGATATCGTCTTCCTACCGAAGCAGAGTGGGAGTTTGCCGCTAAAGAAGGAAAATATGATACTGAATATATGTATAGCGGATCAAATAAAATAGAACAGGTAGCTTGGTATGTGGAAAACAGTGAGGGACATTCTCATCCCGTAGGTGAAAAAAAGAGTAATAAATTGAAATTATATGATATGAGTGGAAATGTTAGTGAATGGGTCTGGGATTGGTATGCACCTTATTCCGATAATGTCCTTACTTCTCTTACAGGTCCTGAATCGGGGTCGGTTAAAGTTATCCGGGGCGGTTCCTGGAAAGATCCTGCTAATGAAGTAAGAATAACCAATCGTTCCTATGCCAAACCCTATACTAAAACCAATTATATCGGATTTAGGGTGGTAAGAAGTAAGTAAAACTCATATATATGTCTCTTGTCTCTTAACTGTCTCTCCCTTAGCTAATAACGCAAGCAAGAGCCAAGGGAGAGTAAGGATAGACATTATATCTTACTGAAAGAAAAGTAAATAGGACATTCAAAGAAGATAGTTATATATCCACTAGCTAACAGTATATATATTAGATAATATCAATTTAATCATTTAACAAGCTAAAATGGACTTTTCCCCAACCGCTAAATTGTTATTTATAATCAATTAGATTTAAATAATTAAGTGTGATGGACTAATAGAGGCTTATACAGGTTCAATACTTCTTCTAGAATAGAATCCGGTACTAGACCTTTAATGGATAATCCAGCAGCGATATTATTTCGGATTTGAGTTGATGATATATCAATGGGAGTAATATTCATTACCTGATACTTAATTTCTTGTAGAACTTCTGGAATAAGAGTATAGCCAGGACGGGGAATAATTAGAAACTGTACATTTTCTTTTAACCATTCATAATTATGCCAACGCGAAAGAGAAGCCAGATTATCCGAGCCTATGACCCAAAAGAATTGATGTTCAGGATATTTTTTATATAATCGTTTTAATAAATCAGCAGTATATCCAGACCCTTTTGCATCGTCATCCCAGACCTGCATACCAGGTTCTATAACTTCTTTCACGAGTTTATAACGAGAATTGAAATCCAGCACAATATCGTCTTTTTTAAAATTATGATTGGCATTCGGTAGAAATATTACACTTTCTACTAATTGCGAATGAAGTATTCCTCTGGCTATATGCAGGTGTCCATTATGGATGGGGTCAAAGCTTCCACCCAATAAAGCCAGTTTGCTCATTGGAAATATTTAGCCAGTTTTTTGGTTTCTTTAGAACCGGGATATTTAGCTTTGAGAGCGTTATAATAAATGCGAGCTTGGTCATCTTGCTTTTGTTTATGGAGAATTAGAGTAGTATAATAGAGAGATTGCCGGTCCAAGCTATTTGTATTACCCTCGTCTATAATTTCTTTAAAATACATCAGAGCAGCACTATAATCTTTCATTTTATAGTAAGTGTAGCCGATATGAAATTTCTTTTCCGTTAATTTATATTTTGCTTTCTGGATATATTTATCAGCCTCCTCACAAAGAGGGTCATCTGGATATTTTGCTTTAAATTTTTCAAAGGCTTCAATGGCGCTTAAAGTTTCCGTTTGGTCAAATTGAGGAGCTAAAGATTGTTCGTAAAGACAAACGGCAGAACGAAAAAGAGCAGTGCTAACTTCTGGATAATTAGGAAAGTTAATAATGTATTCTTGATAGGCGGCATAAGCGTCAGCAAAGCGATTTACCTTAAAGTAACAATCTGCTTCTCTCAGGAGTGCATAAGCAGAAGAAGTGGAAATACGGTCTAAATAGACCTGAGCATACAGTTCTGCAGCTCGGGTATATTTCCCTTTAGCATAGAGCTGATCTGCTAAGGCAAGTTTTTCTTCGGTAGTGAGTACAGTTTTATTTGAGGAGCAAGCGGTTATTAACATCAGAACTGCAAGTAAAATAGTGAGTATTTTATTCATAATATTACCTTATTCAATAGTCCAGAGCAGATAAATTATTGAAGATATAGCGGTTACAGCCAACAGAGGTTCAAACCATTTAAGAGAGGTTATATTGGAACTACTGGAACGCAATTTAGTATCAGCAAAACTTAGGTTATCTACTTTAAGAAGCTTATAGGAGGGAAGCTCTATTTGTCTTATCTGAAAATTATAGAGAGGATAGCGTTCACTGTAATAACTGAGGAATTTTTTAGTTTCTGCCTTAGTGCTAGTTAATTCCATAGAAATTTCTATCAAATGTGCTTTAGATAATGAGAGAGGCAGTAAAGTTTTTTGCAGTGAATCGGGTAAAGAAGCAAGATAATAAGGAGTATAAACCGAATTCAATTCCCGGATATCAGCACCTTTTTCCAGAAGCATATGTCTGATATGATATTCTAGACTGGAGGTGAAATCTCCAGCTTGGATATCAAGAAAAATTGGTTCGGAGATATCTATGAGGTTTACTATCTGAGAACTAATAATTTCAGGTTCGGCGATTGGATAATGGGTTTCTGCAAATAGACAGAAACCCATCAAAGCAATAATTATTATCAGCGCTATTTTAGACATCTTTAAGCTTGCTCAGATACTTATCCACTATAGGCATCTGAGGATAAGCGGGATTTTGATTTTTGATAATCATCAATTCCTGATAAGCAGATTTTAGGTCATTCATCTGGTAATAAGTGAGTCCTATTTTCAATTGTGCATCCCAAGCTTTTTGATGTCCTGGATATTGAGAAACTACATACTGGAATTCTCGCAAGGCTTTAGGGTAATTCTTTGCACTATAATAGTTTTCGCCTATCCAGTAATGTGCATTAGGAGCAAGTTCAGAATTAGGATAGTTCTTTAGAAATTCTTCAAACAGGATAATAGACTTTTCATAGTTGCCTTTATTATATTCCTGCAAGGCTATTTTATATTGTTTTTCTTGAGTTTCATTACGATGTTTTTCTGCTTTTGCTCTTTCCTGGGCTATAACTAACTGTAAATCGGAAGTTAAAGTATCCAAGTCCTTACTGATAGCCAGCACTCTTGCACGAAGGTCATTTACTTCAGAAGAGGTTGCTGGTTGAGAACTCTTTATTTTACTTAGTTCATCTTGCAGAGAAGCTAAATCCTTCTGAGTTGATATGAGGGATTGATGTATAGTAGTTAGTTCCTGCTTGATGGTTTCTTGTTCGGCAAGAGCTTCACTAATTCTGGTAATTTCATTTTCAATTTCTTTGCTTTCCTGTTCAGAAGAAGCAATCTTACTCTGTAGTGTCATCAGTTCAGCTACTAAAGATTGTTGTTCAGTTAATTGAGAGGATAAAGCTTCCACCTGACTGGTTAACTGAATCAGATTTTCTGACCAGGCTGTAGTTTTCGCTATCAGGTTTGCCACTTCTTCCTTTGTTGCCATATTCTTTTGAGCATCTTTCATTTGTTTTAGGTAGTCAGCGTAAGCATCAATAATCTCATTTGTATCATTATATAATTGAGCCATACGGGTATCCAAAGAGTTTATGCTATTCATAACTTCGGTTACTTGCTCATTTATTTGACTTATTTGATTCTGTAGCTCCGCAATAAGAGTAGCGGATTGATTGGTAATATGTTTCAAGCTATCAATATCAGGTAGTTGTTGAGTTATAACATTCAGTTGAACCATAATATTACTTATTTTTTCTCTATTATTAGCTAATTCTTTATTTATCATCTCTAACTGAACATCCTGATTGTTTTGCCGAGCTTCCATAATCTGAACTTTTTCTTCTTGAGCTTTAAAAGTTTTATTACTAACGCAAGAACTGAGTATAAGCATTAAAGCGGACAGTAAAATGATAGTTGTTTTTTTCATCTTAACCTCCTTTAACTATCTAATAATATAATAATCATTGAGAGATTAGAAAAGCTTGATAACCAGCATAAGTGGAATATAAATCAGCTTTACTGGAAAGTTCATAAAGCGAATGCATTCCCATTAGACCAGTTCCACAATCCACTACTTCTGCACCAAGATTAGCCAGAATATAGGCAATGGTACCTCCACCACCTTCATCCACTTTACCCAGTTCTCCCATTTGCCAGAAAACTCCAGCTTGGTCAAAAATTCTAATAATCTCAGCTACAAATTCTGCATTAGCATCATTGCATCCGCTTTTACCACCACTTCCGGTAAATTTGGAGATACCTACTCCATAATTAAATATAACCGCATTTTGTAATTCATGAACATTAGGATAATTTGGATCCACTGCAGCTGTAACATCTCCTGAAAGGACACGCGAATTTATAAAGGTCTTTCTTAGATTAGAGCTGCTATCTGATTCGCCATTATGAGCAAGTAAGGCGGCAATAAAATCTTGTAAAAAGACAGATTGAGCACCGGTATTGCCCTGACTACCAACTTCTTCTTTATCCGAGAAGTAAACTATCATTGTTCTTTTGGGTTTATTTTCCATAGCTGAAATCAGAGCTTGTAATCCAGTATAAGCACAGATTCTATCATCCTGTCCATAACTTACTATCATAGAAGAATCCATTCCTGCATCTCTTGCTGGCGTGGCAGGAACCAGTTCCAATTCAGCAGAAATGAAATCCTTTTCCTGAATTCCATATCTCTGATTAAGAAGTTGCAAAGCATATAATTTTAGCGCTTCCTTCTCTTCTGTTTTAGGTTCCATCATACCTGAAAAGATAAGATTCATATTTGAGGCACTAATTGCTTCACCTAAGGTCTTGGTATACTGTTCTTTTCTTGCTAAATGAGGTAATAGATCAGGAATGATAAATACAGGTTCATCCTCATTTTCTCCTATAGAGATATTAAGAATAGTTCCATCAGTTCTAATGATTATGCCATGAAGTGCCAAAGGAGTGGAAACCCATTGATATTTCTTTATACCACCATAATAATGAGTTTTCATACAGGCAGTTGCACTAGATTTATCTTCATATAAAGGATTTTGTTTTAAATCCACTCTTGGAGCATCTATATGAGCTGCTACCATATTAAAACCAGCACTTAGAGGTTCGGAACCTAATACCGCCATTGCAATGGTTTTATTACGGAAAACGGAGTAAACCCTTTTGCTTTGTTTAGATGCAGGAAGAGATTTAAATTTACTAGCTTTAAGCAACTCTTCTGTCCATTGAACCGTTTCTCTTTCTGTTTTGCATTTATTAAGAAAATCCTTGTAGGGCACGGCAAAATCAAAAGCTCGCTTAACCTCTTCTGTAGAAGCCTCTTTCCAAAAGTTCTTACGCTCATAAAGCAATTGTTTAGCTTGTTCTTTCTTCGCTTTCATTATATCTCCCTATATTTACGAAATTTCCAATATCTCTAAAATGCGTTCTCCCATCGGAGCATCTACCACTACTTTATCTCCCACCTGCTTTCCTAAAAGGCTGTTTCCTATAGGTGATAACACCGAAACAGGTTGTATTCCCTCTTTTTCAAAGAAGTTTATTTCTTCTGCCCCAATTATTTGATAAATGATTTCATCACCATTTGCCGTATCCCGGATACGACAAATAGCACCAAAACGAACTCTATCTTTGGGAATGCTATTGATATCTATAACCTTTAAATGTGCTGCCCTTCTTCTTAAATAATCTAGCTCTGTATCAATTTGACGCTGTCTTTCACGAGCAGATTTATATTCAGCATTTTCGCTTAAATCGCCATATTCTCTTGCAATAGCTACAGCTTTTATAACTGCTGGTCTTTCTCTTAGCAAATCTTGAATACGTCTCTGAAGTTTATCCATACCCTCTTGAGTAATTAAAGCGCTTAAGTCCATATTATTTTTGAGATTTCTTTTTTTGTAGCAGTTTTTGTGCTGCTAAAGCAGTTTTTTTCAATCTTGCATTACCACTTTTGGTCCATCGCTCAACAGTTTGGTCTATCTCTGGATGATAAAAAGTAATAGAATTGCATAGCAATTCTGCTATTTGAGGATCTCTGCTCATATCAAATTGACGCCAGATATTTAAATAAGTATCTGGATTTAATTTAGCTACAGCTTTAAGCAGAGTGATATGATTCTTTGCCAGATCGCCTAAAGGATGATACCATTGATTGAGGAAGTGCTGAACAATATCATCAATTAAGTGAGGGTCTTTTTTCATCAATTTTATCAGCAGATCTATAGCCCGTTTGCGTATTTTCTCTTTATGGGAAGCAGTCCATTTATAGACCTGAGGCAAAAACCGGTTAGGGTTTTTTCTCAATTGAGGAAGCATCACTTTTTCCAACAAGGTAACAAGGTCATTTTCTGAAGCAGTATTGATGGCATTATCCAATATAGGCAAATACAGATCTGGATTTTTAGCTACTAGTTTACTTAAAATGATGCAGAAAGCTAGCTTTCCGTTCTCTCCTTTCTTTTCCCAGAGATATTTATAAAAAGGAATAAACTGGGCGTGTTTTTTCCCTATTTTGTTAGCTAAAGCATTGGCAACGAAGACAATTACTTCATTCGGGATCTTACCATTGACTCGTTCAGGATAGGCATTATAGATAATCTCAAAGTCATAGTCATTATTCGGGAGCTTATTTTCCACATAATCCGCAGTATCCTTAGTCAATCTTTCCTTCCAGTCAATGGTTATCATCTTTTCTCCTTTTTATTCCTTTAACCTACAATGTCAATGGCTTTTCAAACAGCAAAATGTCAAGGGAAATTTAGTAAGTAAATAGGTCGCGGATTTCATCTGGAGTGAGACTAGATAATAATTTTTTGTTATCCGAAACCACTTCATCAAAAAGTTGTAACTTATGCTGCTGAAGATTCATAATCTTTTCCTCTACCGTGCCTTTAGTGATTAAACGATATACCTGCACTTTCTGCGTCTGACCAATCCTATGAGTGCGATCTATAGCTTGATTTTCTACCATAGGATTCCACCAAGGGTCATAAAGGATAACGGTATCTGCTGCGGTAAGATTCAGACCTGTTCCACCAGTCTTGAGACTAATTAAGAATAACTGAAGTTCAGGATCGTTCTCAAATCTTTGCACTTCCTTCAATCTATTCTTGCTTCTACCATCCATATAGGCATATTTAATGTTCATATCATTAAATATTTGCCGTATGATTTTTAACATTTGAACAAATTGTGAAAAGACCAGGATTTTGTGCCCGCTTCCCATAGCATCTTCAACCAGTTCTATCAACAATTCCAGTTTTGCAGAAGCTTCTGGTTTAGGAAGAATATCCGGGTCTGCAAGATGAGGATGATTGCATATCTGACGTAATTTAGTCAAAGCTGCCAGGACATTTACAAAGTTTAACTGTGCTGCTTCAGGACCGTGCAGAAGTTTTTTTTGGACTACATCTATCATTTGTAAATAAAGCTTTTCCTGCACAGGATGGAGTTTGCACCAGGAGACCTGTTCCTGTTTATCTGGCAATTCCAGCAGTACTTCTTTTTTCACTCTGCGAAGCAAAAATGGGGCAACCGTTCGTCTTAATCTTGTGGGACCATTCTCTGTATCATCAATATATTCTTTTTTAAATCGCTTCAATGTGCCAAGATAGCCAGGCATTAAAAAGTCATAAATAGACCATAATTCCGTGAGATTATTTTCTACCGGAGTTCCTGTTAAAGCTAGGCGATGTTCTGCAGAAATCTTTTTGATAGCAGAAGTGCGTTTGGCATTAACATTCTTAATATTTTGAGCTTCATCCAGAATTATCCAGTGAAGTTTTTTATCCTTGAGAATGTCAATATCGTTTAGAACTACGGTGTAAGAGATGATAAACAGTTTAACATTTGGATTCTGAAGTAGCTGGATACGAGTATCTTTATCTCCTTCTACAATAAGATAGGGGATATTGATATGGAATTTATCTATTTCTGCAGCCCAATTATATAACAGAGTTTTAGGACATACTACCAAACTTTGAGTGTTTTCTGGAGCATTTTGAATGGCAGCTAAAGCTTGAATCGTTTTTCCCAGACCCATTTCATCCGCAAGTATACCTCCCAGATGATAATACTCTAGCATCTTTATCCAAGCATAACCAGTTTTTTGATAACCACGCATTACGGTCTGAAGATAAAGGGGAAGAGGTTCAGTGTGTTCCATATGTCCGCGCTTAAGGTCAATTCCTAGTTGCGTAAGAAAATCATCTCCTAACATACGGAAAGCTGGATTTTCTCGCATATAACGATGATAATAGGGAAGCTCTATTAAACTAGCACGATAGACATTATCGGCAAGTCGTTCACTATGTTTAATCAATCTGGCACTTTCAAAAAAGACCTCTGGATTAACGATATAGAGGATTCTTCCGTCCTTGGTGTGTAGAAATTCTTCTTTAGAACGGAAAAAACGATTTAGTTCTTCATAAGTGAATCTTAAATCCTTATAATAATAAGAGACTTCATAGCTGAACCAATTTATTTCCTCACTGCGTTTGGCTTTTATTTCCACCTGAAGGTCAACCTTTTGTATAAAATCACCTCTCAATTCAGCAGCTATCTCTAAATCCCAATCTGGTGATTCCAGATCAAAAAGACTTTTACGAAGTTTATCCAGACCTTTCTCTCCTTCATATATAAGTTGGGAATACTGTTCCAATCTACTCATATTAGCTTCTGGAAGTTTTTCATAGAGTTCTTTTGCCTGGTCAAAGATGTGAGGTGGAATATAAAACCAGGCATTTCCGTTTTCTTCATCTGATATATAGTCACTACGAATTAGAGGTGCTTGAAATCGGATAGTAGAAAGCGGTATTTCCAGTTTATGACTTTCTTCTAAATAAGGTGATAGATATACCAGTTTACCTTCCAGAATATAATTATCTCCCTGAGGAAACACTTTGAACTTTATTCGTGGTTCAGTTCTAATAATCTCAGGAAGCTCTATAGAAGGATCAAAATCCAGATATATTCCCTGCTTATGTAATTGTTTATGCACCACCGTGCTCCAGTAAATCAGATCCTTAGCACTAATCAATAGTTCCTGATTGAACAGCAGGTTAATGCTTTCATTACTTAAAGGAAGATACACTGGACGGACAACATTGCGGAAAAAGAGCCAAGTAGGATAACCAGGATATACAGCAGAAAGTTCATCTATAATAATTGGATAGACCCGATAATTTAACTTTCCGGCAGGTTCTATACGCAAACTTAAAGGATAGGGTTCAGAACTAAATTTGAGCGGTTCATCCGTTTCTCTAACTTTAACTTTACCATTTAAAGATTGTAAGAAACTAAGAGCAGAAATAAAATCTTTTTTATAAAGAGACCAATATTTTGTTTTGGAGCTATAAGCAGCCTTATGCTCATTCAAAAATTTGAATAATGCCTGCTCAGTCTCGGAAAAAATATCCAGCTGCGATACCAGTTCCTGTTTTTCCTGTTCCGTTATTCCTTCTATATCAATTCCTGCCTGAATTCTCATTAATAACGATATATTAAGTGGCTCATAGCTATCGTGATAGAAACGCACCTTATCTGTATCAGGAGAATATATACCTTCAATCTCCAAAACGGCTTTAGAATATACTTCCAGCCATTTCTCTTTTCCACGTAATGCTGTTCCATCGCAGGTTTCTACAGCTGGCTGTTCAAATATATCTGTTCTCAGATTCATATAAGCATAACGCAGAACGGAAAGATAATGTCTGCAGCTTTCATCATCTTTGCATTCCTGACAATGGTGACTTATTATTCTCTGACTTTCAGGGTCATAGACCACATCCAGTTGAGTATTGAAAAATTCTTTTTTATCGGGAGTAGCGACAAAATGAATATGATAGTATCCTTTCTCATCTATGGATTGCCAGTATTCTAAATCTCCATTCTCCAGTGGAATTACCACATGATTGAAATACCAGGAAGCTGATTTTTCATGATAATCCTTACTGAATAATCGCGCCATTTTTCCTCTAATTTTTTTATTTTAAATTCATTTCTCCATTCAATCTAATTTTTGTCAATTTATTTTATAGAAAATCACAAAATATTTTTCGGAATCCAATAATGATAATAGTTTGATTAAGTTTTACTTTCCTTTCTAAATAATAACATACAGCGAATTGATAGATTATACTAAAATGTTTATTTCTTTGACCTAAAGCAAAGCTTGCTTGACATAAAAGCTTTGAGGAAGGAAATTGTTTTTATAAGGAAATGGGAGTGGAGATGAAAATAGCTCAAGTAGTTGGTGCAAGGCCTCAATTTATCAAATTGGCACCAATTTCTCGTTTACTGCGAGAAAAACACCAGGAAATAATCATACATAGTGGTCAACACTATGATATTCAAATGAATGATGTCTTCTTTCAGGATATGCTGATTCCTGCTCCAGATTATAATCTTGATGTAGGTTCAGGAACTCAAGCACAACAGACGGCAGAAATTCTGGAAGCTCTGGAACCGGTGTTGATAGAAGAAAAGCCAGATTGGGTGCTTATTTATGGAGATACGAATACCACTTTAGCAGGTGCTCTTGCCTCAGCAAAATTAGGAATTAATACTGCTCACATAGAAGCTGGTCTCAGAAGTTTTAATCGTTCTATGCCTGAAGAATTGAATCGTATAGTAGCAGACCATCTTTCTGATTTGCTGTTTTGTCCTACTGAGACAGCTAAAGAAAATCTCCAACACGAAGGTCTGGAAGACAAAGCTCATCTAGTTGGAGATATTATGACAGATAGTTTGAAACTGGGATTGGAACTAGCGAAAGACAATTCCGATATCCTGCAAGAATTAAAACTTGAACCTGGAAGTTTTCTCTTACTAACTTTACATCGTCCTTATAATGTTGATGACCCTAAAATGCTTTCTTATATTCTTTCTGGCTTGGATAGATTAGATAAAATCATAGTATTTCCAGTCCATCCACGTACTCGTAATATTCTTTGTCAGATGGACCCAGAAAAGTTTAGGAATATTAGATTTATAGAGCCACTTTCCTATCTTGATTTTATTACCTTGATGCAAGCAAGTGAAATGATACTAACCGATTCGGGCGGAATTCAGAAAGAAGCATATATAATAGGAAAACTGTGTGTTACTCTTAGAACGGAAACGGAATGGATAGAAACAGTGAAAAGCGGATGGAACATTCTTTTGCCTCCTCAATCTGAAGAGTTTCCAGAAAAGTTATTGAATATATCCAAACCTTTAAGTCATACACAACTTTTTGGTTCGGATGTCTCAGAGAAAATAATAGCTATACTGGAAAAAGCATAAAACCAGCAGAACATTATAATAATGGAAAATCCAGCTTATTCTTTTCAGGATAATCGTGCCACTTCTGCTAGAGAAATACCTCATAAATCTCATCTTATACTTATTGGAGGTGGTTCTTGTAGTGGAAAAACAACCATTGCTCTTGCTATAGGACGAAGATTAACTGGACTTAAAACAGTTATCATCGCTCAGGATAGCTATTATAAAGACCTGAGTTATCTTCCCTGGCAAGAAAGGACAAAAGTCAATTTTGACCACCCTGATGCCATTGATATTGACTTTCTCTTGAGTGATTTGAAAAAGATGATGGCTGGAGAACCAGTTAATGTTCCTGCTTACGATTTTGTTACTCATACTCGTAAAGAAGGAAATCTATGCGTCGCCAATGCTGAAGTAATCATCCTGGAAGGTATCTTTGCGCTATATTATCCCAAATTACTACAAATGTCTGATTTGAAAATCTATCTGGATTCGGATGCGGATATTCGTTTAGCCAGACGTTTGCAAAGAGATATTCTGGAACGAGGTAGAAGTGTGGAAAGTGTCCTGAATCAATATCTGGAAACTGTAAAACCTTCGCATCAAGCTTTTATTGAACCAACGAAGAAGAATGCGGATATTATTATCCCGGGAGAAAAGGAATTTGATAAAGTTCTCATAATGCTTAATGGTTATCTTCAGCACGAATTGCTTTCCAATTAATGCTTATAATCAAATCTTGCATTTTCTGCTTGACAAATATTAGCAATCTAAAAAGAGGTTTGCTAATAATCACAAACGAATTATTATATTTTAAGAAATTCAATCTATATTATGGAGGAAAAAATGAAACTAAAACCTATTGAAGACCATCTCGTAGTAAAGGTCCCTTCAGAGACCGAAGAAAAGACCATAGGTGGAATTATCATACCGGATACGGCAAAAGAGAAACCTCAGATAGGAGAAGTTCTTGCTGTAGGAACAGATGAAGACCTGCAGAAGATTGTGAAAGTAGGAGATAAGGTCTTATATGGTAAATATGCAGGCACAGAAATAGAAGTGGAAGGAGAAAAATTACTTATTCTTTCCCAAGACGATATTCTTGCCCTGGTTGAGTGAACGATGTTAGAGTTAAACTCTCAAAATTTTGAAGCTGAGGTAGAAAAGAGCGAAGTGCCAGTCCTGGTGGATTTTTGGGCACCCTGGTGTGGACCCTGTAAAGCTCTTAGTCCAGTAGTAGAAAAGCTGGCAGAGGAATTAGCAGGAAAGGTTAAAGTGCTAAAATGCAATATTGACGAGTGTCCCGAAATTGCCACTCGCTTTTCCATTATGTCCATTCCTACTCTCCTTATCTTTAAGAATGGAGAGGTGGTTGAGCAATTAATAGGACTGGTGCAAAAAGACAAAATCTTAGAAAAGCTCCGCCCATATCTTAGCTAAAGAAAACCTTTAAAGATAGCCCCGATAGAGTAGAATCTATCGGGATTTTTTGTATCATTATCTTGTTATTTACTGAAATAAAAGATATAATCTTCCGTGTTTTTATCTCCAGCTTATGGGTAACTTATGTCCAGCTTATGTCCAGCTTATGTCCGAAATTGGTCATAAGCTCAGCATAAGTTTAATCTCATCTCTTCATTTATAGGTGAGAAGGCAAAATCTGAAAGACAGGGACTAATAATGTTACTGGAATTCAATCTAAACAGGAGCTGTGATATTTATAGAATGCAGGGAAAGCTTACCTAAAATAGACACTTTCCTAATATAATAGAAAAAAGCCCGACTTAAAAGCCGGGCTTTTCCTTTTATCTTTATAGGAGATTATTTCATTAAAACAACCTTGGTCTGATAGTAATCTTTACCTGCTATCATACGAATGCAATAGATTCCTGTTGGTAAAGCTTGCCCTTTAGAATCTTTGCCATCCCATTCTATCCGATAGCTACCGGGATTTTGTTCTCCTACCGGAATCTCTTTAACAATCTGACCCCGTGTGTTATAAATAATAATCTTAACCTCTAATTTATTAGCCAGATTGAAAGGTATAAACAGTTGTGGATTGAAAGGATTAGGATATACCGGTAGTAATTCTGTAACCAATGGAATAGAAGGAGCAGTATTACCTCCAACAGGATTGTATTCAATAGATACAGAGCCATAGGTATTAATTATTCCATCGTAGTTATTGCATTGCAACCAATAATAATAAGTTCCGCTTTCTGTCACCTCTGTATCAGTATAAAGATAAGCTTTAGGTTGAGAAGTGTTAGTAGCAGGAATTAACGGACTTATTACTCTAGCTGTAGATAAGTCATTTTGAGTGCTACGCATAACATAATAACCTAACATTCCTGCTTCACTCTGTGTTGTCCAGGTTAAATTAATATAATTCTGATTTGAGATGGTAGCTGTAAAAGAGGTCAATACTACAGGAAGAGGTGGCTGCTCAGCACTGGAAAAATCAGCCCAGAACCTTGCCGTAAATAAATTCCCTTCAGCTACTCGTGAATTCGGAATACCAATAATATTCCATAAACCTGTAGGAACAACCATTCCAATATAATCTACATCATAGAAAGTAGTGCGGAAATTCATTAAACCACTATTCATAGGATATAAAGTACCATTGGTAAAGGTTAAGGTATTATCAGCTGTATCAAAAGAGACATTCATAACTCTTACCAGTTCAGATTCATATTGTTCAAAGTTAGTTGCCAGTTCATTTAGACTTATCTCTTGAGGAATAATGACATTTCCTGAAGAAACTGCTGTTCCAGGATCAGCAATAGGAGTCAATTGCATCATACCACCATATTCGGCTACAGTTCCGATAATATTGCTTATTCCATCATAGAGATTATAAGTTGTAGTAATTGTTCCACTATTATCATCTATTAAAATTGCTCCGGTGTTATCCTGAATGAATTTTTGATGACGGAAAGCTTGCTGGAAGGTAAGAACTCCTGTTCCCGTATATTTATAGTAAGTTCCAGGTGTACCTGCTCTTAAATCTGCAATAGTTGATACATTTACCGGGAATAAATATATAGCCTGAGAAACAGGACTCAAAGCATAATCCTCACTATATGCTACGGCTTTAAGAGTGGTCGTTTCATTTAGATAAACAGGAGTGGTATAAATAGTTCCTACTGTTTCTGAAGGAGTGCTACCATCTGTAGTATAGCGAATGGTTACACCAGAAGTGGTAGAACTTATAGTCACATTGATAGGAGAACTATAAATCCCGGCTGGTGGATCAAAGGTCGGTGCAGCTGCAGTTTGCTGATCAGGTGAAAAAATGTGATAGTCAAGATAAGTAAAGGTATCAACTGGATAGGAATCCCATTCGGTCGCAAGAGTGGGAAAACCACTCTCTGGATTGACCGTTACTCCATGAGTTATATTAGGTTTGCGGACTAAGGTCATATCTTGGGTTTTTAGAGGATCTGTTTCCCAATAAGTTCCTGGATCTTCTCCTATTCTTCCAAATATATCAATATAAGTAGGATTAGAGGTTTCTCCTGTAATCAAAGCCACAGCATCATCTCCATTGAAATTAATTACAGCGTTACTTATGGCATCTGCTACTGCTAATATTGCAGGATCAGCACTTGGATGAGCAAGTACATAGACATCATTATGTTCCAGAGTTCCACTTAAGCTCATTGAATAACTAACTGTTGATGAACCATTAGTATATAAGCAGAGTTTGTATTGACTGAGATCTACTGTAGCTCCAGTTCCATTAAATATCTCAATTGCTTTATTAAAAGATGTCCCTTCAATGTATTCAGAAAAGAAGAGGTCAGTAGCAAAAATTAATTGTTCAGGGGTAGTAGCACTAGTTTGAGGAACTTCTCCGTCTGTCTTATAATTTATAGCAGAACCACTATTAGTATAGGGATAGATTTTGAAGTAGTAGGTGGTATTGTCTGTAAGACCAGTAAAGATACAGGTTTGAGTTCCTGGAGTAACATTTTTCTTTAATGTTCCATTGCTTTCTGGAGTGCCATCAACAGGTGCAGTTATATCACTAAAACTGACATTACTTCCTTTAATTAAATATCCATCAGGTGTATACTTTGAAACATCAGTCCAGGTTAAAGTAATGTAAGAAACACCTACTGTACTAGAGGTAAAATTAGTTACATGATTAGCAGGTTCCCCTTTATAAACAATGCCACTACAGCTTACGGTACGAGAAGTTGCACCTTCAGATGCACAGGTTATTGTTTCATCGCTATAAGTTCCAGGTGAAAGTCCTGCTTTCATTCTCACATATACGGTAGCCGAAACACTTCCATCCGTAGGAGTATAAGATAAAGAATTGCCAAAATTTTCACTAGGAGTAGAGGATATTTCAAAATGTGCGTCTGCAGAAATACTCACAGTTAAATTAGCAGTTAGATTAGAACCAGTTAAAGAAAAACTTTTTTCACTGGAAGGTCCAGAGCCAGCTACATAACTGAAGTCAGTAAGTGATGATGGATCTACAGAAATGCTAGGAGTTAATCCCAAAGGTTCAAAAGTTCCAGTAATTGTTATAGGTCCTTGTAAACCTGCAGTTCCTCCTGTTCCTTCAGCATTATACATATATAGCCTAAAACCGCAATCTGATGTTATATTAGCATAATTTGAATTAAGAGTTAAAACATTCCCAGTCCAATTGGAATCTGTATCTGGATTTGTTAATACACCATCTGAATTAGTTAAAGAAGTATTCAATGTTGTATAGTTATTTAGTATAGAACCATAACTATCATTACTACCTCGCCATTGGCATTGTCTTGTTCCGGTACCACTTCTTCCAATACCGAATTGGATAGTAGAAACAGTAAATTTGTAACCTTGTGCAGCTTCCATAGTGAAACCGATGTATTTTCCTGTATCTACAGAACCTGTAAATACATCACTACCATTAGTTGCTCCAGTTGGCCAATTACTTCCTCTAAAACAGTCAGTTTTAGAGGTACTAGTTATTCCAACTTTTACCATATTTCCCATTTGAATTCCATCATAAATTGTTCCATTATAAGCGAAACTTGGAACATTTCCACTTGTTCCAAAAGTATAAGTAGCAGTAAATGATGTTTGGGCTAAAAGCAAGCCTGCTACTAAAGAAATTGAAATGATAAGGATAATTTTTTTCATCTTTCTTACCTCACTTTATATTTTTTCATTATAATTATAACTTATTTCGTTTAACTTATCTGTCAAGTTTTTTCTTTAATTTCATACATAAATTTGTAATTAAATTCACCTTAGAGATTTTTCACCTTATTTCCTTTATAGATTTAGTCCTTCTTATGGTTCAAAATTTAAATTAATAATAGAGAGACAGGAAAGAATCAAAGCAAGGGAAAAAGTTCAAAAGATGATTATCTATATTCATAAATCATCCAGCCATCTTTGCCTAAAGCGAGGAAGATTAAATCGTTTCCGAGGGCAATATCATAAACTGCCATAGCAGGATAGAGGGTATTGAGGTCTTCTATTTTCAAGGGATTTTTAATGCCATAGATTTTCACGCCACCTTGTCCCAGTGCTACAAAGAGTCGGTCGTTATAGATTTCAAGGTCCTGAATTTCATTGGAGAGATTCATAAGGTTAATCAGTCGGGGATGTTTCATATCAGCAGCATTAATAGCGAGGAGTTTTTTCCCGGCACCAATCCAGATAATATTGCCATTTTTAGCCAGCACAGTAGCATCGGCAATTTCATAATTGACTCCTAAACTGATAGGAAACTGGAGATCCGAGATGTCAATAGTGACAAGTCCGAAGTCGTTTAGGGCATAGATATAAGGATATTCAGCCAAAAGATCACGGATGCCCCATTTTTCCGAAAAGGTAGATTTTAGTTCTCGCATTCCACCTTTTCCGATATCTATGATATCAATACCGCGCAAACGGTCTGCCACATAGAGCAAAGAACCTTCTCTAGCGATTTTATTACCGATAACAGGATTAGTAAAGAATATTTTTCCTGGATAGGAAAGAGTGTCCACAGAAGAAATGGTATTGGAAGGTTCTTCACTGCATACATAGAGCTGATTATCTCCCAGTAAGTTTAGGTCTTCAATTAAAGCGGAAGAAGTGAAAACAGCTTCCAGACGAGGTGACCAGGGATTGAAGATAGAATAAATCCAGATGAAATTTTGATTACGGAGGAGAACCAGGTCCTGCTGATAATCAACATTATAGGGCTGAATATTCTTCAAGTGAGCTATAGGGCGTGGTATACGGTCATCAATAGCATAGCTAAAAACCATTATTGTTGCCATCAGCAGTAAAAGTAAAGTTTTTTTCATTATTCACTCCTTTTAGGTTGAAAAACCTGTAGCGATAATTATCGCTTTTTCTTTATACTTATGAGAAAGTGATAATCCTGCACTAAGAAAGCAGTTGCTGGATAATATCAGCGGGTTTAATGCCTTCTGCTTCAGCAGCAAATGAGACCAGAACCCGATGAGTGAGTACCGGTAAAGAAACAGCACGAATATCTTCTTCGGAAGGAGTCAATCTCCCATCCAGCGCAGCACGAGCTTTAGCAGCTAAAACAAGATATTGACTGGCACGAGGTCCTGCTCCCCAATTTATCCATTTGGTAATCTCAGGTTTACTTTCTGGTGTTCCGGGACGCGTACTACGAGCAAGTTTTACTGCATATTCCAGGATATGTTGACTAACTGGCATAGTTCTAATGGCAGCTTGATATTGCAGGATTTTATCTGCAGAAAGCATAGGAATAGGCTCTTCTCCAGCAGCACCTGTAGTACTTTGCACAATGGTCAATTCTTCTTCATAGGAAGGATAATCAATATTGATATAAAGCATAAATCGGTCTAATTGAGCTTCCGGTAAAGGATAGGTGCCTTCCTGTTCAATAGGATTTTGGGTTGCCATCACGATAAAAGGCAAATCCAGAGACCTAGTCTGATTTCCGCTACTAACCTGATATTCCTGCATAGCTTGAAGCAAGGCAGCTTGAGTTTTGGGAGGAGTTCTATTAATCTCGTCTGCTAAAATAAGATTAGCAAAGATAGGACCTTTTATGTATTGAAATTCACGGCGGTCACTGTCTCTGGATGTGACTAAGATATCCGAACCAGTTATATCAGAAGGCATAAGGTCAGGAGTAAATTGAATACGACCGAAGGATAGATTTAAAGCTTTAGCTATAGTTGAAATGAGAAGAGTTTTTGCCAGTCCAGGCACTCCTTCAATCAACATATGTCCATTAGCAAAGAGTCCGATGAGAACCTTTTCTATTACTTCGTCTTGACCGACGATGGTTTTGCGAATTTGAGCTAATAAATCTTGTTTAACCTGTTTTAGTTCCTGAATTTTCTGAATCATTTCTTCACTGTTCATAAATCTTTTCTCCACCTAATACCGCTTTCAGAACCTGACGACCACTTAGAGCAATAGAGACCAGTCCAATAACTCCAATCAGGATGGCGGTTAACATATGTGCGAAAGCCATAATTGCAGATGCGTCCTCTCTTGTCAATGCAAAACCTACAGAAAAGATAATAATCATCAGCCATTCGTTACTACCTAATTGCGCTGGAGGCTGAGGTATGGCATAGGAAAGATTGATTAGAGTGTAGCCAAAAAGAACTTTCAAGAAAGGATAATCTATTCCAAAAGCAAGGAATAAAAGATAGAAATATAATCCATCCAGAAATATGCCCAAAGCAGTAAGCAGAAAAGAATTGAATAACCTTTTCCAGTGGTGCTCAAAAATGTTTAAACCCTGGACAAAGATGCTGATATAATTATTAACTTTAGTTTTCAGTTTCATTGGCAACCAGGAAAATAGAGTTTGCAGGAATCTCACAACTTTATCTTTTTGCCAGACGGCAAGTAAAAGAACAGCGAGAGATAATGCAAATACAATGCTCAAAAGAATAAGCAAAACCAGCATTCCCTTTGAAAGGTTCACTTTAAGTAAAGGTATCATCAAGAGCACAAAGAAAATGCCCAAAGTGTCAAAGGTCTTATCAATAAAGATAGATGGAAGCACGCTGGTAATTGATGAACCGTGATTATGTTTTACAAACCAGGCTTTGACTAATTCTCCTGCCCGAATAGGAATAAGATAATTAACCCAATTTCCACCCATACTATAAAGATAGGTTCTCCAGATAGGGATAGAAATTTGTTTCTTTAAAAGGATATTCCATCTCCAGCTACGAATGAAATAAGCAGTTAGATAGGAAATAGTAGCCCAGAAAACTAACTCCGTGTTTACTTTCCGCATCCGCACTACAAGCTCATTGAGGTCTATATAATGCAACCAGAGTAGGATGAGTATAATACCGATTATTAAGCCAATTATCAAGAAAAGTAATCTTTTGCGAGACATAGTTTATTGCCAGCGATATTTTTTGAACATCAAAAACAATTTTTAATTTAAGGAGGAATTTAGGGAGCAAATATCATATAATAATGATGTGCCCAGATTTTTTTGAAAGAAATTGGAGCAGTTTTTTCTAACCATTGATAGCGATGCATCCTTTGAGCAAAATCAGAGTCCTTTCCAGAATAATAATCTAAAATAGAGCTAGGTTCCTCATCCGGTTTTTCTTTGAATATTTTGGTAATCGGAAGTTGAGGAAACCATTTTTTTAACAGCTCTTCTTTAGTCATACCAATATCAGGCCAGGGTGGACAATCAAAATATCCAGAATCAACTAAATTCCAATTAATTTTTTTGAGAATATATATAATAGAAGAGGGGTCAATATAACTGAGTTTTATTTGAGGATATTTCTCAGGTGAATAATCCTTCATTTGCAGTTTAAAACCGATGCCATCCCGATTGGGAACACTGATAAAGATAACTTGAGCAGTAACTCTGGATAATTCTTTAAGGAAATTAGCCAGATCTGATACAAACCAGAGAGCAGAAAAGGAAAAACTCATATCAAAAGCTTTATCTGGATAATCTAATTTAATGAACTCTGGATTATAGACAAGATTAACCTTATATCCAAGTTTATTCCAGAGCTTTTCTATTAACTTCAATCTATGCAACTCATTATCTTCCAGAGTGATATCCAATCCTAAATCAGCTAGATTTAATAGATTGATTCCACTGATACCCGTAAAACCAAAAGTAGGACTTTCAAGGACCTTATGAACATTATAATTATTAACCGTTTGAAATAAAAGGTCATTGAGAAAAATCCGTTCATAGGAAGAGCCCAAACCTTCATAAGGATTGGAGAAAAACTTTTCCCAGTCGTTAATAATAGGAATAGCCATTATTTCTTTATAATATCCTCAATGATTATGCGAATATCAGGAATAGTGAAAGTAGGCGGAAGATTCATCAGTTCGTAGGTGTTATCTACATAATAGAACCAGGAATGCGAAATAAGTTGAAAGCGACTTGTCCAGAGTTCATTTTTCAATTTACGGGCAATAGATTCACCTAAAGCAAAAAGATTCCGATCTAATTTTAAGATAGTATTATAGTTCTTACCGTGAATTTCACGAGAGATGAAATTAACCAGATCCTGTAACTGGACGGGTTCACGATCTGCTACATTAAGACTTAACCCTGGATTATAATCATTTTTCAAAAGCCAGAGGAAAGCACGAGTGATAGTGTTCACATTACATAGATGAATCCAGATGCGTTTATTAATTATAGGGAAAAGCTTTTTCTGTACCAGCTTTACCATTTGATGGGGGAAACCATAATCTTTAGGACCATAGGTTATAGAGGGACGAAGAATTGCAGCATTTAGACCTTTCAATACGGCTTGATTGATAATCTTTTCACTTTCTATCTTTGTCCAATGATAAAGGCTATCTGGATTGCGTTCTGTTTCATTCGTGGCAGGCAATTCTTTGGGTATCACTCCAAACACACCAACGGAAGAGCAATAGATAAAACGAGAGCCGTTTATTTTGCAATGTTCCACCAATTGTTGAGTGCTATTATAGTTTGCCTTAATATAAGTTTCAGGTGGAAACTTACGACCACCTCTTAAAGCACCTATATGCATCACTACATCAAAATTGTTATTTTGAAGATAATTATAGAGTTTCTCCGTATCAGCTAAATCTATCTGTGCCAGTTCTACAGAAGTTCTAAAAGCTGAGAAACGTTCTAAAGCTGTGTTTGGTCTAATTAGAGCGGTAATTTCGTAATCTAGTTGTTCTTGTAAAATAGCAGTTAAAACGGACTTTCCTATTAGACCTGTTATACCCGTTATCAGTAATCTTTGCATTTAACCGAATATCCTTTCCCAGAAAGTTTTTTGATGGTGATGATGATGTGGTTTTTGAACATATACATAGAATAGAGGGATTTGCTCATCGTCAATAATCATTTGCGGAAAATCCTGAGTTAGTAATTGCACAGTGTGTTCATCAATCCTTTCTTTAATAAGATTAATCGCTTGAGTAAGCAAATTAATGGGCTTTTGGGCATGATTATCAGAACTCAGAAGATGTGCCCAGCCTTTATTTAAAAGGACCCAGGCAGTTTGACGGACCTTTTCTCCATATTGTCCCAGTATGCTTCCGGCATTAATCTGGAGATAGATATCCTTTTCCATCAGCAATTTAGCATTGTGAGGTTTATTCATAATGCTTACATACCTTTCAGCATGTGCCAGAATGGGACGATAACCATTTCTCAGAAGAGGATAGACATTTTCATAAAAGTCCTTAGGAAGACCATTTAAATCGGATTCTATTAGAACATAATGAGAGGTTCCAAGAGTTAGATTAAATCTCTCAATATCATTTAAAGTGTTGGGGTTGAGAAAAACTTCAAAACCAGGGTGAAGCGTAATATTTATTCCTTCTTTCTGGACTTTGGATTGTAGTTCTTCAAATTTTTCATCATATAAAGCACGGTCATATTGATAAAGAGAAGGCAGATAGTGAGAAGTAAGAAAAGCCTGATTTATACCATCTTCTGCCATCAGACGAAGAATCTCTAAGGATGTTTCAAAGGAAGTAGACCCATCATCAATCTGAGGTAATAGATGACAATGTGTATCTATCATAGCTCAGGGTATCCGTTCCTGAATCATTTGCACAAATTCCCTAAGAGCTTCGTTATGTGGAAATGGTTTAATTAAATCTTCTGCTTCAGCAAGGAGTTTTTCCACTTCTGTACGAGCTTTATCAAAACCCAGTAAGCCAGTATAACTATTGCGTGATGTAGGAATTATAAATTCTTCATCCAAGTCCAAAGTTTCTCCTCCCCGAATATAATCAGCACTGATATCATCAATCATCTGATAAGCCAAACCAAGATTGGAAGCGTAGGATTTCATAATTATATGAACGCTGTCATCTGCACTGGCAAGAGTGCAAGCTATATCAGCAGAAGCTTCTAAAAGAGAACAGACCTTTTTCAAATCTATATAATGCAATGTATTCATTTTCATAACCTTATGCTTGCTTTCCAGGGCTACCGCCTGACCTCCAATTAATCCATAAGAACGAGTACTATTAGACAAAATTCGGATACAGGCTAAGGCTTTAGATGAAGGAGAAATCTGTCCTAAAACCTCAAAAGCAAGAGTGTATAGAGCATCACCAGCAAGAATGGCAGTAGCATTTCCATATTTAATATGCACTGCAGGTTGGGAACGTCTCTCGGCTCTATTCATAATCATAGGCAAATCATCGTGAACTAGAGAAGCATTATGTACTAATTCCACTGCGGTTGCTGCTTTTACAGCTTGAGGTAAGCCCGTATTTTTTCGCATTCCCATCAACATTTCATATATAGAAAGCAAAAGAAGCGGACGCCAGCGTTTTCCTCCAGAAAAAACAGCATAATGCATAGCTTGTTTTAACTGTTTAGATAGTCCGGATTGAGATCCGAGATATTCCTTCAAACTAGTCTCAATCATATCCAGCCGAGTTTCAATATATTTTTGTAACAGCAAGTTATTCTCCTGAAGGCTTTTAATCTGATTTAGTTATAATCACATATACATTAAACAATAAAGGGTATTATTGTCAAGTTTTTTGTTACTCTTCAATTAAAAATCAGGAAGATTAAGGAATCTCCCTGATATAGATAGTAAAAATTGAGTTAGTAAGAAATTTATAAAGGTAGGCTTATTCTTTTACCTGTTTTAGCAGAAAGATAGATAGCTTGAACTATTTCAACGGATTTACGTCCATCACGACCATCTGTTAAAGGTTCTGCTTTATGTAGAAGTACATCTATCACATTCCGATAAAAAGGATTATGCCCAAAACCATATACATTGGGAGGTAGATAGTTAACCTCTTCTGCAATGCGGTCATCATCATCATATTCCTCAAAATCCCACTTCTCAATTTTATTAACTGCTACACCGCCAACTTTAACCGTACCCTTTTCTCCGATTATCGTAATAGAACCTTCAAAGTTTTTAGGATAAGTTAGCATAGTAACATTTAGGGAAGCAATGATTCCGGAACGGAAATTAAGGATAGCACAACCGGTATCCTCTGCTTCAATATTACGTGCCATTGTAGCAGTATAAGCCATCACACTTGCTACATTGCCTAAAAGCCAGTAAAGAGCATCCACATAGTGACTTGCTTGATTCAAAAAAGCTCCACCATCAAATTCCCAGGTTCCACGCCATTTAGCAGCATCATAATAAGATTGAGGTCTTTGCCAAAACACATTAGATTGAGCCAGATAAATCCGACCAAAACGACCCTTATCCACTGCTTGTTTAAGCAGTTGCATTGTTGTATTGAGACGGTTTTGTTTGACTACAAAGAGTTGAACATTGTTTTCATCACAAGCATGGATAAGTTTGTCTGCTCCTTCCACGCTGATAGCCATAGGTTTTTCGGTGATTACATTAATTTTATGTTTAGCCACATCTATGCCAATAGCAGGATGTAAGCCACTAGGAGTGCAGATACTAACTGCATCCAGTTGTTCTTTTTCCAGCATCTGGTGATAATCCGTGTAGAATGAGGGAATATTATATGTTTTAGCAGCTTCTTCTGCTCTTTCAGGTATAATATCTGCCACAGCCACATATTCTGCCTCAGGAATTTGAGATATAGCTTCAAAATGATTTTTAGAGATGCGTCCGCATCCTACTAACCCTAAGCGTAAATTTTCCATCTAGTTCTCCTTATAATTTTTGTAATCTAGATACCAATTGCACATTTCGGAAATGCTTTCTTCAGTGCTTTTTCTTTGTATAAAACCAGCTTGCCTGATTTTTTGAGCACAAAAATCAGTTGCCGTTGATAATTTTTTCATTCTATCACTATTTATAGGTAAGTCAATAGAAAAAAGTTTTGCTGGTATATCAAATAATTTACCTATAAAGATTGCTAGCCATTCGGGGATAATTATCTTAGGCATATAAAAACCTGGATTACTGGCTATAATATGCATAAGTTCATTTAAGCTTATATAAGGTTCATCCACGCAATTGAAATGCTGATAACCGGGTTTCAGTAATCCTAGAGAAAAGATTATCATATCAATCATCGTATTGAGAGAGACAGTACTTTTAACATAATTGCCTTTTCCTACAGTTACCCAGGGAGTTCGATGAAGAGTATTTATTAATTTATATATATTTGCGAAATTATGAGGTCCATAAATAACAGTTGGACGAAGCACTATCAGCTCATTTTGCGGATTTTTTTTCTGCCATTCAATACATAACAATTCTCCTCCCAGTTTAGATTCACCATAGGGGTTATCTGGATTGTAAGGAGTTTCTTCATCTGCTCTTCCTTGAGGATGTCCAAAAACAGATACCGTGCTTAGATAGATAAGTTTGTGGATATCCGTTTTTTCAGCAAACTCTAATAAACGCTTAGTTCCATACTGATTATGGCTGAAATATTCCTCTCTGGAAATTCCAAAATCGTGTTTCGCAGCTGCACAATGTATGATTAGCTCTAGAGAGTTATTATATTTTGTTTGAAAGATATTGTTAACTTTATCCAAATCTTCAAAAGAACGAATGTCACCTACAACAGTTTCTGGATGAGGTTTTGAATTGCAATGTGGGCTTATATCAATACCTATCACATTATGATTTAATTTTTCCAGTTCCCACATTAGCTGTGAACCTACAAACCAATTGCTTCCAGTAACCAGAATATTCATTGAATATTAGCTCCTCTAATATTATATACCATTAATAAGTTATACTTCTTCATTATCAGAAAACTTGAAATAATTTTCAAATATCTGAACTATATTTATAAGCTTATCTATAAGCTTTAAAAAAGATTTTACAGATCTTGTCAATATTAAATAACTCAGGAAATGGAACTGATAAATTACGCTGTTATATCCCAATTCACAGGGAAGGATTAAAAAGTTTATGTTATTTCTTTATTATGAGTTTTTTTATCAGGAGACATCATATATAAATGTTCCAAGTCATTAAATAAACGATTAATACTGTATTTAGAAAGAACATCATTGGCAGCCTGTTTTCTTACATAATCAAGATTTTTAAAATTATTCAGGCAATAAATTATTTGTTCAGTAAAAGCTTTTACATTGGCATTACATAGGAATCCATTTTCTTTATTTTTTACAAAATCGGGGACTCCTCCAACAGGAGTAGAAATAACTATTTTTTGGCAAGCCATCGCTTCAAGTAGAGAAACTGGTGTACCTTCATTGATGGAAGTAATACACACTATATCTACTGAGCCATAAATTAGTTTTAAATCCTCTATAAATCCTGTAAAAGAGACAAAATCCTGTATTCCTAATTTATTTACTAAGTTCTTACAATCCTCAGTTAATTCTCCATCTCCAATTATGAGGAAATGAACATTTTTTCTTTGTTTAAGCACTTCATTTGCAATATAAATAAAGAGAAAAGGATTTTTAATGGCAGTTACTCTGCCTATTAGTGCAATGGTAATTGTATCCGGTCTTAGATTTAATTTCTGTCTTAATTTTTGTTCTTTATCATAAGGCAATAATCTGGAGAAATCAAAACCAAGCGGAATGATGGTTATTTTATCTGGTTTGGCGATTTTAAATCTTACTAAATCTTCTTTTTGTCTTTCTGAAATAGCTATGATTTTAGTGGAAAATCTAGCCAGAAATCTTTCTATTTGAATGAAAATTTTAGTTTTAAGAGGAGAGAAATAACCCTCAAAAGTATGACCATGAAAGGTATGATAAATTTGAGGCACACCAGTCAAAATAGCAGCTATACGACCTAAAGTTCCAGCTTTGGAAGTATGAGTATGCACTATATCAGGTTTCTCTTTTTTTAGCAGTTTTATTAATTGTATTTCTGATAAAAAATCTTTCCAAAGAGAGATTTCACGACCCATATATTTAATTATTATAGGTTCTATACCATACCGTTTAGGCAAGTAAATCATATCTCCTTCATTCTCACTTGTTACACCTGCTACTAAGATACTTTCCCAATTATCATTGTTAAAATGATAACTCAATAAACTAACATGAACTGAGGTTCCACCTATGCATAGCCTTGAAATAATTCTGACTATTTTCTTTTTTTTATCCTGCATATATTTCTCATCTTTAAATTGAATTCCATAATCTTTTATAATTATTTATAGTCTGAGAAAGGGGGTAATATTTTTCTATTTGCAATTTTGCTTCTATAGCAATGTTATCGCGTTGTTCTTTAGACATATTAAGATAATGTTCTACTGAATCTACTAAAGCTTGGTAATTATAGGGTGGAAAAGTACTTAAAGCTTTGGAGAAAAGATTATTGAAAAATATAACATCAGTGCTCACACAACAACAACCAGCAGCTAAAGCTTCAATTAGAGCAAGGGCAAAAGACTCTGAAACCGAGGTTAAAACAAATACATCTATTATTGATAGAATTTGAGGTACATCGTTCCTTTCTCCTAATAAATGAATTCTATTAATATCTTCAAAGTTAAGGTCTTTCAGTTGATTTGAAAACTGAGAAAAACTTATATCTCTGCCAACAATTATAATATGAAGATTTTGATGTTTTTTAAGTAGTACATAAGAAGCTCGGAAGAAAGTCCGGTAATCCTTTACGGGATGATTCCTACCTACTATTCCTATTGTAACCGTATCATTAGGGATATTTAAAGATTGTCTAAGTAAGTAAGCAGTTTCTTCATTTCTTTTAAATAAAGAAGTATCAATGCCATTATGAATCACTCGCATATTATCATTGCTGTATCCGTGTTGGATATGTTCTTGTTTGATGATTTCAGATACAAATATAATAGCTTTTGGTAAAGAAGATAAAAAAGCAGTAAGTTTTAGTAGAAGAAAATGTTTTAATGATTCGTTGGCATAATTGTTTGCAGAGTGATGTAAAGCCCAAGAAAGTTTGCCTTTTCCTAATGATATTAGATGGAGAATAGTGGCTACTATATTGCCATGATACATCCAACCCTGTAAAATTGTTTTGGGATTTTTACATAAAATTTTAATAGTTCTAATCAGGGAATTTAGGTTTAATTTAAAAACTTCAGCTCCACTTAATATCAATTCAGTTTTATAAGTTCCCTCCCCAATGATATAAATAACTGTAATCTTATAATCATTCGCAAGTTGTTTAACCAAATCTAATAATAATTTTTCGGCTCCTCCACAATCAATCGTAGTAGTCAGAAATATTAAATTGGTCATTTATATCCTTTGTTAAAACTAATGAGCGTATTCCGTACAGTTTCAGCTCTTTTTAGCCAGCTATTCTCTTTTTTGACCTTTTCTATATTATCTATAATTAGCGTATATTCTGCTTCTGAAGGGATATTATTTAACCATTCAGATAGAGCTTTTACGGAATGTTTAATAGAATAGCCGATTCCAAGTTTTTTAATTAATTGTCCAGAATAATCATTTTCATTACATATAATAGGTAAGTTATATCCAACATAATCAAATATTTTATAAGGAAGCGTATATTTTCTATAATTACTTTCGGAGAAATAACAGAAAGCATATTTTGCTTTACTTAGAAATTCTTGAGCTTCTTCATTAACTAAATGTAATATTTTAATATTTGGTGTAAGATAAGGTTCGTAATATTGTTTATTGATATTCCAGCATTTTTGGGGCGTACATATTCTTAATTCATACTGTGGGAATAAATTAAAAGTTTGCATTAAGACTTTGATATTGTGACGATTAGGTCCTATGTCGCCAATAAAAGCAAAGTAATTTTCTTTTTTTTCTGGTTGTGGATATGACAGATCTGCCCCGGAGGGAAGCGTATAAAATTTTAGGTCTTTATCTAAATATCTAAGCTTTTCAAGCGTCATATCATATAAATCTGTGGAAAAATATATCACATCTAGAAAGCGATTATAGATTTGCAATTCAATTATATGAAATAACTTAGTATATAAAGTTTTAATCTTATTGAAACGATGTATTTCAGGGAAAACCCAATAGTAATCACGATAAAATAAGCCAATAGGAATTCTATTTTTTTTAGCTAGAGCAAAAAGACTTTTATCCGTAAATGGATGAGTAGGTAGATGATGGGATTCTGTCAATTGCATAGGTAAAGTTGAAGATTCACTATATAAAAAGTCGTATTTTTCACCAGATTCCAGGCTTCTTTCTAGTTCTTTGATCTGTTTATTCCGTTCTGATGCTGAACCTGTAATAAAAAATACATTATAACCTATATCTTCAAAAGCTTTTTTCATTTTACGAGGACGAACTTCCGTAGCTGATACTGATTCATCAATCATTTTCCATGGTATATGCATTATGCATTTCATAAATTTTTTTCTCCCATTTCAAAATCATATCTAATATTATACTATATTTGCAGTATATTTTGGAATTTTATGCGAAAGCATTTCCTAAGCCTCTGTTTTTTTATAATTTATAAGGCAAATTTATTATTAGTAGATAATATTTTAATATAACCTAAATGTCAAGCTAAATGATGCTTAGCATTTCTTCCTTTATGTATATACGGTAAAAGATTATTGGCACAATCCAGCATATATTATACAATCTTAAGATCTTAACGCATTGCTTCAATCTGAATCTGTAAGCAACCACCAAGAATCATTTGACAGTGAGAATGCTTTTGTAATTGTGTTCTTATGGAATATTTTGTTACTAAATCTTTTAAAGAAGTAACTATCTTAATTGGAGTAATTAACTGATGGCAGGAATTAATCTAAAAAAGAATATTCTGATGGGTGGAAGTATCCGTCTAATTATTATAAAGACCATTTTAAATCCCGAATAACAAAAAAAAATATCTAATAAGTTTTTATAAAATAAATAGCTGTCAATTTACCTACTATAAAATGGGTATCCTGCAAGAACCGGGTGTTATTAAATTTACTCTTTAACATAATTTTAAAAAAGGGAATGTAGTTTCTAAAATTCAAAAGATAAAGCGATAAATTCTATTACCATTGCCCAAGCTCATAATTATGCGATGCTTTTTTTAAAAAAGTTATTATATATAGCTATTATATTGATCTATGATAACATTAGAGAAGCTGAATTTTGATTCTATATAAGGAACCTATATTCATTTGGTATCTTAGTGGATTTCTGCTAGTAAATAAAAAACCCTGCTCTTTGAAAGCAGGGTCTTATTTTTTGTTTATTCTCTATTTAGACTAATCCTTGATCGCACATTGCATTGGCAACTTTCATAAAGCCAGCAATATTAGCACCTTTCACATAGTTTATATATCCATTAGGTTCTTTTCCATGTTCCACACAGGCTTGATGAATGTTCTTCATAATTTCTCTCAAACGAGCATCAACTTCTTCACGAGGCCAGGAAAGATGCATTGCATTCTGAGTCATTTCAAGTCCACTAGTTGCCACTCCTCCAGCATTTGCAGCTTTACCAGGAGCAAAGGGCATTTTTGCCTTCTGAAAAGCTTCAATGGCTTTAGGAAAACAGGGCATATTGGCACCTTCAACTACACAGATGCATTTATTATTAATCAAATTCATAGCATCTTCCTCATTCAGTTCGTTTTGTGTGGCACAAGGAATAGCTACATCCACAGGAACTTCCCAGGGACGTTTTCCAGGGAAGAATTTAGCACTTGGATATTTATCAGAATAATCCTGTACCAGGTCCCTATTAGAATTACGCATAGTTACCATAAAGTCTATCTTTTCACCAGAAACACCATCTTCGTCATAGATATAACCATCGGGTCCAGAGAGGGTAACGACCTTCCCACCTAAATCATTAACTTTTTGAACTGCGCCCCAGGCTACATTTCCAAATCCAGAAATAGCGACTCGTTTTCCTTTTATGGTCTCACCAATAGTGTTAAGAACTTCTTCGGTAAAGTAAACTATTCCAAATCCAGTAGCTTCTGGACGGACTAGACTTCCACCCCAATTGATTCCTTTTCCAGTAAGCACTCCAGTAAATTCATTCATAAGCTTTTTGTAATAACCAAAGAGATATCCAATTTCACGAGCACCAACACCAATATCACCAGCAGGAACATCAGTGTTGGGTCCGATATAGCGGAAAAGCTCAGCCATAAATGATTGGCAGAAACGCATTATCTCTTCATCTGATTTTCCCCGAGGGTCAAAATCTGATCCACCTTTACCACCACCTAAAGGTAAGGAAGTTAAACTGTTTTTGAATACCTGTTCAAAACCGAGGAACTTAAGTACTGATAGATTCACATTTGGTTGAAATCTTAAACCACCCTTATAGGGTCCAATAGCACTATTGAATTGGACACGATAGCCTCGTTGCACATGGACTTCACCATTATCATCCATCCAGGGAACGCGGAAAATGATAACCCGTTCAGGTTCAACTAAACGCTCTAAAATATTAGCTTTTACAAAACGGGGATTGCTTTCATAGACATCCCAAACAGATTCTATGACTTCACTAACTGCCTGAATAAATTCTGGTTCACCAGGATTCTTCGCTTCCACTTTGGCTATAAATTCTTGAAAGGTCATTTCTTCCTCCATATTTATTATTTTATTTTATTATCACTTATAAATTTCATTACAAAAATGTCAAGGGTTTCTCTATAATATCTTATCTACTTTTGGTGCACGAAGACGGTGTGCCGTAGGAAATCCTGATCCTAAAAGCGGACGAAGATAATATTTAAAATCATCAGTTACTCCATTTCCAGTTTCGTTGATAAATTCATCAGGCATATGACGAGTTTTGCCAGCTATATCGGATAGTTTTTCCAATTGATAGTTAACGGAATAAAATCCGGTCCGTTGGATAGAGATGGAACCGTCCAGATTATACCAAATAGCATAATGTGCTGCTCTTTCACCAACTTCTCTTGCTTCTCTTTGATCCACATCGGAAACGCATCCTATAAATGAACGCTGTAAATAACCAAAAGTATCTGAACGGACTCTCTTAATTTTAAGTCTGCTACGAACTAAATCACTTAGTAAATCTCCTAAAGCTCCAGTTCCAGAAAGCTGAACATTGCCGTGGGCATCAACTTCCGTATTTTTGCTCAAGATAGTCATCATAGGTACTCCATTTTCATCAACTATTCCTTCTGAAACAGCCACTACACATCTTCCATAGTGGTCATAGACCTTCTGGACATCTCGTAAAAAAGTATCCTGATTAAATGGTCTTTCTGGCATATAAATGAGATGAGGTCCATCATCTGGATACTTTTGAGCTAAAGCAGAAGCGGCTGCAAGAAATCCAGCATGTCTACCCATTACTACACCAATATAAACTCCAGGTAAAGCACGATTATCAAGATTGACTCCAGTGAAAGCAGAAGCTACGAAACGGGCGGCAGAACCATAGCCTGGAGTGTGGTCACTTAATACCAGGTCATTATCTATTGTTTTAGGTACATGAATTGCCCTAAATTCATAGTCCGCCTTATCGGCTTCTTCATTAACAATACGAACTGTATCAGCAGAATCGTTGCCTCCAATGTAGAAGAAGTAGCGAACATCATAAGCTTTCAGCACCTTAAAGATTTCTTTGCAGTATTTTTCGTCTGGTTTATCTCGGGTTGATAGGAGGGCAGAAGAAGGAGTGTTGGCAACTTGTTCCAGATTGTGGGTAGTCTCTTGAGTAAGATCAACAAATTCTTCATCAACAATACCCCGAACTCCATATAAAGAACCATAAACACGAGTGACTTGAGTAAACTTTCTTGCCTCCAAAGTTATTCCTACTAATGATTGATTAATAACAGCAGTAGGACCTCCTCCCTGAGCAATCACTACTTTTCCTTCCAATTTCATTATCTAACCTCCAGTATTTCTATATGTTATTTTCATAATTTTTATGAGAAATGATATAATACCTTTTTATCTTTAATCATATAATTGTCCAGAAGAAAATGCTTGCCTAAATAATAGAAGTTTAAAACTATGGCAAAGGAGTTTAATTTATGAGTTATATTGTACTTGCAAGAAAATATAGACCTCAAACTTTTGCCGATGTATATGCCCAGGAGCATATTACTGAAGTTCTACAGAATGCTATTCTGAGTAAGCGTATTGCACATGCATATCTTTTCACTGGACCCAGGGGTGTGGGGAAGACTTCTATGGCAAGAATTCTGGCTAAAAGTTTGAACTGTGTTGAAGGTCCAACTATTACTCCCTGTAATAAATGCCATAATTGTGTTGAGATTGCCGCTGGTATTTCAGCAGATGTGATTGAGATTGATGGTGCTTCCAATACAGGGGTAGATGATATCAGGGAACTTCAAAGAGAGCTTCTCTATGCTCCAAGTCAATCTCTTTATAAGATTTATATTATAGATGAAGTTCATATGCTTTCCAAAAATGCCTTCAATGCTCTTTTAAAAACCTTGGAAGAGCCTCCAGATAATGTTATCTTTATCTTTGCTACCACCGAACCCTTCAAAGTTTTGCCCACTATCATTTCTCGTTGTCAGCGTTATGATTTTAAAAGGATTCCGATGGATGCCATAATTAAACGAGTGGGTATAATTATGCAGGAAGAGAATATAGAGATAGATGCCGAATCTCTACATCTCATTGCAAATAAAGCAGATGGAAGTTTGCGAGATGCACTATCTTTAGCAGACCAAGTGATCTCTTATTGCGGAAATAGAGTTACTATTGATAAAGTGCGTGAAATTTTTGGCTTGATTCCCACCCAAATTTATTGCAATATTATGAAACTTATTCATTCCAAAAACAATGCTGGCTTATTAGAAGAAATGCAGTATATCTTTGAAGGAGGAGCAGACCTACAGGAATTCATCAATAGTTGGTTAGAGTTTCTGCGCATTGTTCTCTTAATTAAAATTGGAATGTCTCCCGAAGAAGTTACCAGCGAAGAATATCCAGCTTATGATGAGATTGCTGGTCTCTTTAGTCAGGAAAATCTGCTGTATATGATGAGTATGCTTATGCAGACCAGGTCGGAACTAAGAAGCAGTGGCAATCCTTATTTAATTTTTGAATTAGTGTTGATAAAGCTTTGCAAACTGGATGAGATGGAGAATCTGGGTGAAATTATTGCTCGGCTAAAATCGCAAACTGTGAGCAAAATAGCTCCTCAAACTGCTCCAGAAATAAGTCCTAAAAGCAATATTGTTTCAGCTAATGTAGAAAAGAAACCAGTTCCTGCTAAGTCAGTGGAGTCCGATATAATTGAAAAAAAAGAGCTAAACCAGGAAAATCTCGCGGAACACTGGAGTAAAATTGTAGCTCGGGTTATTCAAGTTGGAAGAATAGCAGGGTTAGCATTGGAAGAATCCAGTTATCAAGTTAGTGATGGATTTAAAATTATTATCCAGCTTTCCAGTAAATCTCAATTAGATGCAGTGCAGGGTAAAAAGGGTGATATAGAACAGATTATTGGTGATTATTTTCAAACTCAACCACGATTGGAACTGGAATTAATGAGCAGCAGCACACCCGAGGTTATCAATATACCCCGTAAAACATTGGAAGATCTGAAAAAAATGGATGAGAATCTAGCCCGTTATATAGAAATTACTGATTCTAAGCTCATATCATAATATTGCACAATAAGATGTTATGATATTTGGTCTGAAAACTATCTTATCCCTATGCTCTCTCTTGACTCTCTCTTGTTAATGGAGACAAGTAATTGTCAGGGAATAGGCAAGTTAAAGAGGAAAGCAAAAATATTTCAAAATTATTGCCATTTTATACGGCTATAATAAATAATCTATCTTATTCTAAATAATACAATATGAATAGCTTAATTTATATCAAAGTTTTACCGGTCAACTGATTAAATTTCTTCGGCTTCTTCTCCATAAATCTCTTTAAATCTAACTTTGTCTATATCTTCAGGGTTACCCTCAAAAACTTTAACTCCCTGCTTAAGACCTATAACTCTATTTCCATATCGACGGGCGAGAGTAAGAAAATGAAGAGAACAAATAACGGAAACTCCTTCCTGATTAATTTCGCCTAAGTATTGCATTATAGAATCAGCTGTAGCGGGGTCTAAACTGGCAACTGGTTCATCAGCAAGGATTAATTCTGGTTCTTGCATTAAAGCACGTGCAATTGCTACTCTTTGTTGTTGCCCACCAGAAAGTTGACGCACCTGCTTATGTGCATATTCTTCTAGTCCTACTCTTTTTAAACATTGATAAGCAGCATCAATTTCTTCAGAAGTGAAATTTGAAAATACGCTATGATAACCTAACCGACCAGTGAGAACATTTGTCAAAACCGTCAAATTTTTTACCAGATTAAATTGTTGGAAGATCATTCCTATATGCCTGCGATACTGACGCAGTTCAGTTTTGTTCATATTAATTATAGATTTTCCCTCATAGATGATATTACCGGAGTTGGGTTCCACCAAACGATTGATACATCGTAATAAAGTGGATTTTCCGCTGCCCGATAGACCGAGTAAAATAATAAAATCGTTTTTTTGAACTTCAAAAGAGATATCCTGTAAAGCGTAGGTTTTATTATCGTAAGTTTTATATAGATTTTGGATATTAAGTTGGGACATTACTAGTTCTTAAATGTTCAGGAATTCTTTGGGGTCTTTTCCCAGTATTTTTAAGGTTTGACGCACGATATCATAATCTGCATCCGTTGCAGGTTCAAGTCCGTCTATATCATACAGTTCCCGCAGAATCTTTTTTCCTTCTGGAAGTTGAGAGAAATTGGTTAGAGCTTGAACCAGTTTCTGATCCACTTCTTGCGGAAGTCCTTTGCGAAAAGTTACGGTATCGTTGGGGATAGAATCAGTAAGAGCAATAATTTTCACTTTCTCAAAGATATCGGGATAAGTATCCAGAAGTTTTTCGCGAGCATCTTTAGGTCTGCCATTAGCATCGGGAGGTGACCAGTAAGTACAGGCTACATCTGCATTTCCATTATAAACAGCTGCTATGGCTTGAGGATGACCTCCAGCAAAAGTATATTTATCAGGTTTAATTCCTTTCTGCCGCAGTATGGCGGAAGGATAAATATATCCAGAGGTTGAAGCAGCATCTGTATAAGCTATAACTTTGCCTTCTATGTCTTCTAAACTGTCAATTCCACTATCTGTTCTAGCTACAAATTGACCTCTATACTTGCTTAAACCGTTGCGGATAGTCATAAATTTAACTTGGACATCGTATTTTTCTTTTGCCAGGATATAGGCAAAAGTGGGAAGCCATGCTACATCTGCTTGATTAGTACCAAGTGCTTCTATTACTGCTGCATAACTGGTTGGAACTGCAACTTTAAAATGATAGCCCGTCTCTTTCTCCAACCATTTTGCAATTGCTTCTCCACTAGTGACGATAGTGGAAGCTTCCATAGAAGGGACAAAATACATCTTTATGGGATTCTTTTTTGAACCCAAATTCTTATTTGCTTTTTCCAGCTTGTCCTGTTCACTCATACAAGAAAACAGCAATAAGCTTAACAGACAAATTATGATACCATACTTTTTCATCTGAAACATCCTTTTAGTATAGTTGTAATTTTTCTATATAAATTAATACATTGAAACTTGTAGTATACATAAGACTTTAAATCCATTCCCAATCTTCAAAATAGGGATCAACTAAAAGCATCGGAGCTTGCAATTGATTACGAAGTTCCAGCTGAGACATATCATCTAAAGTTAATCCATCTGGATTGAAAATATTTTCCGGAAGGATAATACTTTCCTGAGGAAAGAGTTTAACCTGTTTTATGATATCTGAAGCAGTAATCAATCCGCTGACGCTAACAAAACCACCAAAATAATCGTTCTGGATAGATTGAACTCGCACCCTTGCTTGATTGAGATGATTATTGAGGTCATCAGCAATTTCTTGCAAAGTAGAATTTGCTAGAGATGAGGTTAATAACAAAAAATCCCCTCCTGTTTTATTCAGTTCTTTGATGAAACTTTTTCTTTTCTTCTGATAATTCATTAAGGTTAAACAAATCATCCCAATACCATTTTCCAGTTGAGGAAAATCTCCATAATATTCTGCCTCTGGAATGGGAATTCCCGATAAATGAAAAAGTTCATCTGATCCATATACGATAGGAGATATCTCTCTAAACTTATCTATAATTTTTAAAGTTTCTAAAGCTAATTCAGAATTGAAAGAAGAAAGGGGAGTTAAATGCTCTCTGAAGCCAGTTAGTCCCACGGGAACTATGCCTATAGACAGTGCAGCAATAGATTTATCCAATAGAATTGTAAGGGTTTCTTCCAGCTTTTCTCCACAATTATAACCTGGAATAGCGACAATTTGGAAGTGAAATTCTATGCCTTTTTGACTGAGTTCTCTCAAGTCTTTGACTATATCATAATTTTCTTTGCAGCGCATCATCTGCTGACGTAAAACTGGATCTATAGTATGCACAGAAACATATAAAGGACTGATATGCTGATCAACAATTCGCTTTAGGTCTGCTGGTGCTAGATTATTTAAGGTAATATAATTTCCAAAAACATAGGAAAATAGATAATCATCATCTTTAATATATAATGATGCCCTCATTTTGGGAGGCATCTGGTCTACAAAACAAAAAATACAATGATTATGACAGGTGCGAACATTATGGGGTTCAGGCTCAATACCTAAGGTTTTTCCATTTACCCGTTGGATAGTGATAGATTTAATTTTACCATCATTATCCAGCAGTTCAAAATCCAGTAGATAATCATTTGAGTAGTATTCCAGATCATAAAAGTCATTGATGGGCATAGAATTAATGCTTATAATGCGGTCTCCTTTTTTTATTCCTGCCTTACTAGCAAGACTTCGTGGTTGGACATAACTAATCTTTAAAGACATAATAATATCAAGAGGTTAAGCGAATGCGGTCATAATTATATTTGAAGCGTTTTATACCTTCAAAGATTGATTGCGCTAAGCGGTCCTGATATTGAGGATTAGCAAGCAATACTTCTTCTTCCGGATTGGAAATAAAACCCATTTCAATCAAGATAGCAGGCATAAAAGCTCCTCTGAGAACATAAAAATTAGCTTGTTTAACACCCCTATTCTTGGTTTGAATACCAGCTACAAGATTGTGTTGCACAAGAGTTGCTAAGTTATTGCTGTGTTCCAGATGCTCAGTTTGCAGCATATCCATCAGGATAAAATCCAGAGCTTCATATTTTTGTTTTGCTCCGGCACCTTCATATAGCTCTACCACACTATTTTCCAGAGCTTCAACTGCTCTACTTTCAGTAGTAGATTTGGTAGAAAGATAATAGGTTTCTATGCCCTGGGATCCATTTGTATGAGAAGCATTAGTATGAATACTAATAAAGAGGTCAGCTTTATTATCATTGGCAAATTTTGTCCTATCTTGCAAAGAAACAAAACGGTCATCCGTTCTGGTCATTAAAACTTCCAGACCCAATTCTTGTTCCAACAAATGCTTCAATCTTAAAGCTACATTAAGGTTTATCGTTGATTCGCGAGTACCGTTTGGTCCAATAGCTCCTGGGTCTTTTCCTCCGTGTCCAGGGTCAATTACCACTCTTCTTACACTTTTATCTTTGGGTTTTGGTAGATAAAGTGTGCCATTTTTATTTTGGATCTGACCTGTAAAATGGAGTGGCAAATTTTCCAATAAAAAGGTACTAGGAACATAATAGTAAGATCCGACTTGAAGGAAAGGATACTGCATATTGAAAATGTTTTGCTTAAAAGTGTAAAAAGGAGAGTTAAGCAGGAATATAAACTGTTCTCCAGAGAAGAAAAACATCACTCTAAAATCTGTGTATTCGCTATATTCAACCTTATAAATGGAACAGAGATGAGTATTTATTTCATCAAGGGAAACATAATCTTTCCCTTCTAATTTCACTACCGGAAGTGTCTTTTTTGTCCCATTAGGAGTTAGAACCAGTGAAATATCTGCTTGTAAATAAGCAACCCAGAATAACAATAATAAAAGAACGCCATATTTAATCTGTTTCATTTAAATCTTTCCCTTAAAATGTAGTTTCTTGCCATTAAAAACCTCACTGTGAGGTTGAAAATCAGGTGTCCATTCCGGTGAATTGTAAAGCTGTTGTAGATAAAGATTCTTAAAACCAAGGGCTTCAACTGTTTCTACTGCTTCCTCATATTCTTCTTTCCTTAAACCGCGATTTAGCTCGAAAAATTCATTTGCTTGACCTGTTGGATAGTATTGAGCCATCAGACTAAGTGCAAGTTCCGGTCCAAAATGTTCATACAACATATAAAGTACTTCTTTAGTTCCCGATATGCGATTAGGAAGTACCAGATGACGAACTATTAACCCTTTTTTAGCAATTCCATTAGAATCAAGCTGAAGATGACCTACCTGCTTAAACATTTCTTCTAATGCATTAATAGCTATTTCAGGATAATCTTTTGCCGAAGAATATTTCTTACTGTAGAAGCTATGCGCATACTTAAAATCTGGCAGATAAATATCTATTAAACCTGATAGAGATTGAAGGGAGGAAACATTTTCATAGCCATTGCTGTTCCAGAGTACTGGAATCTCTAAACCATTTGATTTTGCCATCTTAATAGACTGCACCAATTGAGGAGTATATTGAGTTGGAGAAACTAGATTGATATTATGAGCTCCCGCTTCCTGTAATTTTAACATAATTTGAGCACATTCTTCTTCATTATAATATGTTCCCCAACCTAAATGAGAAATAGTATAATTCTGGCAAAAAACGCATCTTAGATTACAATGAGAGAAAAAGATAGTTCCGCTACCATTAGTTCCGCTTAATACAGGTTCTTCTCCATGATGTAGATGAGCAAGATTTATCTTCAAACGGTAATCTGCTTTACAAAAACCAGTTGTTTCATAGCGATTAACCCGACAATTCTGTGGGCACACCTGACAATTTAGTAATTGAGCGTATTGAATATTCATATCTCCGACAGAGTAAAAGCTTGAGGCAACAAGGTATCTAAATCGCTGAGAATACTACCTAAACGATTAGCATAAAGAATCTGAAGATTGGGATTAAATTCAGCTAGCACTTGACGACAGGCTCCACAAGGTGGAAACAACACTTCACCATCCACATAAATAGCTATAGCTAAAAACTCTCTTTGTCCAGATGCTACGGCTTGGAATACAGCATTACGTTCTGCACAAATCGTTAGAGAATAAGAAGCATTTTCCACATTGCAGCCAGTAAAGACACTGCCATCAGAACAGAGTAATGCAGCTCCAACCTTATAACCAGAATAGGGTGCATAGGCTTTTTCGGATGCGCTTTTAGCCTGATCTAAGAGAAGGTCAAAATCTATATTCATATATTCCCCAATAAAGCTAAAATTAATCCTCCGGCTATAACTGAAGCTATCTGTCCTCCTACATTGACACTAACTGCTGGCATAAGAAGAAAATTAAAGGGATCTTCATTTTGTCCCATCTGATGAACAACACGAGCAGACATCGGGAAAGCAGAAATTCCACAAGCTCCAATCATAGGATTGATTTTGTTGTGTTTACGGAATAGATTCATAAACTTAGCGAAAAGCACTCCACCAGCAGTATCAAAGATAAATGCTACTAATCCTAAAAGAAAGATGAGTAAGGTTTGTGGACGAAGAAAAGCTGTCCCTTTCATTGTGGAAGCAATGCCTAAGCCAAGAAAGATAGTGACAATATTTGCCAGTTCATTCTGAGCTGATTTAGCTAGATTATCCAGAACTTTACATTCTCGTAAAAGGTTGCCAAACATTAAAAAACCAACAAGAGCTACGGAAGCAGGAACTAGTATTCCGGCAATCAAAGTAATAGCAATAGGGAAGATGACTTTAATCACCTGAGGAACATCTCCAGGATGGTAATCCATATGTATTTTTCTTTCCTCAGATGAGGTCAGCAGTTTTATCACCGGTGGCTGAATGATAGGAACTAATGCCATATAGGAATAAGCAGCCACAGAAATTGCAGGTAAGAGATCGCGAGCAAAACGATTGGCAACATAGATGGATGTAGGTCCATCTGCTGCTCCAATTATTCCTATAGCACCAGCTTGCTTCAAATCAAAACCTAACAGAGTTGCTACTGCCAGAGTGACGAAAATTCCCAATTGTGCTGCTGCACCAAAAAGAAGCATTGAAGGATTTTTCAGCAAAGGAGTAAAATCTATCATAGCACCAATGCCAATAAAGATAAGAAGGGGAAAAAGCTCAGTAGCTATTCCAGCATCAAATAAAACTTGAAGGGGACCATATTGTCCAACCGCAGAAGAAAGAGGTATATTCGTTAGGATAGTGCCAAAACCTATAGGTAGAAGCAAAGTGGGTTCATATTTCTTTGCAATAGCCAGATAGATAAGCACTAATCCGATTAAAATCATCACCAATTGTTGCCATTGCAAAGCTAAGATACCACTAAATAGTGTGCTCATCAGCATCATTCCCCTTTTATTTTACTAAAAACAAAATTAGAGTTCCCACTACCTTGTCAATGATAAAAGTGCTATCACATTTATTTCGGTCTGGTTCAAGCAGAGTTAATTCTTTTAGTTTGTATGAATATACTCAGTTTATTGTCTAATAGCTGCAACTTTAAAGAAATATTTATTTTCTGCTATTGCATTAAAAGGTAAATGCCAAATATTATAAGAAGGAGAAGAAGCTTCAAAACTACCTAATGTAGTAATCTCAGTGTATATACCATAAGGATTTATACTGCCGAAAATTCTGTAACCAGTTGCATCAGTTACAGGGGTTATTATTAATTTAAATCCTTCCTGCTCTAAATAGATTAGAGCAGTGCTTTCAATCATAGCATATATAGTTATATGGTTACTAATTATATCTTGATTAGCGAGAGTTTCTTCAGCTGCTATAGTTAAAAAAACATTGGTATAATTGAGGTCAAAATCATCACCTTCGTAATTGAAAGTTAGTGTAGCAGTAGTAGGATTGATATAATTTATACTCTGGATGCTAAGTCCGTCAGGAACATTATTGAGTATAAAATTGGATACTAATAAGTTTGTATCAGAGAAAGTAGTGCCCGATAAAACGAGCGTGAGAGAAGCTTCATTCAGGTTATATTCATCCAGAATTAAGGAAGATGAAAGGGTTGCAGAAATAGGAACTGGAGGGATTAAAGTAACTGCCATATAAGGAGACCACATTCCATAATCTTCTGTGAAAAAGGAACGCAAGCGATAATAATAAGTAGTGCCAGCATTGAGACCAGTTATAGTTTTACTCGTATCTAGTTGAACATTTAAGTTGTTATAACCGGGCAGAACACTAGTAAATAAACTATCTGTAGCAAGCTGCATATAATAAGCCGTTGCCTGGATAGGTTGACTCCAGTGAGCAGTAAAGCTGGTTTCAGTTATATTGGTATTGCTAGTAGGGCAGGGTGTCCAAATTCTGGCAGCATATTCCGGGTGATCTATGAAAGGATTACGATTACCCTGTCTTTCAGCTATCCGATGGTTGCGTTGCATTTCTCGTGTATCAGGAGAATCTATAATATGCCATTGAAGTAAGGTGGATAGTTTCCCATAGTAAGGTTGATTGCTATCTGCATCGCTATGAATGTAATCTACCATTTCCAGATTAGTCGGAAAATTGGGGTCATCTCCTTCATATCTAACCGCCATATACATAATCATTCTTGCTACATCACCTTTATCTTCATCGCGTGGTTCCCAGGAATAAGGAGTTTGAAAGCAACCGGTTTCTCCTGTGTATCCAGGGGGAGGAGAATTATCTATGACCGGATTACCACCTTCTGCAAAGTCCTTATTACTTTTAGTGCTATTTACGGTGCTATCACAGGGACGAAGATGATGTAAATCAGTGCCTGCTGGAGGAGTGTCACCAAAATTTCCATGACTTTTACTCCAGGTGTGTTCTCTATTCCAATCGGTGGTAGCATCGCCAAAATTATTTTTATCAACGCTACATCCTGTATAGATTTCTATTAAATTACTGCTGTTTTCTGGATCTTCATCAGTGTAGGGTATCTGAGTAATGAGAGCCGCATAAGAATATTGAGTGGTATGAGTAACCTTTATTAAAGTATGCAGTTGCTGTTTCAAGTTTTCTCCATAACCATCAATTCCAGCATAGTAACCAGAACCTTGACCTTCTAAGGTAGTAAATGAAGCAGGATTTCCATTGGCGGTGATAGTTAAATATTTAGTGTTATTTCCTTCAACATTATATTCATAAGCTCTAAACCAGTAAGTTGTGGAAGGATTAAGATTTGTTACTTCACAGCCATTGAAGGGTGTATCTTCTGCTATTTGAGTGGCACCATTATAGATAACTTGTTCTCCAGAATTAATCCAGATTGTGTTTGCAGAAGGATTGGTTCCATCAACAGGATTTGTAAAACTATTAATAGTATTCATTTTTACAATTCTTCTGGAACCATTTCCAGGAGTCCATTCCAGAGCCATAGAGGTGCTACTTGGATATCCTATAATATCGGTAGTCTGAATCGTTGGAGGATCTACTTCTACATCATTTCCAAAAAAATTATGAAATCCCAGATTGGAAAAAGTATCAACTGGATAGGAATCCCATTCGGTAGCAAGAGTGGGAAAACCGCTTTCAGGATTGACCGTTATACCACAATTTATATTAGGTTTGCGGACTAAGGTTTTATCTGCGGTTTTTAGAGGGTCCGTTCCCCAATAATTTCCTGGATCTTCTCCTATTCTTCCAAATATATCAATATATATAGGATTAGAGGCTTCTCCTGTAATCAAAGCAATAGCATCATCCCCATTGAAATTAATTACACTACTACTTGTGGCATTTGCTACTGCTAATATTGCAGCATTAGCACTTGGATGAGCAATTACATAAACCTCATTATTTGCCAGAGTTCCACTTAAGCTCATTGAATTACTAACTGTTGATGAACCATTAGAATATAAGCAAAGTTTGTATTGAGTGAGATCTACCGAATCACCTGTTCCATTGAATATCTCAATCGCTTTATTATAGCTTGAACCCTCAATGTATTCACTAATAAATAAGTCCTCAGCTAAAGTTAAGAAATCGGTATAAGTTTCAGAAGATGGCACGATTCCGTTGGGAATGTAATTTTCTAGCTTTGATAAATAATTTCCAAGAACTATCTGACAGATTAGTAGAGTCAAAAGCATAGTAATAATTTTTTTGATTTTCATTTAAAATCCTTTTTTATTTAGGGTTAAAAAAAATAAATATAATTCCTCTTTTTATGTATAACTTAAAGCATCTCAATAGATTAGTTCTAGATAACAAAGTATAAATACAATAGAAAATTATAAATAAAATTGACAAGTGAAAAATTATTACTTGACATTATAGCCATATATTATTATCTATATCTTATGAGGAATAATATTAAGTGAGGTAAAAATGAGTAAAATTAAACTTAGTGTTCTCATTCCCCTTTTATTGCTGGTATTTATTCCAGCGATGTATGCATTTGAAAGCACGATGAGTGTAGAAGGTGGGATTAATTTTCCCCAGGATGATGTAGAAGGTGATAATGTTCTTATGGGTTCCTGGGCTGTTACTTATGATGCCTGGATTTTTGGTGATTTAGGATTAGGTATTGGTCCCTGGTTTACAAATGTCAAAATTAAAAATGATGCTAACGATTATCACTCATCCTTAGAAGGTGTGAATCTTTATCTTAAGTATAAACCGACTAAGGTGTTAGCAGAAAATTTCCCGCGGCACTATTTAATCAATAGATTCTCTCCTTTTATTGCCGTAGGTGCAGGATGGTCAACTCACTATAGTAAAAATGAGCATGGGATTATTGATGATGCCAGTCCAGATAAAATTGGCGGGCATCTAACTTTTCCTTATGCTTCTGCTGGTTTTTCTATATTATCAAAATGGAACACTACTATGGACATAGGTGTTAAATTTAATATGTTTGATACTGATATGATTGATTTAGTCCAGGGGGGTGATTACAATGATGCAATTTTAACTCCTTATCTTGCCTTCGGTATGCATTTTGGAAGAAAAGAGCCGCTCATTGATCCAGAGATATTAAAACTTCGTAACGATTTAAACACCACTAATTTAAAATTGAATGAGGTAATAGGACAACTTAATACAGTAACTACTCAGATGCCTGAATTTCAAACTGAATTGCAAAATCTACAAGAGTCAATGGATCAAGCAGAAAATTATATTGCTACTCTGCAAACTGAGTATGCTCAAATGGATAATAAGTTAAATGAGCTTACGAACAAGGTTACTAATTTAGAACAAAGAGTAGCTCAAACCCCTGCACAAATAACACAGATAACCACTCCTACAACACCCTCAGCTGATATCTATGCTAATGATATCAGACGACTTCAAGATACTCAAGCTTCTTTAACTGCATCTTTGAATCAGATAAATCAAGATTTAGCAGTAATGAACCAAAAAATAGGGCAACTGGATGCCTTAACTGCTCAAGTTAATGCTATCAAGGGTGCAGCTGATGTTTCTGCTTACACTAAAGAACTTGCAGAATTGCGTACTAAGGTCAATAATTATGAAGCAGAGCTTGCTACCATTAGAGAAGATACAGTAAATCTGCATAAGACAGATAATGAACTAACAACAAGTATCAACGATCTTCGTAGTCGTTTATTAACCTTGAACGAAGAAATAAAAAAACTTAGTGAACAACCCAAACCAGAAGTTAAAGAAGAACCTAAGGTAGAAGAAAAAGATGAAGTCACTAAGTTTGAAGAAGAACTGAAAAATTATATGATTCATTTTGCAACCAATAGTACAAGTGTCAGTGAACAGGATAAACTGTTCTTGAACAAAGTTGCAGATTTTCTGATTCAACATCCTGAAGTCAAAATTGAAGTTCAGGGTCATACCGATAATACAGGTTCTTCAAAAATTAACGAGACCATATCCTATAACAGAGCAAAATCAGTGGCTAATTATCTGATTGCTAAGGGCGTTCCAGAAAGTCAATTGTTCATTAAAGGATATGGACCAAGCAAACCCATAGCTTCCAATAAAACTGCTCAAGGTAGAGCTACTAATCGTCGTGCACAATTAGTAATTGTTAAATAAAACTACTATAATCAAAATATCGGGGAATCTGAAAAAATCAGGTTCCCCTTTTTTATCTCTTCTCCATCTCTAATAAGGTAGATGATCTCTTTCTTATAACAAACTTATGTCCCCTTCAGACATAAGCTGGACATAAGTTGGACATAAGCTGGACATAAGCTGGACATAAGCTGGACATAAGCTACACATATGAATAAAAGGAGGAAATAAAAAGATAAATACAATCATATAAGTAAGCTATCTCTTTATATCGCTTTCAACTAGCCATAAGGAATGTCCTTAAGTAAATAATATATTATTACTGATATTAATGTTTTGAAAGGAATCATTGTAGGTTATTTTCAGTATATAATTATTATTTTATCTCAAAGTAATTTTTCAAAGTGCATATAAAAGCCAGGTTAATTGGTAAAGGTCCAATTATATGGGAGAGGCTCTAATCAATAAAAATCTTGACTTTAAAGCCAAATTTAATATAATGAATAACAAAAAGTTAATGTGCTATTTAAACGATAAATCAATGCTTTATCAATAAATAAAAAGAATAATAAAAATGGAGGAATGAAAAAATGACAGCACTTCCTTGTTTTCTGGAGGCAGATTTAAAAGGGAAAACGGTCTTAGTCAGGATGGATCATAATGTAGTAAAAAATGGTAAAATTAAAGATACAATGCGAATTGATGCTACGATTCCCACTCTACTACATATATATAAAAAGGGGGGATTACCTATTTTGATGACTCATATAGGCCGTCCTTATGACAAGAAAACAGGAACTATCAATATTTCCGAAGGAGAATCTGTTGCACCTATAGTCAAATATCTGGAGGATAAACTGCAATTGAAGGGAATTGTCCCTGAATGTATTGCTTCCGGACCGGAAGGAATAACGGATTTAACTCCAATTATACCAGCAGTCCAAGAGCTTCAAAGTGGCAAGGTTGACTTTGTTTATTTGCCTAATACTCGCTGGTTTAAAGGAGAAGAAGCTAAAGATGAATCCGCTGATATCTTAGCTCAAAGCTGGGCTTCCTCTGCTGATTTGTATATAAACGATGCTTTTGGTTCCTGGCAAGCTCACGCTTCTACTTATAACATTACCAAGTTCTTGCCTTCCTATGCAGGTTTGTTAATGATTAAAGAAGTCCAGAATCTGGAGAAGGTTTTTAATCCTCAGCGTCCTCTGATCTCAGTTGTTGCTGGAGCTAAGTTTGATACCAAGATGAGTCCACTTTCCGCTTTACTTAAATTAAGTGATAAATTAGTGCTGGGTGGAGTTCTATACAATGGTTACTTAGCGGCAAAATATAAGGTTAATATAAAAGGGTTAACTCCTGATGACCTGCAATTAGCTGAGCAATTCTTGCAAGAAGCAGAAAAATATCCGGATAAAATAGTGGAATTGCCTATAATAATTGAATCCGATAGTATGGAAAATGTAAGCAATTGGAGGACTATAAAGGTTTCTGATTTGCGACCTGGAATGGATTTAAACTATATATTAGATATTGCTCCAGAATCCTTGTCGGATCAAGCCATCCAATCTGTTTTCTCATCTGCAGCTACGATTTTTGTAAATGCAGTTATGGGTTATACAGTTCTATTTAAAGAAGGTACCAAAGCTCTTTATAGCTTAATTCATTCCTGCACTCAAGCACAAAAATTATTTGGTGGTGGCGATACCATTCAAGAATTTGGAGATTTGTTGCCTGGAATATTTGCTCAGGCGAAAAATGATTCCCGCTACTATTTCTTTACCGGAGGTGGAGCAGTTTTAGATGCTATAGCTCAAGGCTCACCTTATGGAATGAAACCAGTTCAAGCTTTGTTACAAAAAATAGAAAAATGAAGGAATAACAAAAATGGAATGGGATAAAGAACTTAAGTTACTGGAAGACTTTCCTCCTCCAAGCTATGAAGAATGGAGAAAAGCAGTAGAAGCTACTCTTAAAGGTGCTGATTTTGATAAGGTAATGTATACTAAAACCTATGAGGATATTACTTTAGAACCTATTTATAGAAGAGAAGATTTAAGCAAGATTCCCTTTTTTGATTCAGTGCCAGGTAAATCTCCTTTTGTGCGAGGAAATAATCCGGAAAAATTTTTAAGTGAAGGCTGGTTAATTGCTCAATCACATAGAGAATCGGATTTAAAAGCACTTAATGCTCAGATATTACGGGAACTACAACTAGGCTTAACCGCAGTTAATTTACAACTTAAGCACGATGATGATTTAAGAGGTGTCGCTATCAAATCTATTGATGATTTGAGAGCAATTTGTGCCGCTATAGATCTTAGAGCTGCGCCTCTTTTTATGCAATTAGATATAGATGATAGTCCTCTAATTCTACTTTTAGAACAATATATCCAAGAACGGGGCTATGCCTGGGATGAACTGCAATTAGGAGTTGGATTTGACCCGGTATCAGAATTAGCTAGGAAAGGATATTTAAGTGCTAGTTGGGATGAAAGTTGGGAAAGAATTGAGGAAAGTGTGGAGATAGCCTTAAAAAATATTTCTGGTTTACGCTGTCTTTCTCTTAATGGTAATGTCTATTCAAACGCTGGAGCATCTTCCACTCAGGAACTGGGAATAATCTTAGCTACAGCAATCTTTTATCTACAGAATTTATTGGATAAAGGATGGTCTTTAGAACAGCTTAGTCCTCTCTTTCAAATAAAGCTTGCTCTCGGACCCAATTTCTTTATGGAAATTGCAAAAGTTAGGGCAATGCGTCTTCTTTGGGCTGAAATGATAAAAGCTTTTGGTGGAAAAGAAGAAGCTCAGAAAGTCTGGATTCACGGTAAAACTGCTACTTTCAATCAAAGTCTTTATGATGTTTATGTTAACCTACTTCGTAATGCTACGGAAGCTTTTTCTGGAGTTATTGGTGGAATTGATAGTTTAGAAGTAGGCAGATTTAATGAATTGACCTCCGAAGAAGAGGAGTTCTCCAGACGCTTAGCACGTAATCAACAGATAATTTTAAAAGAAGAATCACATTTTGATAAGGTTGTGGATCCTGCGGGAGGTAGTTATTATATAGAAAATCTTACACAAGAAATTGCCCTTCAAGCCTGGAAATATATGCAAGAATTGGAATCTGAAGGAGGAGTGCTAAAAGCTTTGCAAAAAGGGAACATTCATTCTGATATAGAGAAAGTAGCTTATGCAAGAAACGAAGCTATGCGGAAAAGAAAAGATATTTATGTGGGAGTAAATCTCTATGCTAATCCAGATGAGAACCCACCAACCCGAGTTCAAATTCCCACTGAGTCTCATCCCACAAAGAAGGAAATCTTAAATGCTGGAGCTTTACCGCACTATAGAGCACTGGAAGAAATGGAGAATTTACGCACTCGTGTTCTGCAATCTGGCAAAAATACTAAAATATTCCTGATGAATATGGGAACTATAAATGATTATAGAGTTAGAGCTGAATTTGCCACCGGATTTTTTCAGGCAGGAGGTTTCACGGTTATCTCTCCTTCAGGTTTTATGCAAGTGGAAGATGCCATTAAATCAGCTCAAGAATCTAATGCTGCTGCCTATTGTATCTGTTCAACTGATGAGAAATATGATGAACTGATACCACAAATAACATCTGCTCTATCCGATAGTTTTCTTATCCTTGCTGGTTATCCTAAAGACAAGGTAGAAAGCTTCAAAAGCCAGGGAATCAAGATGTTTATTTATATGGGTGCAGATATAGTTACAACTTTAGATGAATTAGCTGAAAAATTGGGGGTGGAAAATGAAGCCTGATTTCACGAAAATTAATCCGGAATTTAAAGCTGAATTTAAGGGAAAACCAATAGAAACTCCAATCTGGAGAACCAATGAACAGATTGATGTTAAAGGAATTTTTACATCTAAGGATATTGCTCAAGCTCAGCATCTGGATTATCTATCCGGAATACCTCCTTTCTTAAGAGGTCCCTATCCTTCAATGTATATTATGCGTCCCTGGACTATTCGTCAATATGCAGGTTTTTCCACCGCTGAAGAAAGTAATGCTTTTTATAGAAGAAATCTGGCAATGGGACAGAAAGGTCTCTCAATAGCTTTCGATTTACCCACGCATAGAGGCTATGATTCAGACCATCCCAGAGTTGCTGGTGATGTTGGTAAAGCTGGAGTTGCAGTAGATAGTGTAATGGATATGAAAATTCTCTTTGAGGGAATTCCACTTGACCAGATAAGTGTTTCAATGACAATGAATGGTGCAGTCATCCCTATAATGGCTTTTTATATTGTAGCTGCTGAAGAACAGGGAGTTAAACCTGAACAATTAAATGGCACTATTCAGAACGATATTCTCAAAGAATATATGGTGCGAAACACTTATATCTATCCTCCAGAAGCTTCAATGCGTATTATTGCAGATATTTTCCGCTATACGGCAGAACATATGCCCAAATTTAACTCTATCAGCATATCCGGCTATCATATGCATGAAGCAGGTGCCACTGCTGACCTGGAAATGGCTTATACTTTGGCTGATGGATTGGAATATGTACGCACAGCACTTAAAGCTGGATTGGATATAGATGTTATTGGTCCTAGACTTTCGTTTTTTTGGGCAGAAGGAATGAACTACTTTATGGAAGTGGCAAAACTTAGAGCTGCCAGAGTTCTATGGGCTAAAATCATTAAGCATTTCCTTCCTCAGAATCCCAAAAGTATGGCTCTACGCACCCACTCTCAAACTTCAGGCTGGAGCTTAACCGCTCAAGACCCTTTTAATAATGTGACTCGTACCTGCATTGAAGCATTAGCTGCAACTATGGGCCACACTCAATCCTTGCATACAAACTCTCTGGATGAAGCTATTGCCTTACCAACTGACTTTAGTGCCCGAATTGCCAGAAACACTCAACTATATTTGATGAATGAAACTTATATTACTCGTGTGATTGATCCCTGGGCAGGTTCTTATTATGTAGAATATTTGACTGATGCACTCTTGAAGAAATCCTGGGAACATATTTTGGAAGTTGAAGAACTAGGAGGAATGGCAAAAGCTATTGAAACTGGTTTACCAAAGATGCGCATTGAAGAAGCAGCAGCTAGAAGACAAGCTCATATAGATTCCGGAGAAGAAACTATTGTTGGTGTAAACAAATACTTTCCAGAAAATGAGGAACCGATAGAAATTCTGGAAGTAGATAATACAGCAGTTTTAGAATCTCAGATTTTCAGACTAAAAAAGCTCAGGGAAGAAAGGGACCCTCAGAAAGTGCAAGCTTGTCTGGATGCAATCACAGAAGCAGCAAAAAATAATACCGGTAATCTCCTGGAACTGGCAATTGAAGCAGCTCGTGCTCGTGCCACACTAGGTGAAATTTCTTATGCAATGGAAAAAGTCTTTGGAAGACATCAAGCCTCCATTCAATTGATAAATAATGTTTATAGTAGTGAGTATACTAAAATGGATGAAATAGAAAAAGTAAGAGCTTTAACCGATAAATTTGCCGCAAAAGAAGGTAGAAGACCACGTATTTTGGTGGCTAAATTAGGACAGGATGGACACGATCGTGGAGCTAAAGTCGTTGCTACTGCTTTTGCTGATATGGGATTTGATGTGGATGTGGGACCTCTTTTTCAGACACCTGATGAAGCAGCTCGTCAAGCGGTTGAAAATGATGTACATATCATAGGTGTAAGTTCTCTTGCGGGAGGACACAAAACTCTTCTTCCTCAATTAGTTGATGAACTAGCAAAATTGGGACGAGATGATATATTGATAACAGTTGGAGGTGTCATACCTCCTCAGGATTACGATTTTCTCCTTTCCAATGGTGCTACTGCTATCTTTGGTCCTGGAACAAAACTTCCTGAAGCTGCAACTATCATAATGAACAAGTTATTACAAGAATAATTATGGCAAAGGGACGAAAACCAGAATGGACTCCTCCGAATGCTGGTAAGGAATATGCTACTCGTGTCCTAAAAGCAACATCAACTCCAAGAGGGATAGTAAAAGAAACCAGCAAAAAGAGAAGTTCTTTTCCTACTGTAGATGAACTCGTGAAAGGTATAAAACGCGGAGATAGAACTCTTCTCGCTAAAGCTATCACATTAATTGAAAGTAATGCACCTCAGCATTTTGAAGCCGGGCAGGAGCTTATTAGAAGGCTTCTGCCCGATTCTGGTAATTCAATAAGAATTGGAGTTACAGGAATGCCAGGTGCTGGGAAAAGCACTTTCATAGAAAATTTTGGTATATGGTTACTGGGAAAAGGGCATAAAGTAGCTGTTTTGGCAATAGACCCTAGTAGTACTATTTCCAGAGGTAGTATTCTTGGTGATAAAACCAGAATGGAAGAATTGAGCAAGCATCCTGGCAGCTTTATCCGTCCTTCTCCCAGCGGAGGTGCTTTAGGTGGAGTTGCACGTAAAACCAGAGAAACTATTATCCTTTGCGAAGCTGCAGGTTTTGATATTGTGCTCATTGAAACTGTTGGGGTAGGCCAAAGTGAAGTAACCGTCCGTTCTATGGTGGATTTTTTCCTTTTAATGCAAATTCCAGGTGCTGGTGATGAACTTCAGGGAATAAAAAAAGGGGTGATGGAATTGGCAGATCTCATTGTAGTAAATAAAGCTGATGGAGAAAACATTGCGGCAGCAGAACTGGCATGCAGAGAACTTAATAATGCTCTTCATTACCTGCTTCCTGCCACTCCAAACTGGACTACCAAAGCAATAACCTGTTCAGCTATTCAAAAGAAAGGCATTGCTGAAATCTGGGAAATTATAGAAAAGTTTGTGGAACAGGGTAAAAGCAGTGGAGTTTTTTATGCACGACGGAAAAATCAGGTGCTAGAATGGTTTGAATCTCTTATTCAAGAAGCGGTGTTAAATAGATTTTATAGCGACGCTAAAGTGAAGAAAAAACTACCTCTATTAAAAAAACAAGTAGAAGAAGGCTCACTTCCTGTTATGTTAGCAGTTCAACAAATTCTGGAAATATATAAAGTTTAAGCAGCATAACAGATTTGTCTGATTGCCTCATATAAGATTATTGCCACGGAATTGGCAAGATTGATAGAACGAATAATAGGATGCATAGGAATAGTAATTAAGCGATCTGGATATTTATCCAGTAATGTCTGAGGTAATCCGCGAGATTCGGGTCCAAAAACAAAGGCATCTCCTGGTTTATAGTGTTCATTCAGATAGTTATGTTCACATTTGGTAGTGCAGAAAAAGATGCGTTCTAAAGGGCAAAACTCAAATATTTCTTCCCAATTCTTGTGTAAAGATAAATCCAAGTGTTCCCAGTAATCTAATCCCGCACGCTTTAGGGCTTTGTCTGTAATTAAGAACTTACAAGGTTGAATAATATGTAGTTTTGAACCAGTTCCAATGCAAAGCCTCCCAATATTTCCTGTATTAGCAGGTATTTCTGGTTCATAAAGGACAATATGGAAACCCATTTCGGGCAAAGTTATCATAATTATAGACCTCTATGACCATACATAATTCTATTCCAATTAGAAATCCAGACCTGAAGGCTATCTTGAACTGGCTGTTGCTCCAATCTATTATTATGAGAATAGATTATCGCTGGTATATGAGCAAAAGAAGCAGGAAGAGGAGTTCTACCATTTACTGGCATCATACCAAGCTTATAGATTACAAATTGTTGAACATTTGAAGAAATGAGATAATTTAAGAACTTTAAAGCAGTATCTTTATTAGGAGCATTTTTACAGAGGGCAGCTGATTCCACATACAGGAAACTTCCTTCTTCTGGAATGATAGCCTTGATATAGCTTTCAGAGGGATAAAGCTCATTTAACCAGGCAGGAATCGTATTGTATCCAATCATTAATCCGCATTTTCTTGTTCTAATAGCATCAAGGCATAAAGATGGATTTGGGTATATCTTATATATATTCTTATTTAAAGAAGACCATAATTGTTTATATCCTTGCTCGGAAAATAAAGCTATAGTCCAGAGTAGAGTGCTACAACCTAAACCAGATTGAGCCGGATCACATATAGCTAATTGAGAATAATACTTGCTATCCTGAAGCTCACCAAAAGAATGTGGAGGTTCAGGAAATTTTCTTGAATCATAAATAAAAGCCAGATTGGCAGTTGCGTAAGGAATCAGACAATGCTCAGAATCTTTTGGGATTTCATATCTAATCTCTTGTAAAGAAACTTCAGGAACAGGAGCAAAATAACTGCTGGAATCTGTATCGTAAAAGAAGGAATTATCCAATCCCATAACGATATCAACTTTTCCCTGATAATTGGGATTAGATAAAGTCTGCAGTAAAGTAGAAAGATCAGGGAAAAGGTTCATTCTCAGACCAATATTATTCTGTTTAGCGAAATCACTAATGACAACAGCTTCAAAACCCGAATCTCTAATCTGCTCCAATGCAAAAATATATAAGTAAGAAGTGGGAGGAGTTTGTTTTTTCTCTTCCTTAGTATTTTTTTTACATCCCAATCCTGCAATCAGGAAGAGTGCCAATGTAAAGATAACAAACGAAGTCGTAGCACTTTTTCTCAGTTTCATAAGTAATTTGCCATCATTAAAACCGCTACCAGAAAATCAAGAACTAATACACCAACTGAACTATAAACAACGGTTTGCATAGTGCTATGTCCCACTCCTTCAGCACCACCAGTAGTTTTATCTCCAAAAAAACAGGCTAAAGATGTAATAATAAATCCAAATAAAATAGATTTTATTATTCCACCAAAGAGGTCAAAACTAACAAAATAGATTCGCATGTCATTAAAAAAGGTGGCAAACCTTATACCAAATTTTAACCATGTAAAGAACCAACCTGAAATAATACTGATTAAATTGGCATAAATAGTTAAAAGTGGAGCAGAAATAATACCAGCACTAATGCGAGGAAGATACAAAAACTCTTCGGGGGAAATGCTCATACTTTGCAATGCATCAATCTGTTCACTCACTCTCATAGTTCCTATTTCTGCAGCTATAGAAGCTCCAACTTTTCCAGTGAGAACCAGTCCCGTAAGAACTGGCGCCAATTCTATCATATTTGCTTTTCCAATGATAACACTAAACATATTTTTAGGTATGAAGTTGCCACCTTGATAAATAATTTGTACCGCAACGACTAAACCGGTAAATATTGAAGTAATAGTAATTAAGAAGATAGAATCAAACCCAATGCGTTTAAGCTGGATGATTAATTCTTGCCAACGCTTGGGTAATTTTGGGATGCATCTGGCAATCCTACCGACAAATAAGGTATAGGCACCAATACTTGCCAGGATTTTAAAATTCATGAGTGGTATCTAGGTTACGAAACATCGTGAATTCTTTTGTAAATCCCAATTCAACTGTGCCCGTAGAACCATGACGATTTTTACCGATAATAATTTCAGCAATACCAGGTTTTTCCGTTTTTTCTTTATTATAATACTCATCCCGATAAATAAACATTACCAGATCTGCATCCTGTTCTATGGCACCAGATTCTCGCAAATCAGCCAGTCTTGGACGTTTATCATCTCTATTTTCTAAAAGACGATTTAATTGAGAAAGAGCAATAACGGGAATTTTCAAATCTTTTGCCAGGATTTTAAGTGCACGAGATATCTCAGCAATTTCCTGTTGACGATTATCTTTATCTCTCGGTAAGGTCATAAGTTGCAAGTAATCTATGATAATGAGGTCCAAACCTCCAATTTCAGCAGCTAAACGTCTGGTTTTTGCTCTGATTTCCAGAGGAGTATTGGTCCCCGATTCATCAATATATATTTGTTTAGTGGAAAGCACATCTGCCACTTGCATAATTCTAATCAGCTTTTCCTCATTCATTCCATAGCCCTTGAGGATTGATTCCATACTGACTTCAGCAGCACTACCGAACATTCTCATTACTACTTCATTTGCTGCCATTTCCATAGTGAAGATAGCAACTTTCTTACCTAAGTCTACTGCGGCATGCGAGGCTATATTTAATGCCAGTGAGGTTTTTCCCATCGCTGGACGTGCAGCTATAATGATAAATTGCCCTGGTCTAAATCCTCCGGCAAGTCGGTCTAAATCTATGAATCCACTTGAAATGCCTATGACTGGAACTTTAGTAGTAGAAATAGTATCAATAGCCTGAATGACTTCAGCACTAACTTGGTCAATCTTTTGAAATCCTTGATGTTGAGGCATTTCAGCAATCTTGAATATAGCTTGCTCTGCTTCATCTACAATCTTTTTTACTGGTTCGGTCGAGCTATAACAAGCCTCAATAATACTGTTGCAAGTAATGATAAGACTACGCAGCAAAGCTTTTTCTATAAGGATATTGAGATGATAGTGGAAATTAGCACTGGAGGTAACAAAGTCCGAAAGTTCATTTACATAAGGTATACCACCCACTTTTTCTAAAAATCCCTTTCGCTGAAGACGATCTACAAGCGTCAGGGGATCAACTTCCACTCCTTCATTAAAAAGTTCGGCTATAGTGCGAAAGATTAATTTATGAGCAGTGCGAGAAAAGTATTCTTCTTTAATCATTTCCAAGCCCTTACTAACAATGTTGGAATCAATTATCATAGCTGATAGAACTCCAGCTTCAGCGTTTATATCAGCTGGAAGAGCCCGGTCTGAAATTTGGGTTATCTCTTTGGGAATAGTTTCTTGTTTTGCCACATCATTCCTTTTTAAATTTTTCCCTGAGAGCTTTAGCTACAACAGGTGGGACAAAGTCTTTCAATTCGCTATCTAACTCAGCTAACTGTCTGGTAATGGAAGAAGAAAGATACATATAACGAAGACTTGGGACCAGAAATACCGTTTCAATCTGAGGATTAAGAGTAGTATTGGTTAAAGCTAAAGAAAGTTCATATTCAAAATCAGATACAGCACGCAATCCTCTTAACATCACGGTACAATTTTGAGAATGCGCAAAATCTACGGCTAATCCTTCAAATGTATATACTTCTACATTAGAAAGATGTTTAACCGATTCTAAGCACAGTTTATATCGTTCTTGCAGACTGAACAAAGTTTCCTTCTCAGTATAGGCTGCTACACCCAAAATAACTTTATCAAAAAGTCTGGATGCTTTTTCCAGAATATTTATATGTCCATAAGTTATAGGGTCAAAAGTGCCTGGATAAATAGCTTTAGTACTCATTTTTGAAGAGCCTCTTGTCTAATGGATTCTATATCCGATATTTCTTTAGGAATTCCCGCAGAGAGAACTTGATGACCGTTATCCGTCACCAGCACATCGTCTTCTATTCGTACACCCAGCTTCTCTTCAGGAATGTAGATCCCAGGTTCAACTGTGATGACATTTCCAGGAACGAGGACTGCTTCTCTACCCCCAACATCGTGTGTTTCCAGACCAAGAAAATGACTTACACTGTGCATATAATATTTTCTTACTTCTTCTCGGGAATTTATTAAGCCAATAGAGAGCATACCCTCAGCAAGCCATTCCACAGTATTATTATTGAGAACGGACATTTCTATACCAGGTTTTATCAATTCAATTATCTTTTTATTAACATCTAAGACTATATTGTATATTTCAGTCTGACGGGAGCTGAACTTTTGGTCAATGGGAAAACATCTTGTAATATCAGCACTATAACCGTTGCAAGATGCTCCAACATCCATCAGTACCAGGTCTCCCGCTTGAATCTGGCAATTATTTTTCTCATAATGCAAAGTTGCAGCGTTTACTCCCGCTGCAATTATGGGAGCAAAACCCCACTGCTGTAATCCATTAACTTGCATTCTATAAAAGAGAGTGGCTTCCAATTCATATTCCATCATTCCTGCTTTTGCTGTGTGCAGAATATCCCTAATCCCTAATCCCGTAATGTCTATGGCTCTCTGAAGTTGCTGAATTTCCCATTCATCTTTAACCAGCCGCAAAGGAGTAATCATATCGTTCAAGTCCTTAATTTCTATATAAGGACATTTCTCTTGTATGGGTTGAAGCATATAAAGAGGATAGGAAGGAGGTTTACAGAGCATAGGATAACCCAAATTTGAATAAATTCGGGTCAACTGAGAACATATTCCGGAAAGAAAAGGATAAAACTCATCTTTATAGCGTATCTGCTGAATTCCACTGATATCTTTTGCTTCGTCGATAGATAATTTTACACCTTCCCAGACTACTCTTTCTGGGTTTCCTCTTTCTATAAAGAGCACCTCATTCAATTTACCCCAAACTTTGGCAACTAAATAAATAAGTTCTGGCTCGTTAATGCCTGTAAAATAGAGAAAATTGGAATCCTGAGAGAATTTTTCCAGACTAATTTCCGGTTTAGCAAATATTATAGCCGATTCATTATCCCCTAATTGTTCCGCCAGTTTTTCTCGCCTTTTTCTAGTTATCTCAGAGTCCATAACACTTCCTTAAATATAAATTAATAATTATATATTATTTTCCCCTGCTTGAAATCAGGCAAAAGGAGATTTATTTTAAATCTTCGATAATTCTGCACTTTGGAATTTTATCGGGTTATGGCAGCTCTCTTATTTGAGCTCCTATTGAAAAGTGTAAACTCTGGTTCTGCTCCTTTAGAAACCACATCAGCCGTGATGTTACAACTTTTGATATTATCCAGATCAGGGATATCATACATTATTCTCAGCATAAACTTTTCCATAATGGAACGCAATCCTCGAGCACCGGTTTTTTGACTTATTGCTATGCGAGCTATCTCTTTTAATGCATCTTCTTCAAATTCAAGTTCTACTCCATCCAGCTCAAAGTATTTCTTATACTGGCTGCATAAAGCATTTTTGGGTTTGACCAGAATTTCTACTAGTGCCTCCTCATCTAGTTCCTGCAGAGTGCACAGAACAGGCATTCTACCTATTAATTCAGGAATTAAACCATATTTTAATAGGTCCTGAGAGATAGTCTGCTCAAAGATATTAGCTTCGTCAATATTTGTACCCAATTTAACATCAAAACCAATGGCTTTTTTATCTATCCTCTCTTTTATGATTTTTTCTAATCCGAAAAAGGCACCTCCAGCTATAAATAAGATATTTTTGGTGTCCATTTCAATAAAATCTTGTTGAGGATGTTTCCTTCCTCCTTTAGGAGGTACATTCACCTTGGTTCCTTCCAGGATTTTTAATAAAGCCTGTTGCACACCTTCGCCTGAAACATCTCTAGTTATTGAGGGAGTCTCTGATTTACGACTGATTTTATCTATCTCATCAATATAAACAATACCCTTTTCTGCTTTAGCTACATCATAGTCTGCAGATTGTAACAATCTCACTAATATATTTTCTACATCTTCTCCAACATATCCAGCTTCTGTTAGGGTAGTAGCATCAGATATAGCGAAAGGAACTTTTAGGAATCTTGCCAGAGTTTCAGCTATTAAAGTCTTTCCACATCCTGTAGGTCCAATCATCAAGATATTGCTTTTTTCTAAATCAATATCATCGTCTTCTTTCTTGCTAAAAATTCGCTTATAATGATTGTAAACAGCCACAGAAATAATCATTTTGGCTTCTTCTTGCCCTATCACATACTGGTCTAGATAAGCCTTTATCTCACTCGGTTTTGGTAAATCTATTATTTCTTCTTCTGGTTCAGGAGCACTGGAAATCATTATGTTATGGCACATAGTTATGCACTCATCACAGATATTGCCTGCTATGCCACGAATTAAGGTTTTAACTTCTGTCTCATTCCTACCACAGAATGAGCAGCTTAGATTTTTATATCTATCCAAGAAATCCTCCTACTCAAATGTTTTATATTTTTTTTCCCTAGATAATATAAAGGAGGCTAGTAAGTCCGTCAAGTTATTTCCTATGGTCAATTACTTCATCAATTATGCCATAATTTTTAGCTTCCAGGGCATCCATATAATAATTACGTTCTGTATCTTCTCTGATCTTTTTTATATCTTGTCCAGTATGAAAATGCAGAATCTCGTTCATTCTTTCCCGTAAATAAAGAATTTCTTTTGCCTGGATTTCTATATCACTGGCTTGACCCTCAAAACCGCCTAAGGGTTGATGAATCATTATTCTGCTATTAGGTAGAGCTGTCCTTTTGCCATGATTACCAGCTGATAAGAGTACTGCAGCCATACTGGCAGCCTGTCCAATGCAGATAGTGCTTACCTTAGGTTTTATATATTGCATCGTATCATAAATAGCAAGACCTGAAGAAATAATGCCTCCAGGACTATTTATGTACATATAAATATCTCGTTCGGGATCTTCACCCTCCAGATGTAGTAATTGGGCAACGATAGAATTTGCTAGATTATCATCTATTAGCCCACTTACAAATACTATACGATCTTTTAGCAAGCGAGAATAGATATCATAGGCTCGTTCTGTGCGTCCTACTTGTTCTATAACAATAGGTATATAACTCATTATTCTTCCTCTTTCTCTTGAAAATTATCTTCTGAGGATTCTTCTTGTTCTTCAGGTTTTTCTTGATAATCTTTTTCTTCTGGCTCTTCCTCATCTTCTATTTCATATTGGGCAAGCTCATAAGCAGGATATTCTGTCTCTCCAGAGGGTTCTGTAAAAGTGCAAGTCTCCGCTATTTTTCTCAATATAAAGTAACTTTGTACTTCATTCAGGAAATTATCACTTTTGATATAATCTTCATTCTTTTCTTTATAGCCAACTACCGATGAATTTCTGAGGATTGCCCGGTGTTCTATATATTCATTTATCATATCCTCTGTGACCTCAATGGGAATCTTATCCTTTAAAGAATCCAGTATTAAATATCGCACTAAATAATGGGCTGCTTCATTAACATAATAAGAATACAGTGGATGTTTTTCATCTATTTGAAGAGATGCAGAATAATCATCAATCATTGATTTTAGAGTCATCGGTGGTATTTTAAAAGGGTGGTCTTTAAACAGTTTATCTATAATCGCATTATTCTGAGCCTCATAATTAGAATGTTCAACCCGTAGACTTAATTCTTTTCCTATTTTAGCTCTCATATCCTCAAGATTCTCAAAATCCATATCTTTAGCAAATTCATCATCTATTTCAGGTATAAGAATTCTGGTTATTGCATTTATTTCTACTGTAACATTAATCTGAGTTTCGTTCCCAAAATCTAAAGTGTCATCTTGGATAAAATCTTTTAACAATTCAATGGGAAGTGTAAGTAATACCTGATCCCCTATCTTTTTGCCAATAAGCTCTTTTAATTCTGGGATATTTTTTAATTCATAAGAATGTATCATTATTCTATTATAACGATATTCTTTGTCTTTTAAAGCAAAAATGAGAGTGCATTCTACTCTTGTGTCTTCTTCAACAGTATCAACATCTTGAACAGTATGCTGTTCCATAGCTAAATCATGCAAAAAATTTTCTACTGCATCTGCTAAAGTTATTGGTCTAAAGGGTACTTTTAAATTTTCTAGTTGCTTCCATTCTATTTTAGGTATATGCTCTAAAATTACAGTTAATTTCATATCGGATCCGATGTTCCAATCAAGAGCTTTTAGTTGAGGTGATGCCAGATAATTGAGGTCTTTTTCTTTAATTACTTGGAATAATGCATCAACCGCAAATTTAATTTCAAAATCCTCTTTTATCTCCGTACCATGTAGTTTTTCAATTAAATTTTGAGGAGCTTTACCTTTTCTAAATCCTGGGATTTCTAATTCTTGGGCTTTCTTGTTGAAATATTTCTTATAAGCTTCTGCCACTTTCTCTGCTTCAATAACTACAGTAATCTCACTGCACACTTCATTAATTGGTTTAATATCTGTTTGCACTTTTTCTCCTAATATATTATGGTGCGAAAGAGGGGACTTGAACCCCTACAGGTTAACCCTACTGGATCCTAAGTCCAGCGCGTCTTCCTATTCCGCCACTTTCGCATTATACTCATTTTTTTATAAAGCTTAGCTCTGTCAAGAAAGGAGTTCTATATTATCTATCAATCGTGTATTTCCAATATATACTGCTAACAGCATTTTGGCATTAGATTTGACCTCAGCTAATTCTTGCAAAGTTGAACTATCAACAATTTTTATATAATCAATTTTACCATCAGATTCTCTAATTATATTTTCAGCTTCCGAAATCAAGATCTTTGAATCTAAACATCCATCATTAACCATTTTTTGTGCTGTTTTTAAAGCGTTAATTAAACAGGTAGCCCTTTGTCGTTCTTCCGGACCTAAGTAGGCATTTCGTGAACTAATAGCCAGTCCATCAGATTCTCTTATGATGGGACATCGCACTATTTTCGTTTCTAAATTCAAGTCCTGGATCATCTTTTCTAATACTATTATCTGTTGGTAATCCTTCATACCCATAAACATCAAATTAGGGTTTATAATGTGAATCAATTTTAAAACAATAGTTGCTACACCTCTGAAGTGTCCAGGACGACTTGCTCCACAAAGAATATCAGATAATCCTTCCACTTTAACCCAAGTGCAATATCCTTCAGGATACATCTGAACATCATCCGGAGTAAAGATGAGGTCAGCATCATAGCTTCTCAATAAATCAATATCTCTCTCTAAATTGCGAGGATAACGATTTAAATCTTCCTGCGGTCCAAATTGGGCAGGATTTAGATAAATTGAAACTACCGTGAAATCGGATTCTAGATGACACTTTTCCACAAGAGATAAATGACCTTTATGTAAGGCACCCATCGTGGGTACAAAGCCTATCTTTTTGTGTGAACCGCTAGTTGCTAATGCTTCTCTGGTTTCGGAAATGGTTTTAGTTATCTGCATTATGACAATGGATTATTATGTTCGTCCAATAGAATGATGCAAGGTTGATATTTATCTAACTCATCTTCATTCATTAGACCATAATTCGCTATAATTACTATATCTCCTACTTGCACTTTCCTAGCAGCAGCACCATATATTCCTATTGTCCTGCTTCCTAATTCTCCAGGTATGATGTAAGTAGAAAACCTCTCACCATTGTTAATGTCCCAAACTTCTACTTGCTCGTATTCTCGCATTCCAGAAAGCTTGAGTAACTCCTGATCAATTTTTATGCTGGCATTATAATTCATATTACATTCTGTAACTGTTGCTCTATGAAGCTTGGACAGTAACATTTTTCTTAACATCATTTTACCTCTAATGCATAAATTACTTGTCCAAAAAAATAGCGCTTCCCTGCTGTGTCAATTAAAATCCATCCTAAAATTATAATTTTCCGCTGAAATAGATGAGTTACTTTTTTATAAAGGAAATCAGCTTCAAGTATGTATAATAAAGTGAGGAAATATTATAATTTTTTTTCAGATGTTAAGACAGTATTTTATTTTTTCTCCCTTGATTTGTTTATTTGTATATATTACATAGAGTTAAGGAAACGATACAGTCAAGGTAAGAAAAAGTAAAGATTTTTTTAAATTTTGTATTGACAGAATTCGGATTATATTTTCTTAGGTACAAGCTATTAAAATAATACTGAGATTCATAGTTCTTTTCAAAAATAATAGTGTGCTATAGAGATTTGTGCGAGCTAATTTAAGTCAATAACTAAATCATTATTTTATGATGGAGAGTTTGATCCTGGCTCAGGACGAACGCTGGCGGCGTGGATTAGGCATGCAAGTCGTACGGTAGGACTTTATCGTAAGATAGAGTTTTAGAGTGGCGAACGGGTGAGTAACACGTAGGTATCTACCCTTAAGTTTGGGACAACCCAGGGAAACTTGGGCTAATACCGGATGCGAGTATATATAGGGATATATATATTTAAAAGGTGGCATATGCTACTGCTTAGGGATGAGCCTGCGGTCTATTAGTTAGTTGGTGAGGTAAGGGCTCACCGAGGCGATGATAGATAGGCGGCCTTAACGGGTGGTTGCCCACACTGGGATTGAGATACGGCCCAGACTCCTACGGGAGGCAGCAGTCGAGAATAGTCTACAATGGCCGGAAGGCTGATAGTGCGACGCCGCGTGAACGAAGGAGCCCTTCGGGGTGTAAAGTTCTTTTCTATACGAGCAGTACTATATAGGTGAATAATTTATATAGGGGGATAGTAGTATAGGAATAAGCAACGGCTAACTCCGTGCCAGCAGCCGCGGTAACACGGGGGTTGCGAGCGTTGTCCGGAATTACTAGGCGTAAAGGGCAGTCAGGCGGATCTGCGAGTTTTTTGTTAAAGGCTACGGCTCAACCGTAGTAAGGCAGGAGATACTGTAGATCTGGAATTTGGTAGAGGAAGACAGAATTCCTGGTGTAGCGGTGGAATGCGCAGAGATCAGGAGGAATACCGAAGGCGAAGGCAGTCTTCTGGGCCGATATTGACGCTTAACTGCGAAGGTGTGGGGATCAAACAGGATTAGATACCCTGGTAGTCCACACAGTAAACGATGATCACTAGATGTCGGGTTCGATAGGGATTCGGTATCGTAGCAAACGCGGTAAGTGATTCGCCTGGGGAGTACGATCGCAAGGTTGAAACTCAAAGGAATTGACGGGGGCCCGCACAAGCGGTGGAGCATGTGGTTTAATTCGA
>DFOM01000050.1:0-395 GCA_002376725.1 Cloacimonetes bacterium UBA3541 | reverse complement strand
GGTAACAACGCAGAGGAAGATGGGGACGACGTCAAGTCATCATGGTCCTTATGTCCGGGGCTACACACGTGCTACAATGGCAGTTACAGAGGGAAGCGAGACAGTAATGTGGAGCGAAACCCATAAAAGCTGCCACAGTTCGGATTGAGGTCTGCAACTCGGCCTCATGAAGTCGGAATCGCTAGTAATCGCGCAACATCACGGCGCGGTGAATACGTTCCCGGGCCTTGTACACACCGCCCGTCAAGTCAGCCGAGTGGAGTGCACCCGAAGGAGGTGAGCTAACCCGTGAGGGAGGCAGCTTTCGAAGGTGTGCTTCGCGAGGAGGACTAAGTCGTAACAAGGTAGCCGTACCGGAAGGTGCGGCTGGATCACCTCCTTTATACGGTGATAAT
>DFOM01000041.1 GCA_002376725.1 Cloacimonetes bacterium UBA3541 | reverse complement strand
GATGGGGACATCTACACACCCCTATATCTACACACCCTTATATCTACACACCCTTACACCGATACATATGCACACCGGAACTTGCACAAAACAAGATACTAATTTTAACAGCTATTTTCTAGTGTAGGAAAGATATTGAGAGCTTATTCAATAGGTAAGAATTCCAGAAGGGTATTGATGCCCAGAGTAGATATTACAACGCCAACAATGGCAAGGATAATTAGGATAATCTTGAAGTAGTCTTCAGATTTAAGCATAGCCACCAATTCAACATTGCGGGAGAGATAAGCTGAAGCGGCATAGAATTCTTCACCAATAAGAGTATAGTCACAGGTAGTAATGAAGAAAGGAATCTGGGTTATAGCATCGGTACCGGCTATTTGGATAGCACCAGCTTGATTTCCAGTTTCCGTCATTAATAGAGCTTCGGCAAAGAAATAACCCATATAAAAGACAGTGGCAACTTTTTCTCTAACGATAATACCATTAACGGCAGCGCTAAAAGCGAATTGAACATCAGAGACGAAGAAGATATCATCTTGATTATAGGCATCAGGACGTCCCACTTCATCATAAGCACTTTTAACCATTTCTTGAGCCAGCGGTAGCACGAGATAATCTACCTGAGGAGCAATTAAACGGGTATCGTATTCTGCAGTTTTTTTAGCAATACGATTGAGAATCATCATAGCTGATATAGTACAAGGGTCACCTAAGGTGCCCCATCCCGGGACGAATAAAACAGGACGACCCATTTCAGTTGCTCTTCCTACAGCATTATCTAATTCTTCCAGACCTGCAATAGGTCGGATATAGAGGTCTTTCCTGCGAGCTTGATAAAAAGCTAGGACCACAATGATGCCCATTAAAATTGTAGCTATAAGAGTAGCGAGTTTAGTGGTGTCAAACCATTCACCTTCCGGATGCAGGAAGCTAGTTCTACCTGGAGTATCAGGTCTAGGTCTTTTACTTTCAGGTAAGTCATCTTCGTTAGCCCATAAACCACGGGCATTAGTCAACAGTAATTTATATTCATAGGAACGAGAATTTCGGTCCAGTTCTTGACGAAGAATGTTGCGCCAATCTTTATCGTTTTTTGCTTTAATTCCTTGTTGATAGATGGGAAGAGAGATAATGAAATTATGTTCAGCTTGGAGAGCAGCAAGATTTTGAGCAGCTTCGGATAAAGTATCGTTTTCCGGAATCAGGCGAGATAGGTTATCTATCTGAGCAGAAAGATCTTTCACATAATCAATGGTATCTTGTTTAAAAAGCGAAGGAGAAAAAGTAACTCCAGTTTTTTCATCCAGAGCGACGGTAAAATGAGGGTCCAGCAGAACCAGTTGTGAAACTTCATCAACTTTTAGCAATTTGACAGTATTGGATTCTGGATAGGGAACAGTGTGGTCATAAACTCTTGAGATAGCACGAAATCTCATACCGGGTGAAAAAGAATAATCCAGAGGAGTACGGCGAAAAATATCATAGTATAGATTACTTAAATTCTGCTCACCATCATATATATCTCCACCAGAAAACCGTAAGGATTTAAAATCATAATTTATTTTTTGAGTTATGAAATAAGTAGACAATTCCTTTTCATTACTTAATTGAGAATAAATCTGGACGGTGATATCTTCTTTCCAGTTACGGTTTTTGGGGAACTTGGCATATATGGTCTTATCAATATAACCTTCTATCACTTCATCCAGAAGTTTACCTTGAGAATCCAGAAAACGGAAACGCAATTTAGAGATCCCAAGGTAACCATTAGCTGAGATATCGTAATTAACACGGAATTTAGTATGTTCTAAATCAGTAAAAGTAGCTTGAGTGATATAGGCAAAAGGGCGTCCTAAGGACAGAACGATATTTTCACCTTTATCATTAGGCTTATCCATTACTTTATATGTAGGTATTATGGGTAATTCTTTAGATTTATAAATCTGAAGTGGTCTTCCTAAGGAGGCAGCTTGAAAAGTTTCATTTCGGGTGCCATCTTCTGATGACCAGTAGCTGGTGTAGGTAAGAACAGGAATATAGGAAGACATTTGGTGAAGAGGCGGTAATTTAGCTTTTGTTTCTTGAGGGTAAGTCTTATCATAAAAATTCTGACCCCAGTATTCAGGTTGCATTTCTTTAATAAAAATAGAACTTTTTTGCCAATTAGCATTAAATATACTATCCGTTGAATGGATATTTGCTTTTTGATCTGCATAAAATTGGGGCAAGAGACCTTTGGGCATTAGCCATACTTCCCAGGATACAATATTGGAAGTTTCAGAGGGAGGTGACCATTCAAAGCGGAATTCATCGGTATCTTCTATATAGGTGGAATAAAAGATAGCAGTAGTATCAGGCCTATTATTATAGGGAACAGCAGAAAGGATAGGAGTTGCAGGGAGAAAACGACCGGTTTCATTAACGGGGACAACGCAATAATAGTAGGTATGTTCTGCCTTAGGATTAGCAAAGATGATGCTGAATTGATTTAGATTATAACCTGCATATACATTATCAGTTCCATCTTCTTTCCGTTCAATGCGTTTAGAGGGTTTATAATACTTTGGTGTATTGATTAGTCCTAAAACATCATAATGGGGTATAAGGGCACCCAAAACTTGAGGGTCACGAGGCACATTTCCATAAAGTGTACCTGTAGAGACCTGTTGTTTTTCCTTCTTCAGTTTTCCAGGAGCAGTCTCAAAAGAGATCAAGGTGGCATTATAATCTTTATCAGTATAATTGAACCAGCTATCAGTTTGACTAACTTTCGGGTCAACCTCCAAACTTTCCAGAAGAAAAAGGCTATCGGGATGGTGACCTCTATATATATTATATTTAATAATACGATTCCTTTTATCAAGAGGATGCCATTGGAGAACCAATCCTGTTCCATCATCATTAGGAGCATCATAGACAGAAAATCCTTGAATTCTATCTTCCGAAGCATTTTCTTTTGTGCAACCGGTTAGACCGAATATCCCTACGAGCAAAGCAAGAGTTAGATAGAAAAAAATTTTTTTCATATAAAAAACCTTCAGCAAAGTTTAGATTCTCCGCATTATCAGAGGATGAATACGGAGAAACTAGAACTATAACTTAGGCTCTGATAGCATTTAGCCGAAAAAGGCTTGCTTCAGAGCCAAAAATACATCATTTACCAAAAATTGGATTCTACCTATAAGTAGAGAAATACGAGCCATAACCGTGAGACCGAAAGAAGCTCCAAATCCCACCATCATAAACCATTTTCCGATATTAACAAATTGTCCATAAACTCCAGTATGTGCTTTGGAAAAGAAGAAATAGAGTAAGACGGTTATGGTGCCAATAAAAATGAGAGCAAGGTTGATATTTTCTATAGGTACCATAGCCTGACGCATCTGTACCAGAATACTGGTGTGCATAGCCAGAGCTACAGAGGCACCGACACTCATCATAGAAAAGGCAATAGGATAGCGGGAAAGCCAGCTGAGTTTGGATGAAAAACGAAACAGATAAAAAAGACCTATAATACTGGGTATAATGAGAATCCATTCGTGTTTCAAGAATATAGGTTGATAGAAATAAGGGATGAAAACTCGTTCATAGGTTAACACTAGAGAATATCCCAGAGAGATACCGACTAAAAGTTGTTCGGACATCTGGTAAAATGGATTGTCCTTATAAAGGAACGAGAATATACACAAGGTGAAAAATGCACCGACAAGATTGCTAAATAATTCGAAAGACATATCTAACTCCCTTATTTCTTAGTCGTTTGAGCTTTCTGCAGGAAATAACCTATATTTCCCAAAATTATAAAAATAATCATTATTATATGTGCAACGGATTGAGCATTCATACCTACTCGTGCTACTTTGAATTTGTATTGGGTATTGCGAGTCAAGCGATTGAGTGTATCCCAGGTAATAGGAGATAATTGATCTTGATCAAGTTTACTAACATCTATAATGATATTTCCCTCAACGGTTTGTTTAGCTAGCTGTAAAAGAGGTTGATCTTTTTCTGGGCAGCTTTTCAGGAAAAGTTCAAACTCCTCAGGAGTAAATTTCGCTTCAGTTTGGGTAGTTATTTTAATCAGATCTTTGATTTCTGGTTGCTTAAGTATATCTTTGCTGAACGCACGACCGGGTACGATTTTATTACCATTTTCATCTATGTAGGGTTGTAATGGTTCTCCGGGAGTGCGATAAGCAGCAAAAACATCAACCAGTTTTTCATATTCTGCTGCACCCTTAAGTCCACAAAGTAATCCAATATATTGTCCCGTTTGCAAATAAGGATACTCATCAGCTGCCATAACAGCGGTAACTCCAACAGCGATATTAGTTCCGAATTTAGGGCGAGCATAAATTAGCCAATATGCGCCGGCGGTAGATCCGGAAAATTCAATAACTAAATTCATCTCATTGTAATTAGTTATTCCTTTCATTATAGGAAGATTTTCAGTTTTTCTACCTTCTGCATCGGTAGGCACTGCAGTAGCGATGTTATCGCCCATTCCTATAACAGTAGGGACAATTAAGGCAGCTGGAATGTAACCAAAATTACAGTAGTCTACACCCGATTTTATATTAGGATATTCTTCTTTGACAGTATTGATTGCCATATCAATTATAGGAGCACCGGTAGGCAGGAAAGAAAGGAAAAACACCTTAATATTTCGTTCAAAACAATGACGGATAATGGCTATCTGCATAGGATAGAGCTCTGGCATAACGGAAGCGTCATGATAGAAACTTAATAAAACTGCTCTATCTTCTCTTCCAGCAAAAGAATCTACCATCTGATAGACATTTTCCGTGGGAGGAGTGGTAACATTATCAGAATTATAAGGTATAAGCAGTGGAATAATGATGGCAAGGGCAACGACGAGATAAATCCATCTTCTGTCTAAAGATTGCATCCATACAAAAAAGCTTTTTTTCTCAGCCATTTTAATCACCTCCCAGATAGGAGCGTTCAATTCCAAGCATTATCTTTAGAGCTGTAGCGACACTACCTAAACCTACACCTAGTAAGATACCTCGCTTAGATGCTAGATTAGGAACATCCAGTATCCATTGAGAAATGTCGGGGATATATTTGCTTATTTTAACTCCAAATGGGACCTGAGCGAGCATAACGATTATGGCGGCAACAAGAAGTACAGTTGCTTCAGGAGAGCGGGCGCGGAATGCTTTATATGCGGCTGATGCCATATAAAATGCTAAAAGAGAAAACATCGTAGCACTCATAGGCATTTGCATATTTTCAAATATCCACATATACAATCCACCTTTTTGGGTGCCTCCAATGAAGCCAGCTAGAGAGGTTACAATAAATCCTGCAAAGAAGAAGAAGCTATATTGCCATTTTGGTACTCTGCGTTTGATTTTACCATAATGCATCATTGAAAGGCTGATCACTCCTAATAACATTGCAAAAGGTGCCATAGCTCTAGCCCAGGGTAGATAGAAATCGTAATAAAATACATCCTGGATTATACGGTGGGGAACAAAAACCCAGGCAAGCCAGATAACTCCACCGATGATGACAATGAGTAAGGGTACAGTTTTTTTCATAAATAAGACCTCTTTTATTTAACAGGGAAGATTTGCATTAGACCTGTAAGCTGGAAGGTGCCTAAAATGGCTCCAGCAATAATAAATACTAAGATAATAAATTTGAAATAATCCTGAGCTTTAAGTGTGCCCAGAAGCATTGGCTCGCGATTGAGATAGGCAGATGCAGCATAGAGTTCTTCACCAATAAGAGTATAGTCACAGGTAGTGATGAAGAAAGGTATCTGCGTGATAGCATCAGAACCAGCAATCTGGACAGCACCAATGGTATTACCAGTTTCTGTCATCAATAGTGCTTCTGCAGCAAAGTATCCCATAAAAAAGTTAGTAGCAACTCTTTCCCGAGTCATTATACCATTAACACCTGCAACATAAGCAAACTGGACAGAAGTTAGGTAGAATACATCATTTTTATCATAACTATCCGGACGTCCAACTTCATAGTGAGCTTCTTGAACTATTTCCTGGGCAATAGGCATAACCAGATAGTCATAGCAGGGAACGATTATACGGGTATCATATTCAGCTGCTTTTTTGGCTACCTGACTTAAGATACCCATAGAAGCGATAGTTGCTACATCAGATAAATAACCAACTCCCATACAGTAAAGAATTGGTCTTCCCATTTCGGTTGCTCTTCCTACCGCATTATCTATTTCTTGCAAACCTGCTAAAGGACGGAGATACAGATTTTTGCCTCGTTTTGCTAGATTGATAAAGATTACCACATCTAGACCAAAGATTAAGACGGCAATAAGAGTAACCAGTTTAGTCCAATCAAACCAATTGGATATAGGAGTATAATAGTTAAATTCTCCTTTTTGGTCAAGATCAGGAGGAGTTTCTGAAAACATTGCCTTTTCATTGGTGCGGACTACAGCATAGGTATGTTTCCGTAATTCAGGTTCACGGATAGAGGCAACATAGCGCATCAATTGATGATTATTTTTTGTTTTTAGAGCTTCTTTAAAGTAAGGGTTATCCTGATAAATTTTAAGTTGAGATTCGGTCTGAGCTATATTTTGTTCCAGCTGAGCAATATTCTGTTGATATATAAGTGCTTGAGCAGGAGTTGCTATTGCCAGAGAGTCCTTATAAGCGGCAATTTTTTGTTGAGAATCTTTTAACTCATCTGAAAGTTGAGATAGCATTTTCTTCGCTTCGTCAAGATAGATACTGATATTTAGGGTAGTATTATTTACCGGATCATAGGTAAAATCTATAGTAGAAGGAACTAATGCTAATCCCGAAGCCTTTTCACCAGGTTTAAGATTTCGGGAATAGCGTTTTCCTTCAATGTAGGTATATAATTTGCCATCTTTAACAAAATTGAAACCAAGAACCGGCTTACTAATGGAAGAAATATACCCAACTGAAACATCCAGAAAGTTTTCATAGCAAGTATTGGATTTTATTTTGGTAAAGTTAGGGCTACGATAACCTTTACGATAGACCACATTTTTGCTAGAGAAGGCATCTATTCCATTAACAATAAAGGATTTTGAAGGCATATAAGCCAACATAGCAGGATCAGGTTTTAGATATTGGATTATCTCATAATCAGGAATAATCCGAGCTTTACCATAGATTATTTTTCCTGTTTTCGGGTCAATTTGATAGGGTCTACTATTGATAGTTATGCGGACTTTGAGGCTGTCTGAAGGAAATTTGCCTCCATTTCGCAAGGAATATTTCTGAGGGATGTCCACATATATAATATTGTCCTGATGATATTCATTTATATGATCAAAAGGGGTGTCCGAATCTGGTTCATAAAAGTCAAAATAGATATTCTGGATATCCTGAGCATCAGTCTTATTTATTTGATAGTTAACTTTGAGACGAGAGCCATTTTTATTATGTGAGGTTGTACGAGTGAGAGAGACAATGGGTTCCTGCCAGGTGACAGTAATGCGGTCACCTTTATCCATAGGTTTGTCTTCTACTCTATATTTAGGAACTGGAGGAAGTTGAGAACTATCAATAAATTTTGGTAGGGAGAGTTTACTTAATGAAGAAAAATTATTTGATGCATCTACAAATCTGATGGCAAAAGCACTTTGAGTGATATTATTCCAATTTAGACCCAGGGGCAAAAGATCGGACTCTTTGATGACACAATTATTTTTTAATGCTCCGCCACCCACTAGACCTTGCGTTAGCATAAAACCATTACTGGTTGTTAGTTGATCTCTTTCCAAAGTATTAAGTTGCTTCCATTCATCTTTAGTTATGTCGGGAATAGCATAAATTATATACATCATAATGTCATTAAAATTAACTGGATATTCCCATTCAAATTGCATTTCCTTTCTATCTTGAACAGCTACACTGTAAAAAGCAGGTGAAGATAAAGGAGCATCATCAATAGGAGAAGCAGAGACTGGTTTTGCAATACCTAGGATTTGATTGCGTTCATCCACCGGAACAACGGTATAATAATATTTAAATTCTGGAGTTTGCCCTTCCGGGGTACCCTTTAAAGAAGCTACAATTATTTGCTGATCTAAACGCATACCAGCATAGACATCCGTATCTTTTTCGTCTGCTGTATAGCTTTTTTTTGAATGATAGTAATAATCACTATCGTCCATAATGCTGTATAGGTCAAAGCATTCACTCAAGCGAGCAGCAATTTCTACATCTCTTGGTATAGCTCTGTAAAGATTAGAGTTTTTAGCACCTTTCTCATATTTTAATTTTCGGGGAGATTCAAGAGAAATGAAATCACTTGTGCCACTATCATAATAGAACATTGTATCGGCAGCTACTCCAGTTTTAACATTTACCTGAATGGAAGCTAGAAAGAAAAGTGTGTCAGGATGAACACCGCGGTAGACGCGATATTCTTGCACTCTTTTTTCTTTAGGTAAGGGTTTCCAGCTTAGAAATAAACCGTCTCCACCATCATTTGGAATATCTCCAATTTGCAGATTTTCCACAGGATAATTAGGGAGATTGGATTTATCAATGCTTTTCTGACTGCTACAGCCGAAGACAATTAAAAAGAGCAGTAACAGGTTAATAGCGTAAAATTTCAATTTCATATTCAAACTCCTAACCCAAACGGATAACTAAAAAACAAGTTAAAATTCAATACCAAAAAATTGGCTTTATTGTCAAATGCTTTTTTCCAATTTTATTATTTTGTAGAGAAAAGGGGGAAATTAATGTTTTTATGGTGGGTGATACTGGAATTGAACCAGTGACCTCTACGATGTGAACATAGCGCTCTAACCAACTGAGCTAATCACCCTATTAAATTTATGGTGGGTGATACTGGAATTGAACCAGTGACCTCTACGATGTCAACGTAGCACTCTAACCAAACTGAGCTAATCACCCACTACTGGATTACATTTACTGTGAATGGTGGATTTTTGTCAATATAAATTAACAAACAATTATTTTTGTTTTTTGCGTTTAGAAATGAGGCAATTAGAAAACTTGCATTTAATTCATTATAAAACTTTATATTAAAGGAAGTGAAGCATCTTTATCTCGCAAAACTGTAAGGATTTGCTTTCTTAATCTAAAATATACAGCTGTATAATAAACCTTCTCTATTTAATTATTATTAATAATAACTTCCTTGTTAGCTTACAAGATGAGGGTATCTCCTATTTCGTTTTAGAAAGTTCTTTTAGAGTATGAGAGAAGAGGTCATCTACTATCCTAAAATATATTTTTATGACTATCAGTGAAGAGATTATAAAAGAACTTATACATTTCTTCCATTCTTTCTCCCTTTTTATGTCCAGCTTATGTCCAGCTTATGTCCAGCTTATGTCCGAAAGTGGACATCAGTTTCTTAAAAGAGGGGGATATGTATTTCAAGAGGTAGAAATCTTGTGGGACAGTGTAAATTATGGTCTGAAAAAGTTTTATTTTTCAATCCTGCTGATTTGATAAAAGATTAAATCACCAGAGAAGAAGGGTAAGTTCTTAGATAGAGTAAAACTTTTAGAATAGTGAAAGGACTTGACTTTTGTATTAAGATAATTAAAATAGAATGTATGAAACAGAAAAATAGAAGCATAACCTGGCTGGCTAAGAGATATCTTAGTGGTCAGAGCTCTTTTTTGATAAATAAGTCTCATTTTTTGACCTTGATAGGTTTGACTCTGGGAGTAACGGGTTTGCTTTGTGTTAGTAGTGTGATGAATGGATTAAGGACGGATATACAAGCGAGAATAACTGGGACTTTAAGTGAGATAAAGATATCCAAACCTGAGGGTGCACCTTTTTCAGATTATGATATAATGATAGAGAAATTGAATCAAGAAGGTTTTTTAGCGGCACCAGTAGTTCGCAACGAACTGGTAATAATAAAAGAAGGGAAGATTTATCCTACCCTGTCTTTGGGAATTGATCCGGAGAAACATTCCGAGATTAGTGCAGCGGTACAGCCCAAAGCGATAGATAATTCATCGGGAGTTCAGGGATTACTAACCGGGAACATTCAAAATAAGGAATTTATAGATGGCGGCATAGCTCTTGGACTTGGCTTGGCAGCAAGTTTGAATATAGGCATTGGAGATAAGATTGAGCTACTTTCTCCGGTTTTTAATATACCTTCAGCTTTTGGGATGTTGCCGCGGGTAAGGACTTTAAAAGTTGCCGCTATTTTTACAACTGGGATGCCAGAATATGATGAAACCTATAGTTTTATACCTTTAACCGTAGCTCAATATTTTAGTGGTTACACTAATCAAATAGATTATTTAGAGGTCAAAACCGATATATTTTCTAATCCGAAAAGTGCTACCAGGAAGATAAAATCTTTATTTCCCAATTTTGAAGTAGAGGATTGGAGTGCCTATGATCCCAGCTTATATAGCTCCATAAGATTTGAGAAGAACCTGATGTTTCTGATTATGCTTTTTATGTATATCATCGCTAGTTTCAATTTGATAGGTAATTTATGGAAGACCATAACCCGCAAGAAGAAAGAGCTGGGATTGTTAAAGGCTTTCGGATATAGTGAAAAGGAATTACGCACTCTTTTTCTGTATCAAGCTTTGTTTTTAGCCACTCTTGGAATTGTATTGGGATTAATCATTGCCACTATTCTGTTGCTGCTCCAGCAGAGATTTGGTATTATAAGTATGGATTTAGGGACAGCTGGTTCTTCAGCACTTCCAGTAAAATTTGCTGCTACTGATTATCTGATGGTGATAATATTTTCTTATTTGGTTACATTTATAAGTGTTATTTTACCTTTGAGAAATTTAAAGAATATCAATCCAGTAGAATTAATACGCCAGACGGCATAAAGGAATAAAAAAAGATGAATAGACGAGAACTCTATAATTTTGCTATAGCACAAGAACAACGCTCTCAAAAGCTCTATCAGGGGTTAGCGAAAAGTTTTGGAGAGCCAGAAACCAATAGCTTTTTCACTGAATTAGTCAATTTAGAGAAAGAGCATGAGCTTAAATTGAGGAATGCTTTCAGCCAAGAATTTCCAGGTGAAGACCCTCAACCTGAGAGTCAGGAGATAAAAGAGATTCCTTCAGTAGATTTAAAAGATCCAGCTCAACTTCTTCAATTTGCCATAACTCGCGAGGAAGAAGCAGCTAAGAGTTATTATTCCTTTGCGGAAAATACTGCTCAGCCAGATATACGGGGACTATTACTCCATTTAGCTAAAGAGGAAGAACAGCATAAGACCTTGCTCTTAACGGAAATGCAAAGGATACTTGGTGCACTAGAATGGTTTGATCCAAGTGAGCTGGATGGTTTTATGGATTTTTAATCAATGAATTCAGAGCAAACGGATTTTTTGGAAGAAAAAGAACTAAAGGATAGAAATATACCTTTAGCAGAGAGGCTTAGGCCCCTATCTCTGGATGAACTTTTAGGACAACCATCTCTAACTGCCCCAGATTCTCCTCTGCGTAAGATGATAGAAAGCGATGAATATCAATCTTTCATCTTATGGGGTCCCCCGGGAAGTGGGAAAACCACCATTGCTCATATTATTGAAAACACTACTAAACACCGATTTGTTAGATTTAGTGCGGTCCTAACCAGTATAACTGATGTCAAATCAGTAATGAAAGATGCTGATTATCTACATCGTTATCAAAATCAGAGTATAATAATTTTTATTGATGAGATACATCGCTTTAATAAGGCACAACAAGATGCCTTTCTTCCTTATATAGAAAGCGGTGCCATTATTCTGATAGGAGCTACCACGGAAAATCCGTCCTTTGAAGTGATTCCAGCATTACTATCCAGATGCCATATTTTTGTGTTGCAGATGCTCTCTGAGAATGATTTAAAAGAGATTATCCACAAAGGATATCAAAGTTTAGGTCTAACAGAAGATGAAGAAATAATCGGATGGTTAGCCCAGCAAAGTTCAGGTGATGCCCGTAGAGCTCTTAATCAACTGGAACTGTTGATTCCCTATTTGAAAAAAGAACCTCATAAGGATATAAAACAACTGGCAGCTATTCTGGAGAAGAAGACCCTTTATTATGATAAAGACCGAGAAGAACATTATAATCTAATTTCTGCTTTACATAAATCTCTCCGGGGTTCGGACCCTCAAGCAGGACTATATTGGCTCGCAAGAATGTTAGAAGCTGGAGAGGACCCTCGTTATATTGTGAGAAGATTGATTCGCTTTGCCTCTGAAGATGTTGGTTTAGCAGATCCACAAGCACTGGTTCAAGCTATAGCAGTTAAAGAAGCAGTTCTTTTTATTGGTATGCCTGAAGCCAGTACTGCCCTAGCTCAACTGGTGGTATATCTTGCTACTGCTCCTAAGAGTAATTCACTATATACGGCATATGAAGAGGCAGCAGAAGATGCCCGAAAAACTAGTCATTATGGTGTCCCTTTCCATATTCGTAATGCTCCCACTCAACTAATGAAAGATCTGGGTTATGGAGCTGATTATAAGTATGATCACGATTATAAAAATAAGTATGTCTACCAGAAGTATTTTCCAGACCAGATGGAGGAGAGAACTTACTATATACCGGGAGAATATGGTTTTGAAAAGGAGATTGCCAAAAGAATTCAATGGTGGATAAAACTTAGACAGGATAAAGATAAAAAGTAGCTTTTTTTCTTTGTTCATTAGCTCAATTATAGATTCTGTTTTTAATTCAATGAGTAAGTAAGCATTTTTAGGGGCTTAAAGTTTTTATAAAGTGGCTTAATATAAATAGTTTTGGAAGCAAAATTGCTTCAATATAACAGGCATTAAACATTTTAGGTTGGGAGGTGACAGGAATGGTGAAAAAGATAAATATATCAACTTTGTTGTTTTTACCCTGCTTTTTAGCAATGATGGTATCTCTTTCTGGTCTTAATAGTCCAGTGCCAGGCAATATTACTAAACCTTACAGCACTTCAGCAATCTGTACAGAAGCAGATAAGGCAGATTCTCTTACTGGATTTGATATACAGATGTATGATCTTACCCTGGCTATTAATGATCAAACTCACTATATAAATGGGAATGTTCTGGCGACGGTTCTGGCTGAAGATAATCTAAGCTATATAGAATATAATCTAGTAGGATTAACGGTAAATAATGTTCTGGTGAATAATGTTCCTGCTACATATACTCATATCAATGGGATTATTCATATCAATTTAAATATTACGGCAGGTTCCACTTTCACAACTCAGGTATTTTATTCCGGCTATCCCCAATTGTCTTCTGATATTTACCATATTGGTATGATATTTACTCCCTATTCCGTATTTACTATTTCAGATCCTGATGCAGGTCGTTATTGGTGGCCCTGTTATGACCATCCCTGGGATAAGGCAATAGTTAATCTAACGATTACTCTGCGCAGTGACTGGAAAGTTGCAGCTAATGGCTTGAGAACTAATATAGTAAATAATGGAGATGGAACTTCTACTACTAGCTGGGTAGGAGAGCATCCTATGACTACTTATCTGGTTTGTGTGACTTGTGGACCCTATGTGGAATTGAATCAAACTGCTGGAGAAGTTCCTATTATGAATTTTGTATTATCCAATCAGTATAACAATGCACTAGTAGATTTTGCCAGAGTTCCGTTAATGATAGATTACTTTTCTTCGCTTTTTGGGGTTTATCCATTTGAGAAGTATGGTCATGCTGTGGTCAATATGAGTACTTATGGAGCAATGGAACATCAAACAATGACCACCTTGGGAAATTATATTATCTCTGGAACCCAAGCATATGAAACGATTATTGCTCATGAATTGGTTCATCAATGGTATGGTAATGCAGTATCTTTTCTCACTTTTAAGGATGTATGGCTTTCTGAGGGATTTGCAACCTATGCAGAACATCTCTGGAAAGATAAAACAGAAGGTTGGGAATCGGCATGTAATTATATCAGGACGGAGTTTCATAATTACTACATCAGCTGGGAAGCCAGTGCTGGTCCGCAGACTATATATAATCCCAATTTTAATTCCTATTTTGCACCTCCTTCCTATGAAAAAGCAGCATCAGTGCTACATATGTTGAGATTAAAGATAGGCAATGCTAATTTCTTTTCCTTATTGCAGAACTGGTATAACACTTATCGGGATGAGAATGCAGTAACGGTAGAATTTCAAACAATGGCAGAACAAATAAGTGGACAGGATTTGAATCAATTCTTTCAGCAATGGATTTATAGTTCAGGCATTCCATCACTGGAATTTAGTGTTTGGACAAATAATGAGAGTAATTCACCATTAAAAATAATAGCCAAAACTATCTCCAATACGAGCACTCCTTTCTTTATTGAGATTCCTTTCCGTTTAACTCAAGCAGGAATTTCGGATTCTTTATATGTGGAAGCTTCTCCTCAAGGTTTTGCCAATTATTTTAATATAACCCTAGAGCCAGGAGCAATATTCAATCCTAACTATCATAGTTGGACTCTTCTTCGTTCTATTACAGAGAAAAGACCAGTTCTGGTGGAATGTTTACCTACTAATAATGCAGTATTTCTTTCCTGGGAAAGCTTTGAAGATAATCCAGCTTTGGGTTATATAATTTATCGTTGTGATGTAGAAAATTATGAGGGATGGATAGCTTTAAATTCAGAACCTGTTTCAGCATTAAGTTTTATTGATACTACTGCGATTAACGGCACACTTTATGAATATGTGGTAATTGCCATAGACAGTGAAGGCTGGAATAGCGTACAATCCAATGTAATGAGTGCAATGCCGGTATCATTTTCTTTTGGACAGGATTTTTTAGTAGTAGATGAGACCAGAAATGGCAATGGTAGTAATCTGAGTCCTGATGATGCTATGGTTGATACTTTCTATGATACAGCTTTAGTTCCATTAGAATATGATTCCTGGGATGTAACTACTCAGGGTTTACCTGACTTAAGTGCTTTAGGAGAATATAAAGTAGTGCTATGGCATAGTGATGATTTTGCGGAAAACTTGCTGATTAATCATCAAAGTGTTTTGGGAAGTTATATATTAGGAGGAGGTAAGATTCTTCTTTCTGGTTGGAAGACGGCAACAGTTCTAAGTGAAACCTTTCTGGCAAGATTTGCTGGAATACCTCAGATTGAATATAGTAATTCTCCCTGTTTGATCAGTGCTCAATCCATTATCTATCCTGAATTGCTGGTAGATGGAAATAAACTCCTAGCTTCCTGGAATGGGATGTTGCCATATATCTGCACTTTCCCCGATGCTAATAACGCTATTTATATTGCTAATATGAATCCTTCTGCTCAGAGTAACGGACATTGTCTTGCTTTGCGACATAGCTATGATAATGGAGAACTGATATTACTGGGTTTTCCACTTTACTATATGCAATCCGCTGGAGTGCGAGATTTTTTACAAATAATTATTCCTGAATTGATTCAAACACCTATAATAGATTCAACTATAGCTTCTGTGATAGCTACAATGAAGATTTATCCAAATCCTTTTAGGAGAAATTGTGAAATTCAGCTTTCTTTACCAGTAAAAGGTGTAGCCAGTCTTGAGCTTTATAATCTAAAAGGGCAGAAGGTTAAAACTTTCTTTCAGGAAGTCAATATGAAGGGAGATTTTATTTTTAATTTTGATGGAAGAGATGATAAAGGGAAATTACTATCCTCAGGAATATACATACTTAAGATGAAGCAGTCCGATAAAATTATCGTTAGCAAGATAAGTTATATAAAATAGTGTTTCAAGTGAGAATTGAAAATAGATATAAGAGAGTAATGACAGTAATAAAAAGATAGAAAATGATGTCATAGAGAGAGAATTTCTTTTGCAGGAGATGGGTATGTTTTCCCGCAGAGCGAAATCCTCTCAAATCTAATGCAATAGCCTGGACCGCACTACGCGAAAGCACTTCAGCCAGAACACTAAGAGATATATTGCGATAAATATTGAGCTGTGACTTCACAGGTAGTTTCCGCATATTTATGCCTCTGAATTTCACCAGTTGTAAAGAATGCTGAATCTGTTCTCCTGCTGAAGGAATTATATGGATGGTATAGAAAATCATAAAAGCAAATTCTTCGGGAAGATGAAGAGCACTAAAGGCAATATCAAAATCCTCATAATTCAAAATTAAAAGTATCTGAGCAGAGAAAAACAGAATCAGTAAACGAAGATTAACTGCGATACTACGATGCAGACCTACAGAATATATAGCATACCAGGATTTTCCCCAGAGTAAATTTCCTTTTTTTGTAAAGAGCAATTGAATTATTATAATAGCGATAAAAAGGGGAATCATTTTTTTAATTTGCTTCCACCAGAGCTGGAGATTAAAGACAGTAAGTAATCCTCTGAAGATAGCACACAGTAGAAAGGCAAAAGTTAGCCAGGTTAATTGAGGTACGAATATTGCTGCTGTACTGAACCATAATGCAGCTAGAATAAGACTTAGAGGATGTAGTTTAGTCATCTTATCTGAATTAATTTTCCCTTTTCCAGAAGGAGAATGCGATTAAAAAGACTATCTTCCATAACCGGGTCATAGCTTACAATGAGGTATCCTCTTTTTTCTTTGTTTTGACAGAGATCTACAAAACTTGTCTTATGTTTAGCATCTAAACCAGAAGTAGGCTCATCCAGTAACCAGAATTTATCTTGTAATAGTGGCAACCATAAGAGAGAAAAAGCCCTCAGCTCCCCTCCCGAAAGATGAGCATAAGGTGTATCAAATTTAGCCATTAAATCATGGTCTGCTAAGTTAAGGCTTTTTTCTGTAAACTTTTCTGGAATAGCTAGCTGCCATAACTCCCAGTCATTGCGAGGGACTAAACCAAAGAGGTCCATCCTGGCATTTTGATGGGAATATAAAACTTCACTATATATTTCTGGAGTCAGCGCCGGAATGGGTGTATCATTTAAAGTGATATTCCCCTCTTGAGGAGAAACAATTCCCATTAAAAGAGCCAAAAGTGTGCTTTTACCACTGCCATTTGCTCCAGTGAGTAATATTTTATCCTCTTGATTAATATCAAGAGAGAAATCCTGGAATAGAGGAGGTTGCTTTGGATAGGAAAAGGTGATATTCTGGATCTGAAAAAGAGAGGAGTTCATTTACCTAAATCCAGAATTTGAGTAGCCAGTGAACCTAACTCATAATTATGCTCTACCATAATAACTATTTTACCTTTAGATAGTATGTTCTTAAGCCAGTTTTGGACCTTTAGAATAGATTCATTACTTAAAGCAGAAGTAGGTTCATCCAGTAAATATAAAGGTGTATCCTGAGCAGCACAAAATGCCAGTACTAAAAGCTGTTTTTGACCCCGAGAAAGTTTCCCTGGTTCCGTTTCCCAGAAATCTTGTAAACCGAATTCTTCGGTAGCCTTACTTATTCTTTCTTTCATTTGCGGGATAGTTAAACCTGCATTTTCTAGAGCAAAGGAAAGTTCTTTTTCTACTCTGGGAAAGAATATTTGATTATCAGGGTCACTTATCTGATAGGCAAGATAGCGGAATCTTTCATTTATTGGAATAGGATTGAGGTCCAGGTCATTTAGCCTAATAGTGCCACTGCATTCAGCTTTTATCCGCTGAGGTATGATACCACTTATGCAATTTAACAGGCTGGTTTTTCCGCAACCATTAGGACCTTTTAACCAGAGAAGGTTACCTTCCTGAAGCTGGAAACTTAAGTTTTCAAAAAGTGGTTCTGTTTGATCAGGATAATGTAAATAGAGGTTTTGAACCTGCAACATAATAAATTAGAAAGCTATGAAATTATTAAGTGAAAAGGGAACATCTCTGTTTAAAATAGTTTTGATAAAGTTCAAAGAGGGAAGTCCTGAACTTAAATATAATTAATAAAGTAATGAAAGTATTGATTATGGTATCAATTCAAAAGAGTTTATATCAGCTAATTTATCAGGATGAGAGAGCACATCACTTAGCGGGATTTTTTCTTCTTTACCATCAATATTAACAATGAACTGCACATCTGGGCTCAGTTTCCAATCCATAATTCGGTTTAAGGTAATAAGAGCATCTAGATTATCACTTTTGATTAGTGCCCAGTCATCAATTTGAAGATAGATAATATCTTTTAGCCACATACCATCAGGGATACTAGGGCTTTTCAGGCTGAACCCATAATCGGTTAATTCAATAATAGCACCATCTAAATGACGGGGATATTCTAGAGAACATTTTATCCCGTCTGAGCTATAAAGCACCACACTATGCGTGTCTTTTCTAGCAGATAAGGGTAATAAATCAGCAAAGTAATAACCTTTAGTATCAGTAAAAGGAGGTGGATTATCAATTATAGTTTCTTTTTTTAAGCGTTTATCTAAAAACTCAAAGCGAACAGGCAATTTTAAAGGAGAAAAATCTTCCAGTACTATTCTTTCCAGTCCGCGAATCCATTTCATATCTCTAAGCTGAGGGAAAATCAAGCGTAAACCATTATCTGGTAACAGCTGACCATTTTGAGTGAAAGCAAGCCAGCATTCTAAAGAATCAAATTCCGCTTTACTGAAACTAACCATATAGTTATCGGCTGATTCAAATCGGATAATTTTGTAGGGAATCTGGATATTTTCATTTAACCAGCGATTAAAACGGAAACCAGTCCAGACATCTTCCTGTATTTCTCCACTCTTAACTCTGGTGGTGGTAAAAGTTTCACGCGGGATTTTGGCTAAATCAGTATAAGAATAGATTAAGGAATCGCCTTTAGGACCGGTAATTATTATAGCGTTCAAAATTGATAAGGTCAACAAGAGTGCAAAGAGAAGTATTTTTTTCATTGTATTAACTCGTAACGATTAATAGTTTTATAAATAGCCCAGGAAATCCAACCCCCTATTATTCCGGAAACCATAGACATACCTTCAATAATAAGGATAAAAGGCAGAGGATGGTGGAAAACAAAAATAGCGACAATTAATGCTCCAGCCATATTGGACAAAGCACAAAGTAGCATCTGACTCCAGATTATTTCTGGATGTGGTAGGGCAAGATAGGCTAAATCAACTAATAACCCAGGTAAAGTATAACTAACCAGACTCAACAGACCCTGATTTCCTCTTATTCCAACAACCATTACTACCAGTGCTTGAAGCAAGCCATAAATGATACCTGTGCCAAATTTATCTACCATCAATACAGCAAGCACCATCCATAACATATATAATCCACCGGTGAATGAGCCACCTGGAATCATCAAAGGAGAAGTAATCATTTTAGATAAAGGAGAAACTAGAGGTTTTACTGCTAAACCTATACCAGCTAATCCAGCAATTACTATCAGATCACGCGTGCTAAAAGTGCGAAAGATTTTACTCATTAGATTAATTTTTTCATTTTTCCAGTTTTGAGGTCATATAGAATTAATTCCACCCCAGCTTCAGCTAATAACTTTTCAGCTAATTCATCTGGATATGTTTCCGCCACATATACGGTCCGTATCTCTGCATTGATTATCATCTTAGCACAAATGATACAAGGTTGATGAGTGCAATAGAGAGTGGCACCTCTTGAACTGGCACCGTTTAATCCAGCTTGAATTATGGCATTTTGTTCGGCATGCAATCCACGACAGAGTTCATGCATCTGTCCAGAAGGCACATTATTTTTTTCTCTTAGACAGCCCACTTCAGAACAGTGCCTTATTCCCTTAGGAGTTCCATTGTATCCAGTGGAAAGTATCTGATTATCTTTAACCAATACTGCGCCAACCTGTCTGCGTAAACAGGTGCTTCTGCTGGAGGCTAAAATTGCCATCTGCATAAAATACTGTTGCCAGGAAGGTCGATTATTCATATTATAAACCGCTTATTATTGAAATAATTTATGAATTTGAATTTACTTTTTTTGTCAAGAGAGAAGATAGGCTTCAATATAAAATTGGATTTTTCTTGACATAAGACAAAATTTCTTTTTTATGATTAAAAGAAATATTTATGGTATTCCATCAATGATATATATCTTCATAGATTATAAACTGGGAAAATTTAAACATGAGATCAGCTATACTTTCGGTTTCATTTTTCAGACCTTAGGTTATAGCTTTAGTTTCATTTCCGAAATAGGTCAACTGAAAGAAAGTGATATTTTAATAATTTATGGCTATACAGATCCAACTATTGAAGAATTAATAGCCATAGCTCAGCATTTTATTACTATCTTCATACCCTGCGAGCCTGACTTATTTGACCCCAAGAGTTTGACTAGGGATAAGCTAAAACGCAATATAAAGGAGGTTAAACTTCTTTCCAAAACTCCCATAATAAGTAATAGGAGCTTTTCTTATCCGGCAGAGAATTATTCTGAGAGTAAGATTCAAGCAGGAAAGATAAACTTTGACCTGGTCGGTAATATATTTTTCCATTTAGCTAATCTTGAATCTCAGGTTGATTCCACTGGAAATGTAGATGACTATTATCTAGAAGAAGCAAGCATCTTTCATCCTTATCGGGAAACTCCTTATGTAGATAATATGCTATGGTTAGTGGACTCAATGATTAAAGAGCATAGTCGTAACAAGGGCATCTCTTTGGTTCAAAAACAATACTGGCCTAAAGGTGAAGAAGGAGCAGCTCTTTTGACTCATTCAGTAGACAATCTTCAGAAATGGAATTATACAGACCTTTTCCTTTCCTTAGGGACAGATGTAGCAATGTTTTTCACTTTGAACTGGAAACAGTTATTTCATACTATCTGCAGTAAATTTAAATTTCTATTTACTAATGTGGAACTATATTGGAATTTTGAGGAATATAGGAAACTGGAAGAAGCTTCCGGATTTAGAAGCACTTTTTATATAGCACCAGATAAAAATGAATATATAAATTATAGTTTGGATGACCCTGATTTACAGGAAGAAATCAGACAATTAATCCGAACTGGAAATGAAATTGGTTTGTTAATTACACCGGATAAGACCAATCCGGATGATTATATAACCCGTAAACAGGTTATGTTGCATCAACTTCATCAAGAGACTATTGGTATCAGACAATTGCATTATAAAGTAAATGATAAGATAAGAGAATTGCATTCTAAGCTCAATCCAACTTATAGTCAAAGCACAGCTTGCCGAGCTACACCAGGATATATAAATGGAGTTTCGGTGCCATATCAACCTTGGATTAGGGGATTAAATGTTCTCTGGTGGGAACTGCCAACGATTTATGGTGATGCTCATTTAAGACTTGGTAGATTTAAAACCTTGCAATTGGAACCGGCTAAAAAGCTTTTAAAGAAATTTTTTCAGAGCACTATAAGGACAGGAGGTGTTTTTGGACTTGACCTGAATCTAGCTTCTTATTATGATATTCCTTATGTAAAAAAGCTCTATACTTATGCATTGGCACTTATTAAGGCGGGAAGAATTTGGGTGCCTACTCCAAACGAATTAACTTCCTGGTGGAATAAAAGAAACAGAGTGACCATAAACGAGACGGAATATGAGATTAGCATTTTTTTCCCCGATAATCTGGAAAACTTTACTTTGCAGATAATAAATAGTGGCAAGATTAAAGAGATTCTGGGTTTGCCAGCCAGAATAGAAGGAAATATGATAAGCTTTTCCCAAATTAATGCCGATTCTATTGCCGTCATCAGGTTAAATCAAGAATCGTGAAAAGATTACTTCATCTTCAGCTTTTACCGCTACTTTCGGGCTGTCAAAATTTCAGTCTCTTTCTTCTTGATGGTTTACCTAAGAATCAATTTGATATTTATGTAGCCAGTGCTCCAGACGGAGATTTCGTTGAAGCGGTTAAAGCTCGTGGCTATCATTATCTTCCTTTGAAATATATGAAGCGTCCTATTTCTATAAAGGACACTTTAGCTTTAGCAGAGCTTTATTTATTGATGAAGCGCTATCATTTTGATATTGTGCACACCAATTCGTCCAAACCGGGATTTCTAGGCAGATTAGCTGCTGCTTGTTCGCATATTCCTTTAATTTTGCATACAGAACATGGGACCTCTTTTCAATCGGATCAATCAATCTGGCAGCAGAATCTTTATAAGCAACTGGAGAAATGGGCAAATAATATGAGTGATTATGTGGTCTTTGTAAATAATACTGATAGACTGCAATGTCTTAAACTGGGTTTGGTTTCCCCTTTTAAAGCTATCACTATCAATAATGCTTTGCCCTATGAGCAGGTGCAAATACTTACGAATATAGCACAAGAGCGAGCTTATAAACTAGATAAGGAAGAATTTGTTATTGGCTCTACTATTCGTTTTTCTCAACAAAAGAATGTTATAAATCTTATTTCTGCTGCCTGTCAGGCTTGTAAAAAGGAGTCCAAACTGAAATTTATTATTTTAGGTGAAGGAGAATATTGGAATCTATGTCGTCAGATAGTGCATTCCTATGGATTAAATGAACGCATAATACTTCCTGGATGGGATAATAAAATTGAAAAGTGGTTAGCTTTATTTGATGCATTTATCCTATATTCCAGATGGGAGGCTCAACCTTTTAGTGTAATAGAGGCAATGCATTCAGGGTTACCAATAATAATTAGCGATATTCCTTCTTTACGAGAATTGGTCACAGAAGAATGTGGATGGCTGGTTCCTCTGGATAATCAAGCTGCTCTAATCCAATGTCTTATAGAAGTAGCAACTCATAGAGATATAGCTTTTGAAAAAGGTATTGCAGCCAGCCAAAGAATTAAAGAAATATCGGATTATAAAACAATGGTTAATAGTTATCTTCAGCTTTATCGGAAGGTTATATGAACTTTACGGTTGTCATAATTATCCTGGCAATAGCCATTCATTTAGCCACACATCTCCTGGTTCCTTTAAATATCAAGTTTTCCTGGAAATTGCATATTGTATCGGAACCGAATGAACGGAAAATAAATCGGATAGCTATTCCGGAAGCAGGGGGTTTATCCTTTGCTTTACCTATAATTATTGCAGAATTGATACTGGCAATAATAGTACCCAATGAAGAACTCAAGCTTATGCTTTTTCCCTTAATCGGAGTTGAGCTTATAACTTTAATCTTAGGGGTAACAGATGACCGAGGGGATATTCCTGCTTTTGTTAAACTTCTCTGGCAGATAGGTATTGGCATTATTATGTATTTAATTGGGTTTAGAGTTATGTCTTTAACCAATCCTTTTGGATCGGATTTTATGCTAGGCTGGCTTTCTTTCCCGATTACTATTATCTGGTATTTAGTATTGATGAATGCTATCAATTTAATAGATGGTATTGATGGTCTGGCAAGTGGCATCTGTGTTATTGTTTGTATGGTATTGTTGGTGGTAGGTATAAAGGAGAGCAATAGCATAGTTATTGCTTTATCTTCTTTTTTATTAGCAGGAAATCTTGCATTCTTGAGATTCAATTTCTATCCGGCTAAGATTTTTCTAGGTGATACCGGAGCTCTTTTTAATGGACTGATTCTAGCAGCTATTTCTACTGCTGGAACTAGACAGTATAAAGGGATAACTTCTATGACCTTGATTATTCCATTATCTGTCCTGGCAGTTCCTCTAATAGATATGTTTCTGGCTATATTTCGTAGGATTAGAGGTGGTAATAATATATTTACTCCAGATAAACGACATTTACATCATATAATGCTATCTTTTGGTCTTTCTCAAAGAACAGTAGCTTTAATTGTTTACATTATAACTATACTTTTTGGGTTGATAGCTATAGGATTTTCATTTTCAACTAATAAGATACTATTTTCTGTGTTGCTAGGTTTACTGGCTCTGGGAGTTGTGATATCTTATATTCTTATGGGACAGGGGAGAAAGAAATGAAACATATAACCCTCCTATTACTCGTTATTTGTATAGGTTTTAATCTCTGGGGAGCCAAATGGGAGACCATCACAAATACCACCCATATTTATGACTTTTTAGAAATGGATACAGGATATTATATGGGTACCTGGGGTGGAATGGTCTTCGTGCCTAAGATTAATGTACCTGGATTGTATAATGAGACTATTTCTAGAGTCTGGACTACTGCCGATGGACTTGTCTCCAATGATGTGCGAAATATTTCCTATATAAATTTCAATGAAAGTATCTGGTTAGGCTCAGCTGGTGATGGGATTACTATCGTATATCAAAATGGCACACAAAGGCTCACTGAACCTGAACTTCCTTCCAATAATGTTGTTAAAATAATAGAGGAAGGCTCTGATGTGTTGGTAGCGACAAAAAATGGACTGGCTAATTATAACTATTTGGAAGGGATAAATTTTCCTTTATTACGCCATCAATACAATATGCAAAATACTTCGGGTCTGCTTTCTAATAACATTGATGCAATGGAATTAGCAAGTAATAATTATCTATTTATATCCAGCACCGCTGGGATAAATTTTGTTCATTTGGATTCTCTGGATATAGATAATGCCTGGCATAGTTTACCCGGGATTTCAGGAATGTATGGATTTAAGAATAAGCTTTCTATTAGTGGAGATAAACTAATAGTTATCGGTTTAAGGAATATATACTGTCATTCTATAGATCCTTATCAAAGTGATTGGACCCAGTATAACTCTGACAATGGATTGGTAGCGCAGGATTTAAGCTATGCGACATTGGATTCCGAGGGAAACTTATGGGTTTCTTATGGCACCTGGAATGAAGATATTCTGGCTTATAATCTGGCTGGAGATATACTTTTAACCTGTATCACCTCAGAAGGTGCTATTCAACATTGGCATAAAAAAGAACTTGGTTTGGGCAGTAAATGTATCAGTAAAATTATCTGCTATCCAGATGGAATTTATCTTTGTAGTTGGGGTGATGGGATTTTTTATCACATCCATCCTTTTAATTCTGCTACTGACCTCTGGCAACAATATTTGCAGAATACTATTGGTTTCCCCAAAATTAGAAATATTGTTACTGATGCTCAAAATGCTATATGGTTTTCCAGTGGAGCCTGGAGTATTATACCACAAAGGAAAAGTTCTCTAGGAGTCTGCAAATATAAAGATGGAATCTGGCAAACCTATAACTTAGCAAATAGTCCTATACATACTGATAATGTTTATACTGTGGAGATAGATAGCAGGGATAGAAAATGGTTTGGTTCGTTTTATGCCACCAGTCAAAGTCCTCAAGGTTGGAAATATGGTGTTTCTATCTTTGACGAAATGAATAATCAGTGGTTCTGGCTTATTAATAGTGGTATGTATCAATGGAATGAAGCCACACACTCTTATGGAGGACAACCAATTGGGACAGCACAGCTTATGGGAAATTCGGATGTAGGCATTAGTTGTGATAAATATGGGAATATGATTATTGCCTGTTGTGAGGATGGATATACGGTAATCGGTCCTGATGACGAACTTATCAGACATTTCACCATCCCTAATAGTGCTTTCCAGCAGGTGGAATATAGCTATCACAGTGGCAGACAATATTTTTTGGGTACTCATAATGACCGTGGTCTGGTAATCTGGAATAATGATTCCATTCCTGAAACCAATGGCATTCACTGGCTAATACCAGATCCGCCAGAATTGAATAACTGTGAAGTGTTTGGAGTGGTCACGATTGAAAGTCCTTATGAGGGAATTCAGCACTGGATTGCTGCCAGTAACGGACTTTTTATGTGGGATGAAACAAATTGGTATAAATATGATACTGCTATTAAACGCTATAAATATAATAAAAGCACGCATAGTTGGGAAAATAATGTACTCTATTTTGTAGATGAAGAAAGGCTTTTTGGTTCCGTTCGTACTACACCTACAGCGATATTATTAGACCCCTTTAATCGTATTTGGATAGGTAGCTTGCAGAATGGCTTATCTATGTATGATCCGGAAAGAGAAAGATTTACGAATTATTATCAGGGGAATTCACCGCTGCTTTCTAATTATATTACTGCCCTGGGATGCAGTCCAGAAGAGGGAAAACTGCTTATCGGTACTCCAGAAGGATTAAATACCTTAATTATCGGTTATCAGATTAAGCCAGAAACCAGCCTAACAAATTTAAAAATATATCCCAATCCATTCTATCCAGAAAAAGATAAATTTATCAGCATTATTAATTATCCGGCTGCTACTCTTCCGCGCGGGAAGAATCAATGTCGTATTTATGATAGCTCTGGAGCTCTTGTTATTACATTAAAAGAAAATGAGTTTGCTCGTTTTGACTGGGATGGGTTAAATTCTGCGGGAAAGAAATGTGCTACCGGTATCTATTATGTTGTAGTTACTGATGAAAAAGGGAATAGAAAAACAGGGAAGGTAGCACTTTTAAGATAAATAAATTCAGAACTATGATCTTGATTTATAAAAGTAAAGTCATCGGGGTATTATGCATTTTTTCCGGTGTGTAGATGTATGGGTGTGCAGATGTCCCCATCTGCACAAGC
>DFOM01000012.1 GCA_002376725.1 Cloacimonetes bacterium UBA3541 | reverse complement strand
ATAGATGAAAGCTGGTACCGCTTTATGCAAAGGGGGACCTTTGCATACCAGGGACCTTACATACCCTTCCACAAGCCTCATTGTGGTATAATCAAACCAAAATATTGCCTCTTTACAAATTAATCTACTACTCTATAGCCCTAAAAGTAAATTTACTGCTCTATCAACGCAAATAAAATAACTACTATAAAATCTAGAAATTACTTTACCACTCTAACCTGCAAAATAATTTACTACTCTAACTAAAAGAAATACAATAAGTTATAAACTTGATTTATAAAAAGTCCAGAAATAACAAAAACAATACTTGACAGATAAACTATAATTTGATTTTGTAAAATCGGAGTTGTTAATTATCATATTTAAAGAAAAGCTAATGTGATTTTGGCTTTTAAATTAAGGTTAAAAGGTAAAATAATGAAGCATTATTTTTTATTTTCTTTATTTAAAAACAATGAAAGGAGGTGCGAAGGAGGGAAAAAATATATTAATATGAGTGTAGCTCGGTGTATACAAATAATAACACTGAATTTGAAGAATGATTCCCATTATCAAAATGTCTTAAGAATCCCCGCAGCTTTAGGCTGCAACTATTTAACCAACTATCAAATATCTCCATTATGCAAGAGGTTTAAAGAGAAGTTTTATCTCTTTACCTCTAAATTTATTCACCATTTTAACCCTCAACTAACTTTTTTCAAAAATCTAATTAAAAAAGGAGTTTTATTATGAAAAAGTATTTACTTATTCCAATGCTCTTGCTAGTAGTATTCTCTGTCTTTGCTTCCGAATATATTATCGGAACTGGAACAAGCACGCAAAGTTATGTTCCATTTTATGGATTGTATGATTACAGTTGGAGCAAAACGATTTATACTAAAGCAGAGATTAATGAAGCCGGTTTGACTTCAGCAGGCAATATTGATGCCATTTCTTACTATGTGGGCAATACCCCTTCCAATTATCTAATGGAAGACCAAAGAGTCTATATCCGGCATACAACCTTAGCTGCTTATGAAACAGCTACCGATGAAACCGGTACCGGTTATCCTGATAATACCAGTTTCACCCTTGTCTTTCAGGGAGATTTGGTCTTTAATGGTGGCGGTTGGTTTGATATTGTCTTAACCACTCCTTTCCCCTGGAATAATACTGACAATATTGAAATCTTGTGGGAAAATTGGGATGGAGATTATGTAAGTGGATATCCAAATTTCTGCTATACTACTGCTACTAATACCTGTGTATACAAATATCAGGATAATTCTTTCCCTACTACTTTCGGAACAAGATCTAGTAGTCGTCCCAATATTAAATTAGGGCAAATAGATTCGGCTCCCAATCCCGCGGTATTGATTTGGCCTCCTGATGATGGTTGGGCTTTTAATAATGACACATTGATATGGACTAGTGGAGGAAATTATCCCAGTAGCTATAATGTATATTTTGGTCAGACAGATCCACCTGCTTTCATTCAAAATCAACCAGGAACAGACTATACACCAACATTAGTTCCTAATACTACCTATTATTGGCGGATTGATACTGTAAATACTGTAGGAACTACTCAAGGCACTGTATGGTCATTTAAAACACCAACTGCAACTCAATTAGCAGAAAGTTTTGAAATTACCCCTTTCCCGCCTGTGGGTTGGGCAAATCCTGGCAGTTGGAGTCGTAATACCTCTAGAGCGAGGCATGGTTTTGCATGTGCCAATAAATCTGGCTCTACAACTATTCAATATATCCTCTCTACCCCCAAGGTGAGTATCAGTTCTAATAGTACTCTGGAATTCTGGTCAAATTGTTCCAGCACCAGTGGAATATTGCAGGTTGTATCTTCACCCGATCGCGAGAGCTGGACTCAAATAGGTAGTGATATAACCTTTGCTGCTATCAACACCTGGTATCACAATACAATAGACCTAAGTTCTCTTGCTGGGAATGATTACTACCTTGGCTTTCGCACTGCCTCTTCAGGCTCCTATTATGTAGATGCTGTTTTTGGTCCTGAATTTACTGCTGAGGTTCCTGGAGCACCTACTTTAAGTTCTCCTACGGACTTGGCAACGGGTGTAAATGAATTTACAACTTTTACCTGGACAGCTCCTACAACCGGTGGTGTGCCTACTGGCTACAAACTCTATTGCGATACTAATACTACTCCTACAACTATGATAGCTGATGTAACAACTCTTACCTATACCCTGACAACTCCACTTAATTATAACACAACTTATTATTGGACAGTTTCAGCTTATAATGCCATAGGCGAAGGACCTAAAGCCCCTGTAAGAAGCTTCACAACTAGATCCAATCCTACCATCAATTTTTTGCCTTATACAGAAAGTTTTGAAGAAGGTAACACAGATGGTTCAACCAATATTGCTAACTGGGCTCAGGTAGCAGGCCCTGAATTTACTACACCTAAATACTGGACGGCAAATAGTTCTCAAACTAGCTACAACAGAACTCCCCGAACAGGTTCATTTAATGTAACCTTGCAATTTAATGGATCAGCCTGGTTATTCCGCCCGGTTTCTTTAACTGGTGGTACTGCCTATGAATTTGAAGCCTATGCCCGTCAAGATGGTTCAGGCAGTGCCAATGCTACATTGGGTCTTTATTATGGAACAGAACCAACTATTGCGGCAATGAATCCTATAACTACGCCCGGTCAAGTCGGTCTTGTAGATGGCGACTATCAAAGAATTTACGGTTTATTCACTCCTCCCACAACCGATATTTACTACTTAGGTATCAAAGGATGGATAAATATAACGCCTTGGTATATTAGCTTAGATGATGTAACTATACGTGAAGCACCGACAGCTCCGGTATTCAGCTATAGCCCTACTTCTATTGATTTCGGCTTATTAAAGCAAAATATCCCCTCTGATCCTGTAAATGTTACCGTTACTAACTTAGGTGGCGGAACCATACATCTTGAGAGTAGTAATATCAGTATAACCGGTCCCAATGCAGCAATGTTCGCTTTTGATGATGAAAATCTCCCTGCTGACTTAAGTGCAGGACAACATGTAAATATTCCTGTGACCGCTACAGTAACTCAGGAAGGAGCCGTAAGTGCTACTCTAACTGTAACCTATGAAGGAACTCCTTATGAAATAGCTCTTTCTGCCGAAGGCTTACCAGAAGGAACAGTTATTATTGGAGATGGGACCGCTAATCTCTATCTGCCTATTTATCCTTATTACGGTTATAGCTATAGCCAGAGTATCTTCCTGCAGAGTGAACTGAACACTGCAAATCAAAGAATAGAAAAAATTTGGTATTATTGGAATGGATTAGCAGAAGCGGATGTAAGTAATAATTGGACTATTTATATGGGACATACAGATAAGACTGCATTTACTTCAGCAAGTGATTGGATACCATTAGCCAATCTAACTCAGGTGTTTATTGGCGAAGTCCCTTTACCTGCAGAAGCTGGCTGGATTGAAATCACTCTAGATATCCCTTTTGCTTATAACAATACAGATAATCTGGTTATTGCCGTGGATGAAAATGAAACTGGTTATGATACTAATATTGAATTTTTCTATTGCACTGAAACACCTACTATTAACCGTAGTATTCTTTATTATAATGATACAACAAATCCTGACCCTGCAAATCCTCCAATTGATACCTTTTTTAATTCTGTTAAAGAAGGTTATCCTAATATTATACTGCAATTTGAAGAAATTTCCACAGTGCCTGTCTTATACTGCACACCTAGCAGTTTGGATTTTGGAGAAGTAGCCTTGGGAATTCAAGTAGGACCTCAAAATGTGACAGTGATTAATAGAGGTGGAGGCACTTTAACCTTGACTGAAGAAAGTGTCAGTATAATCGGTCCTAATGCCGGAATGTTCGCTTTTGATGATGAAAATCTCCCTGTTGACTTAAGTGCAGGAGAACAAGTAAATATTCCTGTGACCGCTACAGTGACTCAGGAAGGACCCGTAAGTGCTACTCTAATTATAACCTATGAAGAAACTCAATATGAAGTAGCTCTTTCTGCTACAGGCTTACCAGAAGGAACTGTGATAATAGGAACAGGGACTTCAGACCTTGCTTTGCCTATAGAACCTTTTTACAAATATAGCTATAGCCAGAGTATCTTCCTGCAAAGTGAAATTAATATGGCTCGCCCTATTGAAAAGATATATTATTATTGGAATGGAGCTGCTGCTACGGTTAATAGTAATAACTGGACTGTTTATATGGGACATACTCCTAATACCAGTTTTGATTCTGGAACTGCGTGGATACAATTATCAGATCTAACTGAAGTATTCTCTGGAACAGTTTCACTTCCTGCTGTTGAAGGATGGATAGAAATAGAACTTATTAATCCATTTAACTATGATAATGTTAATAACTTAGTTGTCGCTGTAGATGAAAATGCAGATCTTTATGATGGTTATAGTGAATACTTCTATTGTACGGAAGAAACTAAAACTAATCGAAGTATCCGTTATTACACTGATGGTACAAATCCAGATCCAGCAGCTCCTCCTACAGGAACTCCAGTTGCTGGTTATCCCAACATTAAGTTAGAATTTGAAGCAGCGCAACCTCCACTACCTGT
>DFOM01000060.1 GCA_002376725.1 Cloacimonetes bacterium UBA3541 | reverse complement strand
ATTTATAAAAAGTCCAGAAATTACAAAAATAATACTTGACAAGTATATTAATATATTTATCTTGTATGATGTAGATGTGAATTAACATATTTAAAGAAAAGCTAATGTGATTTTGGCTTTTAAATTAAGGTTAAAAGGTAAAATAATGAAGCATTATTTTTTATTTTCTTTATTTAAAAACAATGAAAGGAGGTGCGAAGGAGGGGAAAAATATATAGAGAGTTGTATGGTCCGGTGTAATTCAATAATAACACCGAATTTAAAGAATGATATTTATTATCAAAGTGTCTTAAGTATCCCCGCAGCTTTAAGCTGCAACTATTTAACCAACTATCAAATATCTCCATTATGCAAGAGGTTTAAAGAGAAGTTTTATCTCTTTACCTCTAAATTTATTCAACATTTTAATCCTCAACTAACTTTTTCCAAAAATCTAATTAAAAAAGGAGTTTTATTATGAAAAAGTATTTACTTATTCCAATGCTCTTGCTAGTAGTATTCTCTGTCTTTGCTTCCGAATATATTATCGGAACTGGAACAAGTACACAATATTATGTTCCATTTTATGGTTTATATGATTACAGTTGGAGCAAAACGATTTATACTAAAGCAGAGATTAATGAAGCCGGTTTGACTTCAGCAGGCAATATTGATGCCATTTCTTACTATGTGGGCAATACCCCTTCCAATTATCTAATGGAAGACCAAAAGGTCTATATCCGGCATACAACTTTAGCTGCTTATGAAACAGCTACCGATGAAACCGGTACCGGTTATCCTGATAATACCAATTTCACCCTTGTCTTTGAGGGAGATTTGGTCTTTAATGGTGGCGGTTGGTTTGATATTGTCTTAACCACTCCTTTCCCTTGGAATAATGAAAACAATATTGAAATCTTATGGGAAAATTGGGATGGAGATTATTTAAGCGGATATCCATATTTCTGCTATACTGCTGCTACTAATACCTGTGTATACAAATATCAGGATAATTCTTTTCCTACTACTTTCGGAACAAGAACTAGTAATCGTCCCAATATTAAATTAGGGCAAATAGATTCAGCTCCTAATCCCGCGGTATTGATTTGGCCTCCTGATGATGGTTGGGCTTTTAATAATGACACATTGATATGGACTAGTGGAGGAAATTATCCCAGTAGCTATAATGTATATTTTGGTCAGACAGCTCCACCTGCTTTCATTCAAAATCAACCAGGAACAGACTATACACCAACATTAGTTCCTAATACTACCTATTATTGGCGGATTGATACTGTAAATACTGTAGGAACTACTCAAGGCACTGTATGGTCATTTAAAACACCAACTGCAACTCAATTAGCAGAAAGTTTTGAAATTACCCCTTTCCCACCTGTGGGTTGGGCAAATCCTGGCAGTTGGAGTCGTAATACCTCTAGAGCGAGACATGGTTTTGCATGTGCCTATAAATCTGGCTCTGCAACTACTCAATATATCCTCTCTACCCCCAAGGTGAGTATCAGTTCTAATAGTACTCTGGAATTCTGGTCAAATTGTTCCAGCACCAGTGGAATATTGCAGGTTGTATCTTCACCCGATCGCGAGAGCTGGACTCAAATAGGTAGTGATATAACCTTTGCTGCTATCAACACCTGGTATCACAATACAATAGACCTAAGTTCTCTTGCTGGGAATGATTACTACCTTGGCTTTCGCACTGCCTCTTCAGGCTCCTATTATGTAGATGCTATTTTTGGTCCAGAATTTACAGCTGAGGCACCTGGAGCTCCTACTTTAAGTTCTCCTGCTGATGCAGCAACAAATGTAAATGAGTTTACAACTTTTACCTGGACAGCTCCTACAACCGGAGGTGTGCCTACTGGCTATAAACTATATTACGATACCATTGATCCTCCTATAGCTCATATAGTTGATATACCTAATGTAGCAACTCTTACCTATACCCTGACAACTCCACTTAATTATAACACAACTTATTATTGGACAGTTTCAGCTTATAACAATACAGGAGAAGGTCCTACTGCTCCGGCGAGAAGCTTCACTACAAGGGAAGATCCTACTATTTATACTTTACCTTGGCTGGAAGATTTCGGAACTACCGGCACTACCTTCCCACCTCCTAATTGGTTCCGTGGAACAGGATTATTGGCTGATCCAACTATAATTACTTCCAGTACTACATATTGGGTTCAAGACAACTGGTTAAATGATACAACAGTAAGTCCGGTTAACTATGCAGCCAGAATGAATATTTATGGAACTAATAGGTCAGGATGGTTGATTACACCGCCAGTACAGATTCCAGGTACAGGTTATCAGCTTGAATTGGATATTGGATTAACTGATTATGGTAATTATGCACCTGCCGACGCTCCTACTGATGATAGATTCATAATTCTAGTAGGAGATGGCAGTAGTTGGTCTACAGCGAATATTGTTAGAGAATGGAATAATACAGACTCGCCTTATGTTTATGATAATATACCTTATACAGGCCAGCATGTAATAATTAGTTTGGATGGCTATACGGGTATAAAGTATATTGCATTCTATGGTGAATCTATCACCAGTGGCGGAGATAACGATTTCTTTGTGGATAATGTTATGGTTCGTGAAACTCCTGCTGCTCCAATCTTTAGCTATAGCCCTACTTCTATTGATTTCGGCTTATTATCCCAAAATGTTCCCTCTACACCTGTAAATGTTACTGTTACTAACTTAGGTGGCGGAACCATACATCTTGAGATCAGTAATATCAGTATAACCGGTCCTAATGCCGAAATGTTCACTTTTGATGATGAAAATCTACCTGCTAACTTAAATGCAGGAGAACAAGTAAATATTCCTGTGACCGCTACAGTGACTCAGGGAGGAGCCGTAAGTGCTACTCTAATTATAACCTATGAAGGAACTCCTTATGAAGTAGCTCTTTATGCCGAAGGCTTACCAGAAGGAATAGTTATTATCGGAGATGGGACCGCTAATCTCTATCTGCCTATTCGTCCTTATTATGGTTATAGCTATAGCCAGAGTATCTTCCTGCAGAGTGAACTGAACACTGCAAATCAAAGAATAGAAAAAATTTGGTATTATTGGAATGGATTAGCAGCAGCGAGTGCAAGTAATAATTGGACTATTTATATGGGACATACAGTTAAGACCGCATTTGATTCAGCAAGTGATTGGATACCATTGACCAATCTTACACAGGTGTTCAGTGGCGAGGTTCCTTTACCTGCAGTAGCGGGTTGGATTGGAATCACTCTAGATATTCCTTTTGCTTATAACAATACAGATAATCTGGTTATTGCCGTGGATGAAAATGAAGATGATTGTGATAGCAGTGCTGAATTTTTCTATTGCACTGAAACACCTACTATTAACCGTAGTATTATTTATTATAGTGATGGCACAAATCCTGATCCTGCAAATCCTCCAATTGATACCTATTCTAATTATATTAAAGCAGGTTATCCTAATATTATGCTGCAATTTGAAGACATTCCCACAGTGCCTGTCTTATACTGCACACCTAGCAGTTTGGATTTTGGAGAAGTAGCCTTGGGAATTCAAGTAGGACCTCAAAATGTGACAGTGACTAATAGAGGTGGAGGCACTTTAACCTTGACTGAAGATAGTGTCACTATAATCGGTACTAATGCTGGAATGTTCACTTTTAATTCTAGTATTCTTCCTGTTTCTTTAGGAGCTAATCAATCAGTAATCATTCCAGTTTATGTGACGGCTAATACGGTTGGGGCTATTTCTGCAACCTTAAGAATTACTTATAGTGAGCAACAATGTGATGTATCCTTAAGTGCTACAGTCTTGCCAGAAAACATTATTGTTATTGGAACCGGAACTGCAGAGCTAGGCCTTCCTATAGACCCTTATTACAAATATAGCTATAGCCAGAGTATCTTCCTGCAGAGTGAAATTAATAAAACTAATAGAAATATTGATAAGATATATTATTATTGGAATGGTGGTGGTGCTGCTGCTAATAGTAATGTTTGGACTGTATATCTTGGTCATACAGATATTAATGAATTTGCTAATGCGAATGCCTGGATACCTATTACAGATTTCTCAGTATATAATGTTACATTAGATTTGAGTGCCGTGGAAGGTTGGGTAGAAATTAATCTTGAACCGCCATTCTATCATACTGATCAGAATCTTGTGATTGCAGTGGATGAAAACATATCCGGTTGGGATCTGGGTGCTAAATATTTTTATTGTACACCGGTAGAAACTAAAGGAAATCGCAGTATAAGTTATGCAGACGATAGCACAAATCCTGATCCTACAGCTCCTCCTGCTGGAACTCTAGTGACTGGTTATCCTAACATTAAGTTAGAATTTGAAGAAGCGCAACCTCCACTACCTGT
>DFOM01000035.1 GCA_002376725.1 Cloacimonetes bacterium UBA3541 | reverse complement strand
ATTTTCTCTAAAACCTAATCCTACTACTATATGAGGGATTAGGTTTTAGAGAAAATGGTAAAATTGCTGCTGCTTTAGATGCAAAATGTTATCCCTGGATGGGGGATATTTATCATCTTCTAAGAGATAATAATCTATTTAACATAAATTTTGATTTAGAAGAGGAGGAAGTAATTAACTTCCTAATATCTGATTACATACAGAAATATATAAAAGATGTCTATAGAGAAATTACTTATCATTTAAGTATCACTCAACTAGCAAATTTACCCTTACCCGATAAAACTGCTTGGGCAACTTTAAAAAAGGAGACATTTTATGAATAAAGAACTAATTCTAGATTTAGAAAAATATCGTTCTTTTCTTGAAACAATACCCCTCGATAAATATCGCGAAGAATTAAAAGGAATTAAATGGGTAGAGCAAGATTTACCTAGACAATTATTACCTCTTGCTTCCATTTTCAAATATTATTGGGAAGAAAGACAATTTAAGAATTTTGATAATTGGTTTGATATTTTTTGGCTAGAAATTAACAATAATGAAAATAGTAAAGAAGTCCTCAAAGCGTTTATGAAATATTATTTTGACAAAGATGATAATGGTTGGTTTAAAAAAGGATTTAGAGCGAGAATGTATCGAACTTGGATTTCTGTACTTACCCAATTAGATTTTTGTTATGCTTTTGAATATCAATGTACTCTTAATAACAAAAACTTGTATCTTGAATGTAATGCTGATTTAGATGCTAAAGGTATTGATGCCAGAGTAGGAAATATTGAATTCCAAGTAGAGAAAATTAGTCAAAGAAAAGAAGCGCGAAGTGCAAGTAAAAGAAAAACTTTAATAAAAATACCTTATGCAGTTTTTAATGTAGCGGAATTTGAAAGAAAGATTGGTAGCCCCCGTGTAAATGAAAAGAATAAGATTGGTTACCAAAATTCATTAAAGGCATTTTATAAATATTTTATTCGTCTTAATAATGGTTTTATAGTTTTCAGTGACAATTACCTTAAAATTATAATAGACAATATTAATGATATTGAAAATATGAAAAAAGCAATCGATCAAATATACTTAGAACTATCAGGTGAAGTAATAGTATCATAATAAATTCTCATTTATGCATATTAGGAATGGGAAATAAATCTTTATTAATTACCCAATCAATTATCTATCACCATATTACCCTTCGTCGTGCAAGCTATCTCTAATTTACATCCAGCTTTTGTCCAATTCGGACATAAGCTGGACATAAGCTGGACATAAGCTGGACATAAGCTGGACATAAGCTGGACATAAGCTAACCATAAATATGCAGAGTGTTTTTACTGGGTATATGCTTGAATTCTTCATTTTATAGATTTTACTATCAATCAGTAATTTTGTCATTACTTTTAAATTACTAATAATGATCATAATTTATGATTATAAGCTATCTTGGAATGAAAGATACATTTTGCTTTTTTTATATAAACTTAACTAAGGAAAAGATTGACAAAAGAATGCTACTAATAAAGAAGGAAGCATAATAAAGTAAAAACATTAGGAGGATAAATGTCCTATCGTATTCTCGCTATTAATCCTGGCTCTACTTCTACCAAAATTGCGGTTTATGATGATGATCAACCCATCTTTGAAAAAACTTTGCGTCATAGTCCAGAAGAACTTGCTCCTTATCCAGACATTATTGACCAGTATGATTACCGTCAAAAACTTGTTATGGAAGCCCTGAAAGAAGGGAATATAGCACCTGAATCACTCAGTGCAGTCGTTGGAAGAGGTGGATTAATGAGACCCGTTCCTGGTGGCACCTTTAAAATTAATGAAACTATGAAAAAAGATTTACGCAATCCTGCTTTATGGGGAAGAACTCATGCATCCAATCTTGGTGCTTTTATTGCCGATTCTATTGCCCAAGAATATCATATTCCAGGTTTTATCGTAGATCCGGTTGTAGTTGACGAAATGGAAGATATTGCTCGTATATCTGGAATTCCAGAGATAAAACGAAACTCCCTTTTTCATGCTCTTAATATCAGATATATCTCCCGACTTTTAGCAGAAGAACTCAATCAAACCCTAGAAGAATCAAATTTTATAGGTGTGCATATGGGAGGAGGAATGTCTATTGCCGCAATTAAAAAAGGAAGAGTTGTAGATGTTAACAATGCCTTGCTCGGCGATGGTCCTTTTTCTCCCCAAAGAGCTGGCACTCTTCCTATAGGAGATCTAGTTGAGCTTGCCTTTAGCGGAAAATATACTCATACAGAACTTATTAAATATTTTTCCAAAAATGCTGGCTGGATGGCTTATCTGGGAACTGATAATGGAATAGAAGTTTATAATCGCATTCAGAAAGGTGACGCTTTTGCCAAATTGATTACCGATGCTATGTGCTATAAAGTGGCTAAAGAAATAGGTGGATGTGCTGCTGTATTAGAAGGGAAAATAGACGCTATATTCTTTAGTGGTGGCCTCTCTTTTAATGAATATATAGTTGAATATATAAAATCTAAAATCCAATTTCTGGCTCCTATCTATCTCTATCCTGGAGAAAAAGAAATGGAAGCTCTCGCTCAAGGCGGTTTGAGAGTACTTAGAGGTATAGAAAAAGCTCAGGAATATGTCCAAATTTAAAGTTTCTTAATTTCCTAAGCTTTTATATTTTAATAATATAAAATTATATTTCTTAAGCTGGCATATTGGCAGAATTATAACCTCAAATAAGCAGTTGGAATAAAATGTCAGTTCTTTTAATACTTAAATGTAGGTACTTAAAATCAATGCTATAAATATAGCATTATCAAGCGATACAGGATAGTGGATAAATTGTGGATAAATTGTGTAGAAAATTATGGCTTATTGTTAACTCTATGTATAAGAGTAAATTATGAAATAATTACCATCCACACTTTTTGTGGATAACTCCGTAATTGCTAGTATAATTAGCTGGTTAGAAAATGAATAAAAAACTCACTGATTTAAGTAAAAACCGAATTAAAGAACTGACAAAATTAAAACAAAAAAACTACCGATTGCAGAAAAAGCTGGTTGTCGTTGAAGGTCTTCGCACTCTTGAGCAGATAAAGTTTTATGGTATCAAACCTATAGAACAATATTTGCTGGAAGGAATGCAAGCAATTTGGGAAAATGTTCCAACTTATTATTTAAACGAAGGGGATATGCATCGGATTTGCGATAGTGAACATCCCTCCGGTTTAGCCGCACTTTTCCCTATCCCCCAAGCCCAGAAGTTTAATTTTAACAATGCTTTCTACTTAGATAAGGTAAGCGATCCGGGTAATTTGGGTAGTATATTCCGTATTGCTGCTGCATTTTCTCTAGATACGCTTCTGCTATCTCCTGAGTGTGTTGAAGTTTCTTCGCCAAAAGTCATTCGTTCCTCTTGCGGTAGTGTTTATAAAGTCCCCTTCCAGCAAATCAATATTTCCGAATTAAAAGCACTGCAATCAAGAATAGTTCTTGCCGATGCTCACAAGGGACAAGAGTTAACTAAATTTAAGCTAAAACCAGAGGAGAAATTAATTATTGTATTCGGTTCTGAAGCTCAAGGCATATCATCAGAGATTTCTTCTCTAACTGATGAAGCCTTACATATAAAAATAAGTTCTGCTATAGAATCATTAAATGTATCAATTTCTGCTGCTATCATCGCCTACCATCTTTTTATCCAGAAAAGCACTAATCAATTGACAAAATAAGGCACTATGCCATTAAGGAAAAATAAGGTTTGAATCTTTAAGGAGCTCGCGTGAATATTATAAATAACAAGACTGGCTGGATAGAAGTTATCTGTGGAAGTATGTTCAGCGGTAAGACGGAAGAACTTATTCGTCGTATTCGTCGTGCTGAATATGCAAAACAAAAAGTTCTGGTCTTTAAAGCTTCTATTGATAATCGTTATGATGCTACTGATATCGTGTCACATTCTCAAATGCGTGCTGCTTCAATTCCAATTACTAAACCGGAAGAAATTTATCGGTATTTAACCGATGATATAAAGATAGTAGCTATAGATGAAGCTCAGTTCTTTGATGATACTATCATAAATGTGTGTAATGATTTAGCTGATAAAGGTTACCGAGTAATAGTTGCAGGATTAGACCAAGACTACCGAGGAAAACCTTTCAATAGCATGCCTCAATTAATGGCTATTGCAGAATATGTAACAAAAGTTCTGGCTATATGTGTCAAATGTGGAAATCCTGCTAATCGCACTCAACGTACTATCCCTAGAGATGACCAGATTCTGGTTGGAAGCACAGAAGCTTATGAACCCCGTTGCCGTAATTGCCATAAGGTTTTAGAATGATGATGGGAAGAACTATTTTGGGTGACTTTATGGTCTTTATCGCCAGTTTGCTGGATATTTATATCCTTATCATCCTCATCAGAGCATTAATGAGCTGGTTTATGATTTCGCATCAGAGTAAATTTTATAATTTCCTTGTTCGTATCACCGAACCTGTTTTAGCTCCAATTAGGAGAATATTACCCAGAATGAGAGTTGATCTATCACCTATAATAGCTATAATTCTCATTCAAATTATTATCAGCGTCTTAAATAGTATAAAATGAATTTTTAAGGAGGTATTATGACCTTGTTCCCTACTGATATACGACATCAGGAATTTTCCACTGTGATGTTTGGTTATAGTAAAAAGGAAGTAAAAGAATTTTTGGAACAGCTTGCCAATGAATTGGAAGATTATCAACATCGCCACGAAAAGGAAATTCAACGCCGCGAACAAATGCAAGTTGAAGTTAGACAAGAAGCTATCCATGCAAGCAATGCAGTGGAAGAACTGAAAAGAAGGGAGGAATTGATTAGTCGTACCTTGGTCTTTGCAGAGAAAACAAAGGCAGATATCATTGCCAATGCACGAAAAGAAGCAGAGAATATTATTCACGAAGCAGAACTCAAAGCAACCCGCGCTATTCAAGAAGCTAAACAATATCTGGCTGTGCTGGAACAACAATATATCCAATTAAAAGAGGAAAAACGCCAATTCTTGATGCAATTTAGAAGCGAACTTAATACTTTTAAGGAACGAATTGAAAAAGACCCTCTTCTGGCAAAAGAGCGAGAACCTCTTCTGGATTCAGATTTTAAGCAAATTAAAGAAGAAATTAGCCCAACTCGAAAATCCACCGTAGAGGATAATAAAAGTTGATGAATCTGGATTATAGATATACAGCCAATTGGTTAAAAGAACATATACAGCAGGTGCCTCCTATTGCAATGATTCTAGGAACAGGATTAAATAATATTGCGGAAAAGAGTGAAATTAAAACTAAAATTCCCTATGCTGAAATCCCTGGTTTTGTTCCCACAACTGCACCAGAACATAAAGGCAACCTAATTGTAGGAGAATTGAATGGTTATCCAATAATATATTTGCAGGGACGATTTCATTATTATGAAGGCTATTCAATGCCGATGGTGGTCTTCCCCACTCGCGTTTTAGCAAGCTTAGGAGTAAAAACGCTTATCGTAACTAATGCTTCCGGTAGTTTGCGTGAAAATCTTTCTCCCGCTTCGCTAGTTCTAATAACCGACCATATTAATTTTATGGGAACAAATCCTTTAATTGGTCAAAATGATGAAAATCTTGGTGAAAGATTTCCCAGTATGAATAATCCTTATGACTTACAATACATTGATTTATGTGAAAAGATAGCTTTGCAAAAGGATATCCCGATCCATAAAGGTGTCTATATTGCTGTAAGTGGTCCAAGTCTTGAAACTAGAGCAGAATGCGCTGCTTTTGCTAGCTGGGGTGCTGATTTAGTAGGTATGTCCACAGTTCCAGAAGTTATTGTTGCTCGTCACTCTCAAATACGGGTACTTGGTCTTTCCATTGTAACCAACTACAGCAATCTATTTCATAATCAGGCTCATAGTCAGGAAGAAATCCGACAAAATGCGGAAAAAGCTTCCACTAATCTACTTCCTATATTAATTGAATTTATCCAAAACATACATTTTTCTTAAGTACATTTTCATTGACATAACTTAGCAAATAAGATTTAAGGAACTATTAATATTTTTACTTAGCGCAGGAGCGAAAGATGGCTGCAAAATTAATGTCTCCAGATAAATTGAAAAAATTTGAAGAGCTTATTCAACAAGAATTAAAAGAAAGTATTGCTTATATCGAAGAAGTTAGCAAAGGTCAGAGTTTAGGTGCTAAAGAAAGCAGTGGTGATCTTTCTTCATATGCCTTTCATCAGGCTGACCAAGGTTCCGACACTCATTTAATGGAACAATCAGTGATGCTAATGGAACACGAAAGAGAAAAGATAAGTTTGCTTAAGGAATCACTACAGAAAATCTACAATGGAACCTATGGTATCTGTGAAATGTGCGGGAAAAATATCAGCGAATCGCGGTTAGAAATCATTCCTTATGCTCATTATTGCGTTAGCTGTACGGAAAAAATGGAAGACAAGAAGCGTAAACAAAGAAAATAACTAATGGCTAAAGTTAGGACCTATCCAGCTTATATAGTAATGTCCCTGGTAATCATTTTAGACCAGGTGACTAAGGCTTTAGTGCGATATAATATACCACTTTATAGCTGGATAAATGTCGGTGAAAAATGGTTTGCAGATACATTCCAGATTTGTCACTTACAAAACAGTGGTGCAGCTTTTAGTCTATCACTACCTAATCCCTTATGGAATAAGTGGTTTTTTATAGTGGTTTCCATTGTTGCTATTATCTTCATCCTCTGGCTGTTACATCAATCTACAAATAATATTCAGGTTATAGCTTTCGGTTTGGTTCTCGGTGGAGCTGTAGGTAATAATCTTATTGACCGGCCTATTTTTGGTGCTGTAACCGATTTTATAAGCGTGGATATTCCCAATATAATTAAAGGAATGGATAGATTTCCCGTTTTTAATGTGGCAGATAGCGCAATCTTTATTGGAATGTGCCTTTTAATATATGATTTAATCTTTATAAGTGGCAAGAAGATAGCAAAAAAAGAAGCTGAACCACTTTCTGAGATTAACGATAAAGTATTAGATAAGGAGCTATAATGAAACATATATTAATTTTTACTTTGGTTTTAACCCTAGCTATTGGTCTTTATGCAGAGGTTTTAACCTGTCACGATGTTCAATATACCGAAGATCCAACCGGCGATTCTCCTTATAAAGGACAAACTGTCACCGTGAGAGGTATAGTTGTAGTAGAGTTATTTTATACAGGAACTAATGTCAACAATATCGGTTTTTTTATTTCTGATCCAGAAGGAGGACCCTGGAGTGGTTTATTGATTTATACTAATCAATTTCATCCCCAACGAGGAGACGAAGTTGAAGTAACAGGGACTATTACTGAATACTACAATTTCACTGAGATGTCACCTACTAGAGAATATACTGTGATTAGTCAGGGAAATCCTATTCCCGCACCTACTTATATTCACACTGGTGATTTATCTTCCAGCACTGCAGAACAATGGGAAGGTGTTTTCGTAAAAGTGGAAAATGTGACTATCGCTTCACTCCCTACGAGTTATAACGAGTTTTATGTGAACGATGGTACAGGACAATGCCAAATAGACGATCAGTGCTTTCCCCGAACTGGATTTTCCTGGCCTCAAATGAGCATTGGAGAGCATTGGGCTCGCATTCAAGGTGTGGTGGATTATTCTTTTAATTATTTTGCTATAAATCCTCGTGATATGAACGATATAGTAAAAGAAGATGATGTCTCTAATGCGATGGTTAAGATTCAGACTACTACAACAGAAATCAATACGGAGACGGATGTTCCTATCCTTACTTCTAGAATTAAACCGGATTGGGGAATCAGTTCATACACAGCAGAAATTAAAATTGATGCCAGTAAGGTTGAGTTTATTAGGGTAAAGTATGGAACTGGAACTATGACTGCACAGGAACCTAGCGTAGAAGTATCTGAAGATGGTTCTATAATCCAAATAAGTTATCAATCTATTATGGAACCTATAACTTCAGCACAAGATGATGAAGTGCTAGTAAAACTTTGTCTAAAACCTATAGATTACGGGGAATCCATTATAGACCTTGTTTCTTTCTCCTATGATGATACTGAGATTCAGGCTCTAACTGATGGGAAACTTCTTGTACCCATCCGTAAAAGTATAGCCTGGTTAAATATTCAAAATCCCAGCTCTAATAAAAACATCTTCAATCCGGAGTTAAATGAGAAACTTACCATAGAATATGGTTGTAAAAGCTCTTCCTCTGGCATAAATGTTAAAGCTATAGTTAGGATTTATGATTCTCAAGGTCGCTTAGTGGCAACCCCAATTAATAAAAACATCAGTAATCCTTTAGGAATTGAGAAGTTCCAATGGGATGGTCGTGATTATATGATGCAAAGAGTTCCTATTGGTCTTTATTATTGTCACTTAGAAATAATAGAACGTAGCACAGGCCACAAAGAGGAAACTGTGCAACCGATTGTAGTAAAATCTATAATGAAATAAGCTCGGGGAGAAATGAAAATGAAAAAATTACTAATTCTTGCCTTAATTCTGATGCAGACAGCTTTGCTGCTTGCTGTCTTTGATGATTATATTCCTTCTGCTCGAGCTCGTGCTCTTGGTGGAGCTTATACAAGTGTAGCAGATGATGTTAATTCTCTATTTTTCAATCCAGCTGGTTTGATTGATGTTGACTACGAAGCACAAGCAGGATTCAGTCGTCTCTATGATCAAAAGTTTTCTGAGTTTAAAACTGCAGCAGTAGGTATTAAATTACCTAAGAAACTTGGGACAGTAGCTTTTGGAGCTAGATTATTTGATGTAGATTTTGAAGATGAGAACTTAATGAGTGAACAAATCTGGAGCGCAGGACATTCTTTTAATCTCCAGAGTGATATTCATTCACAGATAAGTGTAGGTTATGCCCTCAATTATTATCGCCTGGATTTTGATGAAGAAGAAACCGATGATGCTTTTGGCTTGGACTTAGGAGCTACTGCTATACTTCATCAACGTACTAGGCTTGGTTTTAGTGTTAAGAATATCAATCAAGCTGTTATGGGTGATACTAATCAGAACGAATTACCCAGCCATCTATCGCTTGGACTTTCCTATGTTCCCTATAATCAGGTCATTACAACTATAGAAGTAAAAAAGGACTTTGCTAAAGAAACAGAATTTATGGGAGGTGTGGAAGTTCGGATGCTAGAACCCTTCACAATTAGATTTGGTGTTCATTCCAATCCAGCTACCTGGAATGCTGGAGTCGGATTTGACCTTAAAGGAATAAATTTGGACCTATCTTATTCTACTCACGCAGTACTGGGTGGAACACTTTATGGAAATCTAGGATATAAATTTTAAGGAGTATGCTCTATGGCAAAATTCAATTTTAAAAAGATTCTTCCGTTAATGATACCTTTAATAATAGAAGTGAGCCGTTATTTAAGACCAGGTATAACTGTGCCAGTAAAGGATAAAAGTCATAATCAAATAGCAACCTTAGAAAATCTATTAGTTCGTATGGAAAGAAAAGTTCAAGAAAATCGTATGCAGGTTTACAAACTTAAAAAACTTATTACTGTGTGGTTGACAATTAATTCCGTTCTACTGGTTGCTATACTAGTAAAGCTCTTTTTCTTTTAAAGAGAGAATTATACCCCCTTCTTTTTTCACGATAATGAACGAAGAAGAGGGTATATTTTTTTTAATTAATCTTCAGCAAGTTATCAGGATATCTCCTCACCCGGTTTTAGCAGAAAACATTCTTTGCCTATAGCCTGCACTTTTTCGGCAAAGTTATTAGCATCAACTTGAATGATGGGCCAGGTATTATAATGCATAGGAATTACAATCCTTGGTGATACAAGCTCCACAGCTTTTACTGCATCTTCAGGTCCCATTGTAAAGTTATCTCCTATTGGCACTAGCATATAATCTACAGAATTCATTTCTCCAATCAATTTCATATCACCAAAAAGTCCTGTATCTCCACAATGATAGATGCAAGAATCATCTACCCATAATAATATCCCTGCTGCAAGTCCTGCATAACGCCCATCAGATGTGTTATTTCCATGAAAAGCCAGAGTAAATTTAATCTTTCCAAAAGGAAAAATACGACTTCCTCCTATCTGCATGCCGTGGGTTTTTAAGCCTTTGCCAGCTAAGTATGCTGCTAATTCTGCTACTGCTATAACCATTGAATCATTTTTTTTAGCTATCTTAAGAGTATCACCTAAGTGGTCACTATGGGCATGAGACAGAATTATAAAATCTGCTTTAACCTGATCTGATCTTATAGGTGAAAGTGGATTTCCATCCAGAAAAGGATCAATTAATATTCTAACTCCTGTATTACTGGTGATTTCAAATGCTGAATGACCATAATATTTAATCTTCATTTTTCACCTCCCTAATTTAATTTAATTCTATAAAATAAAAGTCAAGTATTATTTCGTTATCTACCAGATTGCGATATAAAAATCTAACTCACTATTATAATAGTTAGCTAAGAATAATTTAGTCCTTAGCTCACATCTCTTTGTTATTTAAAGCATACAAACATTTTTTAAGTGGAAAAAAATTTATTTTCTCTTATATCTCAATCAGCTCTTAATTATGCTCTTTTTTAACATTATAATTTTAATCAGAAAGAAAAGGATGATATAAATAAAATCCCCGTAGGGAAAACCATACGGGGATATATTTTAGATAGTTGATTTAGATTTATTTCATCATAATCATTTTCTTGGTGCTGCTGTATTTACCAGCACTCATCTTATAGAAATAGACTCCACTGGATACAGGCTGATTATGGCTATCTCTTCCGTTCCAGACTACTGAATAGTTACCTGCTGTT
>DFOM01000061.1 GCA_002376725.1 Cloacimonetes bacterium UBA3541 | reverse complement strand
TGGGTAATAAATCTAAAACTATTACCGCTTGATGCAAAGGGGGACCTTTGCATACCAATAAGTAATAAAGCTAAAACTAGTACGCATTAATAATACCGGGAATAGATGAAAACTAGTACCGCATTAATAATACCGGGAATAGATGAAAACTAGTACCGCATGATGCAAAGGGGGACCTTTGCATACCAGGACCTTTGCATACCAGGACCTTTGCATACGGGTACACAAGCCGTGTAGAGGCTTTCTAGAAAAAAAAGAGAATCAACCTATAGAAACTCAATTAACTGAATATAATTATCAAATCATTAAAGAGCGATATCTGTTAGTTAAGCTCCCCTCGTTAGTGAACTTTGATCAACTTGTTGTATAATTATTAATCTCTAAAGAGCGATATCGGATAGAGCAAAGCTTGTGGAGGATTGAAAAAACACTTTTGCTGGAACCAGTCTAGCTATATGAATTTAGAAAAGAGAAGAACTTATTTGATTATAGGGAGCAATTGCTTCTAATTTAAAACGGAGCATTAAGATTTTTTAAGATTGAGACAGGAGAGGTGTTTCTTTACTCTCTCTTGTCTCTTTTTCTCCTAAAGTGTTAAGAGAGAGACAAGTAGGAGACTGGGGACAGATTATGGGGTTTTTTCATTATCTAAAAGGTAAATATACCGTTTATCCATCAATTCATAGAATACCTTCAATAGTGTCATCTAAATATTATATATGATAACTATCTACATAAAATAGAAAACAAACTTATAAAATTAATAAGATTTCGTAATACGAGCATAGAGTTCTCCTCCGCTGGCTGAACCAAAAAAACCCAACGCATTATGAACCCCACCGTATAAATAACCATCCATCATATAATGAAATCTATAATAATTATCGTCAATCACCCACACTCTTACGCGATACTTTCCATAGAATATAAAAGCGGTAGAGTAATCATTTAAAATCACATAGTAACCTGGTAGACCTTCCAGAGGAGCTGATTGGAAGCGATTAGCTATTTCTAAACGCCTTATCCCCAGACTTCCTTGATTATAAAGCTCTTCAATATTGGCTGTGGGATGGATTTCTTGTAATAACTGATTGGTATATTCCAGATTGGTACTAAATTCCTCCATACAATAAGTTTCAATCCAGAGATTAAATATTCCCATTGTATTTCCGGTGCTAACCACCAGAGGATAATCGGTATCAATTTGATTAAAGGGAATGATATTTTCTGTATCAGGATCAAAGGAATATCCTGTTCCGGGCAAATGAACTCCATAAGGGTCAGGTTTCAATTCCACTCTTTGCGGAACAGTTGTTTCTGCCCAGATTAAAGAATCCATATCAGGAATTTGAACTTCCAGTCTATAACGATGTTCAGGCTGAATAGTATGTTCTGCTAAATCTATATATTTTATTTTATATTCATGCAAGGAAGGAGTTAAAGAGAAAGATTCCTGGGTATCCAGATCCTTTATAATAACTTCTGCATCCCAGACGAAAAGCTGCAAGGGGTCAAATTCATCAAGGGAATTGCTTCGGGTTATATATATAGGATAGGAAAGAGAGATAGGTTGATCCACCATCAATAATCCTGTTACTGTGTATACTTCACCCTTAAATCTAGGTCCAGAGGTATTATCACAGGATAGAATAAAGAGACAGCTTATTAACAGAAATGAGATAAGCGCTATCTTTAAAACTTGCTTTACCATTTTATATTAACTCCGATAAAGGGCAAAAAGGGAAATTGTGTCCCATCTCTTGTAACCAGCTTCAAGGTGCCATCTTCGTTAATCTGCATATCATAGAACCGAAAACTTACATTCTTATGATTAAACACATTAATGATTTCCAGATAGGGTTCAATAGAACCCCAAAAAGTGTTCCATTGTAAATGCACACTTAAATCTAACCTTAAGTAATCAGGAAGCCGAACTCTATCCTGATAACTGTATATAAGCTGGAAATTTTCACCATCAAAAAAGATGCGTTCTGGTACATCAGAAGGTTGTCCAGAATTGTAGGAAAAATTCGTTCCTACAATCAGATCAGCATTGCCTAGTTGCCATCCTGTGTTTTGACTGATATTATAGTTTTCTACTAGAGAAACGGTATGAGTTCTATCGTAGCGGGGATAAAAATATTGAGGTTCTCCAGTATAGGGATCAACATTAACATCATTAATCTTGCGTTTAGTCTCGCTATAAGAATAACCTAAATAGCCTTTTAACCCTTTCCAATCATTTTTTATCATCAATTCTGCTCCATAGGAATAGCCTTTCCCAGTATTCACGGCATCAGAAAGAGTTCCTGTTTCACTATTCCAGTTGAAAAAAGTATTGGTATTGAACTCAAGGAGATGATTATAGGCTTTATAATATAGTTCTGCATTCCATTGAAAATATTTACTAATGGCTCTATTATATCCTAAGATATAATGCTGAGAAACTCCAGGTTTAACACTTCCCTCTATTGGCAACCAAACATCATAGGGAGAATTTATGTCCAGACCAAGAAGTGAAAGATATTGATGATAAACCCCAAAATTAAGATATATACTCTCTCCAACATCCAGATTACGCTTAAGTGAAACCCGAGGTTCAAGGTTAAAATAGGAAGCAGAAGGCACTGGAGCTGGTTCTTCTTTCAGGGTTTTATACCAGTTTACTCGTAAACCAGGTTGCAAAGTCCATAATTCATTTATTGACCAAGTATCTTGAATAAAAGCTGAAGTGGTTAATGAAGTTATAGCTGCTTCAGGTAATGCGTTCTGTGCGATTTGATAGGTAGTTCCCATCTTTAAATCGGTATCATTCAATTTAAGCTCTATTCCTGTTTCAACATCGTGATAATTGCTGGGTTTCCAATTTAGTAATCCTTTAGCAGTTAAATCACGAATATAATTCTTACTTTGGAAGATATTCATACCTTCAGCTGAGATTTCCTCAATAGAATTATTATATTGACTTCCCGAAATAATAAACTGGGAAAAAAGCTGAGGCGAAAAGAGATGCATCCATTGAGCAGAAAAAATGCTATTTCCCCAATCTAAATCCATTATGGGACTAATGTCATAGGATAATACATCTTTCCCAAAATATCCACTAACGCTGAGCTTATTATTTGTATCTATATCCCAGTTAAATTTAATGTGACCATCGTAAAAATAATAGTCCGGTAAATCAGAGAATATCATCTTTAACATTTCCAGATAAGTACGACGAAATGAAGCCATAACTGAACCACTTTGTGAACCTATTTTCCAGGGACCTTCCGCTGTTGCTGAAGCAGAAATGAGACTAAGTCTTCCCACACCTTCATAATATTTTCTATTACCGTCTCTTTCAGTTACATCAAGAACTGAGGACATCCTTCCCCCATACTTTGCTGGATATCCTCCTTTCATCAATTCAATGCTTTCAACTGCATCCGTATTGAAGGTACTAAATATACCTCCAAAATGATTGGGATTATATACCTCAGTGTTATCTAAAAGAATAAGATTTTGATCTGGAGAACCACCACGAACATACAATCCAGCAAAAAAATCTGATATAGGAACAACTCCTGGCACGGCAAGAACAGCTCTAAAGACATCAGCTTCCAAAGGAGCTACTACCATCTGAATATCCTGTCTGGTTTGATGAAGAGTGCTGGGTTGAATAACTGGTCCTTCATTTTCATCTTTTGATCCGGTTACAATTACTGGACTCAATTCTATAGCAGTCTTAGTTAACTGCATATTGATAACAAGATGGTCATTTAAGCTTTTTATAGTGACTGGCACAGTTTCCCTTTTATAAGATACTAAGGAGAAAGTCAGGGTAAAATCTCCTGTCTCTTGTAAAGTTATAACATAATACCCTTTTTTATTGGTCTGACAGCCTATTTTTGTGCCCGAAACATATACATTAACATATTGAATGGGTTCCCCACTATCAGCTTCGGTCACAAATCCATTGATTGTGGCAGATTGCAATAGACCACAAAGCAAAAACATTATTACCATAAAGAGGGTTTTCTTCATCATTTTTTTCTATCTAATATTACTTTTAGAATTACCATTTCCCTGCTTAATAAAGATGTCAATAATCTTATTACAGATTTTGATATGATTAAAAAGAAAAAGGAGTGACACTTAGGTCACTCCTTTTCTCTGTGAGGTATTATTATATCATCATTACTTTGAGAGCAACATTTTCCCAATATGACTCTTACCATTATTCTCTAAACGATAGAGATATATTCCACTGGCAACAGATCTATTTCTGTCATCGGTTCCATTCCAGACGACACTATAATTACCTGCTTGACGAACATCGTTAACCAGGGTGCGTACCACTTCTCCTTTCAGGTTATAGATTTTTAGAGTTGTATGACCTGTAGTCGGAACGCTATAATTGATAGTAGTTTCCGGATTGAAGGGATTAGGATAATTAGTTGCTGACAAGGTGTAAACAGGCACCACATTGTCGTTATTAGGGGTATCATATTCCACAATAGCTCTAATCATTATTTCACCTTCTGTAACTGGTTCCCATTCTGTCCCTATTTTCTTATAACTGTGACCATTAGAGGATGTATCCAGACCTATTGCAGAAGCATTTGCAACATCCAGAATGCCAATATAGAATTGACCATCAGTAACATCAATATCGGCTGGTAATGCTATATAGTTCCATCCTTGAACTATAGAAGCGGCAGGATATTGAAACTGAGCAAGCTGTGTTCCAGGCATTTCATTAGGTCCATCATTATCAAAAACACGGACAATCATACCTGTAGTTCCAACATTCTGGACATAAATTTTAGCATATGCAACAGTTAATGAATGGTCAAAGCTAAATTTTACTGCCATCTGTTTATTGGCACCAACATTGAATCCCTGATCTGCTGTACCATCATCATTTAATAGTTCTGCCATAGATTCAGACATTATAAATACTGTTGCCACATTGGAAGGTCCAGATTCATAGGTTCCATACATAGCAGTCAGATAATAGTTATGGATTCCACCCGGGACACTGCTATCAGTGTAGGTAAGGATATCGGCACCTACCTGATCTATCTGAACATTATCACGATAAATCCTATAGCCATTTACATTACGGTTTGCTTTAATGCCTTTAACTTTAAATTGAGCATTGGAAATAGGTTGCACTTCCTGTTTTAGTGGCACATAGGAAAGTACATACTCTTCTCCTTTAGCATTAGCCACATAAACCCTAATATTCCAGTTGTAAGTCAATTCTGAATTTACATTGGTTAATGTGGTCCAGGAATTTTGCCAGTACATTGCATTACCATAACCTTCCACCTGAGGACCTGCATCACAACCTGCAGGGAATCCAGCTTGTGTATTGCAACGATATCCGACCCTGAGTACAGTTTGAGCAGGAATAGTGAAAGGAGTACTTAGGATAACTTCATTCCAGGCTTGGATTGTAGGAGAAGGAACTACCTGTTCATATACGAGCTCTCCAGTAGAACCTGTCCAGATACGAATGGTATAAGTGCAATTAGCCTCATGAGGATAGAATTTAACCTTGGTGATTTGCATTCCCACATAGGGACTGATTCCATATTCACCAACAGGATCCCATTTAGCTGCTACAGCGAAATCTGCAGCACTATCTGTACCAATAGCATCATAATTTTCTCCATCGTAATGCAACCAGCCTTCTTCTCCACCACCTCCAGTTCCAGGAGCTGCCCAGCTTAACATAACATTATTTTCATTAACTACAGCTTCCAGGTTTTCTGGGGGAGCGATAAACACTTCATTATAGATGGTTACATCATCAATCATATAACCTGTGCCAATAGGAGTATCACCATCGGACTTGAATGACCATCTTAATCTGATAGTTTGACCTGCATAGTCACTAATGTAGCCATCAAGACTATAGGATGCAACCATTGATGCCCAGTTGGGTGGAGCATCGGAATAAACATAATTGCTTAAATTTGGATCACCATATGGGTTACTCATATAAAACCAGGTTAGACCATTATTGGGTGAGATTTCCCAACCATGATAATCACAATTGGGGAATGCATCAAGATCATCAAATTCACCCTTAAGCATAAAATCTACCCTGATATCTCCATCACTAGGAAGCAGGATAGGAGGACTCACCAGATAATTCAGCATATTAGGATTATAAGTCCCATTTTCATTTTGACATCTCATAACATGAGTAGGAGATGGCGCGTCTGCAACTTCTGCTAAAGACCAGATGTCACCACCTACTGGTACTAAACTTGCCCAGGTCATCTGACCATCATCAACACCATTATTAGTATATCCGCCAAAGGAAATATCATCTACCATAACACCAAATAAAGCAGGATTATCAGTGGTACAATAAGCTGGATCAGAAGCGAAGGCAAACCTAATTTTTACACTCTGTCCTAAATAACTGGAAAGGTTAAAAGTTGCTGTGGTCCAGGCAGGATGAATACCACCCCAACCAGGAATGTTTGGACCTTCACCGTGCTCAAAACCAAAAGCATAGGATGAAGTGAAATCATAGGGTGGACTGGTAGGAGTCAAAACTGTCCAGGTTGCTCCGTTATTAGTGGATATACGAACATTGAAGGAATCCCAACCATTATATTCACCAGTTCCTCCCACAGCTTCAAGAGCAACAGCCATCTTAAAGGTCAAAACTGAATTTGCCGCTGTAATCGTATTGGCAGGAGTATCCAGAACTAAATACTGGTGGCTATAATAACCGCCAATATTTGTTCCTTGTGCAAGAGCTGGATCTCCCATCCACCAAACATTTCCCTGGGTTCCACCATAATTATAAATGTGCCAGTTATTGGGGGGTAAGTTCCCATCATAATGGGTCCACCCTTCGGCACCGTCCTCAAAGGTTTCTTGCCAGGCAATTATTTCATAACGGTTTGAACCGTTTGCAAACATTGCGATGGCAAGCGTCAAGGCCAAGATAATTAGCCATACTTTTTTCATTGATCCTCCTCATTTTTTGAAGAATGTTAGTATAATCTCTTATTTATGCTCTTTTATGTTTCTGTCAATAATTATTTTTCTTTCGTCGGGATTAATATAAATATACTTTTGTTATTCAATTCTTTTCTACCTTACTTCTAAGTATGGATGTGACTATACTTTTACACCTTATGAACTGAAACCTGGAACTATAATTTAAAAATAAATCTTTTATATCCATAATCATTTATGCTTCTTTCTACAATATAATTAAATGGTCAGACTTGTCAAATCTCTTTTTTATATTTTTTCATTGACGGAAAGGAAATATCAAAAGAAAAGAAAAGTTAATAAATTTGATTGCTACATAAGGAGATAGAGATGTTTTTAACTGATCAACAATTGAAGAGCGAAATCTTGCGTTGTGAGTTCTGTGCTGATAAACCTTGTAAAACTGCTTGTCCCTGTGATTGTTCCCCTGCTGATTTTATAATGGCAGCTGCTGAAGGTAAACCTTCGGATTATAAAAGAGCTGCAGGTATTATCTTATCCAGCAATCCTTTAGGTGGAATCTGTGGAAAAGTATGTCCAGACGATTTCTGCGTTCAAGCATGTTCCCATTATAAATTTGATTTTCCTATACGAATCCAGGAAGTTCAGGCTACTATTATACATAAGGCACACTTGTTGGGTCAATTACCAGAATTTGAGACTGTTCCCCAAAATGGGAAGAAGATAGCTATAATAGGTGGAGGACCCTCTGGTCTTGGTGCTGCAGTAATTTTAACTCAATTAGGTTATAAAATAGATATATTTGACCCGGAAACCTTAGGCGGTCAAATCAAACTTATTCCACCAGAAAGACTTGAGTCTGAGGTTATAGAAAACGATTTAAGCTATCTGCAGCAAGTATTCAGATTTAATCATATTCCTAAGAAAGTAGATAATGTTAAGGAGCTATTAGCAAAAGGATATGATGCAGTATTACTTGCTTGTGGTTTGAATGAACCTATAAAACTTAATATCCCTGGTTCGGAAACTGAGGTTTTTGGACTGGAACTATTACATAATCCAGAAGCTTACAACCTTGCAGGTAAAAGGATTGCTCTGGTTGGAGGTGCCATCGCTGCTGATGCGGCACTTTTAGCCAGGAGAAAAGGTGCTAAATATGTGGAAATGGTAACTCTGGAAGCCTGGAATGAAATGCCTATAACTGAAGATGAAAAGCAAAAACTGATTGAAGCAGGAGTTTCTTTTAGTCCGAGAACTCGTATTACTGCTATCATAAATGAAAACGGAAAAACTATTGGCATTAAGACTAAACGAGTAACACTTCCTTCGGGATTACCCTTTCATCCTACTAATATAATAGATGAAGAAGGCTCAACTGAAATGTATAGACCCTTTGATATGGTTGTAGTAGCTATTGGTAATCGTTGTTCACTAAAGGAAACTGGACCCTATATTTATCAATGCGGAGATATGGCAAATGGTCCTTCAACCGTTGTAGAAGCGATTGCTTCAGGAAAGAATATAGCTTTGAAAATTGATGCAGATCTAAAAAATAAAGATTTTGATGAACCAGAAAAGCCAACCAAGAGCATTATCTCTATCCCGCATTGGAAGAAATATCCCATATCGCTGGAAATAGACTTCTTTGGAAGAAGGATAAATTCTCCTTTTCTGCTTTCAGCTTCCCCACCTACTGATGGTTATGAACAGATGAAGACAGCCTATCTTGCTGGCTGGCAAGGTGGTATAATGAAAACTGCCTTTGAGAAACAATATATTCATATTCCAGGTGAATATATGTGGGTCTTTAATGATAAAACTTTTGGCAATTGTGACAATGTCTCAGAGCATCCTATAGACCGTGTATGTGAAGAAATTCAGCGTTTAATAAGAGAATTTCCTGACCATTTAACTATGGCTTCAGCCGGAGGTCCAGTAACTGGTAATGATGAATCAGATAAAGCTGCCTGGCAATCCAATACCCGCAAATTAGAAAATGCCGGTGCAATGGGCATTGAATATAGTCTTTCCTGTCCTCAAGGTGGAGATGGAACTCACGGTGATATTGTAGCCCAAAACGCTGAATTAACCGCAAAAATTATAGATTGGGTAATGCAAATAAGTAATCCAGAGATTCCTAAACTTTTTAAATTGACCAGTGCTGTAACAGCTATTGTTCCTATCATCAAAGCAGTCAAATCTGTTTTTGCTAGATATCCAGAGAAAAAAGCAGGAATCACTCTAGCCAATACTTTCCCAGCTATGGGTTTTAGAGAAAAAGAAGATGCTCGCTGGGATGAAGGAGTGATTATAGGACTTAGTGGAAAGGGTATCCTTCCTATCACTTACTTAAGTTTAGCACGAGCTTGCAATCTTGGGGTTATTGTTTCTGGAAATGGTGGAGCTATGAGTTATTTGGATGCTGCTAATTTCCTTGCTTTGGGCACTTCAACTGTCCAATTCTGTAGTATTGTAGAAAAATATGGTTATGAAATTATTGATGAACTCCATTCTGGTTTAAGTCACCTTTTAGAAGCAAAGAAAATGAGTTCAGTTAAAGATCTCATCGGAATTGCGCAACCTAATCCTATCACAGATTTTCAGGATTTGCCTGCGAAATCAAAGAGCAGCACTTTAAATCCTGATCTCTGTCTCCAGTGTGGAAATTGCACTCGCTGTCCCTATCAAGCTATAAAACTAGATGAAGAAAAGTTCCCTGTTATAGACAAGGAAAAGTGTATCGGTTGTTCACTTTGCACCAGGCTTTGTTTTACCGGAGCTTTATATATGAGTAAGGATAGCTGAGCTAAAAAACTCAGCTATCCTTATCTCTTGAAGAAGAATCAAATAACTGAATTAGGTAGTTTCAGCATCAGGGAAGTTTATCTTGATGTTTTTTATCTGTGGATATTTCTTTAGGTGTTCTCTAATTTCTTCAGCAATATTATCTCTCCATTGATCAAAACGCATCAAGTTGAGGTCAATTATCACTTCGTTATTGTTATATCCCACATACTTAACCATTTTCAAACTGACAATATCTTCACCTACTTTAGGATAGATAATCTTTTTCAATTCCTCAATTATCGTATCTTTCCCAAAATTAGGAACTTCTTTAAGTCCATGAGCAATTTCATAATTGGAAATAGCACTTTGCAGGGTATCTACTGCTAGAACAGCACAATGAACTTTGATTGGAGGTAAACCTCCAAGTTCTTCCATAGCTTGTTGCCAGGTAATTTTTTTTGCCTCTTCCAGTGTCTTACCTTTTACAAGGTCAGTTATAATTGATGCTGTAGCAATATTAGAAGCACAGCCATAAGAAAGAAACTTGATATCTTCTATGACCTGAGTTTCAGGGTTGACTTTTAAAAACATAGTAACTTGATCTCCACAAGCAGGGCTACCTTCAGTTGCTTCTGCATCTGCATTATCCAGTTTACCTACATTGTGAGGATGCATAAAATGGTCTAAGACTGTTTGTGAATACAGCATTTATCTCTCCTTATTATGTATTGCTTGATAAAGAGGACTGCGTTCTCTAAGAGTTGCTGTTATTTCAGCTAACTTTTCCACCGTGTAATCAATTTCCTCTTTCGTATTGTATCTGGATAGAGTAAATTTCATTGAACCATGAGACTGAACATGATTTTTCCCCATTGCCATCAAAACATAGTTCGGTTTCAAACCTTGAGAAGCACAGGCAGAACCAGTAGCAACAGTTACTCCATTTAAATCCAGCATCATAGTGATAGATTCTCCTTCAATATAAGAAATGGAAACATTGATGTTATGACAAACTCTTTTGTCTCCTCTTGGTCCATTTAATTCAATATCTGGTATAGTAGATTCCAATTTCTCTAAAAGATAATTAGAAAGCTCTCGCAGATAGGAAATATTTGCATCCAAGTCACTGAAAGTCATTTCCACTGCTTTAGCAAAACCAGCAATCAAGGCAATACTTAATCCACCTGTCTGTAATTGGTCTACTCTGGTTACACCATGTATTAACTGACTTAGCTTAGTTCCTTTTTTTACAAAAAGAGCTCCTATTCCTTGAGGACCATGAATCTTATGAGCAGAAACACTTAAAGTGTCAACCCCTAAATCTTGCACATCCAGATGCATTTTGCCAAAAGCTTGTCCAGCATCTGCATGCCAGAAGATTTTATGGTCTGCTGCTTCTAACACCTTTTTATAATCTTGCATAGGTTGAATAGTGCCAACCACATGATTTACGATGGTATTCATAAATAATATAGTATCGGGTCTAATTGCCTTTTGTAGTTTATCTGCACTAACCCAAGCCTCTGAATCTGGTTCCAGATAAGTAACTGCAAAACCTTGTTTCTCAAAATAAGCAGCATTGGTAAGTAAATCCGGATAATCTACGAGTGAAACTATGATGTGTCTCCCTTTCTTAGCATTTGCTCCCATCAACCCTTTGAGAGCAATATTATTAGCTACGGTGCCACCTGAAGTAAAGTGAATCTCTTCCGGTAAGGTGTTCAAAGCTTGAGCAATAATTTCTTTGAATTGTGCTAAAGCTGCATTAGTCTCTTCTCCCGTACTGATAAAAGTTCCAGGAAACCAGAATTTTTCTAGAAAATAGGGATTCATCGCTTCCAGCACCTCTGGAGCTACTGGAGTGGTTACACAATTATCCATATATATTCTATGATTATTCATTAATCTTCCTCCCGTATTTTTTCTGCTATCTTCGCAAGAGAATAACTTCTGAAAAGTTCTCTTTGTTTTTCTCCTATCTCTATAAATATTGGCTTTAAATTACAATCTTCGCCCCGACAATATTTGCTTCCCATATTACAATCCAGTTCCAATCTATGGTCATCCACCGCTTTTATTATGTCATAAAGCGTGATTTCAGCAGCAGATTTTGCCAGAATATAACCGCCTTTCAATCCTGCACTACTAACAATTAATCCAGCATTCTTTAAGGAACTGAGAAGATGTTCAATATATTTCTTGGGTAATTGCTGTTGATCACAAATAGTCTGAGCTGAAACAGCAGCTTCTGGCTCTTCAGCTATCTTAAGTAATGCTCTTAGAGCATATTCTGTTTTTGTACTAACTGCCATTTTGTTATCTCATTCTTCCTCTTTTTAAATATATAGTAATATGCTATGAGATTAAAACAAGAAAAATATCTACTCTCTTTTTAAGCTTCAGTTGACAGAATTCACTCCTCTTCAAAACTTTGATTGAGATATACAGATGATAGAAATAGAAAATCTTTGTTGTGCCTATGAAGATGAGCTGGTGCTCAAAGATGTGGATTTAACTCTTCCGGAAAACGAATTTACCATATTAGCAGGTCCGAATGGAGCAGGAAAATCCACCTTAATTTATGCCCTACTTGGTTTCTTAAAACCTCGTAAGGGAAAAGTACGCATTTTCGATAAACCCCTTAATTCCTATAAAAGAATAGAACTTGCTCATCTCGTTTCCTTTGTTCCTCAAGAAAGTGTATTTCAATTTGATTATCCAGTGCGAGACATAGTTTTAATGGGAAGGTATCCCTATTTAGGTTTAACTCAGAGCTGGATGCCAAAAGATTATGAGGCGGTAGATAGAGTTTTAGAACAGCTTTCTTTGCAGGCTTTTGCCAATCGTTTCTATTCTCAACTGAGTGGAGGAGAAAAACAAAGAGTTCTTATCGCTAGAGCTTTAGCTCAGGATACGCGTTATATCTTTCTGGATGAGACTCTTTCTCAGCTGGATATCAATCATCAAATTGATATTATGATTCTTCTCAGGAAGATTCTGGCAGAGAATAAAAAAGGGATCTTACTCATTTCTCATAATCTAAATTTAGGTGCCAATTTCGCTGATAGAATGGTATTCCTTTCCAAAGGAAGGATTCTAGGCTCTGGCACTCCCGAAAATATGATGCAACCTGACCTATTAAAAGAGCTTTTTGGCATTGAACTGCAAACTATTCATAATCCTTTGAGTGGAAAACCCAATATTCTTTATCCAGGAATAAAATGAAATCCCGTTTCATTGTTCTCTTGTTATGCTTAGTATCAGTAGCTTTAACCGCAGAAACTTATTCCATTGAAGCAGTTATCGTTGACCCTAAAGAGCAACCAGTTCCAGAAGTAGTGATTACCGATGGTAATAAAACCGTATTCAGCAATAAAAAAGGTTATTTCTGGATAAGCACTACTTCAGATTCATTAACTTTACATAGATTGGGTTTTCAAGAGAAAAAGATCTCTACCAAGTTTATAGCTAAAAAAATAACTTTAATTCCTGAACCCGTGATACTTCCTCGTGTAACTGTCTCTGAGGTAGCCTGGAACATCGTTTCACCTCCTCTAGATCGCATTTCTCTACCTCTAGATCCAGACCGACATTATTATTCTGCTGGAGAAATACTTACAACTAATCCTATCATTCATAGCAATGATGTACGACTGCCAGGTGAATCACAGAATATTTCTATCCTGGGAAATCTTGCCCGGCATAGTCTAATCATATTAGATGGAGTTCCTCTAAATTCAGATGGAAACTTGTATGACCTGTCTATGCTTGACCCCAATAACATTGAATCAGTGGAAATTATAAAAAATAATGTCTCAGTTTATGGTGGAAGTTCAGCTATTGGTGGAATGGTGATGATAACCACTAAAAAAGGCTTAAAGCACACGGGAAAAGAGTTTTCTCTAAGCACTGAACTTGGCTCTTTTGGATATGCTCAAAATTCTTTGAGTTTTTCTCTGAATCAATCTTCTTATATATTCAGGATTAACCTCAGTAATTTAAGCACCGATAATGATTTTCGTTATAAAGTGCCAGAATGGTGGTCTGCCGATAGTACTCAAATTCGTTCTAATAATGCCAAACATCAACATTCTATTGCCGCATCTTATACTCATCTAAATAAAAAATCCAGTTTTAGTATTCAAAGCGAATACCTCTCTTTTCTTCGTCAATTACCTGGAACAGTTAATTTCCCTGATGTCTATAAAAATGCTTATTTATCAGGCTGGGCTAATCGTAATAGATTGACCCTGGATCTTCCATTATTTAAAGGTAAACTGAGAACCTTAATCTGGTTAAATTTAGATGAGACTACTTATGACAATACAAAGGCACTCTTACCTGTCTATCTATCTAACTATAAACAAAGCTTACTAACTTCTGGAATCCATGAAAGTTACGGACATAATCTTGCCCTTACTCCAGAATTATCTCTCAATTCAAGTCTTTCTGCTGAAGCAGGATTCAACCGTTATCAAAATAATAATCTCCTGAATAGTGCCAATAATCTTGATTTCTCTTCCCGATTTGCCAATTCTATTCTGAAAACAGAACTGAAGTTGGATAAAGGTGAGTTCATCTGGATTAATTCTGGAGCTTTAAGATATGATTTAACCGAACGGGAAGATGAGTTTTCCTGGCGTCTGGAGAGCAGTTTACAACATTTAGGTTATATAGAAACAAATATTGGCGGAACCTTAGGAACTTCCTTTTCTCTCCCTTCGCCTTATGATTTATACTGGAAAGGTGATTCCCAAGCTCTGGGTAATCCAGATTTAAAAAGTGAGTATTCCAGAGGTTGGCAACTCTGGATGACCAATCAATGGAATAAATTCTATCTAAAAAGTGCCTTCCATAAAAACAACATTGAAAATCTCATCCAGTGGCGTCAAATTCAAATGTGGGGCAATGTTTGGAAACCTTTAAACATCGGTAAGGCACAGATCCAAAATATAGAAATTGAAGCAGGATGGAAACCTTGGCAATGGTTAAATCTTTCTACTGCCGCTATTTTTACCCGAGCTAAGGATATCAGCAGTGTTGGTGAAGAAGATGCGCCTTATTTGATGTATACTCCAGATAAGAACTACTCTATAAAAATGGAACTTAACGGGAAAAAACTGAAATTATGGAGTGATTATCGTTATACGGGAAAACAATATACTACTCCCGATAATCTCACCGAACCTTTGCCTAGTTATTCGTTACTGGATTTAGGTTTAAATTATAATTTGTTAGTTCAAGGATGGAAGCTCTCCCCTTTCTTTACGGTTAGAAATGTGCTTAATAAACAATATGAAGTTTACGCTTATGTTCCACAACCTGGGATAGCTTTTTATGGCGGAGTGAGCTTGCAGGTATCCAATCCCTGAATTAGCCCCTAAAGAATCGGGATTATTAGCTTTTAGATAAGGGTTTCGTAAAAAACTTTTTTCAGTGCTGCAATATGTTTTTTAACGATCTTATTCTTTATTCTTGCAGAAGGATAGATAATACTTTTCCCTTTTTTATCCATACCTCCAACTTCAATGAGGATAGCTCTAGTTCTATGAATATGGAAAAAATAGTTTCTTGCATTTCCGACTCGTGAAACCGGACCATCACTAACTTCATATTTTCCAGGAAGATAATCCTTTTTTAGATTCTCTGCCAACCTTTGAGCAAAGTGTAATGTCTCTTCATAAATTGGTTTCTGATGCTCATTGTTTTCATCTAAATAGGGCAAAAATATCCTTTCACTAAAAGCACCAGTATAGGAACTATGATAAAAGATGGCGATTTCAAATTGGTGCTTCTGGGCAAGCGAAACTATGGTCTGAACTTCTGGTTCTGAAGCAGGAGCAGTTCCTTTATAATATCTATGAGTAGGGGGCAGTAGAGAATCTTCATCCCAAAAAACTGGATAATTACGATTTAGGTCTACTCCATCCCATTGCAATTCCAATATATTATTCTGATTAGTATCACGATTATTTTTGCGTTTATATCTGTATAAACCCTCAGTAAAAACTTTATAACCTTCAGGATTGATAGTGGGAACTATCCAGAATCTATAGTGTTGCAGAATAGCTTCTATTTTTTTATCCGAATCTGCCTCTTTTGCCAGTTTCTCTGCCCAGGCAAATACAATTTCAACTCCCAAAACCTCGTCACTATGGTGTTGTCCTATCATTAAAACATTTTTTGTGGCTTGGGGATAACCTATTTCTAAACCATAAATGGGAAGCTCTTCTGTCCCGCTAAAACCGAGAATGTGCAACTTAACTAATTCAGGATTTAAAACTTGTATTTTCAATAATGCAGGATATAGGTTTTTTTCTACCAAATATCCTTTATCCAGAGGATAAATATTTCTCTGAGCTTCTGCGGCAGAACAGAATAGGATACTAATAAGTATAACAATACTGTATTTTAGAAGATCAAACATTATAAAACCACTTAAGAATCTTTACTACTTTCGTCAATCTCATAACTTCTCAATTATTTCAACGATAGATTATACCATTCTAATTACCTATAATTCAACTAGTAATAATTAGCTCTAACTATCCTTTTCCCAATCTTCCCCTTTATAATTTTTTTCACTTTTCTCACCAATCTTTGTCCAGCTTATGTCCAGCTTATGTCCAACTTATGTCCAGCTTATGTCCAGCTTATGTCCAGCTTATGTCCAGCTTATGTCCAGCTTATGTCCCAAATCTATCATCACCTAGACATAAATATTTAATGATGTTGCTATAAATGAGCTCAGGAATTAGAAATATTATAACTTGTGATCAATAAGCTGGATTTAGGTCATTTTTGCAGGATACTTTTTCTTTTGATAAGAAAAAGGGAATAAAGTATAAAGACTGCTATATTTGAGAATCAATCAAATAAGTAAAAGAACTTGACCAATAAATTGAAATTAAGATTTTGGAAGGAAATTATATTGGAGATAAATTAAATGAAAATAAGAACCGTTAGTATAGAGTTACGGTTATAAAATCACATAATTTAAAATGATTTACATATGAGTTTAATCTTCAAACCTAATTTTAATAATAAAACTATAAGGAATGCTTGAAGTTATGGATTATAGAGTTTCAGTAGTACAGTTTAAACCTGATTTTTTAGCGGTTTTTGAGAACCTGAATAAATTGAAAACTATGCTTAGAGAACTAGAAACAGATTTAATTGTTTTACCAGAGCTCTGTCTTTCAGGTTATGTATTCCAAAAACAGGCTGAAGTTGATAAAGTGAGTGAAACAATTCCGGAAGGAACTATCTTTCAGGAATTTTGCCATTTAGCAACAGAACAGCAATTCAGTATTGTGTATGGTTTTGCTGAAAAAGCAGATAATATATATTACAATTCTGCTGCCTTGATAAATCCTGATGGCAGTTACTACATATATCGCAAGACTCATCTTTTCTATAGAGAAAAGCTGTTCTTTACATCAGGAGATACTGGTTTTGAAGTTTTCCCTGCTAAAGGTGGTGTATTAATAGGCATTATGATTTGTTTTGACTGGTATTTTCCCGAATCTGCGAGAACTCTTGCTCTCAAGGGTGCACAAATAATCTGCCATCCTGCTAATTTAGTTTTGCCCTGGTGTCAACAAGCAATGCAGACTCGTTCCTTAGAAAACCGAGTGTTTTCCATTACATCTAACCGCGTTGGAATTGAATGTAATAAAGGAGAAAGTATGGAATTTACGGGCAAAAGTCAGATTTTAGGGACTAAAGGTGAAACTCTTCTTCAGCTTGATGAAGAAAATGAAGGAATTGGCACAATAATTATTGATCCCAAACTTGCTTTAGACAAATCGGTTAATACTCTTAATGATATTTTTAAAGATCGGAGAAGGGAGATGTATGAGCTATGAATGAGGAGCTAAGAAAAGAAATAGAAAAGCTTAGAGCTGAAATTGAACACCATAACGAGCTCTATTATAAGCATGCAAAACCAGAGATATCTGATTATGAATATGACCAGTTAGTGTTAAGACTTCGTCAATTGGAATCTCAATTAGATGCAGAAGAACGCGGAGAATCGCCTCTAGATAAGGTTGGAAGTGATATAACTCCTGGAGCTGAAACTATAGCTCATAAACAACGGATGTATAGTCTAGATAATACCTACTCGGCTAATGAATTGAAAGATTGGATAGTTAAACTAGCCACCGATCTGGGATTTTTCCCTGCTCTTTGCACAGAACTCAAAATAGATGGCTTTTCCATTAATCTATATTATGAAAAAGGTGTTATGCAATATGCCACAACTCGGGGAGATGGTATCGTTGGAGAAGTAGTTACAAATAATATTAAAGTAATTAAAGATATTCCTCAAAAGATTAACTACACTTATCCTATAGAGATTCGCGGGGAAATATATATGCCCGTGAAAGAATTTTTAAAGCTCAATGAACAGCGTCGTTCAAATGAAGAAAAGCCTTTTGCTAATCCCAGAAATGCCGCTGCTGGCTCTATAAAATTAAAAAATACAGAAGAAGTTAAGAACCGAAATCTGAGTGCTATATTCTATGGAGTAGGCTACTGTGAAAATTTACCCGTTCAGAAACAATCTGAGTTTTTGGATTGGTTAGATAGTTTAGGTTTTCCTACAACAAAGCATAGATGCGTTTGTAATTCCTATGAAGAAGTGCAAAAATTTTGTGATGAATGGGAAGATAAGCGCCATAGTTTACCTTTTGAGATTGATGGAATCGTAGTTAAAGTGGATGATTTTGCCTTACAACGGAAATTAGGATACACTGCAAAAAGTCCTAAATGGGCTGTGGCATATAAGTTTAAACCCGAAATAAAAGAAACAAGATTGATTGAAGTGCAATATCAAGTTGGAAGAACCGGAGCAGTTACCCCAGTGGCAATTTTGGAACCAGTTTATATTTCAGGCAGTACCGTCTCTCGTGCCACTTTACATAATGAAGATGAAATTAGACGCCTTGACCTTTATGAAGGTGATAGCGTACTTTTAATCAAATCGGGAGAAATTATTCCTAAGATTCTGCAGGTAATTCCTGAAAAACGAAAACCGGGAGCAAAACCAGTGAGTTTTCCAGAGCGTTGTCCTGCTTGTGGCAGTCCTTTACAGAAAGATGAAGAAGGAGCAATTCATTACTGTTCTAATGTTGCTTGTCCAGCTCAACTGCAACGGCGTATTGAACATTTTGCTTCTCGTGATGCTATGGATATAACTGGACTGGGAGAAAGTTTGATAGCTAAACTTTTAGAAAATAAACTCATCTCTGGTATTGCTGACCTCTACCGATTAGATTACGATAAGTTAGCTCAGCTGGAGCACTTTGGCACAAAATCCGCTCAAAACCTTAAAAATGCCATTGAAGCATCTAAAGACAGAAATTTTGATCGTGTGCTCTATGCATTGGGCATTAGATATGTGGGAACAGTTACTGCAAGATATTTAGCTGAATATTTTGGCGATATAGATTCCTTACGCAATGCCAGCCTAGAAAGTCTTTCTCAAGTCCCAGAAGTTGGAGAAAAAGTTGCTTTATCCATTAAAGCGTGGTTCAGTCTGCCCGAAAATATAAAATTAATAGAAGAGCTTCGTGCTCAAGGAATAAATTTCACCTATAGAAGAGCTCAAGTTTCTAATGTTTTAACGGGCAAAACTTTTCTCATTACTGGAACTTTACCTCATTATTCCCGAAAAGAAATGGAAGAATTGATTCAAAGTAATGGTGGTAGAATAGTTAGTGGAGTAAGTTCCAATCTGGATTATTTAATTGTAGGAGATAAGCCTGGATCAAAGCTGACTAAAGCAGAGAAAATCCCTACTATCAAAATTATCACTGAAGATGAGTTGCTGGAGATGATAAAGCAGTGAAAATCCTTTCGCGCCATATCCTGAAAGAGCATTTTGGACCCTTTTCCATTTCTTTATTGGTAGTAACTTTTGTTCTACTAATAGATAAGGCAATAGACCTGATGAATACTATAATTGAAAAAAGATTGGATATTGGAACTGTTTTGCAACTTTTTGGTTTATCATTGCCTTATATGCTCTCTCTTTCCATTCCTATGGCTGTGTTAGTAGCAACAATTCTTACTTTTGGAAAACTGACAGTAGATCGTGAAACTATTGCTATGAAAGCTAGTGGAATCAATATCTATAGCCTTTTGCGCCCTCTCTTTATTTGTGCTATTTTGTTAACTGGTCTTATGGTATATTTTAACCATTATTTTCTTCCTAATACCAATCATAAACTTAAAAATCTAACCGTTAAAATAGCTTACTATAGACCGATGACTATCATTAAACCTAAAGAATTTACCACTATTTCTGACTATACTATATACACGGAAGAAAATCTCAATGATGAATTGAAAAATGTTCTGGTCTACGACCGTACTCAAGCCAATTTCCCTCGTATAATAACTGCTCAAAAGGGAAATGTTGTCCAGATGGATAAAGGTAACAGTCTTCAAGTAAATTTATTAAATGGAGAGATACACAACCGTAATGATCAGGAAAAAGGGAAATATCAGGTAACCAAATTTGAGACTTTTACTGTTAATATTAGAGATTTAGCTGTTGGAATGGATTTTGGTGAAAGTGGTTATCGTTCTGATAGAGAAATGACCTATAATCAATTAGTTAGTGCTATTCAAGATAAAAAACAGGAACTTATTAATCAGAAGCAGGAAATCACAAATCTTGAAAAAAGGTTAGCCGAACTGGAAATACAACCAGATGATTATGCTAAGAGTGTAGAAACTCGTCGCCTAGGAATAATGAAAAGTATGGCAGCAGATCAATATAAAGAGATCCTGGAAAATTTGCGGTCTCTGCAGGTAGAATATCATAAGAAATTTGCTCTTGCTTTTGCTATAATAATCTTTGTAATGATGGGTGTACCTATTGGATTAATGACTCGTTCCAGCGGTATCGGAATGGCTTTCTCGGTTTCTTCTGTTATCTTTCTGGTTTATTATATCGCTCTAACTGCAGGAGAACAACTAGCAGATAGGGCATTAATGAGCCCATTTCTTTCAATGTGGATAACGAATATCGTCTTTTTCGTTCTAGGTGCAGTTCTTATCTATCTTTCTATTCATGAGAAGCAACTGGTTAACTTAAGCCTTCTTCAATGGAAGCTTTCTCATCGTAAAGCCAAATTAGAAGAAGCTCCCGATGAAATTATTCATTAGTGAAATAAAATGCGTATCTTAGACCGTTATATTGTCCGCGAATTTCTCAAAACTTATCTGATTATTTTTATATGTTTTGCTACCGTTTTTATTGTTATTGATATTATAGATAATCTGCCCAGATTGATGCGTAATGGTGCAACAGTTGAGCAAGCTCTAAAATATTTTTTACTACGTCTACCCTATCTTTTAGTGCTAACTTCTCCGGTTACGGTTTTAATTACTGGACTATTCTTGATGGATAGTCTATCCAAACACAACGAAAGTGTGGCTATTCGCGCTGCTGGAATCAGCATTCATAGAACTATGCTTCCACTTTTTATAGTAGGACTTATCATCAGTATTATCGTTGCACTATTTGGAGAATATGTAGTTCCCTGGGCAGAAAAAAATCGTAGTTATGTATATAATGTGGAGATTAAGGGAGAACCTGAAGAAAGTAATATGCTCAAAGCCAAAGTTCATTATCGGGGCAATAAGAACGATTTCTATTATTTTGGCTTTTTTGATGGATACAACAACACTTTGCGAGTGATAGACCTCACCCAATTAAATCCGCAAAGTAAAGAAATAACTCAACATATCACTGCCTCATCTGCAGTCTGGCAAAAAGATAAATGGTCAATTCAGGATTGTGAGATTAGAAGTTTTGAGCAGGGACATCAGACTTATTATCAATACTATCCGACCACTAGTCTTCCCTTATTAGATGTACAACCAAAAGATTTTATTCGGATCACCAAAAAAACCCTTTCTTTAAACTTTTTTGAGTTAAAAGATTATATTGCTCGCTTGCAAAAAATGGGAGAAAAAGCACATCGTGAGATTGTTGACTTGCATATGAAAATTTCTTTCCCACTGACTAATCTCATAGTTATCTTTTTCTGTATACCTATTGCTACTACTAATATAAGGTCTAAGGGTAGAGGTCTCATCTTCCTTCTTGGTTTAGTTGTGTGCTTTATCTATCTTATATTTGTAAGAGTTTTTCAGAGTTTAGGTTATAATAATGTTATCCCTCCTGTTTTAGCTGCCTGGTTTCCTAATATTTTCTTCACTATTCTCGGTGTGTTTTTCTTGCGTAAAGCTGAGATTTAAAAAAAGCTTGAATAAATTATGCTATTTAAAATAATAGTATATTTAAAACAATATCTAATCCTCGGGAGTTAATAGATGCTTGATAAACTTGTAAAGAAACAAAAACTTATAATCTACATAGTTGCTATTGCTTTTATCTTAAGCATTGGTGCGGGAGGAATTTTTGGGGGAGAAAAAATTCTCCAGTCATTTGGTGGCAATTATATCGGCAAAGTTAATGGTACCAAGATATCCCCCCAGCAGTATAATCTCAAGATTCAGGAGATTAAGCAACGGTATGAAGCTCAAGGACAAAGAGTGGATGAAAGCTATATGCCTTATATTCAAAACACTGCCTGGGAAGAGCTTATCAATGATATACTTTGGCAACAGCAGATAAAAAAACATCGGATTAAAATTACAGAAGCTGAAATTAAGAATGCTATAGAAAACGAGATACCTCAGGAACTGTTACAGAATGAATATCTGCAAACCAACGGAGTTTTTGATAAAAAGAAGTATTTCCAGGCTTTGAATAATAGCCCTGAATTTAAATTTCAGATGTATGAATATATGAAGACCTATCTTCCACGAAAAAAACTCCAGCAAAAGATAATGAGCGAAGCTGGAATCACTTTGGATAGCTTGAAACAGGAATTTATTAAAGATAACGATAAAGTCTATGGCAAAGCTATCTGGTTCTCCTATCATAAAGCTGATTCGGTCTATGTTAGCGATGCAGAAATCAAGAAGTATTATGAAGAGCACAAAGATACCGAGTTCAAAAAGGGACCTGCTTCCCGAATTAAATTTATTATTATTCCTATACAACCCTCGGAAAGAGACTACAATGAAGTTAAAGTGGAAATAGATGATATCTACCGTATGGTTAATGCCGAGAACTTCCCTATTATCGCTGAACAATATTCTGAAGATGAAGGTTCAGCTAAACAAGGTGGTTCTCTGGGAATCTTTGGAAGAGGACAGATGGTACCTGAATTTGAAACAGTGGCTTTCTCTCTTAAACCAGGTGAAATTTCTAAACCTTTCAAAACAGATTTTGGCTGGCATATCGTTAAATGTGATTCCCTTGGTACCGACCAAATTAAAGCCAGTCATATACTTTTAAAGGTTAACACTTCCGATGAAACCAAGAGAGAGCTCTACGAAAAAGCCAAGCAAGCACGCAAACTTATAGCTAAAAAGGGAATAGATACTGCAGCTAAAGAACTAAAGCTTGAAGTTGTAACTAGTGATTGGTTGCCCCATGACCAGGAACAAATGCCAGGTATAGGTCAGCATGGTGGCTTACATCAATTTATGGTAAAGAAAAAACCGGGAAAGGTTTCTGATGTTTTCCAACTTAATTATCAGGGGAAACCCTCTTATCTTGTAGCTCAAGTAGTGGAAAATCGTAAATTCTACTATGAGGACTTTTCCACTAAAAAACTCCAGATAAAGTATGACCTTGAAAAACAGAAAAAAATAGCTCAGGTAAAAACTAAAGCTGAAGAATTTATAAAACGAGTTCCCAAAGATAGATACTTTGATGTAGCAGCTGCTGAAGAATGGGACATCGTGGAATTGAATGGACATAAAAAAGGTTCCCGTTTACCTGCACCAGTCAATGCAACGCTGGAAGAATTTGATAAAGCCGCTTTAGCTCTCAATACCGGTGAATATTCCAATTTGGTAACTACTAAAGAAGGTCCTTTCATTATATATGCTGAAAGACGAGAAAAACCCAATATACAGGAATTTACTAAAGCCAAACAAGAAGAGATTAGAAAACGACTGGAAGAAGCTGCTTTTAATCGCTGGTGGCAGCAAGTTCGCAAGGAAGCAAAAATTATAGATAACCGCTATAAATACGGATATTATTAAAGCTCTATGAGCAAATTAATTGCCAGTGTCAGCGGTGTTCGCGGCATTTTTGGTGAAACTTTAAATCCAATAGTGGCTTCGCAATATGCAAGCCACTTTGGACAATTTATCGCTCAAGAATCGGTTAATCCTCCATCTAATCATCGTCCGAGAATTGTAGTCGGAAGAGATTCTCGTACTACAGGTAAAGCTATGCTCTATGCTATCATTAGTGGTTTAATTAGCACGGGATGTGAAGTTATTGATTTAGGTATAGTTCCCACTCCAACGGTGCTACTAAATGTAAAAAAACATTCTGCTCAGGGAGGAATAAGCATCACTGCATCTCATAATCCACCGCAATGGAATGCTATGAAGTTTATTGATGGAGATGGAATGTTTCTTCATCCGGATAAAGCTTTCAACTTTCTTAATTCTCTAGAAGAAGAGATTAAGTGGAAAGACTGGCAAAATATAGGCTCAGTAGCTGAAGATACTGATGCTATTAACTATCATATTGAAAGAATATTGGCTATACCTTGGTTGAATGTAGAGCAAATCCGTTCAAGGAAATTTAAGGTGGTACTGGATTCTGTGAATGGAGCTGGAGGCTTAGCTTCTCCTTTATTGCTTAAAGCTCTGGGTTGTGAAGTAATAGAAATAAATTCAGAACCTACTGGATTTTTCGCTCACAGTCCAGAACCTTTGAATGAAAATCTACATCAACTTGAGGAAGCCGTTAAAATACATAATGCTGATCTTGGTTTTGCTACTGACCCTGATGTAGACCGATTAGCTATAGTTGATGAAAAAGGACAGTGTATTGGAGAAGAATATTCTGTTGCTTTAGCTGAACTTTTTGTCCTTCCCAAAAAACTTGGAGATATAGTAGTTAATCTTTCCAGCTCAATGCTTTCAGATTATATTGCCCGCAAATTTGGAGTTGAAGTGCATCGCACTAAAGTTGGAGAAATTTATGTGGGAAAACTTATGCGGGAACTTAATTCTCCTATAGGTGGAGAAGGTAATGGTGGTATTATCTGTCCTGACATCAATTACACTCGTGATGCTTTAACTGGTATGGCTATAATTTTGGGACTACTGGCAGAAACAAATCAAAAGTTATCGGATATTGTAAATTCCTTGCCTCGCTATTATATCGCTAAAGCAAAAGTGGAATTACCTAAAGAAATGATGTCTCAAGTTTTAGAGATGCTTCCATCTTTGCTTTCTGATTACGAACTGGATTTCCAAGACGGAATAAAAGCTATAGCTCCCGACCACTGGATTCATATCCGAAAAAGCGGTACCGAACCTGTGATTCGTGTTTATGCTGAAAGTGACTCTCTTCAGCGTTCAGAACTTCTTTGTAAAGATATTATAGCTAAAATTAGTTCTTGAGTTTATACATCTTTATACTTCTTATCTAAACGATTATTTCAGTTTTTATAGACATTCACAAGTGAATTTAACAAGTAAAATAGGGTTGACCAAAACTCTTCAAATTTTATATTGTAAAAAAATAATATTAATAGGAGGAAACAATGAGAAAGACCGTGGTAGTTAGTGCCAAACGAACTGCGGTTGGCAATTTTGGAGCTGCCTTCAAAGATGTTTCTGCAGTTGATCTGGGAGTTGCTGTTCTTAAATCAATACTTTCAGAAACAGGAATTAAGGGCGAACAGATTGATGAAGTCATCATAGGTAATGTCTGCGGTGCTGGACTAGGTCAGAATGTGTCTCGTCAAATCTCTATTAAAAGTGGAATTCCAGTAACTGTTCCTGCTTATACGATTAATAAGGTTTGTGGTTCAGGTATGAAATCAATAACATTAGGCGCTTTAATGATAGGAACAGGAGAAGCAGATATTATTGTTGCAGGTGGAACAGAAAATATGAGTCAGATACCTTATGCCTCTCCAGATACCAGATGGGGTTGTAAGATGGGAAATCGTAATCTGGTAGACCTAATGATTCGCGATGGCTTAAGCGACATCTTCAATGATTGTCATATGGGTCTAACCGCAGAAAATCTGGCAGAAAAATATCATATAACTCGGGAAGAACAGGATATCTTTTCTGCTCAAAGTCAGAACAAAGCAGAAGCAGCGATAAAATCTGGCCGCTTTAAAGATGAGATTGTTCCCATTGTTATCCCTCAACGTAAGGGAGAACCTTTAGTTATTGATACTGATGAAATGCCTCGACCTGGTGTGACTCCTGAAAGTCTGTCTAAACTTCGTCCTGCATTTAAAGAAGGCGGAACAGTTACAGCAGGTAATGCTTCAGGTATCAATGATGGTGCTGCTTTGCTTCTCTTAATGAGCGAAGATAAAGCAAAAGAGCTGGGACTTCCTATCCTGGCAACATTAGTTAATTATGCTGCTGCTGGTGTTGATCCAGCTTATATGGGTTATGGTCCTGTTCCAGCTATAGGTAAAGTATTAAAAAAAGCAGGCTGGAATTTTAATGATATTGAATTAATAGAACTCAATGAAGCTTTTGCTGCTCAGTCTTTAGCCGTTTTGAAGGGTCTGGAAGAAGAGGGAATTGGAAAGATTGACCTTTCAATTACCAATGTCAATGGTGGAGCTATAGCTTTGGGACATCCTATCGGAGCGAGTGGAGCTCGTATAATTGTATCTTTACTATATGAGATGCAAAAACGAGATGTTCATAAAGGTCTGGCTGCTCTTTGTATTGGAGGCGGAATGGGCATAGCTTCTTTGTGGGAAAGATAAGGAGATTAAAAAATGGCTGATAAACTTAATCTAAATAAAAGTATGACTCTTTTTGAGGAAGCTCAAAAAGTAATTCCTGGTGGAGTTGCCGGTATAAGAAGACCCTACAACTTTGTTCCAGGAGAATATCCCATCTTTTTTGACCACGGAAAAGGTGGTCATATTACTGATGTTGATGGTAATGAATATATAGATTATCTTTGTGCTTATGGACCTATTATTTTAGGTTATCGTGAAGAAGAAGTAGATAATGCAGTAATAGGCCAAATCCGAAATAAGGGTATCTGTTTTTCTCTCACTCAACCAGTTCAAACTCAATTAGCGCAAAAGCTTACTGAAATCGTACCCTGCTGTGAAATGGCAGCTTTTGTTAAAACTGGAAGTGATGCTACTTCTATTGCTATTAGAGTGGCTCGGGCTTATACGAATAAAGTGAAGATTGCTCGTTGCGGTTATCATGGTTGGCATGATTGGTGCGTGGAAGTGAAAACTGGAATCCCAGAAAAGCTCTATGAAGATATTATTGAATTCCATTACAATGACCTGGATAATCTAGAAGATATCCTGAAAGCTAATGCCAACGATATGGCAGCTATAATTATTACTCCAGTTGGACATCCATTAGGCAATCCAGTAGAAATGCCGAAACCTGGATATCTAGAAGGTGTGCGTCAACTGGCAGATAAGTATGGCTGCGTTCTTATCTTTGATGAGATTAGAAGTGGTTTTAGATGCGCTCTTGGTGGTGCTCAAGAATACTTTGGTGTAATACCTGACCTTACTACTATAGGAAAAGCTATGGCTAATGGCTATGCTATTGCAGCTCTGGTAGGGAAAAGAGAAATAATGGATGTACTCACAAAAGATGTGTTTCTTTCCTCCACCTTTTTCCCCAATTCTGATGCGCAAGTGGCATCATTAAAGACGATAGAAATTCTGGAAAGAGAAAAAGTTTTGGATGTGATTGCAGAAAAAGGGAAAAAGTTTGGTGATGAAGTCCAGAAAGCCATAGAAGAATCTACCCTTCCTATCCAATTTACTGGTGCTCCCTGGATGCCATATATAACTTTTAACCGTGATCCTGAAGGTCTTTACAAAAAGCTCCGTAATGAATTCTACACTCAGCTTATTCGCCGTAAAGTTTTTCTACAACCATATCACCATGGCTATATCTGTTATCGTCACACAGATGAAGACCTTGCTTATACCGTTCAAGCAATTAAAGAATCACTAGACGAATTAAAACCCTTAGTTTAAACTAAATTAAGATGCAATGGCGTCCCTGGAGATTAATCAATAATACATTCCTTGTTGTTTACCTCCAGAGACGCCTTCTTATATAGAGGATAAATGGCAAAATATATTTTCGTAGTAGGTGGAGTGCTTTCTTCTCTGGGTAAAGGTATAGCAACAGCTTCTATTGGATTATTGCTCAAATCTATGGGCTATAAAGTTGTCCTACAGAAATTTGATCCCTATTTAAATGTTGACCCGGGCACTATGAGTCCTTTTCAGCATGGGGAAATATTTGTCACAGATGATGGAGCAGAAACCGACCTAGACCTTGGTCATTATGAACGCTTCACTGATGTATCTTTAACCCGCCATTCCAGTAGTTCAGCAGGTCAAGTCTATGAAACAGTTATCCAGAATGAAAGAAAGGGAGTTTATCTGGGTAAAACAGTTCAGGTGATTCCTCATATAACCGATGAAATAAAACATAGAATAAGAGCTCTGGAAACTGATTACGACATTATTATAACGGAAATTGGAGGAACTGTCGGTGATATTGAAAGTTTACCCTTTCTGGAAGCGGTACGTCAATTAAGACTGGATTTAGGTTACAGAAATACCCTTTATATAATGCTTACCTATGTTCCTTATATTAAATCTGCTGGTGAATTGAAGACTAAACCTTCCCAGCACAGTGCCTACAAGCTTAGAGAAATAGGAATTCAACCTGAAATTATGCTCTGTCGTTCAGAAAAACCTTTTGATAAAGAAATATATGATAAGATTGCCCTTTTCACGAATGTCCCAAGAGAAAATGTCATTAATGCCATAGATGTTAAAAATGTATATGAATGTCCCATCACTTTCAAAAATGCAAATCTACATAAACTTATTTGTCAACACTTTGAAATAGAGTGCAGGCCTATCAATCTTCGTTCCTGGAACAAATTTTTAAAGAACAGTCAATCCAGTATTGATAAAGTGACCATAGCTGTTTGTGGTAAATATGTTCGTCATCAGGATGCTTATAAAAGTATAGAAGAAGCTTTAGTTCATTCGTCAGCATACCATCGTTTAAAATTACAGATAAAATGGATTGATTCAGAACAAAATTTCAAATCTAACCTACTAAATCGTTCTCTTCAGGATGTAGATGGTATTTTGATTCCTGGTGGATTTGGAATCCGTGACATTGAAGGTAAAATAGCTATTGCTGAATATGCCCGCACCCATAAAATACCTTTCTTTGGTATTTGTCTTGGAATGCAAGTAGCTGTAATTGAATTTGCCCGTCATATCTGTCATTTAAAAGATGCCAATAGCACCGAGTTTGACCCTCAAACACCTTATCCGGTAATTCATCTGCTAGAAGAGCAGCAATATGTGAAAATGGTGGGAGGAACTATGCGACTTGGAGCTTATCCCTGTAAACTCAAACGAGGGACCTTAGCTAGAAAAGCTTATAGAAAAACTCAGGTTAGTGAGCGCCACCGTCATCGTTATGAATTTAATTATGCCTATAAAGATAAATTAGAGTCAAAGGGCCTAACTTTTAGTGGTTTTTCGCCTGATGGTCTTCTGGCAGAAATTATAGAATTACCTTCTCACCCTTTTTATGTTGGAGTCCAGTTCCATCCTGAATTTAAATCTCGTCCTAATAAACCTCATCCATTATTTAGGGAATTTATCCAAGCAGCTTATCAATATCATCAAAGCCACAAAAACCCTGAATAAACCATACATTTAAGGTCTCTGTATAAATTTATCAACAATTTTATAATTTTAGCCAATCTTAACTCTTGACGGAAAAGATTTACTGATTATCCTATAATTATTAAAAAAGATAAGAGTCTGTCTGTGTTATTAAGACAAATTAATTACAAAGGTCATCTATTTATCAGAAGCTCTATTACCGTGCTAATAGGACTATCATTAATTTTTGCTGCTTCCTGTCTTAGCTGTCAGAAAAAAGCAAGCCCTGAAGAAACTTTATCTTATCAAGAAGAAAATTCTTTTACGCCTCGTCGGTTGCACAAGGTGCGTTACACAATGAAATGGCTACATCAAGCTCAATTTGCTGGTGCTTATATGGCAAAAGAAAAAGGCTTTTTTCAGCAGTATGGTCTGGATGTTGAGATCATTCAGGGAGGAGTTGATAATCCTCCTTATAAAGCCCTAATAAATGGAAAAACAGAATTCTGCTGTATGAATCTGATTACCGCTGTAGAAAAAAACAATCCTGAATTTCCCTTAGTTAATTTAGCTCAGATATCACAGAAAAATTCAACCTGGCTGATAGGTAAAAAAAACACTAGTATCAACAATCTACAGGATTTGAACCATAGAAAAGTTGGAATCTGGAGGGATGAGGCAGGAGACCATATCCGCTATTTTCTTCATGATAATGAAATACAAGCTCAAATCATACCTCTAGATTGGTCGGTTAATCTCTTTCTAAATGATGCCATAGATATGATGAATGCGATGTCATATAACGAATATCATCGTATTTTGATGGCTGGTATAGAGCCTGAAGATCTTATTGTTTTCAATCTTTCTGATTACGGTTATGATCTCGTAGATGATGGCATCTATACCTCACGAGCCTTTTATAACCGATATCCAGACCTGTGTAAAAACTTTGCTAAAGCTATGATTGAAGGCTGGATCTATGCTCTAGATAATCCAGATGAAACCATTAAAGTAGTGGTTCGTTATATGCGGGAAAATCATCTTCCAGCAAATTACAATCACCAATCCTGGATGTTAAATCATATGCGAGAACGAGTGCTGGAAAATCCTGAAAACGTGGGATATCTCAACCCCACAGATTATACCTTGGCAGTAGAGATTTTAATGAAAAATGGTAAGCTTGCTTATCCCGTAGAGTATGAGGATTTCTTTATACAATGAAAATTGCAACTAAGCCTTGCACTATTGCTTTTCAGATTATCTCCTTTATGTTTATCGTACTGGTTTTATTATTTGTTATATCTCTTATCACTACTAGTAGATTAATACATAATGTAATGGAATCCAATGCCCGAGAAAGCTTCGGTAATATAACTAAAATAAATGTACAAGCTATAGACCATACTCTTTCTAAAATTGTAACCTTAGGTCGGGACTTGGAGCTTTTAATTAAAAGCCCAAGCTATAATGAATCAGAACTAAATCTTCATCTCCGACAGCTTCTTATAGACAATCCAGAACTCGTTTCTATTTGTATAGCCTACGCAAATAAGCCTATTACTTCCAATAATACCTATCTTTTGCAGGGTAAAAACTTCCTTATCAACCCCTCAAACAGTAGTGATTTTGCCTTCAAAGACTGGTTTATATTACCTCAATTAACAGAAAAACCTTACTGGAGCGACCCTTGGTTTGATTCAGATGGAACTGGAACTATTGTTTGTTCCTATTCTATTCCTCTGTTTCTAAAAGGAAAAGTACAGGGTATTTTGCGTCTGGATACTTCTTTGGAAAATCTCAGACAAATTGTGTCCTCAATAAAAGTTAAAAAAACTGGCTATGCTTTTCTTATTTCCAAAAATGGAACTATTGTAGCTCATCCTCAGGATTCTCTAGCTATGAATTATACTGTCTTTGACCTGGCAGAACAGTTAAATAGTCCCAAAATTCGCTCTATCGGAAAAAGTATTGTCAATCGGGAATCAGATTTCGTGCATCTAAACAAAATAGGGACTCCTGCTAATATCTGGATGTATTATCAACCAGTTCCAACTAATTCCTGGTCTTTAGCCACTGTGGCTCCTGATGCTGAAGTTTTTGCTGATTTACACAATCTTATGTATATATATATAGGCTGGGTGCTTCTCGCTTTTTTAATCATTGCCTTTTCCATCTGGTATAGAACACGAACCATAAATCAACCACTGGAAAAACTGGTGGATTCTATCCAGAAATCTCAATCTGGGGTGCCTGCTTCTGCAACCTTACCTGTTTCTGATACCTATGAAATTCAGGTTATAAACACAAGTTATAACCTTTTAAAAAATTCACTGAAAAGATACGCTGAAAATCTGAAAGCAGTCACTGCTGAAAAAGATAAAATTGTAGATGAAGTAACTTTTGCCTCCGAAATTCAGCTTAATCTAATTTCTAACAATAAAAAACCTTATACTACTCCACTTGGTATTTCTGCTTTTGGAATTCTGGAACCTGCAGGTTTGGTTGGAGGAGATTTATACGATTACTTCTCTGTGGATAATGAACATTTCCTTTTCGCTATTGCGGATGTAGTTGGAAAAGGTGTGGCAGCTGCGTTAACTATGACTATGATTAGTACTCTACTTAGAACTTATGCACCTCAACTGAAACAACCAGAAAAAATCCTGTCTAATATGAATAAATTCCTGATTGAAAATAGCCCAGACTATAGATTTGTGACTATGCTTCTGGGAATTATTGACCTTAAAACTGGAACTTGCACTTTTTCTAATGCTGGTCATACACCTCTTTTCGTGCTTTCAGAAGATGGCAGTATAACTAAATATGCAAAAACACATTCCACTGCTTTAGGTATTCTTGAGAGCTTAAACGCCAGTTCCGAAACTATTCAATTAAAACCTGGTGATGAGATTGTTCTTTGTACCGATGGCATTACAGAAGCCATTAGCCCCGAAGATAAACTATTTGGCACGGATAGATTGGAAGATGTCCTGAAAAACTTAAAAAATCCAGATCCTGAATCTACTGCTCAAGCTATTCTCAATGCCGTAAAAAGTTTTTCCGGACCTAATAAACAAACCGATGATATCACTATACTGGTAGTTAAATACATTAATTATAGATAAAATATAAACGCTGTTAAGAATGGATCAAGATTTTACTCTTTTGCTCCACTATTTATCGTTAAACTAGGATAACTCGCGAATATATACATAAGGCACAGATTAAACAAATAAAAATTCCTTGTTCATTATCCTGCTATACACATATAATCAATTGATTATAAATCAATTATATCATCACAAAAGAAAAAATCCTTGACAATAATCAATATATTCTAAATTTAACCACTAAGACTAAAACAGACGCAGGAAATCAATATGAAACAACAGAAAGTGAAATTCTTTGCAGTCGTTATTGCTGTTTGGTCCATATTTTGTGGTCCTATTATAGCGCAATCAATTTCTGAAGTTATGACAGAAGAAGCTATTGGAGCCCGAACTGAACAGAAGGCTCAAATTGATTCTTTGTTAACAGCTGAACCTCCGGATGAAATAACAGGTCCTGTAACACAGGAAACTCCGCCGGGCGAAATCTGGTTAGCTTCCTATTACAGCAAACGATTTAACGGTAAGAAAACTGCAAGTGGAGAAACATATAATCAAAATGAATACACTTGCGCTCACAAAACCCTCCCCTTTAATACCCTTCTAAAAATTACCAATCCCAAAAATGGCAAAACTGTTCAGGTTAGAGTTATAGATAGAGGTCCCTTTATTAGAGGTAGAGATCTAGACCTATCCTATGCAGCTGCCAAAGAACTTGGCTTATTAAAACATGGAGTAATGAAAGTTTCAGTGGAAATTATACCTGAAACCGAAGAAAATACGCAATTAACTCTTAAATGAGAACAGTGCGGTGTAATCTGCACGGAATCAATCCTTATCCCAGCTCCAAGGATAAAGATTGATTCCATTTTTTTATTCTGGGAGAAATTTATGTTGCCCGAATCTATCAATATTGCCCCCTCAGTCAGAAATGCTTTAGCAGAGAACAAACCGGTAGTAGCTCTGGAATCTACTGTGCTAACTCATGGACTTCTCTATCCAGAAAATTTTTATATTTTCCAAACCCTGGAAAATTTACTCCTCTCTCAGGATGTAACACCTGCTACCACCATTGTCTTAGATGGTATTGCTTATATCGGGTTAGAAGACAATATGCAGATGAAACTGAAACAAATGCTGAAGAATAAAGAAAACTTCAGCAAATTAGGAATGTGCGATCTACCTCTGGCAATGTCACAAAAAAGAAATGGAGGAACGACAGTTTCAGCAACAATGCTGCTGGCTCATCTTTCTAAAATTCAAGTTTTTGCCACCGGAGGAATTGGAGGTGTCCATCGTAACTGGGAAGGTAGTCTGGATATCTCCAGTGATTTGATTGCTCTATCCCGTATTCCTGTAGTAGTCATATCTGCTGGATGCAAAGCTATTCTGGATATTCCTGCCACACTTGAAGTTCTGGAAACGCTGGCAATACCGATTCTCGGATGGAAAACTGACTGTTTCCCGCTTTTCTATACCTCTAAAAGTGATTATCCTATTGAAAAAATAGATAATGCAGAAGATTTTGCTTCTCTCTGGCAATATCATCTCGCACTTCAAGGAAAAGGTGTGCTAATAGCCAATCCTATCCCCGAAGAATATAGTCTTTCTTATGAAATGATAGATTCTATTATCGGAGAATCCATTAAAAAAGCCCGAATTCAAGGTATCAAAGGAAAAGCATTAACTCCTTTTCTACTTGACTATCTTGGGCAAGCAACTAAAGGTGAATCTATAAAAGCTAATTTAGCCCTGTTAAAAAATAATGTCCAGTTAGCTGCTGAATTGGCTAAAACTTTGAATAATAAAGGAAGTTAAAATTATGAGAATATATATTTCCATTGATATGGAAGGCATTCCCGGAACTTTTAACTGGGAACAGGAAAAGACAAATCGTTCATCTGTTAAAAACTGTATGTTCCATCATATTCAAAAAGTGATTGAGAGCATAATTTCCAGTCCACAATCTTCTCTAATAGAAGAAATAACTCTCGCTGATTCTCATAGTGCCGGTGATAATCTTGATTATAGCATTACTGCACTGGATGAAAGAATCAATCTAATTTCTGGCTGTCCTCGTCCTCGTTATATGATGCCTGACCTTACTACTGTATATGACCAGGTATGGTTTTTAGGTTATCATAGTGGTACCGGTGCTTTACGCGGAAATATGGACCACACTTATTCTAATAGTCGTATTCATAATATCTGGATTAATGGAGATAGGATGAATGAAGCCCTCATCAATGCTGCATATGCAGGATATATCGGAGTTCCAGTTGGACTGGTTAGTGGAGATGAAACTTTGAAAGAAGAGCTTCTTTTCTATCTTCCCTGGATTGAATATATCACGACAAAGAAGGCAATAGCTAAATTTTCTGCTAAAAACTACTCTCAAAAACTGGTAGATAAACAGACTAAACTCTCTGTGCTTCATACTCTTACTAGAACCAAAGAAGAAATTCCTCTCTTTACTTTTGAGCCTCCCTTAACTTTAAAAATAGAATTTAATCATAGCTCAATGGCAGATCAAGCAGAATTAATGCCTTACACCAAAAGATTAGATGGACGCACTATAGAATATCATACCGATGACTATGCCGTTCTGTTTGAGGCAATTATGGTGTTGGTTTATCTAGCTCAAACCACTCCTATGTAATATAAGGAATATAAAAATGGAAGATAAACTGGTTACTATTGCTAAGTTTGACGATAACTTTGAAGCGGATTTAGCCCAAAGATTATTAGCTGATAATGGCATTCAAGCTTATGTGAAAAATGCTATCTTCTACTCTATGATGCCTGGAGTTTTCCCGGGAAAAGTGGATCTGGAACTGCAAGTAAGCAGTGAAGATGAAGAAAAAGCCAGAGCTATATTAAATGAATACCAGAATACACCAGAGATAAAAAGGATTTTGATTAGAAATGATGTCCTGCAGGAAGGACATTTTCTTCTAACCTCGGGACTTCATAGTGCCACCTATCTGGAAAAGATACATCTTTATCAGAATCCACAAGATACTTCCATTGTGTGCGAAATGCTTTCTGATCTCTTAGAACCTTATGAATTTGATACTGTTGTTGGACTAGCCTATGGAGGAATAGTTCTGGCTTTTGAGACGGCAAGAATGCTGGGAAAGGGATTTCTATTCACGCAAAGAAAAGAAGGGGTGATGGTTATCCGTAGCGGTTTTGATTTAAGTAAGGTCAAAAAAGCTGTTATTACGGAAGATATCATCACTACAGGTGGTTCCATTAAAGAAGTTATAGCTGTTCTACGAGATGCGGGAATAGAGGTTATTGCAGTCGCAGCTATTGTAGACCGCAGCACAGAAAAAATTGATTTCGGCTGTCCCTTTATTTCTCTCTTAAAAATGGAAATTCCGTCCTGGGAAGCAAATGATTGTGTTCTCTGCCAGAATGAAATACCTTTAACTATCCCTGGTTCAAGCGATAAAAAAATCTGAATCTAAATGCCTGATATTGCCATAATAAACCTTAATAGACGCGAACATAGCATCCTTACCCAGCTCTGGAAATTCTTTCCCTTTGAATCCGATATTCAATATCATTACCTTTACCCAGGAAAAGAAGATACGGAATTATCAACGATCTATCCCTATTTCCATCCTATTGCTTTTTCCGGTAAAATGGATGAAGTGGCAGAAACTATGAATCAGTATTTGCTGGAGAAGAAACTTCATCATATTGGTTTTACCAGTCTGGAAACTGAAGCGGTCTGGGCACGATTTTTTAATCTTAATACAGTAACTATTTTCATTAGTCAGGACCTCTATCTGGCTGATATTAGCGCACTGCCTTCCAATTGTCCAGAAAAGCTTGAAGCACTGTCGGAACTCCTAAAAAGAGATATTGCAGTACTAAACAGTGAAACTGGAACTTTTATTTTACCAGAAAATACCACTATCTATCCTGATTTTAATAGTTTTACCAGAATAGGATCCCGGGAATTGTTGTTAACTAAAAATAAAGACCTCATCTCTGCTATATGTAAAGCAAATATTCGTCACTTCTTTGTTCTTCATCTATTAAATGATAATATTACAATCAATCTTTCTCTTGATGCGGATAATTCCGATTTTAGTAATCTGTATACAAATTTCAATCTTGCCTCAAAATGGATAAGAGAGGGAATTGATTCTGCTCTTCAAGAAAGAAATAAGGGATACACTCCCTATTCCATCTTTGCCCATTATTATGATGTCTATATGTCCCATGTGAATTATGGAGAATGGATAGATTCTATAATCAAGTGGTATACGCAGTTTAATTCTAATCCTAAACCCAAAATCCTGGAGTTGGCATGTGGAACTGCAAATGCTTCTTCTCTGCTGGTAACAAAAGGTTTTGAAGTTGATGCTTGCGATTCTTCGCCTTTTATGCTACAGGTGGCAGATACTAAACCTAATAAACCTCACCTCTATCAAGCACATCTTATTGACCCTATCCCGAAAAAAGACTATGATTTAATATTTTGTATCTTTGATAGCATTAATTATCTGCTTTATCCAGAAGATATTAACACTCTGCTTCATAATGTCTATAATGCACTTGCCGCTAAGGGTGTCTTTATTTTTGATATCTCTACTCTTATGAATAGTATGGTCAATTTTTATGATTGCAGTAACTATCTAAAAGTTCAGGATGCACATATCATTCAGCGTTCTAATTATAACTCTTTTTCCAACCACCAACTCACGCATATCATCATCTTCCGCAAGTATCTACATAGTTATGAACTTTTTGAAGAACATCACACGCAAAGAGTTTACTATACTTCTGAACTTATAAAACTATGCAATGCCTCTAAATTGAATTTGAAGGCAATATATTCTCCTGAAAAGCATACCAATCTACTGGAAAAGAATGTGGAAAAACTGGACCATAACTTCTTCCGACTATTTTTCGTTCTTCAGAAAGAAAGATGAATTTACTTTATGAATATGACCACTTCTTTCTTCAAAAATCGGAAAGATTAATTGGAGTTGATGAAGCTGGAAGGGGTTCTTTAGCAGGACCCGTTGTCATTGCCGCTGTTATACTTGATTTAAAAAATCCGATAAATGAAATCAATGATAGTAAAAAACTTAAACCTGAAAAAAGAGAAAAGCTCTTTGATAAAATCATCCAATCCGCAATTTCCTATAAAATCGTGGAAGTGGATTCAAATTATATTGATAAACACAATATCTTACAAGCTACCTTAAAGGGAATGTTTGATGCAGTCACTACCATCGCTCAGCCATCTGATTGCTGTTTAATAGATGGAAATAAGGTCCCTAACGGTCTTTTTTGTTATAGCAAAAGCATAATTCATGGCGATGCTCTTTCTGCTTCTATAGCTGCTGCTTCCATACTGGCAAAAGTCCATCGTGATCAATTAATGAGAACACTGGATAAGTTCTTCCCTCTTTATGGCTTCGCTAAACACAAAGGCTATGGTACAGCTCAACATCTGAATGCCCTTAAACTTTATGGACCCTGCTCTATCCATCGGAAAACTTTCTCACCGATTGCGAAAATGATAGATCAAAGAGCCTTATAACATAGCTATTATGAAGTATTTACTAATATTATCCTTGACTGAAATAAAGCTCTTCCCTTAAAAGGAATAGAGAAAATAGTTATTGTAATATCGTTATAAATTTTACCATATAAAATTAATAAAGGAGCTTCATTAATGGAAAAAATGATGCTATTGGGTGATGAAGCTGTAGCACAGGGAGCACTGGATGCTGGAATAAGCGGTTTTTATGGCTATCCAGGAACTCCCAGCACAGAAATCATTGAATATGCCCAGCAAAGTAAACAAGCAGAAGAAATGAAAGTTCATCGGGTGTGGTCCTCTAATGAGAAAACAGCACTAGAAGCTGCTCTGGGAATGAGCTTTTCAGGAAAAAGAGCATTGGTAACGATGAAGCATGTCGGATTAAATGTAGCAGCTGACCCTTTTATGAATTCAGCTTGCACAGGTGCTCATGGAGGTTTGATAGTAGCAGTGGCAGATGATCCGAGTATGCATTCCTCTCAAAATGAGCAGGATTCACGCTTTTACGGAAAGTTTGCTATGATTCCTGTGCTGGAACCTTCTAATCAACAGGAATGTTATGATATGGCATTTTTTGGCTTTGAGCTTTCGGAAAAATATCATATTCCTGTTCTTTTAAGGCTAACTACTCGTCTGGCTCATTCTCGTTCTGGAGTAATAAGAAAAAATCCCGTCCCTCAGAATGAGCTAAAGTTACCTGAAGACCTATACCAATTTTTATTACTTCCGGCTATTGCTCGCAAAAGGTACAAACATTTGCTTGAACTACAGGCTGACTTTCTCAAAGAAGCAGAACAATCTCCTTATAATCAATTGACCTTGGAAGCAAAGGATTATTCAATGGGAATAATCACTACCGGTCTAGCTTATAACTATCTACGAGAGAATTTCATTGATCAACCTATTCCCTATCCCGTTCTAAAAATATCGCATTATCCTCTTCCTGAAAAGGCTATTCATCAACTATATGATAAATGCGATTCTTTGTTAGTGCTGGAAGAAGGAATGCCCGTTGCAGAAGATATCTTGAAAGGACTAGCCTGGACAGGAACAAAACCCATATATGGAAGATTAGATGGGACTATTGAAAGAGATGGGGAACTGAATCCTAATAAAGTGGCAAGAGCTCTTGGACTTCCTGACACTGAAGGGAAACCGGTTCCTGCAGTTGTTCGTCCCAGACCTCCAGCTCTTTGCGTTGGCTGTCCACATTCAGACAGTTTCCTGGCTTTAAATGAAGCACTAAAAGATTATGGCAAGGGGCATGTCTTCAGTGATATAGGATGTTACACGCTTGGATTTATGCCTCCCTATAATGCTATAAATTCCTGTGTGGATATGGGAGCAAGCATAACTATGGCAAAAGGTGCTGCTGATGCAGGACTCTATCCTTCTATAGGAGTTATAGGCGATTCCACTTTCTTTCATTCCGGATTGACTGGATTGATGGATTGTGTGTATGAAAATGCCAATGTAGTTATAGTTATCCTGGATAATTCAACTACAGCTATGACAGGTGGTCAAGAATACACTGGCTATGGAAAGATTGAGGATGTGTGCAAAGGTATTGGTGTTAACCTGGATCATATCCGTGTCTTTAAACCTCTCAAAACTAACTGGGATGAAATGGTGAGAATTTACCAGGAAGAGATTTCTTATAATGGTGTATCCGTGGTTATTCCACGCCGAGAATGTATTCAGACCTTAAGAAAAAAGAATAAAATGGAGACCCCAGAATGAAAAAGGATATTATACTCGCAGGCGTTGGAGGTCAAGGAATATTGACTATCGCTACAGTTCTTGGAGCTGCAGCACTTAATAGAGGTTGGAATCTTAAACAAGCAGAAGTGCATGGAATGAGTCAACGCGGAGGTGATGTGCAATCTCATCTTCGTCTTTCTGACCAGATTATCTTCAGCGACCTCATTCCCTATGGAAAAGCTGATATGATTCTTTCTGTGGAACCTATGGAAGCTTTGCGTCATCTGCCCTATTTGGCACCAGATGGCTGGATTATTTCTAATAGTACACCCTTCAAGAATATTCCGGATTATCCTGATGAAGAGCAGCTTTATGCTGAAATCCAAAAAATCCCTAATAATATTCTTATTGATGCGGATTCCATTGCCAAATCTGTGAAATCACCTCGTTCTATGAATATTGTAATGTTAGGAGCAGCTATAAAATATCTGGAATTTACACCAGCGGAATTGGAAGAAGCGATAAAGATGATTTTCAACAGGAAGGGAGAACGAATAGTGGAAGAAAATCTCAGAGCTCTAAACGCAGGTATTAATGCATAAATAAATATAAAGGAGCATCGTTGCAGGTGCTCCTCTTATTTTTTAAGGAGGATGTTATGAAAAAAAGAAAAGGTAAGATAAATAGCCTTTTCAGACTCTGGCTTTTTTTATTTTTTTCTCTGATTATATCCTCTTTTTCTGCTAATATTCGCTATCAAACTATAGAAGATTTTGAAAGTGGAAATGTAAATCTAATCTCCTATAGCAATGAAGACCAGGATCCAGGTGCCTGGGAATTAACTTCTTCCGATACATATGATAATAGTGCCTGGGCTTTACGATTGTATGGCAATACCTGGAAGCTGCAAATGATAAATCCTGCCTCGGTTGATTCGGGAACTGTTTTTCAGGTTGCCGCTAAAACCTCAACTGGAGCAAGAATACAAGGAGTGGGATTCTCTGATGGAAACAATGTTCTTTTCTATTCCTTTGCTGGAACTCAAACTTTGAATATTGAAGAATGGGTTACAGTCTATCAAGGTGCTTTCAATGCTGGAACCTGGAATATATATCAGCTTCCTATTGCTGATGACTGGTATGCCTATTTTGATTATCTTCCCGTTATTAGCTCTCTTGTGTATATAAATGACCTGGATGGAGTCTCCAATCGGAATTTTTTAATAGATTCCATTCTTAATATAACTGAAGATATAGGTATCCCTCCTGCAGTTACTATTTCATATCAAATCACATTTCAGAGTGCTGAAAAAAAAGGAACTCGTGATGTAGGAGTGCAATTTTCTTCTCAAGTAATAGACCCTGATAGCTATACTTTTACCTATCAATGGGATTTTGGAGATAGTCTCACTAGCTCAGATCCCAATCCTTTTCATATCTATACTGTCACCGACAATCATCCCTATCGTGCTACCTTAAAAGTGCTTGATGATTCCAATAAATGGGGTTTAGCTTCTTGTCTGATTAATGTTGATCCGGGACCAGATACATTTCCCTTGAGAATGAATTTTGTGGGTGATATTATGCTTGCACGAGGTTATGAATCAATTGGAGGAATTATTCCGACTTTAGGAGTGAATGCTATTTTTCAGCCTACCAGAGAACTATTAGGTAATGCTGCAGATATTACGGTAGCTAATCTGGAAGTTGTTTTAACCAATCAAGGAACTCCTCATCCTACCAAAAGTGTAGTTTATCGTGGAAATCCTGCCAATGTAAGTGGTCTCGTTTATGCAGGAATTGATAAGGTATGTCTTGCTAACAATCATACTATGGATTATGGCTGGGCAGGACTGAATCAAATGCTGGGCAATCTTTCAGCTAATACAATAGAGTATAGCGGTGCTGGAATCAATTCCTATGATGCTTACACTCCAGCATTCATCAATCGTAATGGACTTAATATCGCTTTTCTTGCTAGTAGTGATAGAACAGGACAATATAACAATGCTCAACCTTATTTAAATGCAGGATATAACAAACCCGGTATTGCTTATATGACTCCCTATTACATCCTGCAACAACTTTATGCCGTACAAAATGTTGCGGACCTAAAAATAATGGAATTTCATGCAGGAAGTGAATATTCCTTAGCTCCGGGAAGCAACTATGATAAATCAAATCCTTTCCTGGAAGATAATGAAGATGAGGATTACAATCCTACAACCGATGTACCTCATATGTGGGATATTGCTATTCGTCATTTTGCTATTGATTCCGGAGCAGATTTAGTTATAGTTCACCATCCACATATCATTCAAGGCATAGAGGTCTATCAAGGTAAAGTCATTGCCCACTCTTTAGGTAATTTTGCTTTTGACCTCACCTATCCAGAAACAATGCCCTCAATGATTTTCTATGCTGATGCCAGTAGAGATGGATTTTCCAATTTCCTGATTAAACCTGTCTTTATTGATAATTTTATCCCTAAACCTGCAACAGGACAGCTAGGAAAATATATCCTGGATTATCTGGCTATGCGAAGCACAGATTTAGATACTAAACTTCTCGTGGATTACAATGATATTTCTGCATCGGTTATAGTGGATATTAATTCTGCTTTAACTACCTCTCATCCTTATTCATTTAATATGTTTCTAAGCCCGGTCTCAGGACAGGGAAATCTTACTGATCCCTTTAAATTACCTCGTTACGGAAGTATTAGTAAGGTAGATTATATAACTCCCTGTCTGGAATCAGAATACCGACTGGGAGCAGAAACTATCTGGTATGGAAACTTTGAAGATGAAGGATGTAATCTCTGGGATATACCAGAATTTTCTACCACTGATGTATTTGATGGTGAAAGAAGCGCTAAACTTTCTCCTTCCCCTAATCAAACATTAACTGCCACCATAAAAAGAAGATGTAAGTGGTATGATAATACCAAAAAATATACTTTGTATGGCTGGATTAAAACTATTAATGCTTCCAATGCTAATATTATAATCCGATATTATAATTCTCGTAGTAGTGGAATGATAGGCTATGAATATCTTACTACCAATATCAACGGCAATACAGATTGGACTTTCTACTATAAAGAGTTAACTATCCCTTCATTTGCCTGGTATTATGATATTCGCTTAACCTGCAGTAATGCAAGTTCTGGAAATGCTTATGCTCTTTTTGATAATGTCGGCTTAATTGAATGGACTGCCTGGACAGCTTTTGATCCGCATAATTCCATTTCTAATCCAAATAATTATTACTGGATGCAAGTAAGAACCCAGGAAAATCCAAAATCCATAACCGTTAAATTTACCGAAAAGCTTTATGAAAGATTCCCTGATTTAACAAAAAATAAATCTACCAAGAATACTCCTATTTCAGTATTTCCCAATCCTTTTAAAGATAATGTCAGAATAGAATTTCAGGCAGATGATAAAGGAAAAATAAAGCTGGAAGTATACAATATAAGGGGACAAAAAGTAAAGACTCTCGCCAATGATATATTCCCTGAAGGGAAGAATCAGTTAATCTGGGATGGCAAAGATTTTAATGGTCAGAGAGTTTCCGCTGGAGTATATTTCCTCAGATTGAAGCAAGGTGAAAATACTATAGTGAAGAAAATGCTATATTTACATTAAAACCACAGGAATTGACAAATACTTTAAAGCTTAATTGATGGCTATTTATGGAAGAATTAATCATATTTAGTGTCTCGGAAGTGACTGCCCATTTGAAGCAGGTTATTGAAGCACAGATAGAACCGCTTTATGTGCGTGGTGAAATTAGTAATTACACTCGTCATCCTTCTGGCCATATATATTTCAGTTTAAAAGATGCAAATGCCACCTTGCGTTGCACTTTCTTCCGAAACTCTAATATCTATCTTGATTTTGAGCCGGAAGAGGGAATGGAAGTTATATGCTTTGGCAAGCTCACCATTTATGAAAAAGGTAGCACCTATCATCTTAATGTTTACTCTATGCAAATGGCAGGAAAGGGAAATCTAGCCAGACAATTTGAGCTTTTAAAGAAGAAGTTACAGGCAGAGGGTCTGTTTGAAGAATCGCATAAAAAGCCCTTACCAAAATATCCTCGTCGAATTGGAATTGTCACTTCTCCTGCTGGAGCTGCTTTACAGGATATATTAAATATACTTAGACGTCGTTATCCGGTTGAAGTTATTGTTTTCCCTGCTTTAGTTCAAGGTGAGGATGCTCCTCCTTCTTTGATTCAAGGAATAAGGTATTTTAATGAGATAGATAATGTGGATGTGATAATTCTTACCCGAGGAGGTGGTTCTCAGGAAGATCTTTTTTGCTTTAATGATGAACAATTAGCCCGAACTATCTACGATTCCAAAATTCCAGTTATATCAGCTGTAGGACATGAAATAGATTTTACCATAGCGGATTTTGTAGCCGATTTGAGAGCTCCAACTCCTTCTGCTGCTGCAGAATTAGCAGTCCCTAATCGTGCTGATATTATCAACCTTCTCAAAGCCTTAGAAGAAAAAATGACTAATAGCTGCAAGAACAAAATATACCTTATAAACAATCAGATTAATGAATTGCAATTGAATTTAACTGCTTTGCATCCCAGAAATATCTGGCAAAACTATAAAAAACGCATAGACCAGGCTTCTATTGAATTTCTTAATTTAGCTTCTAATATGCAACAACAGCTTCATCGTTATAGCAATAAGCAAGTAGAAGCTTTTCACACTATGCAATATCTATTGCAAAGTAAATTGCATCAGTATCAGCAAAACCTGGATGAATTAATTCTAACTCTTCCCACGGAGATGAATAAAAAAGCTAAAGAAACGGAAAATAGAATCTCAATGCTTCAGATTCAACTGGAAAGCGTATCTCCTACACTTATGCTAAAAAAGGGTTATGCCCTGGTACAAAAGGGCGAACATATCATTACTTCAGTAAAAGAGCTAACTCTGCAAGAAGAACTGTTATTAAGAATGAAAGATGGTGCAGCAGATGTTACAGTTAAAGATATATTTCCTGACTCCGATAAAAATTCCCCTCTTTCTCAATAGTATGATATGAAACTGACTGAACACCAATATAATAGAGAAAAAAGGGTTTTATGACCGAAGACCGTAGTAAACAGGCAGGAATTCTTACCACCGCAGAATTTATTCGTTTTGGCTTCAAAGCTATTATTGGAATAGTTCTAGCCCGAATACTTCTTCCCGTTGAGCTAGGTTCTTATCGTCAGCTTTTCCTTATTTATTCAACCTTCTCAACTTTTTTACTTTTAGGTATCCCGCAAAGCGTTCTCTATTTTCTTCCGAAACTGAAACATCTAGATAGCAAAAAAGAGTTTATAACTCACACCGTCAATCTTATCACTCTGCTGGCTTTTATTTTTGCTCTGGCAATATTTTTGCTCAGAGGATTTATAGCTAATATATTTCATAATCCACAACTAAATACCCTTCTTGTTATCTTTGCTGTCTATCCCTTATTTATGTTCATCACTCAAATCTATTCCCAAATTATGCTGGGATTAAAGCAACCCAAAAAGACCGCTACTTTTACTTTAATCAGTGTTGCTACTGATTTTGTTTTCATCTTAGGAACTGCTTTAATAACCAGAAATCTGCATTATATTGTAATTGGAGTTATGTTTTCTGCTTTGTTGCAATGGGGTTATGCTCAATATAATCTGAGAAGATATTTCACTAAGGTGACCTTTGACCCAGATTATTATAAAGAGATATTTCAGTATTCTTTACCGCTTGGTCTGGCTTCTATAATAGGAATACTTTCCGTACAACTTGATAAATTGGTCGTATCAGGGTTTTTCACTCCTGCAGAATATGCTATCTTTTCTATTGGAGCAGTGGAACTTCCTCTCATTTCAATCCTTAATAATTCTGTAAATGCCATATTACTTCCCCATATTAGCAGTAATCCAGATCAAATTTATACTATTTATAAAGCTTCTGTGAGAAAGAATGCTCTCATTATTTTCCCTCTTTGTGCCTTAGGTCTTATTTTTGCTGAACCATTGATCACTTTGCTTTATTCCAGCACTTATAAAGCTTCTGTTCCTATCTTTCAGGTGTATCTAATAAATTTACCTCTTCGGATTGCTACTTATGGTATCATCTTTATGGTTATGAAGCAAACTAAATACATTATGACAAATTCTATTATTACCTTAAGTTTGAATCTAGTCCTAAATATATTGTTAGTCAAACTTATAGGTATGATTGGAGCTGCTATTGCCACCATAATTGCTAGCTGGCTCTCTGTAACGATATACCTTTACTGGATAAAAAACAAATTAAAACTAAATTTAAAGGAACTCTTTCCCCTACCAGCAATAGGAAGAACTGCATTATCGGTTGTAATTTCAGCTATAATTAGTCTTTCTGTTCTCTGGATATTTGGTAGGAGCTGGGTTCTACAAATCATAGCTTTACTTATTTTTATAATTTCCTATTATTTTTCTGGCAAAGCCTTAAATGCTATCCTTCCCTATGATATTCAATATATAAAACAGCTCTTAAATCAAGCAAAAATGAGGCTTTCAGGAAATAGATAAATGGATTATTTTTCTGAACATACCTGGGAAAATTATGATAGAGATGGTCGTTCTTCAGAGCGTTTATCCTATATTAAAAAAATGATTCCTTCAAAAGTACAAACCATTTTGGATGCAGGATGTGGTAATGGTCTCATAACGAATGAATTAGCCAGAGATTATAAAGTTACTGCCCTTGATCCATCACCTGTAGCTCTGCAATATGTGCAATGTCCAAAAATCTGTGCTTCCATTGATGCTATTCCTTTTCCGGATAGCTCTTTTGACCTGGTTTGTTGTAATGAAGTTCTGGAACATTTAGATGACCCCACTTTAAAAAAAGGTATATCAGAAATAAAGAGAGTGAGCAAGAAGTATTTAATTATTGGTGTTCCTTTTAAGGAACAACTGGAAAAAAAGTTCTATCGCTGTGCTGTATGTGGTTTCACCGAAAATGTTTACAGTCATCTCCAATCTTTTGACCTGGCAAAACTGGATGAACTTCTAACCCCTGATTTTATCCTTTTAGAACATCACATTTTTGGACCGCCAGAACGCACCATCCATCCTTTTCTGTTATCTATATTGCATAAACAGGGACAGTGGTTTCTGCCTCCTAAAAGGCAGAAATGTCCGCAATGTGGCAGTTCTGAATATCTTCATAAAAGCAATCTTTTGACCAAACTTATTAATGGACTTAATCTTATAATATCTCATTCTCATCCTTATTGGCTTTACACTCTATACCAGAAAAAAGATAAAATATAATGAAAACCGTTCTCTATATCGTCTTTTATTATCCTCCCATAGGTGGCTCTGGAGTGCATAGAGGCGTAAAATTCACTCGTTATCTACCTGAGTTTGGTTGGAATAGCATAGTTATAACTCCTCATCCTAAACTGATTAAGCAACCAAAGGATTACAGTCTTTTAAAAGAAGTGTCACCAGAGCAAAAGATACATCATTTCTTCACTCTGGATGCACACTGGTTATTCAAAATTTTCTGGGGCTTGAATTTACCTCAAGTGGTAAATTGGCTAAATTATCATATCTTTAAACCTGATGCTGATATCCTCGCTCTTCCTTTTTTGCGTTATAAAATTTCGCAACTAATAAAAAAGCATAAAATAGACCTCATTTTCATTTCTGGACCTCCATTTTCTCTTATGTTAAATGTTTTATGGTTGAAGAAAAAATATCCTCTGCCGGTCATCGTAGATTTTAGAGATGATTGGAGTATGGGACAGAGTCGTCTGGATAATCCACCTCCAGAATCATTTAGAAAATATGAAGTCAATCTGGAGCACCAGGTCCTTTCTAAAGCTGACAAAATTATCGTGGCAAATGAAGCAATAAAAAACAATTTTCTCTCTCTTCATCCTGATCTCAGTGCAGAGCATTTTGTGGTTATTACTAATGGTTATGATGAAAAGGATTTTCAGAAAGTTTTTCCTCCTCGTGAAACTGAAAAAGATAAGCTTCAGTTAGTTTATATTGGAAGTTTATACGGACGTCGTCAACCCGGAATTGTCTGGCAGGTTTTAATAGATTTAGTTGGAAAGGGAAAAATAAATCCTGATAAAATAAGCATCCATCTCTATGGACCAAATTATCGCTCTTTCGTGTTTAATGGCTTTGAAAACAATAAAATCCTGGAAAAGATGGTGAATCTTCATCCTTATTTACCTCATTCTCAAGTTCCCCAGGTTATGAGTCAAGCTGATGTCCTCTGGTTATTTATAGGTTCAGGACCTAAAAGTGATGCTATATCTACCGGAAAAATATTTGAGTATATGAGAAGTGGAAAACCTATTTGGGCAGTGATCAATCCTCAGGGTATTGCCGCAGATATTCTTAAATCAAGTGGACTGGCATTTATTGCAGATAACGAAAATCCTGATGAAATTGCCAGCTCATTGGTTAATTTATATAAGAACTGGCAAGAAGGAAAACTTACTGTTCAGCCAAATTGGGATTATATTCATAGCTTTGAACGACGGAGATTAACCAAAAAATTGGCAGAGGTCTTTGAACAGACCTTAACTAATGTTAATACTAATAAGTTTTATACCTCCCATCAATCTCTAAATGGACAATCATAATGAAAGATAAGCTTCTTTTGATTCTTCCTACGCATTCTTCCTTTATGAAAGTAGATGAAGAAATTCTTCAAAGTGCTTATGAAGTTACAACTCTCTATCTGGACCAGGATATCTCCAAAACAAGATATTTCAAAGGGATTTTAAAAGCTATTCTTACACTCATTTTTGATCATCGTTATCAAAAAGTGCTCATCTGGTTTGCCGATTATCATTCTGCTCCTATTGTCCTACTTTCTAAATGGAAAAAAATCCCCAGTTTCATTTTTATTGGTGGTTATGATGCGGTTAAATATCAAGAACTAAGGATGGGAGTATATTGTTCAACAGTTCGTAGTTTGTGTGCAAAAATCGCTTTAAAAAACTGCACTCATATTATTGCTAATCATTCTGCTCTTCTTTCTTCTAATAACACCTATTACAAACCTGAAGGACATAAAGATGGCATCTATAATTTAATCCCTGGATTAAAAACACCAGCTACCGTTATTTTCAATGCAGTAACTATTTCTACTCCCTTAATTATCTCTGAACAGAGATTACGACAGATTGTTACGGCTGGTTCTACTCCCCGGTTACAGGACTTCTATAACAAAGGTTTTGATTTATTAACTGAAATCGCTAAACATAGACCCGATTTGAGTTTCGTCTTTGTAGGAATTAATAAAAAATGGCTGGCTGAACTAAATAAAACCTATCACTTGGAACATTTACCTAATATTACCATCTATCCATATCTACCTCAAAATGAATTTATTAGCCTTTTAAATATTAGCTCTGTCTATGCTCAACCTTCTATCTCGGAAGGAATGCCCAATTCTCTTATGGAAGCTATGCTGGCTGGTTGCATTCCAGTTGGCTCAAAAGTGGCTGGAATCCCTACTATCATTGATAAATATGGCTATATTATAGACCAACGAGATCCCCAGGGATTGGAAAAAGCATTAGACCTTGCTCTTCAAAGTGAAGTTGACCGAAAAGAGATATCCGAAAGTATTAAAAACCGTTTTAACTTACAAATACGAAAAGAAAAACTATTAAATCTACTAAATAAATATAATTAAATTTATTACTAGGAACTAGTTAAATTTATTCCTGATAAAAATCAACTGCGAAGTAATTCATAACCCAAAAAACTTGATTACTTCACCTTTGACTGATTTTACCACTATTATCTCTTATCATACTGCAAAGTAATTCATACCCCAAAAAACTTAATTTCCTTTCCTTTGACTGATTTTCCCACTATTATCTCTTTTCATACTGGGATTAAAGCAATTGGATAATATTACCCTATTTTCTCCTAACACTCATCTCTTTCCTTACTCTCTCTTGACTCTTTCGTCAACAAAGAGCTAAGAGAGAGTCAATTAAGCGTTTATTACTTTGCATCTCCCACTGTCACAAGCAATAATGGCATAATATGTCTCTTTCTCTCTCTTTAAATTGCTCAATTCTGTTCCCTATAATTAAAAAAGTGTGTTCATTTTATAATGCTTTTTATTCTATTAAAAAGTCGGAAAAACAGATTTGAGTTAATATATAAAAAGTCCATATATTTGAAGTAATCTAGATCTGTAACGGTATGTAAAGGTCCTAGTATAAAAAGGTTCTGGTATGTAAAGGTCCCGGAATGCAAAGGTCCCGGAATGCAAAGGTCCCGGTATGTAAAGGTCCCGGTATGTAAAGGTCCCGGAATGCAAAGGTCCCCCTTTGCATAATGCGGTATCAGTTTTCATCTATTCAAGGTATTATTAACGCGGTATAACTTCTTGTACTTAAAATTACGTTTTAGAAAGCCTCTACGAGGCTTGTGCAGATGGGGACATTTACACACCCTTACTACTACACACCGTAAGGGTATGCAAAGGGTCTGGTATGCAAAGGTCCCCCTTTGCATCATGAGGTACCAGCTTTCATCTATTC
>DFOM01000059.1 GCA_002376725.1 Cloacimonetes bacterium UBA3541 | reverse complement strand
ATAATACCCCGTCCTTGCAGGACACCCCTTTATAAAAGGGGAATATAATACCCCGTCCTTGCAGAACACCCCTTTATAAAAGGGGAATAAAATACCCTGTCTCTGCGAGACACCCCTCTATAAGAGGGGAATAAAATACCCTGTCTCTACGAGACACCCCTCTATAAAAGGGGAATATAATACCCTGTCTCTGCGAGACACCCCTTTATAAAAGGGGAATATAATACCCTGTCTCTACGAGACACCCCTCTAGAAGAGGGGAATTATTTTTACTCTTTTGAGTGTATAATGGTCTGAAGAGATTAAAGAGAGCTAGATAAAAAATAAAACCCGGTGATAAACCGGGTTTTATTTGTTTATAGTCAATTATTCTTAAATGTTTAATTTAAGGGCATCCACGATAAGTTTTTGTAAATTGGGTTTTTCCTGCAGGTCGCTATTTGTCAAGAAGTCCATTCTTTGCTGGAATCTATTTTTTAGGAGGGCATAATATTTATCCAAGTTCAAGCGATTATTGGGATTATAAAGTTCGTAATAGCCAGGCAGGATTTTTTCTATACTATCGCGGGTAGGTATAGCTGCACCGGGCATTATGCTCCAGGGTTCCCACTCCAGTTGATCCATTAAAACGGCGGTCTGAAGGGTTAGCGAAGTTTTTAAAGGAATAGGTTCCAGAATATCATCTGATTCTTTCCAGTATCCGCGTGAGTTGAAACAGTAGAATTCAGCGCCTGTATCAGCCACTTTAAGGAATGCTTCCACATCCCGATAAAGTTCATAAACCCGGAAAGGATTGGCAAAAGGTTCAAACACAAGCTTTTGCAATTCCTCTTCAGGCACATTTTCAGCCCTACTGCGTTGAGTCATTAGAGCTGCTCCCATAGCAATTGCCAGGTATTTATCGGTAAATTTAACGATAGGAGGAAGGGTGGAATCTTTCATCAACCAGACCAATGCTTTGGGAAAAGCACAACGATTAACATATTTACCCAATAAATCACGGTCCAGCAAAGCTCTACCATTTGGATTGCGTACATCCAGTCCTACAGGAATATGCTTGCCATCAATCTCGGCTACCATATGATTCATTACTGCCAGAGTGTATTTCCAATCGGGGTGATCTGGTGTACGGCTATCGGTTTTATCAAAGAGAGTAGGCTCCCATACACGACAGACTTTGTTTTCTAAGTCAATTTGGAAAGCATCGTCATGTAGCACAACCTTGCTTACTCCCTCGGGCAGAGTTCCGGCATTATCGTGGCTATTAGTATGAGAAGATTTTCCTGTTCCTGAAAGTCCATAAAAAGCTATAGAGCGTTTTCCGAGTTTATGATATTGTGGGTCTTTACAAGTGGTGAAATCCAATTCCTTGATACCACCGTGACAGGCAGCCATTCCAATTCTGATTCCAGAGGTCCAGGCAAGAGTTAAAGTCCCTTTTTTTCTTTCTCCAAAGTAACGCATTCCCAGATTGAAAATGACATTATGCTTTTCATCTACCAGAGCTAATTGGGGAGCTCCCACATTATTGTAGAAGGGGTCATCGCAGGTCCATTCATTAAAAGCTACAATAATGATATCTTGAATAGGGTGTTGGGGACTGTTTCTGTACTGTTCCTCCAATTGCTCATAAGGGGCAAAATTGAGTAACCAGAAGAAAAGATTTGCCACATCAGTTTCAGTGGTAATAAAAGTAGCCTTGAGCATAAGGTCAGGGTCCATTCCTAGCACCGCTTCAGTTTTAATTAAAGGATAATGCTGCATTTGCCACACTGCTTCTCGCAGGTCTGCTTCTACCTTATTTTTTTGTGCAGGAGCTAAACGATTATAGAATCTACGAGCCATAGCAGTTCTTCCTATGATATTTCCATGACAATCGTCCAGGACTTTTGCATCTGAGGGTAGATGATGTAGTTTGACAAATTCAGGATACATAGGTAAATCTGTAACCGTCACACCGGGTTGTTTTTTAGCCATTTCATAAGCTTCTCTGATATCTACTTTACGCACATTATGCGAATTCATCAGGGTCTCCGCAATGGCGCGAATCGGAGACAACTCTTTAAAGCTGCCATAATATCTGGCACTGCTTTTGCTTGCCATTTATTCCTCCCTTTATTGTATAATATTTATCAAATTAAATCACTCCAAGTTCCTTACCCAGAGTGCGGAACTTATCCAGCGCAAAATCAAGTTGTTCATTGGTATGGGTAGCCATAAAAGAACAGCGGATAAGGCAGGAATTTGGAGGTACTGCTGGCGGAACTACAGGATTAATAAAGACTCCTTCTTCGCCTAATCTTTTCCAGAGTTTGAAAGCTACTTCCATTGAACCCACATGAAGTGGTATAACTGGAGTGCAGGATGTTCCCGTATTATATCCCATAGCTTTAAATTCTTTCAGCATATAATTAGTTATTTCCCAGAGACGTGCAATCCTTTCTGGTTCCTCTTCCATAATGTTTACTGCGGTTAACACACTGGCAGTAGAAGCCGGAGGCAGTGATGCAGAAAAGATTAAAGCGCGAGATTTATGCTTAAGATAATGGATAATAACTTCATCTGCGGCGATAAATCCACCTACCGAAGCCAGAGATTTACTAAAAGTACCCATAATAATATCGGTCTCTTTAGTCAAGCCAAAATGTGCTGCTGTTCCAGAACCCTTATCTCCTAACACTCCTAATGAATGAGCTTCATCCACCATTACTGCAGCGCCATATTTTTTAGCTAACCTATCAATCTCCGGAAGATTGGCAATATCTCCTTCCATTGAGAAGATACCATCTACAATTATTAGACAGTTATTGCTATTAGCTTTCTGCAAAGCTCGTTCTAAGGAAGCCATATCATTGTGATTAAAACGAATCATAGTGCCCTGAGAAAGCAGACAACCATCAATTATAGAAGCATGGTCATATTTATCTGTAATCATAAAATCATTTTTATTTACAATAGCAGAAATGCAGCCTAGATTTGCTTGATATCCTGTTGGATAAACTATAGCTGCCTCTTTTCCCACAAGCTGAGCCAGTTTCTCCTCCAGCTCAATGTGGATATCCAGAGTCCCATTTAGAAATCTGGAGCCAGCACAGCCACTACCATATTTTTTAATTGCTTCAATAGCTGCTTCTTTCACTTTTGGATGAGTAGTCAACCCGAGATAACTGTTAGAGCCAAGCATTAGCATTTTTTTGCCGTTGCAGATAACTTCAGTTCCTTGTTCCGTTGTAATTTCCCGGAAATAGGGATAGTATCCCTCTGCCATTGCTATTCTAGCATCTTGATAATTATAACATTTGTCAAATAAACTCATTTAAACCTCATTTATTTAGATTATACGAAATTCCTTTAGATTTTTATGTAATGCCATTATCAAACTATAAATCATATAGATTAAGGGAACAGAAATTAACATCCAGACTACACCACCAAAATAACTTCCTGCAACTACAGTCAATAAAACTACCAGAGGATGCATACGAATAGTTCTACCCACAATTAGTGGATAGAAAATGTAGTTGTCCAAAAATTGTACAATTAATATTGCTAAAGCCATCCAGACAATCATTATAGGTGGCAAGCCACTTACCAATATTACAAAACCTGCCACAAATCCTCCTATCCAGGGTCCCAGATAAGGTATAATATTTAATAGACCAGCTATAGCACCTATCACGATAGAATAAGGGACACCTACAATAGTGAGAGCTATAGTAGATAATATTCCCACATTTATCATCTCCAATAATATAGCTCGGAGATAAGTTCCGATGTTTTCATCTACCTTATTAAAAAGGATTAAGGTAAGTTCAAAATATTTATTAGGTGCTAAACTTACAAGTGCTTGCCGAATTTTTCTTTTGTCTTTCAAAAGAAAATAACTGAAAAAAGGTATGGTGAAAACTAATGCTACCGTACTTATGATGGATTGGAAATTGGAGAGTAGTATTTGTGGTAGCTCTCCCAATTTTTGCACTCCTAGTTCAATAAGTTGGTTAAATTGAGGCAGTAAATTCAATTGTGGTATGGTCTGATCTACTTTCAAGATAAATTCATAGATAGAATGGATTAGAGGTAATTGAACAATAGCTTGGTCTAGAGGAACATCGGACCTACTAATAAACTTAATTAATTGATTTCCCTGTTCTATTAACCTTGGGATATAAGTTATTACCAGCCAGGCGATTAATCCTGCTATCACGGCATAGACACATAAAATAGCTATCCATCTTGCCATACCTTTAAATTCTAACCAGCTGACGATAGGGTCAAAAATATAGGCAACTATAATGGATATAATAAGATAGATAAAGATGGGAGAATAAAATATTATACCTAATACAATCAGGGTCAAAAGCAGAAGTATGAAGATAATTCTATTCCAGTTCATCAATAATACACTTGCGATTTATCCTGAATGGTCTTTGCCATAAGTTGACAGCAAGACCATAAAATCTTAGTTCCCAGGGAAGGTAGACGATTTATTAATTCCTTAAAATCACTTTCTGTTATAGCTAAAAGAGTGGTATCAGAAATAGCTTTTGCCGTCATTCTTCTTTTTTGTCCGCTGAAGAAATCTATCAAACCAAAAGCTTCATTGTCTTTGACAATGAGCTTGGCGTCAGGTTCTTTACTGCTGCTCAGTTCCACTTCTCCCGATTCAATAAAATAGATTACTTCTAGTGGAAAACCCTCTTCAAATATGGTCTCTCCGGCTTTGAATTCTCTGCTATGTATACAATTATAGACAAACTGGAGTTCTTTGCTATTAAGATTTTTAAAGAGAGGATATTTTTGCAATTCCGTGTGCACTTCTTTGCGTTGAAAAATCTTTTTAAACCAAACTTGTAAGCAATTTGCCACTGTTTTCTCCTCAGGTGCTGACTAGTGGGACAAAAGTGCAGCCACCATGTTTTGTGATAATAAAGCGGTCCTTATCTCTAACCACCCGGTGAAGTATTTGATAATACCCTGTTCCGACTGGAATCACCATAATTCCCTGGTCAGCTAATTGTTCCTTTAATTTTGGAGGGATCTCTCTTGCTGCAGCACTTACGATGATTTTATTGAACTCTTTATATGGAGGATAAGCTTTTTGCCATCCTTGTGTTCCATCACCAATGCGGAAATGGATATTTTTATAACCCAGATTTTTTAGAAGTTCTTGCGCTTTCAAAGAAAGAGTTTCAATTCGTTCTATTGTGCACACTTCTTTTGCCAGCTCTGCGAGTAAAGCTGTCTGATAACCACTTCCGGTACCGATTTCCAGGACGATATCTTCGGGATTTAATTCAAGATATTGGAGCATAATGGCAATCATCAAAGGTTGCGATATAGTTTGATAACAATCTATAGGTAGAGGTTGATTTCGGTATGCATATTCCAGATATTGAGGAGAAACAAAAAGTTCACGGGGCACTTTTCTGAAGGCATTAAGCACTCTTTCATCGGTAATGCCTTCTTGCGTTAATTCTTGCACTAAGAGTGCCCGCTGATCTTCAAAGCGCATCGCTTATCTCAAACTGTAGTAAATTGTTGTTTTCTAACCACTGTAAAATGGAAGGAAAAGCATCTCCGCGGGTTAAACTCAATCCTAAGGGCGTGATAGAAATGTAGTTTTCCTTTATTGCTTCCGCATCTGTGCCGGTCTCAATTTCCCAGGTAGGAGCTTCACCTCCAATTCTATAGATAAAGCCATCATCCAGCTCTTCAATAATATGGATAAAATTATAGTATCTTCTGTGACCAGTGCGAGTGAGCCTTATTCCTCTTAATTCTTCAGATGATACATTAGGGAAGTTTAGATTTAATATTCCATTTTCCGGAATTAAATTATCCAAACCTAAATCCAGAAGTTTAACTATCCAGCTTGCTGGCACATCAAAATTTTGATTCTGATAGGAGTTAATTGATATAGCTATAGCTTTGTAACCAAAAAGACCAGCTTCTAAAGCTGCAGCAACGGTCCCAGAATAGAGAACATCCTCCCCCATATTCTGTCCTGCATTTATCCCTGAAATTACTAAATCTACAGGATGAATTAACATCTTTTGCGTAGCCACTACAATACAATCCACAGGTGTGCCATCCACACAATAATCATCCTCTTTAATTCTGGTCAATCTCAGATTCTTTTTCAAAGATATGGAATGCGAAGATGCACTGCGTTCTCTATCTGGTGCAACAATAATAACTTGATGTCCTGCTTTTCTCAGATATTCAGCTAACATTCTCAAGCCTAAGGCATTAATTCCATCATCATTAGTAAGTAGAATTCTCATTTCTCTATTCCTAGGTGGTTATTTATTAAACATAAAAAATAAATATATAATGATAGCAATACCAATCATAACAAAAATAAACCAGTTATCCGAAATAAAGGCATAAAATCTATTACGGCGTCTCCTTTTATGTTTTGAGCTTTTATGACTTACGGTAGGGGTCTTTTTCAAATGGAAAGATCTTAAGACAGTCTTAGTTCCCGTATAAGCCTTTTCTGTATCGGTCAACCATTTTATTCTACCATCTCCCATTCTATAGGGTTTGTATCCCAGCTTTAAATAATGCTTTTTATGCACTTCGGGCACATTTTTCACTTCTGCTGGGTCAAGTTCTTTTACAATTTCATAATGTTTTTTACTCATACTTTTTACCTTATTAAAACATTATATTTCTGATAAACCTTTCTGTCAATCAATATCTTAAGGCTTATTTTTGCCTATTTTAAGTAAATTAAAGGTGGAAGATATTGGTATTTTAAGATATATAAGTTTTTTCATCTGAATAAACACTATTATTATATTCTAAGGGAGAATAAGACCCAATTAGCTGTCTTTTTAAAGCACTATTGAGGCAAAGGTTAAATAAGTTAATACGGTTATAATATCAGCTATGCCAAGCGTTAAGGGCCCAGCTGAAACCTTGGGATCAAGCTTTAAAGCATGTAAAGTGGTAGGAATTATCAGTCCAATAAGACAGGCAGCAGTAAGAGTAAAAACTAAAGAACCGCCAATCACAAGAGCTGCACTGACATCTCTCTTCCAGATTAAAACAGAAGCAGCTACAGCTGATCCGCTTACTAAACCCAGCAATATAGCCGTGCCAAATTCTTTAATTATTTCCTTACTGAACCATTTAATAGTTGGATGTTGCACTCTTAAAGCCTGGATAGTGACAGTCATAGATTGCATACTTACGCTTTCTCCCAGACCCAGAACGAGGGTTAAAAAGAAAGAAAGAATGATACTGGAAGCCAGGACATTTTCAAATCTGGAAGACATTAAAGCACAAAGAACTCCACTAGTGATGGTAGCAATTAACCAGGGGAAACGATAACGAAAAGCTTTGAAAGGAGATGCCCCCTTAATCTGGTAAATTCTAAATCCGATGGTCTCAAATACTGCATCGGAATTTTCCCTTTCTAAAATGTCCGATATATTTTCAGTGAATACACTCACATCTACCACGCCAATGAGTTGCTTTTTCTCATTTACTACAGGTAATGCCAGATATTTATGCGTCATAAAATCATTCAAAACATCCATTAAGTTAACATGTTCTTTTAAATAATGAACCCTGGTATCCATTATCTCTGAGATTTTAGTATCTACTGGCGATATTAGTAACTGTCTGGTGGAAACAACCCCGGTTAACACACCTTCTGCATTAACCACATAAAAATATATTATCCTCGGTTCTCCAGAACATTGACGAATCTGTTCCAGAGCTTCTCCAACGCTTTGATCCTGATTCAGGGCAATAAAATCAGTGTGCATCAATTCGTGAATTGAATGCTGAGCGAGTTTATCCTTTTTCTTCATCCCTGTCTCCAATTTATTGAATTGATGTAAATTAATAACTAAAGACAATTATTATATCTGGATAATATATGACAAGAGAAAGTTTATAACAAGAGGGATTCCGACTGCTCTATTTCCTTTTTCCTAAATACTTAGCAGAAGATGTTTCACTTCCATATAAAAGATTGTATACTGAAGTTTAGCATTATTTTATTTAGTGGACAAAAAAAGATTTCTCTATTTTCGGTATAAAAATTGTATATATAAAATAGAGTAGCTTACTTGAATATGGAGATATCGTAATGCCCAAAGCCGTAACTTATATTATAATAATCCTTTACTTGACTTTGATGCCAGTTTTGGTTCTGGCACATCAATATCCATATGAACAATGGGATGGAGATTTCAATCGCTTTACTGAAACACCCCCACCTATTGCTCCAGTACGTCCGGTTGCAGAATTTGAACCTTCTTCTTATGTCCTGATTAGATATCCTCTGGGAATTCCGCTTTCACTGGTTGCTCAATTAGCTGATACTGCAGAGATAATATGTTTAGTTGCCTCTTCTTCATTGCAGAATGCAGCAACTAATGCATTTGTTAATGCCGGTGTTAATATGGATAGAGTAAGCTTTATGCTAGCAGCCACAGATTCTTATTGGACAAGAGATTATGGACCCTGGTTTATTTTTGATGGGAATGATGAATTGGGAGTAGTGGATTTTTCATATAATCGTCCTCGTCCCAATGACAATCTCATTCCACAAATATTTGCTACTCAGCAAGAACTCCCATATTATGGTATGAATTTGATTCAGACTGGAGGAAACTATATGAATGATGGGATAAATACTGCTGCTCAAACCTCCTTAGTCTATTCGGAAAATCCTTCCTTAACTCATCAGGAGATTTACAATAAAATGCATAATTATTTGGGCATAGAAAATTACTATGTGGTAGCAGATCCCAATAATACTTATATTGACCATATTGACTGCTGGGGCAAATATTTAGCTCCGGATAAAGTCCTGATTCGTAGTGTTCCTGCAACACATCCTCAATATAATGCATTGGAACAGGTTGCCAGTTATTTTGCTTCTACTATGTGTGCCTGGGGCTATCCTTACAAGGTTTACAGAGTTAATACGCCACAAAATCAGCCCTACACCAATTCCTTGATTCTTAATAATAGAGTGTTTGTTCCTATTATGAATAGCAGTTACGACGCAGCTGCTCTTCAAGCATACCGTGATGCAATGCCAGGTTATGAAGTAATCGGTGTTACAGCTTCCGGTAATGCACCCTGGGAATCTACTGATGCTTTGCATTGCAGAACTCATGAGATTCCGGATAAGAATATGCTGGATATTGTTCATTCTCCCTATTTTGGAACTTATGCTAAATATTCAGATTGGCAAATAGATGCTGATATAATTGCTCATAGTGGACAAGCTCTCTACCCGGATTCAGTCTTTGTTTGTTATAAAGTTAATCAGGGTTCCTGGCAAAATGCTTTTATGAATCAGAGTTCGGGAAATATGTATGTGACAATGTTACCTGCTTGTGCACCAGGTGATACTATTCGCTATTTTATCCATGCAGCAGATCAATCGGGACGATCTAGAAATCATCCTGTCTTTGCTGCGCTAGAACCTCATTTATTTGTCTGTGCTCCAGATACAGAAGCTCCTATAATCTATCATAATCCACCAACTTCTATTGAGAATGGAGAACATACTTTTTCTGCTGTAATTACTGATAATATAGAGGTTAGCAGTGTGATTTATCGGTATAAAGTAGATGAGGGAGAAATAACAGAATTGGCGATGAATTATCAACCTGAGGTGCAACCAGATTACTGGACTATTACCTTGGATCTATCCTTCAATAAAGAAGATGAGGTTTTCCATTATCAGATTGAAGCCAGAGACAATGCCAATCCCTGTAATATTGCCTGTTATCCCTGGTTAGGAGAATGGCTTAACATTCCTATAAAGCATACAGAAACCCAGGATGATACGGTCCCCTCTGCTCAAAAACCTGAATTATATGCTTATCCTAATCCTTATTTCCCGCAGAAAAATATTTCTCTAAACATAATAAGTAAGAATATAAACAGTGAACTTAGTATGTTGAAAATATTCAACAGTAGAGGCCAGCTAATTAATTGCCTTTCTGCTGCGGAAATATCTCCCGAATATGCTAAATATCAATGGAATGGCAAAGATAAGAATGGTAGAACAGTAGATTCCGGTATTTATTTCTTGAAATGGACTTGTAAGGATAAGACCTTGATACATAAGATATTAGTCCTTGATTAAGGTTTGTTGAAATTTATCAACAGGCAAAGTTGAAAAACAAAACATAAATTTTCCTTGACATAATTAACAATATATTTTTAGGTGATAATAGCCTACAGACCCTACATAGAATGCCCTCCGAACAGTGGGGATGCCGCCCGGCATTCCCCACTGTATCTTTTTAACCTAGATATTTTCTCCTTATAATTCAATTTCCATATTTTTCAGCTGTAAAATAAAGAAAAGATTGCCTAAAATCCAATAAAAATTTTCTTTGTAATAGATCTTTTTTCTATTGTAAAGTAGAAAATGGAGAGGGTGGAATAGATTTTGCATTGATAAATATAAAGAGAGAAAATAGAGTTTTTCCACTTTAGAGATGTAAATAACAAGAGGAAATAGATGAATGTTCTGATAGTTGTAACTGTGCTACTGGTAGGATATTGGATTTATGAATACTGGCGGCATCAGAGATATGTCAATTCTATCCCTATCCGGATTCATGTCAATGGCACCCGGGGTAAATCCAGTGTTACCCGTCTCATTGCTGCAGGACTTCGTGCTGGCGGGAAAAGAACAATTGCAAAAACTACCGGAACTACTCCCAGAGTTATACTTCCTGATGGAAGAGAAGCTGCTATAATCCGTTTAATGGGAGCTAATATTATAGAGCAGAAATATATTTTCCGTTATGCAGCTAAAGAACAACCTGATTCAATAGTGATAGAATGTATGGCAGTTAATCCGGCTTATCAATGGATAACAGAAAGAAAATTTGTTCGTAGTACGGTAAGTGTAATAACCAATTGCCGTCCAGACCATCTGGATGTGATGGGTCCAACTGAAGAAAGCGTAGCAATGTCCTTATCCAATACCATACCTCCTAATGGGATATGCTATACGGCAGAAGATAAGTATTTTCCTCTATTAAAGAAAGTAGCCAAAAAGCGTAATTGTAAGATATATCAAATAAGACCTATAGATGTAACTCAAGAAGAGCTTTCTAACTTTAACTACATAGAACATGCAGAAAATGTCCAGTTAGCTCTGGCAGTTTGTGCGGAACTGGGGGTTCCTCGTAATATAGCTCTGGAAGGGATGCAAAATTCTCATCCTGATCCGGGTGCTTTGAAAAAGTATGTCATATATGATGAAGGGAAAACCCTTTATTTTTATAATATTTTTGCCGCTAATGATCCTGATTCTACTGCTCGTATCATTAATATGATCATCGGTCACTTAGAGAATGCAGAAAAGATTATTATTCTGAATAGCCGTGCTGATAGATATTTCCGCTCTCAACAGCTTTTAGAAGCAGTCAGTAAATTGGATTTCTCTTATATATTATTGACCGGTGAGCTTCCTGAGAAAGTTGCTGCTTATGCTTATCATATCGGAATACCAAATGAAAAGATTATTCCTTTAGGAGAACCTTCACCGGAGCTAGTTTATGATAAAGTGCTGGAAATAACTAAGAATGAAGCTCATATTCTAGGAATAGGCAACATCGCAGGAAGAATCAAGTATGGCAGTCAGATAGTGGCATATTTCAAGCATAAATCTAAACAGCATTATGAGGATTTAAAGTGGTTGAATCAATAATTCAGGCAGCAGTAGGTCTAGGTGTTATTATTAGCCTTATCTTTAGTGAGTTTTTAGGTGCTTCAGCAGGCGGGATAGTTGTTCCAGGGTACATTGCTATGTATCTGGATCGTCCAATGCAGATTTTAGGCACTATCATAGTGAGTTTGCTTACCTGGGCTATTATCCGTATAATTAGTCAATTTACTCTTTTATATGGGAAAAGAAGGATGGTACTTAGTATCCTGGTAGGATTCATTCTGGGCTGGGCTTCACGACTTTTAGTATATCAAAATGTTACAATCTACACCTATCAACTCCAATCTATAGGATATATCATTCCTGGTCTGATTGCAAACTGGTTTGAAAGACAGGGATTCTGGAAAACGATAACCTCGCTTGGAATTGCCGCAATTCTGGTACGCCTTATTTTAATGGTTGTTTTTCAGGGAGAGGTGTAAGATGTATCGTCCTTCACTTAAATCCGGTAGATCCTTAACCCTCTTATTTTTCCTCAGTGTTGTACTTTATCTAATTGCCAGTAACAGTTATGTAGATATCAAAAGTCAAAATTATGATTTGAAAGTCGCTGCAGCTAAAGAGATGCTAGCTTTTATGGATACTCTCAAAGCAGAAATTCAAAGACTTGGTTTGCCAATTGACCCTATAAATGACCCTTTGCAGACCGGACTTATTGGCAAGGCAAGGACAACTATCACTACAGACCGTGGTCTTTTATCCGAAAAGCAAGCTGCTCTGAATCCTAATTTAGCTGCAATATTTGTGGAAGAATTCACCAAACAGGGCTTGAAAGAAGGAGATTATATTGCAGTTGGAATAACAGGTTCTAATCCAGGTATCAATCTGGCACTTTATGCTGCAATTAAGGTGATGAAACTAAAACCTGCCATCATTGTTTCTCTCTCTTCAGCGTCTTATGGTGCAAATCAGGAAGAATTTACCTGGTTGGATATGGAAGCTGTTCTTCGTCGTAAAGGTATGATAGATTTTGGTTCTTCTTATGCATCTTTAGGAGGCAAAGATGACCTTGGAGTAGGTCTTTCTGATGAGGGAATTAAAGCTATGCTTCAGGCGATGGCAAGAAATGGAGTAAGTCCCTTATTTGGTACTACTTTAGAGGATAATGTTAAGGCAAGAGAAATTGCCTATGACCAGATGCTACCTGAAGGAGAACGGTATAAACTCTTTGTAAATATCGGTAGGGGACTAGCTAATGTGGGAAGTGAACCAAATGCTAATCAGATGGTTGAAGGCTTGAATCCTAAATTAGCTGAAGGTGAATATGACCCTGAAGGTATTATGATGGTTATGGCAAAAAAAGGTGTTCCCGTATTCAATGTTCAGCATATCCAACGCTGGATTAAAAAATACCATCTGGAAAATAACTCAGGTCAAATGCCCCAACCTGGAGTCGGTCCTGCTTTTAGTGTAAAAAAACATAATGTTACCGTAGCTGCTGTTTGCTTAGCCATTCTCATAGCTGCTTTAGTAGCAGTGATTATTCTGGACCGTAATGACCGAAGATTTATGGCTAATATAGTGGACCCTGATGAAGAATTGTAAATAGGAGCAGTAATGTTAAAACGCTTTTTTGTTAGTATAGCAATAGTTTTAGGAATAACATTCGCAGTTGCTAAAGTTAAACCACTTAATTTTGAAAATCCAGGTAACCGTCGTTTACTAAAAACTGAGGAAGGAAACTACTGGTATTATCGTTCTCTTCCAGAAAAATCTATGTTTCTTAATGTGGAAGGCATTTCTACCATTTATTTGCGTTCTTTTTCCGTAGCCAAGGTGCGTAAACCTCAGGTTATTATTATCTTTGGGAAAGATAAAAAAACCTACGACCTCAGTTTAAAAGAGCAGCTTGACGGCTTCTATATTTATGATGAGATAACCATTTCCGTTCCTGAGGGGGCTTCTAAAATGGAGTTGCTGTGTTATGAACGAAGCATATATTTTAGACCTTTCTATACTCCTGCTCCAACTCCCAAACCAAAAAGCTCCAAACCACCTAATCTGGTAGTAAAAGCACATGGTGGAATTATTAATATTTCTCATAACAATACAGAAAGCCAGTATTATACCTTTAATTCCTCTCAGAGTTTCAAGTTTACATTAAATAATGGTCGTAATGCGATAGTTTATGTGCGTGCGCGATTACATAATAATAAACTGCCTGTTTTTGAACTTTATCGTAATGGCGAATTGGTTGATATTTATGAGTTTACGCTTCAGCGAAGTACAAAATACAAAGCTACTGGAGTAAACTATCTTTCCTTAGGTAAAAAAATTGATTTACCTGCCAATAGTGGAACGGTGGAATATGAACTCCGGGCTAAAACAGACCATATGTTTTTTGCCAAACCGGTATTGCTAAAGCAGAAATAAGAGTTAAATATGCCTGATTTTTCTTTTGAAAATTCTGATAAGTTTATAATTCCCTCAGAGAACACAATTTCTAAACCTGAATCTCAAGGAGATAAAAATAAAGATTCCTCAAAAAATAAATCTAAACATCCTACCAATCGTAAGATTATACCTATTATAATGAGTCTAGCTTTGTTGTTTCTGTTTAGTAACCCACCCCTTAAGGCACAAATGGATGTCTCTATATCTACAGGACTTACTTATTCCGATAATGTTTTCCACCTGTCTGATTACGATATAAATCGCTGGAAACAAGGTCATCCGAATCTGGACTTTGTTAATACTACTGATGACTTAACTATTTCTCTGCAAGCTGACCTTGCTTATCCTTTTCGCTATCAATGGTGGAAATTTATTCCTTCAGTAACCGCAAAAGTATCACAAAATATATCCAATCCTGATAAGCACCGTCAGGATATGCTTTTTCGCTTTAGAGTAGAACGGTATTATTGGAATTTTACTGCTCTTTATGGCTATTATCCCTACATCTATGTGCGAAACTATATTGATAACGATGGAACAGAAGAGTCGGAAAAATATAGTTATGAACGCAATCTCTATAGGGCTGACCTCAATGTAAAACCTTTTAAAAATACAACTATCCAGTTCCATGGTCGCTATGAAGAATATTTTTATAATCAATATTGGACGGAATATGATGCCAATGCTGCTACTCTTGGGTTGGGGGCTCGTTATTCTTTTCCTGCTTTCAGTCTGGGAGCAAGCTATCATTGGCGGCTTTTAGATAACTACAATCATGATGCAGAAGATGCCAGTTATGAGAGTGATATTTATAAGAGCGATATTCGTTTGAAAAAAACTCCCTTATTGGCTTCAAAGCCTAAGGGGGTGGCTTTTTATCCTGAATTAGCTCTTTCTTATGAAGAGAGATTTTATCAATCTGATGATGCTCGTTATGGTGAGAGAGTAGATAGAATTTATAATACCAATGCTGCGCTTAATTTCATTTTAAATGAGCAATGGAATTTAAAACTTGACTACACTCATACTTTCAGGAATATAGAATCACCTGTGGAGAATATTCGTTTAACTAAAGAATACAGCGAAAACAAATTTTCTCTTACTGCTAAATATAGTTTTTAGGTAGGTGTTATGGAATTTCGTAAAGAAAAGAACACAAAAAAAATTTTGGAGTTTATAGAACTGTCTGAAAATTATAAGATTGAACTCCGTCGTTATCGTGAACCTGTGTTGGTTTGGGCGGTTGAAGATGGAACTGCCTATTATTCCATTTGGGAAAATGAAATCTTAGAAAAGTTTGGTCTGGAAAATGTTGATGGATGGGATTATAAAGAAGACCTGCTTTTTTGCCCAGATTGGATGGCAGGTGATGAAGATGAACTGGATGAAGATGAGGACGAAGATGAAGATTTTAGTTGGGAAAGGAAAGAATCTTCTAGTGAGAAAAAGAAAACTGCATCTACTAAAGCCACTTCTAAGAAAACTACTACCAGTAAATCTTCAGCTAAGAAAAGTTAATTCTTGTTTCTGATATGAGGATAGCTATTATCGGGGGAGGTGGTTGGGGTCTAGCACTGGCTAAACTTCTTTATGAAAATGAAAATGAGATCTTGCTCTGGGAATATAATAAAGATTTTCTTAATACACTCATAAAAACACATTCTAATCCTCAGCTTTTACCTGATATTATTCTACCTTCCGAAATTTCTTTTACGGGTGATTTTTCCCAACTTGCCCATTTTCAACCTGAAATAATAATACTTGCTGTTCCAACTCAATACATCCGGTCAACCTTACAATCTATTCCCCAAGATGCCAAGAAAGAGTTGTGGAATCCTGACCGACTTTTTGCTATTATCAATGTTGCTAAAGGTATTGAGGAAGAAACTTTATTGATGGTTAATGGAATCTTGAAACAGATACTACCACCAGAAGTGCATAAACTTATTTGCACTCTTTCTGGTCCAAGTCATGCAGAAGAGGTGGCTCGTCAAATACCAACCTCTGTGGTCATTGCAGGTTCCGATACAGAACTTCTTAAAAAGCTTCAGAATATTTTCAGTAATAGTTATTTTCGGGTCTATCGCTGTACTGATTTGATAGGAGTGGAAATAGGTGGTGCAGTTAAAAATGTTATTGCACTTGCAGCAGGAATAATTGCTGGTCTGGAATATGGGGATAATACAATCGGAGCATTGTTAACCCGGGGCTTGGTAGAAATTCAAAGATTAGGAGTTGCTTGTGGTGCAAAACCGGATACTTTTCTCGGATTATCCGGTCTTGGAGACCTGGTTACTACTGCCACTTCAAAACATAGCCGAAATCGTTATGTAGGTTTTCAGATTGGTAAGGGAAGAAAATTAAGGGAGATTGTCCAGACAATGGATATGGTTGCAGAAGGAGTTGCCACTACTCATTCAGTTTATAATCTGGCTATCCAGAAAAATATTGAAATGCCTATTACAGAACAGGTCTATAAAGTACTCTTTTATGATAAAGACCCCAGACAAGCTATTTTGCAACTTATGACCAGGGATTTAAAGGAAGAATAAATATCGTTTACGATTTTTTAATTTTATAGATTAAGTTTTTTCCCATTTTATCAAGAGTATACTCTTAACAACATCAAAAAGCTATCTACTCAATGCCTTTTGTTTTTAAATAATTAATTTGTTAAAAGATAGATTAGCTCCTTAATCAATAATTGGAATCTGCTTTTCTTTGAAATATAACCCTTCTCTATCTTTCATCCCTTCTAATCTCTTATTGATCCCTATCCTATGTGGAGCTTATATCCGATGTTGGACATAAGCTGGACATAAGTTGGACATAAGCTGGACATAAGCTGGACATAAGCTGGACATTAGTCTGTAAGAAAGGGGGATATAGGAGCTAAAAATATTAAAAGTCAATGAAAGTTATTTTTTCCCGTTCTTACTGGAAAGCATAAAAAAGATTGACGCCCTAAAGAGAGCAAAAATTATGGTTTTTCAGGTAAAAAGAAATGAAAAAAGGACTTATCATTGCTATTGATGGACCTGCCGCATCAGGGAAAAGCACCTCAGCTCAGCTTCTGGCAAAAAAAATAGGCTATATTTATATTGATACCGGAGCTATGTATCGTGCTTGCGCTCTTAAAGCTAAAAAACTGGGTATTGATATCAATGATGAGGAATCTATCCGGAATTTACTGGATTATATTGATATTCGGATAGAAAACAACAATTCTAAAAACAGGATTCTTCTGGATGGGGAAGATGTCTCAGAAGATATTAGAGCGGATGATATTTCTGCTCTCGCTTCTGCTATTTCTGCCATTCCAGCTGTTCGTTATAAAATGGTAGAACTTCAGCGAAAAATGGGAGAAAATGGAGGCGTAATCATAGATGGAAGGGATATTGGCACCTTTGTTTTTCCTGATGCTGATGTTAAGTTCTTTTTAACTGCCAATCCAGAGATTAGAGCTAAGAGAAGATGGCTAGAACTTCAGCGAAAAGGTATAGATAAAGATTTTTCCGAGGTTTTAGCCGATCTCATAAAGCGCGATAATAACGATTCTCAACGTGTCTTGGCACCTCTCAAGAAAGCAGATGATGCCCTAGAAATTGATACCAGTAATATGACTATACAAGAACAAACGGATACACTTTACCGGATAATCTTTCCCAGACTGGAGGAAGAATGCAAGTGTTCTTAGCAGAGCATTCTGGCTTCTGTTTTGGTGTTCGCAGAGCGGTTAAAATGACTTTAGAAGCTCATAATTCTAATGGAAATGTTTGCACTTATGGTGAACTGATTCACAATCCTCAAATAGTGCAAAAACTTGAACAGGAAGGGATTTCCGTTTGTTACGACATTAAAAATCTTAAAGGCAAAAAGGTTGTAATCCGCTCTCATGGCATTGCCAGAGAAGATATGGAAATTTTAAAAGCGAATGGTAATAAGATTATTGATGCCACCTGTCCCTATGTGAAAAGAGCTCAGGAACTGGTATCTTCGGTGAAAGAATTACCGATTTTGATTATGGGAGATCCTGATCATCCTGAGGTTCAAGCTTTATTTTCTTACGGTGGCAAACAGACAAGAATCATCAAACCAGGAGATAAACCAGAAATTCAAAACTGGGAAACTCTCTGTATCGTTAGTCAGACTACTCAGAAACTAAGTAATCTTCAGGAATTGGTAAATCAAGTATTACCCCATACATTAGAGTTACGAGTATTTAATACTATTTGCAATGCCACCACTCAGCGGCAAGAAGCTGCTTTGCAACTGGCTGAAAATAGTGACTTAATGATTGTCATAGGTGGGAAGCACAGTGCTAATACACGAGTTCTGCAAGAATTATGCCAGAAAGTTACTCGCAGTATCCATATTGAGACAGCGTCAGAATTGACTCCTGATTTATTAACAGATGCTCAGACCATAGGTTTAGCAGCTGGTGCTTCCACTCCAGAAGAAATTATAGTAGAAGTTTATAATCAGATTTTTAGAATTAAGGGGGAACCTCAATCTGTTCAGCAGATAGAGGAAATCCCAGTGTATAAGTGTATAAGGAGGAATCATGTTAGAACATGATCACAATCAAGGCTTAACTGACAAAAAAGATGAAAACTTACTGGTTCGTGAAAGCGAACCGTCGGAAACTAACAAGGAAATAACGGCAACTGAGGTGGAAATTTCTGCCACAACAGAACCGGAACCAGAATTGACTATTGAAATGCCAGAGTTATTAGAAAAACCGGCTGACACTGTGCTTGAGAAAAACACAGAAACAAATTTAACCCGAGAAGAAGAGGAGAAAAATAATGTAACAGAAGATTATTCTCCGCCTATTCCGGATATGGGACTAAAGCAAGATATTCCTATCACCTCAACTTCAACTCCATCAAGAGAGGAAACAGATCGTCTAAATCAAGAGCTTCTTCAAGGAATTGACGAGAGCATACCTCAATTTAAACGAGGGGATATTATTGAAGGTACAGTCGTGGGAATTAATGACCAGGAAGTGGTAGTGGATATTGGCTTCAAAAATGATGGCTTTATTTCTATTAATGAATTTGAATATAGCGAGATCCCAGAAATTGATTCAAAGATTAAGGTGCTAATTGAAGGAGCACCAAACCAAGATAATAGAATTCCTATCTCCAAGAAAAAAGCTGATTTCTTGATAAATATAGAACAAATAAAGAAAGCTGCTGAAGAAGGGAAAACCATCAATGGAACGATTACTAGAAGAGTAAAAGGTGGATTGATGGTTGATGTTATGGGAATTGAAGCCTTTTTACCAGGCTCTCATATATCTAACAAAGCAGTTCCTATTGTTGACCAATTCATAGGAAAAGATATGAGTTTCAAGGTGCTGCGCATTGATGAAAATAGCAAGAACATTATCCTGTCACATAAAGAAGTGCTGGAAGATGAGGCTAATCAGAGAAAAAAAGAATTACTGTCTCAAATAGAAGTTGGGATGGAACTTGATGGTGAAGTTAAAAATATTACTGATTATGGAGCCTTTATAGATCTAGGCGGTATTGATGGACTTCTATATAAAACCGATATGAGCTGGGGCACTATCAACCATCCTAGTGAGATGCTCAATATTGGTGATAAAGTAAAGGTTAAAGTGATTAAATTTGACCCTGAAATGGAAAGGATTTCCCTCGGACTAAAACAATTAGTTCCCCATCCCTGGGAAAATGTAGAGATTAAATATCCCGAAGGTAGTAAGGTCTCCGGGAAAGTGGTAAGCGTCCAAAGATTTGGTGCATTTGTAGAACTGGAACCTGGAGTTGAAGGTCTAGTTCACATTTCAGAAATGAGCTGGACTAGAAAGATTATGGATGCACAAAAAGAATTGAAAGTGGGGGATACAGTTGAAGCCATCGTTCTTGAAGTAGATAAAGAAAATCATCGTATCTCTCTCGGAATGCGACAGATGGAACCCAATCCCTGGCTTTATATAGAAGACCATTATCCTGTGGGAAGTGTCATTACTCGTCCTATAAAGAGTATTACTCCTTTTGGAGCATTTGTGGAAATAGAAGATGGTATAGATGGCTTAATTCATATTTCCGATATTAGCTGGACAAAGAGAATTGATCATCCCCGAGAAATATTTCGTAAAGGTCAGGAAGTTGAAGCAGTTGTTCTTTCTATTGATCGTGCTCTTCATCGTATTGCTTTAGGTATGAAACAACTTCATCCTGATCCCTGGGAAAATTTAGCAGAAACCTTACCCGTAAATAGCGAAGTTAAGGGTAAGATTAGTAAACTAATGCCCAAAGGTGTTTCAGTGAATATAAAAGTTGGAGAAGATGAAGTAGAAGGATTTGTACCGATTTCTCATATAGCGATGCCAAAAATAGAAAATACAGAAGATGCCTTTTATGTGGGAGAGGAATTACCCCTTAAAGTCATTGAAGTGGATATGGAAAATAGAAGATTAGTCCTTTCTGTTAATGCTTTCTTTTTCTCTCGCGATCCCAGATTGCAGGAAGAATATATTGCCCTTCACGAACAATATATGCGAGACCGTATTGCCAGAATGGAAAAGAAAAAAGCAGAACATAAAGCTAGAGAGAGAAAACGCAAAATCTTTCCCGAGGAAGCTAAACCTAAGGCAGAAACTGAAATTCTAGATCTGAAAGAAAAAGAAGAGGTTATACCATCTCCTGCAGACACAGAAACTCCCGAACAAATAGATATGTCTCCTGAAAATCCTCAACTCCTTGAATCTGAGGAAATCGTTAAGGGAGAATATGCAAAAACTAATTTCAACAACGAAGAAATCTCTATTGCAGAACCCAGCCCTGAAGCTACTGAAGAAGAACTCGCTATTTTAGAAGAAGTTAAAGAAAAAGACTATGAAGTAATGGCTTTATCTGAACCTTCTCCGCTTAATGAGGAAATTAAATTTGAACCAGCAATTGAACAGAAAGAAACAACAGAACAGGAAGGTGAAATTCCTGTTTCAGAAAGTGTTTCTAGCGAAAAAATAAACAAGGATTCCTCTGAAGAAAACAAACCAGAATTTATATAAAATTTAGGTAACTCTCTATTGAGAACTAGAGAATAGATAAAAACAGGCAGCTAATGTTTAGTTATGTTTGCGAAAAAATATGAGAGAAGATGGAAATATGGCGGCTCCTAGGACCCGCCATAATATTTTATTACTGGATTTTATCGTTCCTGGCTTAATTTTATTAGCTGGAACAATTCTTTTGAGATTTTCAGGTTGGGACCTAAAAGTTTCCAGCTGGTTCTATCTTGGCAATAATAAATGGTGGGGTCAGTTAAATCCTTTCTGTAATTTTATGTACTATTATGGCACCATTCCTGCCCTTTTACTTAGTATTATTAGCTTGGTAATATTGATTTTATCCTTCTTCTATCATACTCTGAAAAAATGGCGACGAAACTGTATTTACTTGGTCTTGGTTATGATTATTGGTCCAGGTTTATTAGTGAACATTGTCTTGAAAGAAAATTGGGGACGCCCTCGTCCCAGAAATATTATTTATTTTGGCGGGAATTATGTTTATGAAAAACCATTAGAAATAGATTCTTCAAGTCCTGGAAAATCTTTTCCTAGCGGTCATGCCGCAATGGGTTTCTATTTTTTCACTCTCTACTTCCTCGTTCGTGGCAAAAGGGGAAAACTGACCATCTGGGCATTTCTTTTTGCTGTATTCTATGGTTTGCTTATGGGTTTTGTACGTATCGCCCAAGGAGGTCATTTTCTCTCAGATATTTTATGGTCAGGAGGGATAATATATCTCTGTTCAGCATTCTGTTATTATCTATTAAAAATAAATCAGAACTAAAGATTAACTTTTTCAAGCAATAATTATTTCAACTTTGTTCTTATTTATTTCTTCGTTCTACAAAGTTTAAAAATAGAAATGGCATTATTCGGGAAAATTAATATCTAAAACGGAATTTTTTATTTCTAACTGCTGTATGATTACATTGACTTCAAGAAGATGTATTTTTTATATTTTTAAACGAGAATCAAAATCCGGAAAAGGGATTTCCAGTTTATGAAGTGTAAAAAAATAAGTATAGCAAGATTAAGATATCTTGTCAAATCGTAAGTTAAAAGAAATTTGAGGTAAGGTCTTTCTTTCAGAAATACAATTTGAGGAACAAAAATAGGTTCTAAATCAATACCCTTTTCAAAATTGTTTGAAAATAACTCCTTTATGTTTGAAGCTAATATCTTATTTTTGCTCCTTTCATAATATAAATTAGAGTCATCACTATTATGCTCAACTAATATCTTATAATTATTTGGAGAAATTTTTACTTGACAAATTACATCCTGATTAGATTTTGAATTTGCATACAGAAATGGATATAAATCATTTCAGCAATAAGAGTTTATTGTTTCTAAAAGATAGCTAAGCAAATTAGCTATTTTTTTTCAGATAATATAGATATAAAGTAAGGAGAAAGATAGAAGATGGTATATTACCGGTCACAAGTAGCGGGTATAGCTCAAAAGCTATGTGCTGATTGGCATCTTGCTCTATATGATGTAGAGGAGAAGATGTCTGCTAAGGGAAGAATTATAACTGTTTACCTGACCAAAATTGGTGGTGTGACCGTGGATGATTGTGCTTTCTTCAGTCGTGCTCTAAGTAATGAACTTGATGAACTGGATATAATACCAGAGCGTTATTTCTTAGAAGTGTCCTCACCGGGATTGGAAAGGCCTTTAAAATTGAAGAACCATTTTGTGAGTGCCATCAACGAAAAGGTTGCTGTGCAATGGATAGAAGGTGATGAAAAGCACTCTGCAATGGGAACCTTGATTGAAGTTAATGATGACACTATCACATTGGATGACCGTGGGAAAGTAGTAAAAATAAACTTCAAGGATATTAGTCGGGCTAAAACGGTCTTTCTTAATAAAGATAGGAGTGATAAGAAAAAATGAGTACTAATATACTGGATGCCGTGGTCAAGCTTGCGGCTATCAAGCAGTTAGACAAGGAGCTCATCCAGAAAATAATACTGGAATCTATCAATAATGTATTGAATAAAAAACTGGAGCCTGAAAATAAACTGGAGCTCCTAGTAGATGAGAATACTAGTGCTATTAAGGCAAACTTTCTGTGCAAAGTGGTGGAAGTAGAGAAAAATCTAGGCGAAATTTCTCTTGAAGAAGCTCGGAAAATTTATGGAGAAGATGTGGAATTGGGACAATATGTACCCAAATCTATGGCAATGTATGAATTTGAACCTAAGCTAATCAAGACTGCACAAAAAGCTATTCAGGATAAAATACACCAGCTGGAAGAAGAAAAAATCCGTAATGATTTTGATAAACAAAAAAATACTATTGTCAGCGGTAAAATTAAATCCATTGATGATAATGGGAACTATAGAATTGACATTGGTTATTCTGATGCTATCTTACCAGTAGATGAACAGATAGAAAATGAGTATTATCGCGTGGGAGATAATATAAAAGCCTATGTAGTAAATATACAGGTACATAAAAATCATAATGCTATCATACTCTCACGAACTAATCCTGAATTTGTGAAGAAGCTCTTTGAAACGGAAATACCCGAAATTTATGATGGGACAATCAAAATTCTAAAAATTGTTCGTGAACCTGGAGTTAGAACTAAGGTTGAAATTGAATCTACTGATCCAAAGCTCGATCCCATAGCTGCCTGTATTGGAATCAAAGGTACTCGTATAGATAGTATTCGTAGGGAACTTCATGGCGAACAAATTGACCTAGTTGTTCACGATGAGGACCCTGATAAATTGATAGTTAGAGCTCTGGGTCTAGAAAATGTGAAAAGAGTAATATTAGAAAGAAATAGAGCTGCCAGCGTTATTGTGGACGATGATAATAAAGTTATCGCTATCGGAAAGGGTGGGAAAAATGTTAAACTTGCAGCTAAATTGACAGGAATGAAGATTGATATCTATACTATGGAAGAGTTTGAAGAGAAGATGGCAAAAGAACGCAGAACTATCAGTCATATAACTGAACTGGATGGTGTAACTCCTAAAATAGCAGAAATATTGAGACATGCAGGATATACCTCAGTTCAAGATATCTATGCAGCTTCTATTGAAGAGCTCTGTAATCTTGAAGGTGTGGGTGAAAAAACTGCACAAAAGCTGAAAGGGGCAGCAAGAGATTTTTAATGTCTAATAAACATAGTAAAGCTCAGCATATACCGCAGAGAACCTGTTCTATTTGCAAGTTCAAAAAAGAACTGAAGAGCCTCTATGCCTTCATTCTTATTCCAGAGGGTATTATTATAGACCCACAAAGAAAGTTGCCGCACCATAGACTTTATGTATGTAGAGATATAAATTGTCTGTCTAAATTAGAGGAATGGGGAAAGCATTATTATAAAAAATATTATGGTATCCAAAAAAATTGGTCAGAACTTGACCTGCAAAGCAATAGATCAGTTCAAGGAGTAAATAATGAACAGTGAAGAAAAATTTTCTCGCATAATTAATCTGATGCAATTTGCTCGCAAAGCAGGTAAGATGGTTTCTGGCACTGATGCCTGCCTTCGGGATTTACGAAAAAATAATCTAAAATTGATTATTATTACCGATGATACTTCTACTAAAACAGTTAAAAGGATAACTGAAGCAAGGAATATCCTGGAAAGCTCAGTTCCTATAGTTCGCTTGGGTACACAAAAAGAACTCAGTAAGGCTTTGGGAACACCTATTTCTGGGATATTTGGAATTAAAGACGGTCAATTTGCCGCCAAAATGTTGGAATACTATTCCAACTAAATTTAGAGGAAAAAAGTGCAAATAAGAGTACATGAATTAGCTAAAGAACTTAAAATAAGCAATATGGCTTTGAGGAAACACCTCAATGATATGGGGGTCATTGTAAAAAGTCATATGAGCCTTATTGATGAAGAAATAGCCGATAAAATTCGGAAAAAATATTATGAGCAAGTAGATGCTGAAAAAAGAGCAGAAAAAGATAGGAAACGCTTACAGGAAATGCGACAAGCAGCTAAAGCTAAAGTTGAAGAAATTCCCCAAGAAAGACCCAGGGAAGTATCAACTGCTAAAGCAGTAAAACCAGGAACTGAGAAATCAGCCAAATCAGACAAAACTCGTAAAGGAAGAGAGGGAACAGCCAAGAAAGAGGTATCTCCTAAATCTGTTGTTTCCCCATCTAAAGTTGAACCCTATTCAAAACCTGAGATACGACAAGCGGAACCTATAGAACCGACTACATCGCAGCCCAAAACTGAGAAAGTATTGGCTAAACAAAAACCACCTACTCGTATTATTGTTCCCCATCAACAAGCTGCACCAGTGATTAGCAAAGATAAGAAGGGCTCAGCAAAACCTAGAACTGAGGCGGTAACTAAAGAGCGTAGAACTAAGGAAGCTCAGAAACCAGCCAGAGAAAAAAGGGGAAAGGAAGAGCTCGGAGAAAAAACTACTACAACTGTAGTTCCCATATCTATTGAACCTATTGAGCCTCCAAAAGAAACTGAGGTAAAAAAATTCGGTAAATCACGATTTGACCATGAAGAATTGGGTGAAAAGAGTAAACATAAACGAGCTATAGTTAGTTCAGCAAAGAAAAGCAAACAAAAGGATGTGTTTCCTTCTGATGTTGATGAAGCGGAAATTTCTCGTAATATAAAAAAAATACTACAGAAAAGCAAGAAAAAGAAATATCATAAAGAAGCACAGATTATAAATGATAATACTGAAAGTAAGGTTATTATTAGAGAATTTACTTCTGTTAGTGAACTAGCCAAGATTCTTAATATTAATCCAGCAGAGATAATCTCCAAATTCTTTGCTATGGGTCAGCTGGTTACAATGAATCAAAGATTAGACCGTGATTCTCTAGAAATGATTTGTGACGAATTTAATGTAGATTTCCAGTTTGAAGATGAATACGGAGCGGATATATTAGATAAAGAAAAGGAACTTTTTGCCGATGCAGAATATGAACCTCGTCCTCCGGTAGTTACTATTATGGGTCATGTAGATCATGGTAAAACTTCTATCCTGGATTATATTCGTAATACTAATGTAGTGGCTGGTGAAGCCGGAGGTATCACTCAACATATCGGAGCTTATCAGATTGAGATTAACAAAAATAAAATTACCTTCATTGATACACCTGGACATGAAGCTTTTACGGCGATGCGAGCTCGTGGAGCGAATGTGACTGATATTGCTGTAATTGTGGTAGCTGCTAATGAAGGAATAAAACCTCAAACTAAAGAAGCTATTGACCATGCTAAAGCTGCAGGTGTTCCTATTATCATTGCGATCAATAAAATAGACTTACCCGATGCTAATGTAAATAAAGTCATTGCTAAGCTTTTAGATTATGGAGTAATGTTGGAACAATATGGTGGCGAAGTACCTTGGTGTACTACTTCTGCAGTGACGGGAGAAGGAATCCTGAATCTTATAGAGTTGATTCTTATAATGGCAGAACTGATGGGACTTAAAGCTAGAAGAACAGTACCTGGTTCGGGTGTTGTTCTGGAAGCTCAAAAAGACCCTCGTATGGGTTCCATTGCTACTATTCTTGTAAAAGAGGGATCAATCAAAAAAGGGGATATTGTGGTCTGTGGTGCAACTCACGGCAGAATTCGTAGAATAGAAAATGAGCGGGGTCAGGAGATTAAGGAACTCTATCCTTCCGATGTAGGTCGTATATTTGGCTTGAATGATATACCCAAAGCAGGAGATCTGCTTAATCAAGTTGATTCTGAGAAAACTGCTCGAGCTATAAGCACCGAACGAAATCAGATTAGATTGGAACGGGAAAAATATCAGAATCAAGCCTCTTTGCAAAATATCTTTGAACGTATACGGGATGAACAGTTAAAAGAACTAAATCTTATTATTAAAGCAGATACTGATGGTTCAGTAGAGGCGCTAGCTGATTCATTAGCCAAGATTTCCAATCCTCAAGTGATACTTAATATCATCCATAAAAGCGTAGGCGGTATCAATGAAGCTGATGTAAGTTTAGCAGCAGCTTCTGATGCTATTATTATCGGTTTTAGAGTTAGAGCAAATCAGCAAGCTAAAAAGATGGCAGAAGAAGAAAAAGTGGATATGCGCCTTTATCAAATAATTTATGATGCCATAGAAGATGTTGAAGCCTCACTAGAAGGATTGTTACAACCTGAATATAAAGAACAAATTATTGGAACTGCAACCGTTCGCCAGGTGTTTAAAATAAAAAAAGTTGGCACGGTAGCAGGCTGCCAGATAGATAGTGGTTGTGTCAAAAAGGGATGTAGTGTCAAAATCTATCGTGATGATGTTATGATTGCAGAAGACAACATTGCTTCCCTAAAACATTATGCCAATGATGTGGAAGAAGTTAGAGCAGGAAGTGAATGCGGTATTACCTTAGCTAATTTCTCCGACATCAAAGAAGGCGATGTCTTTGAATTTTATGTCCTGGAAGAAAGTTCCCCAAAATAAACTATGAAATCGTATAAAGTCCCACGGCTTCAGGAAGAATTGCGTAAACTATTAAATATTACTTTAACTACCAAGATTCAAGACCCTTCTTTAGCCTGGGTAACTATCACAGATGTGGTTCTTTCCAAAGATTTAAAGTATGCTAAACTTTACTTTTCCCATTACAATAACCCTGCTTCCCATGAAAGTGTAAAGGAGCAGTTAATAAAAACCTCAGGTTATTTTAAAAAACAAATTGCAGGAGCACATATTATGAGAACAATACCAGAACTATCTTTCTATTACGATGACACCGAAGACCGGGCAGCTAAAGTTGAAACTTTGCTTGCAAACCTCAAAGACAAATATGGTGATGAGGATTACGATGAAGATTTTGACGACGATTTTGACTGGGATGAAGACTATGAGGACGAAGATGACGACTTCTTTGACCTCGATGAAGACGAAGATATTTTTGATGATATAATTGATACTGATGAGGATAACTGATAGTTATAATCAGTAAATAAAATTTGATTTCCTTGATCATCATTTATTTTAGCACTCAGATAGGCTAAAAGAGGGTTAATATATCCAATGAAAAACCTAGAAAATATACAAGAACTAAAGGAGATTCTTAATAGATTTCTTAATTCTTCTAGTTCAGTTGCTATTATGACACATACAGAACCAGATGGAGATGGATTCTGTTCTAGTTTGGCTTTACAGAGACTACTGAGAAATCAAGCAATTGATAGTGACATTGTAATTGATGCCGATAACCAGCTGGAACGCTTCAAAAGCTTTATGGAAGGAGCAAAATTGAGTATTTTTGAAAGCGGACATCGCTATGATACCCTTATTATTCTGGATTGTAATAGCTATACTCTTTTGGGAAATAGAAGTGAATTGCTCAGAACTGCACATAATCGTTTTGTGGTTGACCACCATATCCCCTCTAATAAACAATTAGATAGCGATTACACATTTGTAGATACTTCTGAGGTCTGTACTGGCTCTATTATCTATAAAATGTTTAAACCTGAAATGGAAGCTCTTCCCAAAATGGAAAGTATCGCAATAGCTAAAAACTTGTATATCAGTCTTATAAATGACACCAATAACTTCACCAACTCCAATACCAACGCAAAATCGTTAAGTTTTGCATCAGAACTGGTAACTTTCGGTATAAATCCTTCCGATTTATACCAAGCATTTTACTGTAATAATACTACCAACCAGATGAAATATCTTGGAGAAATACTTTCGGGAATAGAACTCTATAATGATGGTCAGATTCTATTTTTATATTCTTCTCTGGATATGCAACATCGCAATAAATTATCTTCCAATGCGATAAGTGTACTACGTTTTGTCCAAGGTATCAAAGGTGTGAAAGTAATTGCCTTTCTTCGTCAGGATAATGAGGAATCTTTCAATCTAAGTCTCCGTTCTGAAACCGTTGATGTTAATTCCATAGCGGTTTCTTATGGAGGTGGTGGCCATAAAAATGCGTCTGGTGCAACGCTTTATGGTGAACTGGGGGAGCTAAAATCTAACCTTATATCTAAGCTGAAAGAGGCTCTGTCAGTATCCCAGAATAATGTCTGATAACCAGGGTTTCCTTTTAATTGATAAAGCTTTAGGCATTTCTTCTTTTGCTTTAGTGCGGCAATTGAGAGATATTACTGGAATTTCTAGAATTGGTCACACAGGCACCCTAGACCCCCTTGCCTCTGGATTGTTAATTTTTGCTCTGGGTTCTTACACCCGTCTATGTCAATTTCTGGAGGCACAGGATAAGGAATATGAAGCTGTACTAAAGCTAGGAGAACAAACAGAAACGGGAGATATAGAAGGGAAGGTAATTGCCACTAGTGAAAATATTCCTTCCAGAATAGATAAAGAAGACTTGCGTAAAAATATTCTACAAATCACATCTCTTCGTACTCCAGCTTATTCAGCAGTTAAAGTGAAAGGGAAACCAGCCTATTCCTATGCGCGAAATGGTATTAAAGTTGAATTAGAGGACCGTCCAGTTAATATCTCTGAGTTTGAAGTGATAGATTATTCTCCACCCTACCTAATTTTCAGGTGCAAAGTATCTAAAGGAACTTATATCCGTAGTCTGGGAGAACTTATTGCTCAGCTTTTAGGAACTGCTGGGTTTTGTATTAGCTTAAGAAGAACTTCTATAGGACATCTTAAAGTAAGTCAAGCCGCTAAAATTGAAGATATTACAAAAGAAAACTTTTCTTACCATTTCTTTCCGGTGAAAGAGTTATTTCCAGATTTTGAACAACTCATTTTACCTTTCCAAGAGCTACTTTATATCAAAAATGGCAATCCCATACCTAATTCAGGTATAGATAATGAAAAAATATTGATATTTGATTCTGATGGCAGTTTGCAGGGAGTAGCAAAAAGAAAAGATGGTATACTTATCCCATATATAAATCTGAAGAATTAGTATGAAAAGCGTTTTAAGTATTGGTAATTTTGACGGTCTACACATAGGCCACCAAAAACTTCTTTCAAAGGTTATAGAACTGGCAAAAGAAAGAAATCTTAAATCTGTCGTTATTACCTATGATAATCATCCTGTTCAAACTCTGAATAATAATTCTTGTTCTTATATACTTCTTCCACCACTGCAAAAAAAGGATAGAATCTTATCAATGGGAATAAACGAAGTTCAATTGCTGCATTTTGATGATAAATTAGCCAAAACTTCAGCTGAAGATTTTTTAAGATTGTATATGGTCGCTAAATTCAATCCTGCTATTATTGTACTCGGCTACGACTCTCATTTTGGTTATCAACGACGGGGTGATTATCAGTTTCTTTTAGAACAGAGCAAAACCTATGGATTTGAAGTAGAGTATGTAGAACCTATTCTTTATAATAATCGCATTATCAGTAGTTCATTAATTAGAAAAATGCTGATATCGGGAAATTTATATGAGGCAAATCGTTTACTTGGACAGCCGTATACACTTTATGGAAAAGTGGGGAGGGGGAAAGGCATTGGTAAAGAATTGGGCTATCCTACTGTAAATCTGAAATTAGATGACCCCTATCAGCTTATTCCCTATAATGGAGTTTATATCAGTAAAGCGATAACAGGATCTATAGTTTTTTATGGGTTGACAAATATAGGCATCAGCCCAACCTTGAAAAAAAGGGATAGAGTAGAGATTGAAACTTATCTGCTTGATGTGAATAATGATTTTGGTGGTTTTTCTTTCTCTATTCAATTGCTTCATTATCTTAGGGAGGAAAGAATGTTCCCCGATAAAGATGCCCTGAAAAGAGCTATTGAGAAAGATGTCGCCTTCGCTAAAAATTTAGTGGATAATAGAATAATATGAGATTTTTGATAACTATTACTGTCCTTCTATTTGTGAGTTTTTCCTTTGCCTTAGATTTTGTGCCAGGTTCTGGCTCTCAAGTAATTTCGGAGGACTGTAAAGAATATAGTTTTGGCTATCATCAGGGAACGGACGATTATCACTTTTATGGATCAGATAAATGGGCTGTCTTTTTTGATTTTGCCTCTGTGTATCCTGCCGCTGAAATCTCTCAATTTATCACTTCTAAAGCATTAATCTATCTACCGCAAACCGGAGATTCCATACGGGTAGAGCTTTTTTCCAATGAATTTAACCATCCCGGTACTCTCTTAACCTGGAATAAAGTTCCGGTTTCTTCAAACTGGATAGAAGTTACCTTCCCACAAACTGTTCAAGAAAGCTCTTTATGGCTGGTGGTAACATATTCTACTAGTTTCACTGGAATTTATGTTTCCGCTTCCCAAGGGGGAGGAGAACATAGTTATTATTCCAATACCAATGTGCCTCAGGCTCCATATTACCAGAGTTTTGCCAGTGCTGGATTTAATGCTGAACTCCTTTTCGGACTAGCAGGAGAATTTGTTCTAGATTCTCAAATTATTGACCTAGAATTAACCAATTTTGACCTTGAAGGAATTATAGAACCAGGACAAACCGTTGCCCCTACCTTTGCCATCTATAATCATTCTGGTATTCCAATAACAGATGCTACTATCAATTTGAATGTATATTCGCCAGATCCAGATTTTGCCTTTTTTGACGAAATTCCTATCCCGGAAACAATTGCTCCTCTTTCTCTATATGAATTTAATAACCAAAATCCTGCCTTTTTTGAGCATCAGTTTGTGCTTCCCGAAAGACCCTTACAGTTAAAATTGAGAGCAGCACTGGTCAGTAGTCATAATGATAATGATCCACAAGCAAATAATGTTCGCCTTATTCATCGCTTTAGCTTTGCCGATTCTTATCCTATTTTCCTTATAGAGAATTTCTTGCGCTGGCAAAATGTATCTCAGATTACCTGGTCTCAAGACCAATACAGTTTCCCTCAATTTCATATCTTGAACTATTTTCCAATTTTAGGCGATACTCTTTCCAGTATTGCTGCTCAAAATAGATTTAATTGGTATCACTTTAATTCTTTACCTCGTACCGTTGTCAATGGAGACCTCAGGATTAATGGATTCTCTACTAATTATGGCGATCAGTTTGTTCAGCTATGCACGCAGGCTCAAAATTATAAAACTTTCATCTCTTCTGCAGATTTTAGTATCATTAACGAAGACCATACCGATCAACTTTATGCAACTTTAACCTTGAATAATGCACATACTCAATTATATTCTTCCGTTGTGGAGTATGATATCGTTAATTCATCAAGGCTCTTTGTCGGTTTATTCAAAAAACAGACCTTTAATGAAGGTGAGCGTTGGGTAATTGACCGTTGGATAGTGCAAAATCAACCGTTAAATGGAAGTTTGAATGCAGATCAAAGTCTAACTATAAATTTTTTCATTCCTTTAAATAATATTTCCTTAAGTGAATTGGAACAATTCTATCGTATTTACTATTGGTTACAGCTGCAGGATAGCGGAAAAATACTCTATTCTTCCTATAGCGAATTCAGTAATTTTGTCGCTGTTCAGGACGAAAACAATTTTGTCCCCCGTTTAATTATCTTTCCCAATCCCTTACATCCAGGTGAGCTGATGAAGGTATCCATCAATAATGGAAAACAAATAGGAAGGGTGCAAATCTATAATCTGAGAGGCCAAAAGATTAAAGATTTTTATACTTCTCAATCTGAAATTACTATTACAGCTGACCAATTTCCTGTAAATGGCATCTATTTTCTCCGATTTCCCAGCATTCCTTCTGCTAAAACGGGTATGCCTACCATCCATAAAATTATTATCTTAAAGTGAGTAAATATGTTTAAACATATCAATATATCTGACCTAACTGAGCACTTGGGAAAAGAAGTAGTCAGTTTTTATCTCGTGACCTCAAAAGAAATTCGCCAGGGTAAAAATGACCGCTATTTATATCTCCGCTTGCAGGACAGTAGTGGAAGTATAAATGCCTATATGTGGAAAGATTTCCTTCAAGTAGCAGATGAATTCTCAGAGGGAGATGTAATAAAAATAAAGGCTACGGTAAATAGTTACAAAGACCAGGTGCAGCTGAATGTTAGCCAACTTCGCTATGCAGATAAATCGGAATATAATATTGAACAATTCATCACTTCCAGCAATAAACCTTCAGAGTATTTGGCTGATCAATTTTTCTCTTTCGTTGATAAAGTAGAAAATCTCTGGATTAATAAACTATTACACCTTATCTTTGACGATAAAGAATTCTTCAATCAATTTATTAATGCTCCCGCTGCTAAAAGCTGGCATCATAATTATCGTCAAGGACTTATTGAACATACTGTCAATGTGGCTGCTCTTTGTGATTTCGTTTGCACTCTTTATCCCGTGAATAGAGACTTAATTATCTCCGGAGCCTTGCTTCATGATGTTGGAAAAGTATTTGAATATAGTGTTGCTCTCAATATTGATTTTACTGATTTAGGTAGATTAGTAGGACATCTCAGTTTAGGAGACCAGTTTATATGTGAAAAAGCAAAGGAAATTGTAGGATTCCCGGAAGAAATTCTTTTGAATCTACGTCATATGATACTTGCACATCATGGAGAATATGAAAAAGCTTCGGTTCGTTTACCTCAAACAATTGAAGCTTTAGTACTACATCTTTGCGACAATCTTGATGCCCAAAGTGTTGGTGTCGCACAACTTTTAGCTGCTGCTCCAGCTGATGCAGTCTGGACTGAATACGATAGATTAAATAATCGCTATTATCACCTAACTAAAATCTGATAAATGTTCCAGCTCACTGTCTTGGTTAGTAGCTCTCAAGGAAATGCTAGCTTCATCCGAACCGATGAAACAGCCATTTTACTGGACGCAGGAGCTCCAGCCAAAACTATATTTAACGCTTTGGAAGATCTTAGAATTGATAGACACGAAATAAAAGGTCTAGTAATTAGCCACGAACACTCTGACCATATCAAGGGAGCAGGAGCAGTTTTACGAAATCTTAAAGTGCCTCTCTATATCAATGAAGAAACCTATTATCAATGCCAAAGTCGTTTAGGAAATATTCCAGCGGAAGTGAAATTTTTCCAGACGGGTACACCCTTTCAAATAAATGATCTTATTATCCATCCTTTCTCCTCATCTCATGACGCTGTAGAAAGCTGTAATTTTACTTTCCACTGTTTACAATATCAGGAACGAAAACTGGGAATAGCTACTGATCTGGGTTTTCCTACCACGCTTGTAATAAATAGATTAAAAAATTGCACAACCATCGTTCTGGAAAGTAATCACGACGAAAAAATGTTAATGAACGGACCTTATCCCTGGAGGCTAAAACAAAGAATCAAAAGCTCGCAAGGACATCTTTCTAATCAGCAAGCAGTGGGATTGCTTAGCCAAATTGTGCATTATGGCTTAGAAAACCTTATTCTAGCTCATTTAAGCGAAACTAATAATAATCCTAAGCTCGCATGGGAAACTATGAATGATTACCTACAGTCCATACGTAGCAATGTTAATATTTTTATCGCTGATCCTTGTCTTCACACTCCATTGATAAATATTTAAACGCAAAATTTCTTGCTTAATATAGTTATAAATAATCTTTTCGTTCTCTAAACCTATTGGAACAATATAATCCTAAATTGTTACCAGGAAAATATCGCAAAAATCATTATACTAAGTAGGAATAATTTTTCTGGTATAAGTGGGGATAATGAATTATATTATAATTAGTTACATATTATTTTCCCCCATCAAGTAATGGATATCAAAAAATGATTTATATCTTTATATCCTGTGAGTTCAGCGGTGATATATTTAGGTACTTGATTAAAAGCTGCTTAATATTTAATGGAAAATTAGAATAGAAAGAATGCGGGGGGAAAATAGTTATTCTTCTGTAAGACAATATGATATAAATAATAATATGGTAATTCTTAATAACATAATAAAATGAAGCAAAAGCGAGGATTTCTTAATGGGAGCTAAGCTATTGTTAATCATATAGATAAATCATTATTTATAGTTTATTTAAATCTGATTTTATAACAGTAGATAACATATTGATAAATAAGAAGATATAATTTAAAAATATTTATCGATTATTCTTGACAAAAAACCCATATTTTATAACCTGACAAAAAGATATGAATATCAATTTCTTAGTTAGGAGACCCTATCCTCCAAAAAAGAAATATAAGATTAGTTAATATCTAAGGAGACAATGAATTATGACTGACAATAATTATACCTCTAAAAATATTAAAGTAATGAAGGGGCTGGAAGGTGTTCGGGCACGTCCCGCTATGTATATAGGTAGCGCAGGAGTACTAGGACTTCATCATCTAGTTTATGAAGTAGTGGATAATTCTATTGATGAAGCTTTAGCTGGATTCTGTGATTATATAAAGGTTTCTATCACCACTCAAGGCGAAGTTGAAGTAGAGGATAATGGTCGTGGTATCCCGGTAGAAATGCATCAAGAGATGAAACTTCCTGCATTACAGGTAGTTATGACGACGCTTCATTCCGGGGGGAAGTTTGATCAGGATTCCTATAAAGTTTCTGGTGGGCTACATGGTGTAGGTGTTTCAGTGGTAGTCGCTCTTTCTGAATATCTGGAAGTAAAAGTATATAAAGATGGTAAAATATATTTCCAACGTTATGAAAAAGGAAAAGCTGTAACTGATGTAATAGAGATAGGAGAAACTGATCGCACCGGTACCATTATAAAGTTTAAACCAGATAGTACCATCTTTGAGACAACGGAATTTAGCTTTGACTTTTTAACATCTCGTCTAAGGGAATTAGCGTTCCTGAATAAAGGAGTGCAAGTAATTTTAAGAGATGAGAGAACGGGCAGAGAACACAATTTTAAATATGATGGCGGTATTATAAGTTTCGTAGAGTATCTCAATCAGAATAAGAAACCTATTAGTCCTAAACCGCTTTATATAGAAGCAAAACGAGAGGACCTTGAATTTGAATTGGCTATGCAATACAATGAAGGTTATCAGGAGAATATCTTCAGTTTTGCTAATAATATAAACACCATAGAAGGAGGCACTCATTTAAGTGGATTCAAAAGTGGTTTAACCAGAGCCGTAAATACCTATATAAAAAATGCTGACCTTTTGAAGAATGAGAAAGTTAGTCCTTCCGGAGAAGACATTAGAGAGGGATTAACTGCGGTTATAAGCGTTAAAGTAAAAAATCCTCAATTTGAGGGTCAGACTAAAACTAAGTTACAGAATTCAGATTTAGAAGGAATAGTTAACTCAGTAGTCTACGAAAAGTTATTGACCTATTTTGAAGAACATCCTGCAGAAGCCAAATCTATTACGATGAAAAGTATAATGGCTGCACGAGCTCGTGAAGCCGCACGTAAAGCAAGAGAATTAACTCGTCGTAAATCTGTTTTAGAAAGCAGTTCTTTACCCGGAAAATTAGCAGACTGCACTATTACTGATCCAAGCAAGACGGAATTGTTTTTGGTAGAAGGTGATTCTGCTGGCGGTAGTGCCAAACAAGGAAGAGACCGTTCTTTTCAAGCTATCTTACCGCTTTGGGGTAAGATGCTGAATACCGAAAAAGCAAGAGTTGATAAAGTTCTGAATAATGATAAGATACAGCCTATAATCCTGGCAATAGGAGCAGGTATTGGCCAGGATTTTGACATCAGCAAAATCCGTTATGGTAAGATTATTATTATGGCTGATGCGGATGTAGATGGTGCACATATCAGCACCCTATTGCTTACTTTCTTCTATCGTTATATGCGCCCGCTAATAGAATATGGTCATATTTATATAGCTAAACCTCCACTATTTATGGTTCGGAAAAATAAACGGGTAAAGTATGTGTTTAACGAAGAAGAAAGAGATGCGGCAATCAAGGAATTTGGTGAAAAAGGTGTATTTGTTCAACGATATAAAGGTTTAGGAGAAATGAACCCTGATCAGTTATGGGAGACCACCCTAAATCCTGAAAATAGACTTTTAGTGGCAGTAAAAATGGATGATGCTATTGAAGCAGATAGAATATTTACCATTCTTATGGGAGATGAAGTTGAGCCACGACGAGAATTTATTCAAGCAAATGCTAAATATGTTCAGAATCTGGATATTTGATTAGGAGTTATAGATGGAAGATAAATCAAAAGTTATTGAAGTACAAATAGAAGACCAGATGCGTCAAGCATATCTGGATTATTCTATGAGTGTTATAGTTTCCAGAGCATTACCAGATATTCGTGATGGATTAAAACCTTCCCAACGGCGTATTATATATGCTATGAGTGAATTGAATCTAGTTCCGGGGGGACATTTTCGTAAATGTGCAAAAATAGCGGGTGATACTTCAGGTAACTATCATCCTCATGGTGAACAGGTAGTATATCCCACTTTAGTGCGCCTAGCTCAACCCTGGAATATGCGATATCCATTGATAGAGGGACAGGGTAACTTTGGTTCTATAGATGGAGATCCACCTGCAGCAATGCGATATACTGAAGCAAGATTACATAAAATTACAATGGAACTATTAGCTGAACTGGATAAAGATACGGTTAATTTCCGTAGTAATTATGATGAAACACGCAAAGAACCGGAGGTATTTCCAGCTAGAATTCCCAATCTACTAATAAATGGTTCCTCGGGTATTGCTGTGGGTATGGCTACGAATATGCCTCCTCATAATCTCACGGAAATCTGTAATGCAGTTATAGCCTTGATAGATAATCCGGATTTAGAGCCTTTAGAACTTCGTAAATATATTAAAGGCCCAGATTTCCCGATGGGGGGATATCTTCTTGGCACTAAAGGAATACAAGATTATTTTTTAACTGGTAGGGGGCGTTTGCTACTGAGAGGTGAAGCAGAAATAGAAACCGGTAAAAATGAACAAGAACGTATAATTATTCGTTCCATCCCTTATCAGATAACCAAGACTGCTCTCATTGATAAGATTGTAGATCTGGTAAAGGATAAAAGAATTGAAGGAATCAGTGATATACGGGATGAATCTGGCAGAGATGGCATGCGTTTAGTGATTCAAGTTAAGCGTAATGCAGATGCCCAATCGGTCCTGAATCAATTATATAAATATACCCAGTTGCAATCCACATTCGGAGTGATTAATCTCTGTTTGGTTAATGGTGTCCCCCAGGTGGTCAATATGAAGGATATGCTCAATAACTTCATAGAATTTCGGCATGAGGTGATTTGGCGTCGCACTAATTTTGAGTTAAGAAATGCAGAAGAAAGATTGCATATCCTTGAAGGATTAAGAATAGCACTAGAGCATCTGGATGAAGTTATTGCTACTATCCGTGCCTCTCAAACACCACCTGAAGCAAGTGAACAACTACAGGGGAAATTTGGATTATCTGAAATTCAAGCTAAAGCTATCCTGGATATGAGGCTACAAAGATTAACGGGATTGGAAAGAGAAAAAATAGAAACGGAATATGAAGAACTGTTAAAAATAATAGACCGGTTAAAAGATTTATTAGAACATAAAGAAAAAAGAATGCAACTAATAAGAGAAGAGACAGCAGAGATACGGAATAAATATGGAGACCCACGTCGCACTCAGATTCTGGAAAGTTACACGGGAATATTAAATCAAGAAGATATGATAGCAGATGAACTGGTGGTGGTAACCATAACTCATGAAGGCTATGTTAAGAGGATGCCAATAGATATTTATAAAGTTCAAGGTCGAGGAGGTAGAGGTTTAACTGCAGCTAATCTGCGAGAAGAGGACTTTATTCAATATATCTTTGTAGCCTCTACTCATTCATATATCCTATTCTTTACGGATTTAGGTAAATGCTATTGGTTAAAAGTGTACGAAATCCCTGAAGCGGGAAGAATAGCTAGAGGTAAAGCTATTGTAAATTTGATTAATCTACAGGATAAAGAGAAAGTTAAAGCATTCGTCACTCTTAAAGATTTCAATCCTGAAGAAAATATCGTGATGAGTACTAAAAAAGGTATGGTGAAAAAAACACCACTTGCGGCTTTCAGTCGCCCACGTAGCAATGGAATTCTGGCTATAAAATTATTACCTGGAGATGAATTGATAGATGCTCGGATAACAGAAGGTAACGATGAGCTCATTTTAGCTACTCGTAATGGCTATTGCAATCGTTTTAGTGAGAAAGAGATACGTACTACTGCCCGTTTTACTCAAGGCGTCAGAGGAATACGCTTACGAGAAGAAGATTATGTTATTTCAATGTCGGTAATATCGCAAGATTTATTGCTGGAAAATGGAAATTCACCTACTAAAACTATATTAGCAATAAGTGAAAATGGGTACGGTAAACGCACCCGTATTTCTGCTTATTCTGTAACCAAGCGGGGAAGTAAAGGTGTTATCACTCTTAAGACTAATGAACGAAACGGACATCTTGCTGCTCTAATGCTAGTTAATGAAAATGATGACCTTGTAATTGTTACACAGGAAGGTAAGATTATTCGTCAAAAAGTGAGTGAGATATCAATATTTGAAAGAAATACTCAAGGTGTGCATTTGATTAATCTTCGGGAAAATGATAAAGTTGTAGATATCACCATAATTCCCAAAGAACTTGATGAAGAAGGATTGGATAGAGAAGTGGAAAAGTCCAAGAATATCACAACTATACAAACTCAAAACTCAGAAGAACAATATGAACAAGAAGAGATAGAAAAAGATGAAGAGGAACCCAGGGAAGAAGAGATTCCTGAAGAAGAATAATTTAGTATGCCCCCTTAAATCATATAAGGGGGCTTTTCAGCTTAAAATTAATTTTCTCTGGTTAACTTTCATAACTTTGTTATTCCTAGTTGCTGGATGTACAGTGAAACCATATGTTCCAGTTCCTGGAGATTTCTACACTAAAGAAGCAGATTGGGGAATAGTCAGCACAGACAGTTTGGATATTTTTGTTCATCCCCAATCTTATTATGGTTTGGCTCAAAATTCAGCTTCCAGCTATTTTACTCTTTATGTGCGAGTGAAAAACAAATCTTCCAAGAATATATCTTTAAACCGCTCTAGTTTTAGCATACTTGCGGAAAACCAACAGTTTGATTATATACCTTTAGAAATTATTTTGGGAAGCTTGCAGAATTATAGTTTACTTCGTCACTACCAGGACCCTTTTGCATCACCTCTACCTTCTGATTATGAGAAATACTTGCAAGAAGTCCAACAACAATACCTAGAACTAGTGAATTCCTATTTCAGTTTTGGTGACCTCCTCCCAGGAGGTAGTAAAGAAGGTTATCTATTTTACGATAAAAAGATAGAGAGATATAATAGTTTTGAATTAGATGTCTGGGGAGTAAAAATAAAGTTCGTTAGAAGATAAGTTGATTATATTCTTTCTCTTTTTAATAAAGAAAACAGATAACCTACTTTTATTTAAATTAATTCCTCCACCGCCTTCTTATGCTTTTTTGAAAAGTGTATTTTAAGATTTTACCAATCCGCTTATTATTGTGCAAGCAGTTCTTTAAGGTGAACTACATAATTGTCAGCACCACCTTCTCTATAGCCTGTACGAGCTATTTCTTTTCCTTCCGCATTAACCAAAACAACAGTAGGATAACCTTCAATGCCGTATTTTTCTTGTAAAGCCTCATTAATTTTAACTTGTTCTGGAGGTAGTTTCTTGTGCATTGGAAAATCTATCATCAGGAGTATCAAGTTTTCTTTGGCAAATTTTATAAAGGTATCTTGAGCAAAGACCTCATCACGCAAACGAAAACACCAAGGACACCAATCTGAACCCGTAAAATTAATTAGCACAGGCTTGCCTGATTCTTGGGAAAGGCGAAGAGCAAGTGAATAATCAGTAAGCCAGGTTCCCGGTTCATAATTGTCTTTTTCAGCTTGAGTAATTTTTAGAGAATCTAAAGTATCTGCACTCATATTATCCTTCGGGTTAATTTGATGAGATGAGTTTTCGGTGCTGCAACTTAGAAAAGAAATGGAGCATATAGTGATTAAAACAGGTATAATAATGTATTTCAAAGAGTTACCTCTGCTTCATTTATAAAAGTTAAGTAGACTATTTTGATAGCTTTAGAAAGCATTGCATAGACAGGGCAATAATCAAAAGATAGGTTGATAGCTTGAATGATTTTTTCCCTATGTAGATTCTCACCCCAGAAACGAAAAATCAATCTTATTTCATTATATACAGCTGGGTGATCTGGTACAACATCAGCTTCTGCATCAATGGCAAACTTATAATCTTCTATTTTCATCTTTTTCAGAATGGATACTATTTCCATACCTGCACAACCACTAAGAGCCGCTAAAAGCAAGGGTTTGGGACGAGGTCCCAAATCCTTACCTCCAAGTTGAGTATCGGTGTCCATAACAATCTTATGGTTATTTACCATAGCTTCAAAAGCCATATCCCCTAACCAAAGTGTTGAAGTGCTATTGGTCATTCAATCTCCATTTTAGTGTTTTTCAATACTTGTTCATACTTATCTATATAAGTTTGTAAAGCATTGAAAATATTTTCCACTTCTTTGTCTGAGAGCATACTCATAATCTTTTTCTGATGGTCAAGAACGGTCTGACGGCTATTTTCAGCCAATTTTTTACCCTTATCGGTTATAATAGCATACCAACAACGACGGTCCTCATCTGAGGGTTTACGGATAACTAAATTCTTATTTACCAGATTGTCCATAATCCGGGTGATACGACTATGTGAGACATTAAGCTCTCTTGCCAACTCATTCATATTAACTGGTTTTTGTACATTATACAGATAATTTAGAAGCTGACATTCCATTTTTCCTGCTTGCAGACAAGCTTTTTGGGCATAATCAATCTCACTTAAAACGATTTGTAAGCGAGTGATTAGATTGTGAAAATCTTCAGGCCTTACTTTCATTTTTTTCTCCTTAGCTTTTATATTTATTAGCCGGTCTTTTTTTCTCTGTCAAAACCGACCACATATTTATTATTTATCCTTAGATGTGCCACTCCGTTATGTTACGCTTTTCATTTCTTATTTTGCAAAGCTTTATTATTTTGGGATAAAATCATTATATTTAAACTTATATTCCTTGCTAATAAGATAATCTCTTGTTTTTTCACACTATGAATAAGTTGGAATTACCAAAACAATTATATTATTTTTCATCTTTTATTAACCTCTCAAAACAATAATAATGCAGTCATAAAAAAAAGCAAGAAAATTTTCAAGGACATTTACATTTTTGTAATATAAAGAATAAAATTGAAAACTATGAGCTAGAGGAGAGAAAAAACTTGCCATTTTTTTGCCAGAACAAAATTTAGATTAAGAGGTAAAAAAGATGGCAAGTCTATTTTTTTGCACTGATTGTGGCTTCGAAACAAATAAATGGAGTGGAAAGTGTCCTGCTTGCGGAAATTGGGGCACTCTTATAGAAAGTACACGAGTTACTGGAAAAATTCAATCAAGAAAAATGCCTGATTTACAACAACCAAAACCGGAATGCATTAAAGATATTAAAACTACAGAAATTTATCGGTGTAAAACAGAAACTGCGGAATTTGATTTAGTATTGGGAGGTGGCATAGTTCCAGGAATGGTAGTATTAATAGGTGGGGAACCTGGAGTGGGAAAGTCTACTTTAATGTTGCAGCTTTCCGAATGGATGGGAAGAAAAGGTAACAAAGTTCTTTATGCAACGGGAGAAGAAAGTGCAGAACAGATACAATTACGTAGTTCCCGGTTAAATATCACCAGTGATAATATCTGGTTACTTTGCACTAATGATGCAGAACATATCATGAATGAAGCAGAAGAAAATTCTCCGAATCTTCTCATTATTGATTCTATTCAATCAGTTAGTTTGCCAAACCTTGAATCTCTGCCCGGTACAGTAACTCAACTGCGTGAAACCTGCAATCGGATATTAAGATATGCCAAGACTATGCATCTTCCAGTATTTATGGTAGGACATGTGACCAAAGAAGGTTTTGTTGCCGGTCCAAAAATTATAGAACATATGGTTGATACAGTCTTATATTTTGAAGGAGAACGGCAAGGACAATACAAGATTTTAAGAGCAGTAAAAAATCGGTTTGGACCAACCAATGAAATTGGTATATTTGAGATGACCAATATAGGATTAGTAGAAGTACCAGATCCGAACCAAATTTTTCTTTCAGAATCAGGAAAGCATAATGGAACAGCCATCGGCTGCGTTATGGAGGGTTCCCGTTCCTTTATAGTAGAAGTTCAAGCTCTGGCAACTAATTCTAACTATGGCACACCGCAAAGAGTGGTCTCCGGATTAGAACAGAAAAAATTAGCAATTTTGCTGGCAATCCTAGAGAAGAATTTAGCACTTTATCTTCGTGCTAGTGACATATTTATCAATCTGGCAGGGGGAATTCGTTCTACTGATCCTGGCTTAGATTTAGCTATTCTGGCAGCCATTATTTCTAGTTTGAAAGATAAACCTGTTCCAGAACGGTCTGTTTTTATTGGAGAAGTAGCATTAAATGGAGAGATCAGACCCGTATCACAAATAGAACCTCGCATCAACGAAGCAATAAAACTGGGCTATGAAAGAGTCATTATTTCTGGACATTCTAAGGCAAGTAAAAAAACTAAAGTGCTAAAGCTTTTTAATGTACGAGAGCTATATTCTTTTTTGGACAAAACTTGACATTATAACCCATTATATAAACTTAAATTTATGAAAACAAAATATGTTTTAGTGACTATTATTACTGCTCTTTGCATTATAGGATTATTTCAACTGTTTTATAATGGTGGAGAAGGATATCCTGAATATCATTTGAGCGTTGGCCAAATAGCAGATTTTGATTTGGTAGCTCCTTTTGACTTTCAGATTTTAAAGAGTGATGAGCAACTGCAAGAAGAATATGCGGAAGCTATTTCACAAGCGGATAAGCCCTATACTTTCAGTCCAGATGTAGAATTTGAAGCCTATCGTAATCTTGATCAACTGTTTGATTATATCTGGCAGGCACGAGAGAATCCTAATCCTGAATCGGTTATACAAAAAGCTAAAGAGCAGAATTTTCATTTAGATAATATCTATTCTTTGCTCTATGTCAATGAAGACCGAATTAATTCATTATATAATAGCATAAAAAATATTCTATCTGACCTCTATAAAGTGGGAATCTATCAAGGAATAACCACAGATAGTGTTTTGATAGTAAACTCTTATGATAGTGAAAAATATCCCCGAACCAGATATTTTGAGGTGGAGGAAGCAAAAAGATTTATAAAAGCCAGGTTGAGTTCTACGGCTCTTTCCTTGTTAGAGAATAATCTGGATAAATTGGTTATGCCTAATCTGGTAATTGATGCTGTGCAGTATGCTAGACTTCAAGAAGAAATAAAAAAACAGATTAATCCAGTATCCGGAATGATACTTCAGAATGAAATAATCATTCGGAAGAATCAACGAATTACCGAAGAGGATATCAACAAATTAAATTCCTTAGCTCAAGAATATAAAGCTCGTGGAGAACGGAGATCTTCTTTGATGCAATGGCTAAGCTTTATGGGATTGCTTGTATATATCTTAGCTTGTCTATTTGCTTTTAATGTATATTATTGGCACACTCCCTATAGAGAAACCTATGGCAATAATGGGACCTATCTTTTGAATCTGGGATTTTTTCTTTCCTCGTTGATGACCGCTATTACTTGTAAGATGCTAAATTTAAATGCGAGTCTGCTACCTCTGCTGATGTTTAGCATATCTGTGGCTATAATAATTGGTTTTGACTTTGCTATAATATATTCAATCTTTAGCATTTTAATTATTGCTCCCTTTGCCAATTGGGATTCATTTAATCTTGCTTTGCTTTTAACCTCCATTTTATTAATTTTGTCCTTAATGAGAAATTTTAAGTCACGCCATGATTTTCTTCGTATTGGCGTGTATTCCTTTATAATCTTGAATATTCTTGCATTTGCGCTGGGAATGGTCTCCTATTCCGGAAATGAGCTTGGAGAGAAATTTCAATACCTACTCCAGAATGCTGGATATTCATTAATTTCTACGGTTATTGCTATTTTAGGAGCGATGGGCTTAGTTCGTTATTTTGAGAGAAAACTTCATCGTGCCACAAAACAGGTTCTTCTTGAATTGCAGGATTTTAATCACCCTCTTTTAAAACGTCTTGCCACCAATGCTGCAGGAACTTATCATCATAGTCTGATTGTGGGTAATCTTGCTGAGCAAGCAGCTGCTGCCATTGGAGCAAATCCTCTTTTAGCAAGAGTTGCCAGCTATTATCACGATATTGGTAAATCCGTACATCCAGAGTTATTCACTGAAAATAATGAAGATTCTTCAGAATTCTATGATAATTATACCCCAGAAGAAAGTGCAGATATTATTAGAGACCATGTTAAAGAAGGTGTAGTTTTAGCCCAAAAATACCATCTTCCGCAACCCGTTATTGATATTATAAATCAACATCATGGAACCAGTTATATTCGTTTTTTCTTAGATGCAGCACAACGTAAGGGTGAAGTCACAGATCTTTCAGCTTTTCGCTATCCAGGTCCCTTACCGCAAACCAAAGAAGCAGCATTAGTTATGTTAGCAGATATCGTTGAATCAACTATAAAATCTAAAAAGGAAGTCACCGAAGAAGAAATAGTCAAAATACTGGATGATACTATCCAGAGACTTATTAGAGAAGGTCAATTTAACGAAGCTCCGATAACCCTGAAGGATCTAGCTAAAGCAAAAGAAGTTATGCTACCTATCTTAGCTGGAATCTATCGGAAAAGAATAGAATATCCAGAGGAGAGTTCTCTTTGAACTATTTGGATTTTAATTTGGTTAATAATACAGAATATAAAGTAGATGAAAAACTGCTTATTTCTTGCGCCGAGAAAATCCTAGAAGAAGAATTACCTAGAAAGAAAGTTGAATTGAACCTTCTTCTCTGTGATGACGAGGCTATACAAAATTATAATAGAATCTTTAGAGGGGATAATTCTATAACCGATGTGCTATGCTTTAATTATTACAATTCTATATTATTAGATACGGAAGACAAAACTTTTCCTAGTCTTTACTGTGATATTATTATTGACATAAAACAGTTAGAACGACAGAAAGGTAACAAAAGTATGGAGCAGGAATTAATTGAAGTTTTTATACACGGATTATTGCATGCCCTCGGGTATGACCATATTAAATCAAAAGATTGCTCAATAATGGAAGAAAAAGAAAAATATTATATTAATAAGATTGTAGGTGATAAGACAAGTGGATGACGGGTCAGCGTTATTAATAATACTTTTGCTATTGTTCTTATCGGCGTTTTTTTCTGGTTCTGAAACAGCATTCTTTTCCTTACCTCGTCTTTATTTAAAAAAGCTAGAGAAGAGCAAGAGTCCTAAAGCCAAAAGAATCCTCAAATTGTTGAGTAAGCCCCGACAACTTTTAATTACCATACTTTTAGGCAATACCTTTGTTAATATGGGAATATCCTCTTTAGGAGCTTTGTTGGCAATTGGGATAGCCCAAAAACATAATTTTAAAACCTCGACCGCATTGACCATTCAAGTCTTAGTTACTACTGTAGTTATTGTAGTGTTCGGTGAGATTATTCCTAAGCTTATAGCTATAGCTACAGCAAATAAATTTGCCCAGATAACTAGTTTGCCTCTCCAATTTTTCAGCTATCTCTTTTATGGTCCCGTTTGGTTAATAGATAAATTTAACCTGTTACTAGCAAAAAAGAAAAATGTAGATAGACATATGGCGGAAAAGGTTACCACCGAAGAGATTCATAATCTCATCCAATCAGAAAGCTCCAAACATACATTAGATGAAGAAGAAAAAAAGATGCTAGTAGGATTGTTCCGATTTAAATATGCCAAAATCACTGAAATCTATGTTCCTCGCGTGAAAGTAAAAGCTATAGAAGAAAATGGCAGTCTGGAAGAGTTAAAAGAACTCATTGTGTCCACAGGATTTTCTCGCATACCAGTTTATCGGAAAACCATTGACGAAATCGTAGGGATAATCTATGTGAAGGACCTAATTCTCTATCCGGAGAAAAAAACTATTAAAGAACTGATGCGACCTGCTTGGTTTGTAACCGAAAATATGAAAGTGCAAACCCTGCTTAATCAATTCAAGCAAAAGAAAATGCAGATGGCAATAGTGGTGGATGAATATGGCGGTACCTCTGGAATTATATCTCTGGAAGATATATTGGAAGAAATTGTAGGAGAAATTCAGGATGAATATGACCACTATGAAATTCCAGAATTAAGTCAAATTGACGATAATACCTACAGGATGCAGGGCATAGTTAGTATCCGCCTTTTCAATGAAGAGTTAAATGTGGCATTAGATGCGGAAGAGTATGATAATATTGCAGAGTTTCTGCTCTCTCAATTTAATTATGTTCCTGCACCAGGAGAGACATTTATCTGGGAAGATACCTTACAGTTCAAGGTGTTAGATAGTGATGATAAAAGCATTAAATTAATAGAAGTGACAAAACTTTCCCAAGAATCATAAACCTGGTGAGAATAATGTCTGGACTACCCCAATATTTGAAACTATATGAGTAAGCATAATTCAAAGCTGAAATCAGATGTAAAATTATGGGCACCAGTCGGATGGTTAGTTCTTATCTGGATTGTATCTTCCATACCTTCGCAGAAATTACCTTCACAGAAAATCTTTAATATTGATAAAATAGCTCATTTTACCGAATATTTCTTACTTGCATTGTTAGTTAACTCAAGTTTTAGAGAAAGGAACTTAAGAAAGAAGAATATCTGGTGGATTTATCTAGCACTGTTTATTATTGCTGGATTGGATGAGTATCATCAGCGCTTTATACCAGGAAGATCAGTTTGTATTGAGGATTATCTGGCTAATGCTTCTGGTTTAGCAGTAGGATTGATATTTTTCTGGATGCTTTATGATAGAAGTAAAAAACCTATATCTTAGCTTAAATGGACAGCCTGTTCTACAGAACATAAATTTCGTTCTGGAAGATGGTAATAATATGATTATTTTAGGAAGAAGTGGAGCGGGGAAAACAGTATTAATAAAGACATTAATGGGATTTTTCCCACCCGATAAAGGCTCGGTTATTGTTGATGGAGTAGATGTTTACCGGGATAAAGACTTCCATAATTCCAGATTGAAGCATAGTTTTGCTATGGTTTTCCAAAATGCAGCATTGTTAGATTCTTTTACCGTCTCTCAAAATGTTGCTCTTTCTCTATATGAACGAGGAGAAATGGATTTGTCGGCTATAAGGGAAAAAGTAAAGCAAAGCTTGGCTGTGGTTGGGTTAGAATTTGCGGAAAACAAATATCCCTCTGAACTGAGTGGGGGTATGTTAAAAAGAGTTGGTATTGCTCGTGCTTTGGCATATGAACCGCGTTATATTATCTTTGATGAACCTATATCAGGATTGGATCCTATCACTGCTTCTGAAATCCTTTATTATATAACTCAGATAATTCGTAAAGGACAAGTTACGGCAATCACTATAACTCATGATATCAGCAATATTTATCAATTAGGGGATCTGATATTATTTCTGGAACAGGGTAGGCAACTATACTATGGCGATTTGGAAGGGTTATATGCAAGTCAGGACCCTATCATTCAGAAATTCTTAAACCTGAATTCAAATAAGAATAATAAGTCCTAAAGTGAAGAGAAATTTAACCCTGTCTTCTCCCGTAAATTTAGCATTTCTAACTGCTACGGCTTGCACTATACATATTTTTGAAAGCTTGATTATGCGTCTTTTACCTCTTCCTTTTCTTCGACTCGGATTGTCTAATATCATTGTGATGTATTTAATCTTGCAGGGAAGACCTCTACAAGCTGTTCTTGTTAATGTCACTAAATCTATAGTTAGCGGTGCAGTTACCTTTACTCTTATGACTCCTGCCACTCTATTATCTTTAGGTGGTGGTTTATTTGCTATATTGGCAATGTGGCTGGCTTGTATTTCTAATCTTGGTTTTACCGAGATAGGAGTAAGTATCTGTGGAGCTATTGCACATAATATTATGCAACTTATCTTGGTGCAAACTATAGTGCTTCCTGGTACAAGAGTTTTTGTATTGACACCATTATTATTATTTTTAGGTTTGATTACAGGTATAATAACAGCGTGGTTTTTAATTATTGCCGAAGCTAGATTTAATATAATTAAGACGGATAGTAATGAATGAGATAAATAAACAAAGATGGAACTCTGTTCTCAAAGTAATCGGAATAATCTTCTGCATATGCGTGGGCATATTTTGTGGTATCCTGTGGTATTATCATGATGATTTACCACCCACAAGTGAGCTAAAGAATTACACTCTTCGCACTGGAAGTGAGGTGTATGATTGCCATGGGAAAATGGTCTATCTTTTTGCCTATGAACGACGGAAATTGGTATCTTTGAAGGAATTACCGCCACATCTGATAGATGCTCTTCTGGTTACGGAAGATAAACGATTCTATTACCATTTCGGAGTCGATCCCATAAGAATGGTTAAAGCCTTGATTACTGATTTGAAATTGGGAGAGTTTTCCCAGGGTGCCAGTACTATCACACAACAACTTGCCCGAAATATGTTTCTGACTCTGGATAAAAAGCTTTCCCGGAAATTACAAGAGATAGTTTTGGCATTCAAAATTGAAGCTACATTCAGTAAAGATGAAATCCTGGAAATCTATCTCAATAAAATCTTCTGGGGTTCACAAAATCACGGTATAGAAACAGCTTCTCTTTACTATTTCAATAAACATGCACGAGATTTAAATCTACCCGAAGCAGCTCTGCTAGTTGGTATGATTCAGAGACCTAATTATTATGACCCATTTAAGCATCCCGATAGGGCAAAAGAGAGACGAGACCTGGTGCTGGAAAGAATGTATAAAACTAAAAAGATTACAAAAGAAGAATATCTGGAGGCAATTTCTACGCCTATTAATCCTCAATCGGGTGGAGTTTATGCTCGTTTTGCTTCCGACTATTTTATTGAATATATACGCATCTACCTAGAAAATAAATATGGGACCGACCGTTTGTTTGATGGCGGATTAAGAATTTATACAACTCTGGATGCAGACCTATCTTCCGCAGCAGATTCTATTCTTAACGCTTATCTTAGAAATGTAGAGAATAGTGGAGGATTTCGGTATAAGTATTCCTATGTGCCTAAAGATGCCCAGGACATTGATACTAAATATATCCAGGGTGGCTTGGTTTTAATGGAAAATAAGACGGGTTATGTCCGAACTTTAATTGGAGGGAGAAATTTTGAACATAGTAAGTTCAATAGAATGACTCAAGCAAGACGACAACCTGGTTCTTCTATTAAACCTACTTATTACACTCTTGCTATAGAGAGAGGTTATACTCCAGCCACGATTTTAGATGATGCACCAATCACTATAGGGAATTGGACTCCAGCTAATGCTGATAATAAATATCATGGACCTACTCGCATGCGAGTTGCTTTGCAGTGGTCCTATAATGCCTGGGCAGTGCGATGTGCTCAGAACCTCGGATTGAGCACCCTTAATGAAGCATTTAGACGCTTTGGATTAAATATCTATGCTCAAGATATGACAGCATCCTTGGGTGCATATGAAGTTGTGCCCATTAACCTGATTGCTGCTTACACTGCTTTCCCAAATCAGGGTATGAGAGTTAAACCTATCTTTATAACAAAGGTGGAGGACATAAAAGGAAATGTACTAGAACGAACATCAGTGCAAAAATACTCTGTATGTTCTCCTCAGGTTGCCTATTTAATGACCAGTATGCTTCAAACTGTGGCTTCTTCAGGAACTGGTGCTGCTTCACGTAATGGCTATAGCTGGGAAAATGCAGGTAAAACAGGAACAACTGATACTAATAATGATTCCTGGTTTATAGGTTTCAATAAAGCTTATACTCTCGGTATCTGGATGGGATTTGATAACAATAAGATAAAAACTGGTTCTGCTCAAGCTGTAAGAATTTGGGGACCGATAATGACCAAAGCTATAAAAATTGATAATAAAGGGCGCACTCCAAAAGCAAACGATCCACGATATTCCTTTACTGTTCCACCAGGTATAGTTCAACTCAATATAAATCCTTATACTGGATTAGTGGTTAATAACGATGGAATCCCTGAAGTATTTATTGAAGATAATATACCTAATAAAGCTCCAGATTCTTTACGATACGGTAGAGCTCCATCTGGTCCTTCTTTCAAAGAAGAATTGGAACAAGAATTTTAACAAATAATAATACCGAGAATAAAATGATCATATTTGACGATAAAAAGCAAAACTTATTCTATCCACTGACTCTCAATCGTTGTGTGGGCGATTTACGATGTGGTATCTTAAAATTGAGACAGAGATTGGAAGAACTCTTAACCGAAGAGGATACTGCTTTCTGGATTGACCCTCTTTTGCTAGACCTTTATAAAACACGACATCCAGATTGGAAAATTAATGAACCTGCTCCCGAAGGTACTCTTTTGGTAAACTCGCGTCTAAAACCTACCTCTGAATCTATCAGCGCAATTAGTAATTTGAAACCGAATCAATGTCTTCTTCTAGGAGAAGATATTATTGCTTTCTATGCTCCTAAAACATTATCTGATTTGCCAACAGTTTTTGAATTGAAATCTTATGGGATGGAACTTATTTCTTCCGATTTATCTCTCTACCAAAGCCTCAGTGACCTCATCCACGATAATGAAAGATTGATACGATTTGATTTCAACCAATTCTTCTATGACCAGGATAATTACTTTGAAACCGAACCTGGTGTAACCGTTCTTAATCCTTACTATATCTGGATAGGCGAGAATGTGGTCTTGAAGCCAGGTTGTGTCCTTGATGCTTCAGAAGGTCCGATAATTATAGATGAAGGGGCAACTGTTCTCTCTAATTCTGTTATTTGTGGTCCTGTTTATATTGGGAAAAAATCTTTAATCAAGGTGGGGGCAAAGATTTATGAGGGGACTTCCCTGGGACCTGTCTGTAAAGTTGGAGGTGAGGTTGAAGGTAGTATTATACAAGCTTATTCAAACAAGCAACATGACGGCTTTTTGGGACATAGTTTTATAGGTGAATGGGTAAATATCGGGGCTGGTTCTTCTAATAGCGACTTAAAGAATACCTATAAAAATGTTAAATTCTATTCTTATGCCTCTGGCGAGAAAATAGATTCTGGCTCTATGTTTTTGGGTGCTATGATTGCCGATTATGTAAAGTTGGGTATCAATACAAGTGTTAATACTGGATGTGTGATTGGTTTTGGTTGCAATCTATGGAGTTCAGATTTGATAGCAGATTTTATACCAGATTTTTCCTGGGGAAAAGCTTCTCAACTTACCAAATATCGGTTTGAAGCTTTTTGCGAAACGGCTAATCTAGTTAAAAAACGACGCGGTCTTGAGCTTACTCAAGATGAAATTATACTTTATAAAAAGCTATGGGGTAGATAAAATGGTTGAACCCTTAGATGAAGCAATGAGTCCAGAATATCTGGAAGTAATATTTCGCACCGGACGCCTTGGTTATTATCAAAATCATTCACATCTTCTCCTAAAACCAGATGATTTGATTATTGTTGAAGTGGATAGAGGTGAGGATATAGCACAAATTATTCATCTAAGTGTCAGCGATGAAGAAGTATTGGAGCAAATACCTCAAACTTCTAACCCATTAAAGATAAAGAGAAAAGCCACTGAAGAAGATTTTGAGAAATTGCGTCATCTATACGAAGAAGAAGAAAAAGCTGCTCAAATCTTTGGCGAAATCCTCAAACGATATTCCTTTGAAATGAAGTTAATTGATACGGTCTTTCAATTTGACGGAAACAAAATTACCTTCTTCTTTACCGCCGAAGGAAGAATTGATTTCAGGATCTTTGTGCGTGAACTGGCTAATGTCTTTAGAACCAGAATAGAACTACATCAAACCACGGGAAGAGATGAGGCTCGTAGATTAGGTGGATTTGGTATGTGTGGACTTCCTTATTGTTGTGGAAATTTCCTCAAACATTTTAATCAAGTGACGATTAAGATGGCAAGAGACCAAAATCTGACCGGAAATCTTGCAAAAATATCAGGACCTTGCGGAAGATTGCTCTGCTGTTTAAGTTATGAAGAGGATTTCTATGTGGAAGAGGGCAAAATTCTTCCTATAACTGGCACCTGTGTAGAATATCAGAGTGTTAAAATGATTGTCCTTAAAACGGACCCTATAAACAAAAAAATTCTTCTTTCTGATGATAATGAAAAAATCACTGAAATAGATTTAGACACTTTCCTCACTTTGAAAATTCTCTCTCCTCCAGATCTGGAAATATGTTAAATAGCATTTATGGTGTTCAACCTGAGCAATTGCACAACTTTTTAGCTTCCGATTTTCCTGTTTATCATTCTCGTCAATTGCTAAAATGGATTTATGAAAAAAAGGTCTTTGACCCTTATCAGATAACGGATCTTCCCGCTAATTTGCAAAGCTATTTAGAGCAAGCATTTGATGAAAAAGAACTTGACTTGGATTCAAGAGACGAAAATAATGCAATTGGGCGTTTGGCTTTACATAGATTGTGAGTAACGAGGGATATCAGATGCTCTCAAACAACCTGAGAAACAATGAGTTGGAATTTATACCAACATTTGGGACTCAAGGGAAACAATTAGTTATGTATTTATAGATAAGAAAAAAATCTATGATACTTTGGAGATCAGGATAGTAAAAGTTATACTTTTCAATCTAATGATGGCTGTGCTCTGCTTAACTGCGGTATAGTCCGATGCAAGCGAACATCCACCATAGCATTGAAGAATGAATCAGCCCGTATCTTCATTATCTGTTTAGATTCTGACTTACCTTGAGAATGCGGGGAAAAATAAAATACTAATAAATAGTTATATGCCCAAGAAAAAAAGCCCAAAATAGGCTGGAGGAAAAATTTCTAAGACAATAGTTAAAGTAACAGCGCTTTGTGCCATTTTATTAATAAGTACTACAATAATGCTAATGGCGGATTGTAAGCTGAGGGCATTTATGGGATTAAAAAAGAATGCATTAACTTCTCAGGTTCAAACAAGTAGCTGGTATGATTTCACAAATCCGTGTTTACTAAAACTCAAAAGCCTGGGAGGAAGTTCTTCAACATATACAAATAATAACCCCAATGGATGGGAAGGGGAATTCCTCTTCCCATCCCTATATATTATATAATATTGGCACAATTATTGCGAGGAGAATATGTTATGAAAATGAAAATTATCCTGTTTGCCCTACTCCTGATGCCCCTGATGGTTTCTGCTGCCATTCTTCAGGTGGCAAGCGATGGATCACAAGCGTATTCTCACATTCAGGCAGCAGTGAATTCTGCTGCGGACCAGGATACAATTCTCGTTCATCCTGGAATCTATTATGAGAATATTGAGATCGTATCCAGGCACTTGACAATTGGCAGCCTGGAAATGATCACCGGAGACAGCACCTATATTGCCAATACTGTGGTGAATGGAAATCAGACGGGTGGCTGTTTTTATGTTTCAGGAAACTCAAATATTTGGATACAAGGGCTTTACCTGACGAATGGAATTGGGTTTATAGCCCTGACAGATAATCTTAGATATGGTGGTGCAATTTTTGTTTCCGAAAGTTCCTTTAGTATAGTGAATTGCCAGATAATGTATAACACTGCCAAAGGTGGTTCCGCTATCTTCAGTTATTATAGCCCAGGATATCTGGCAGGAACAGTTGTTGCCTACAACCATGCGGTTTTCTCATCAGCTATTAGTATTGTTGGAAATTCCGAGCCTTTTATATTTGATCCGGTTAATAGGTGTAGCGTTTTTTGGAATTACAGCGCTCTAAACAATGATATTTATATTGGTATGAATGAAGAAATGGAATGGCAGATATATCTGGATAGATTCACGGTTCCATATTCTGCTGATTACATTGTGGAGTTCGTGAAAGTGATTACAACTTCAAGCAACAGCCCCGCCCCGTATATTTTAGAGTATAATTCAGCGGTTATCACGCCCCAGTATGCAGATTTTTATGTGAGCCCTGAGGGTGATGACAACAATAGCGGCTTAAGCCCGGATACTCCTTTGAAGACCATAGCTCTTGCCCTGCTGAAAGTGAAGGCGGATAGTTTGCATCAGCAAACGATTCATCTCGCCAATGGCTATTATGGACAGGATCAGCTCTTTCCTCTCAACTTGCGCAGCTATGTAAGTATAGTTGGGGAAAGCGAAGAAGGAACTATCTTCAATTCACCCAATGTGTTTTGCATAATTTGGGACTCGGAGAAGGAAATTGCAATTCGCAACATAACTTTTGAGGCAATCACAGATAATGTGTATATCCTGGAAAATCTGATTTCAGGGATTTCCAGGAGCGTTAATTATGAGTATATGGACAAGTTCAGTATAACCCTGGAAAACTTGACCTTCCGGAATTGCCGCCCGTCTGATTATAATAGAGACTACAGGTTGATAGATTTTACCTATCCCGAAAGCCTGATTATGAAGAATATCACCATAGAAGATTGTATGGGCACTCTGGCAATCTATGTTGGAGGTGGAAACCTGACCGCTGAAAACATCCGCATCCACCACTTTTATCATCCTCCTATCGGGGTCAGAGGTGGGAGAGCTATGGCATTGACTCTCAATAACCCACAATTTGCGGGTAATGATAACATCATCACCAATCTGCAAGTTACCGGTTGTGTAACCAACACAGTGGATTGGGATATATGCACGAGCATCTATATTAGTTGTGCTGATATACCCACAACTATGGAGAACTATTTCATCAATGCCACCATAAGTGATAACTACGGCACGGCTTACAGGGGAGCCGGAATAACGATGGGAACAGATGCCAGAGCAACTTTCATCAATAGCATCATCAGCAATAACTTAAGATATAATTTCCGGATGGATTGTGAACACCTTCCATCACGTCTGCGTTTTCTGAATAGCCTGATTGGCCCTGAAACGGAACCAGGGGATTCGTTTTACAATCTAAGCCCGGATAACCTGATTGAATGGTATGGTACAAATCTGGATACGGATCCTATGTTTTATGCCTATACAGCGAATTTACCCTATACCCTGGGACCAGATTCTCCCTGTATTGACGCCGGGACAACCGATTGGAGCATTTTTACCCTGCCAGATTGGTACATGCTACCGCTGACTGATCTGGCCGGAGATGACCGGATCTATGGTTCCCAAATTGATATGGGTGCCTATGAGTGGCATGGACAAACCAATATAACTGAAGATGTGATTCCTGTGCCATCTGAAATCCTTAGCCTAAGAATTCATCCCAATCCCTTTTTGGGCAGGGCGGAAATCTGCCTGGACTTGAAGAAGCAATCCGAAATCAAACTGGAAATCTATAACCTCAAGGGTCAGTTAGTCCGGACTATCAGCAGCGGTTCATTCAGTAAGGGCTCGCATAGCTTCTGGTGGAATGGGGATGACGATAATGGTAAAGCCGTATCCAGTGGCATCTATTTCTGCCGGATACAACAAGATAGCAGGCTGGTCAAGGCAATTAAGGTGACTGTGATAAAATGATGGGGGTTCAACACAGAGGGCTCGGAGGGAACAGAGATGCACATAGAAGATGGAGAATTAAGAATACTTTTAATGGAGAATGTTTGAGGTGTCCTGAAAATAGTGGACAAAAATTAGGGGAAGATTATGAATGATCCTCGCAGATCTAATACTAATGTCCACTACAGTGAAGCGTTTTGTCTAAAGATACTAGATGATATTCATAGTGGGCGAAACACTATTGCCGAAGTATCATTACTTTATGGAATACCTAAACAAACAATTTATAAGTGAATTTATAAGTACGGTGATGAACGAGTCATAACCAGAACCGTCAGAATCGAGCTAAAAGGAGAAGTACAGATAGTTAAAAAGCTAGAAAAGCTTTGTCTCAAACAATAACCTTGCGAAGAAGTCGTGGCTCCGATATTAAAGCTGCCTATTGACAATTAGTAGTGGAATCAAGAAAAAAATCTATGAGAGGTGCTATATGAACGAAATAGAATATATCGCGCGTAAACTTTTTGGAGATAATCCCCCCTGTAAATGTGGAGGTGGACATCAGATTTGCTTAGGCTGTGCTATCTGTCGAGCAGATCAACCTGACCAACTTTATGATCCTTCAGCTGATATTGCTTCCGTCATTGATGCCACATTACTTAAAGCCGATGCTACCCAAAGTGAAGTTAATGCTCTTTGTGACCTTGCCAATGATTATAAATGTGCTGCAGTGTGTGTTAATTCTCACTTTTCGCATCCACTTCAACTTAGGCTAACTTCAACCGTAAAATCCTGTACTGTTATCAATTTTCCTCTCGGGGCAAGCTATATCTATGCCGTTGCTGCAGAAGCCCTTGCTGTTATAAATACCGGTATTGAAGAACTGGATATGGTGCAAAACCTGAGTGCGGTTAAGAGTGGTCATCCTCTTCATTCCTATCAAATGGTAAAAAATATTGCAGAGATGGCTCATACCAATGATGTCCTCCTCAAAGTTATTCTGGAGACCTGTTACCTTTCCAGGGAAGAAATTATTACCTGTGCTCTTTATGCTAAAAAAGCAGGAGCAGATTTCGTTAAGACCTCCACCGGATTTGGAACAGCTGGAGCAACCGTGGAGAATGTTCGGCTTTTAAGAGAGATTGTGGGACCCAAGATGGGAGTTAAGGCTGCAGGTGGAATCCGCACCAGAGAACAAGCCATTGCAATGTTGGATGCAGGTGCTAATCGTATAGGGGCAAGCAATGTGAAAGCATTGCTCTAAATAGGATTACAATGCAAGTCAATCTCGCTGGCTATAATATAGATAACTCTTTAATTCGTAAGCTAAATACTGAAACTGCTACTCCAGAAGTAATATCTGCTGCTTATGCACGTATTTCCAGAAGTGAAAAATCCATCACTGAACTTAGGGAACAGGCTTTAAAAGAACTGGAAAAAGCACGTCGCTCTAATCAGAAAATTATTTTTGAATTGGGGCATTCATCTGTTGCTGAACACTCTGTCTTTAATTTTGACCTCATTGGTATTTCTCGTTTACTTACAGAATTAGTGGAAACTCTCCGATTTGCTTCTTTCACAGAAAAATCCCAGCGTTATGTGGCTTTCTCTGATGACTTTGTTATTCCTCAAGAGCTGGAAAATACTTTTCTTAAACCTCTTCGTGATGAATATATTCAAACTATGCAGGCTCTTTTTGATGAATATAAAGAAAGCTTGCAAGCTATCTTGGAATATTATAAAAATAATCTACCTGAACTTAAAAAATCAGAAATTGAAGGCAAAGCTAAAGAAGATGCGCGATATATTTTACCTCTTGCTACCAAAACTCAACTGGGAATGACTATTAATGCACGCAGTCTGGAGAATCTGCTTAGAAGATTGATTACTTCTCCGTTAGCGGAAGCTCATGAACTTTACCATCTCTTGCTTCAATCTGTTAAAGAACTATGTCCTTCACTCATTCGTTATATAGAAAAAGAGGATTTTACCGGTTCCTTTGATGCCTCTAAGCTTAAAGCTGATATTACTGCAATACCCTTTGCGGATTCACCGGTACATATACTGGAATTTACAGCAGAGGCAGATGATAAAATCTTAGCTGCTCTGCTCTTTGAACAATGTACAAATTCTTTTTCCTCCTGTCTGGATACTATTATAAAATTGGATAACTCCACCAAAAAACAGTTATGGGAAGAAGTTTTTGAAAATATCCAGCCCTGGAGTAAAATGCCACGTGCCTTTGAACTTGCAACCTACACTTTTGAACTTTCTATGTCTGAATGTTGTTGGTCTCAATTTAAAAGGCATAGAGTTGGGACTATTATTAAACAAAAAGCATATTTACCAAATAATTACATCTTTCCTCCGATTATCTATACTCTCAAAAGAGACGGAAAATGGCTAAATCTTTTAAAAGCTACAAATTCATTGAAACAGAAATTGGCTCAAGTATCTCCTGAACTGATGCCATATGCACGTATTAATGCAGAGAAAGTAAAGATTCTGGCAAATATGAATCTTCGTGAACTATATCATCTTATTAGACTTCGTGCTGATATTAATGCCCAATGGGAAATTCGTAATCTTGCTCGTATACTGGCTGAATCCATTCGTCCTCTTGCTCCTTATGCAACCTCTTATCTATGCGGGAAAAGTGAATTGGAGAGCTTACTTCTAACTTCGGGAAAGGGATTGACAAAAACTTAATCAATATAATAAATGAATATAATATGCTGCGTCCCTGTAGCTCAGCTGGATAGAGTGGCACCCTCCGAAGGTGAAGGTCAGGCGTTCGAATCGCCTCAGGGACGCCATTTATCCATCTATGCCTTCTGAAGTAATCCTTACTATAGAAAATCTGTCACTGCAGCTGGGAAGCAAAGTAATATTCTCCCAACTTAATCTTGGCGTTCATAGTGGTGATAAAATTGGCATTGTGGGAATTAACGGTTCCGGAAAATCTACTCTTCTAAGATTAATATCTGGAAATCTTGAACCTACAACAGGAACGATTATAAAAAGACGAGATTTAACTCTCGGATGGCTTCCCCAGAATGAACCTCTGCCTTCAGAAGAGACCATCCTTCAATATGTTGTAAATCAGAATTTAACTAAAAGCTCTGCAACGGAAGAACATCGCTTTAAAGCTATGCTTTCCTTAATGAATCTTTCCGATTGGGGAAAACCTCTTAATTTGCTTTCGGGTGGAGAAAGGAGAAAAGCTGGTCTGGCTAAAGTTTTAGCCAGTGAACCTGACCTTATCTTGCTGGATGAACCTACTAATCATCTGGATCTGGACACTATTGAATGGCTGGAGGATTATCTTACTAAGTCTAAAAAGACACTCATCTTTGTTTCCCATGACCGCTATTTTCTGGATGCTATCTGCAATCGTATTCTTGAGATAGAACACAGCCATTGCTATTTGACCGAGGGCAATTATTCGGATTATGTGGAGCAAAAACTTATCCGTTTAACTGATCAAAAAAGGAAAGAAATCCGCCGTCAGGCACAATTAAAGAAGGAGCTGGATTGGCTTAAAAGAGGCGCTAAAGCTCGAACCTCTAAACCTAAAGACCATATTAATAGAGTCCAAAAACTCATCTCTCAATCCTATCTAATATCAAATCCGGAACTTAAAATCTCTTTTCCTAGGGAGCGTCAGGGCAAAACTATCCTGGAACTTCATAACATCAGCAAAAGTTTTGAAGGACAGACCTTATTTCAAAATTTGGAGCATATCTTTCAAGCTAATGAAAAAATTGGTATTATTGGTCCTAATGGCTGCGGTAAAACCACTTTGCTAAAGATTATAGCAGGAGAAATAGAACCAGATTCAGGGACTGTAAAAATTGGAGTCAATACTCGTTTTTCCTTTTTCCGCCAGGAGGATGAAAGCTATAATCCAGAACTATCCGTTTTTGAGTACTTAACTCAATATTCTGAAGTGATTCAGACCAAGTCAGGATGGAAATTGACTGCCAAAGAGATGCTTAAAAATTTTCTCTTTGATGAAAAAATGCAACAACAAAAACTATCTTCTCTTTCCGGAGGAGAACTGCGTCGTCTCTTTCTCCTCAAATCACTTATGTTTGGTGCCAATTTTATTATTCTGGATGAACCTACTAATGACCTGGATATTCAAACCCTGGAAATTTTGGAAGATTATCTGGATGATTTTAATGGCTGTCTTCTGGTTGTCTCTCATGACCGTTTCTTACTTGATCGCTGTGTGGAGCAACTCTTTGTCTTTGAAAAAGATGGCATCAGGAAATTCCCTGGAAATTATTCTGACTACTTATTAGTACGGGATTATCAAAAGGAAGAAAAGGAAAATAAAAAACCTTCACTTGATACTGCTACTAAGACTCAACATAAGGTTAAAGGTCTAAGCTATAAGGAACAGCGTGAATTGGAATTGCTTACTCAGGAGATAGAAAATCTGGAAGTTCAGATTAAAAATCTAGAAGATTCCCTAAACTCTTCTCCAGCTCTCACTCATCTTGATTATCTTCGTATAAGTAAGGAACTGGAAAACTTGAATAAGCTCTATCAACAAAAACTCCAGCGCTGGTTTGATTTATCCGAAAAATAAGAAGGGAGTTGCGAGATGTCCTTTCTTCATAAAGCCGTTGTTTGGCGATGAGACATCTCTGTCTCACAAACCGAGGAGCTATTCTTTCTTTTAAAGGATAGCTATAACGATAAAAATAAGATACTGCTCACAATAATACTTCTCTTTCCTATTACTTTAAAATAAAAAGCTCATTCGGAATTTCCTAGATGGCTTTATATAAGAAAATATCAGAATTTTAGCCTCTTAAGAAATCAAGTATCTCATCAATATATTTAAAATCTTGATATATTGGACTAAATATTTTAAATAAAACTTGACAGAGAATACAGATAAATTCACAATACTTTAGAGAATTTTGAAGATAAAAGCTTTGTGCTTGAGAAAACATTTATGCTTCTATAAAGGAAAGGTGTGGTTATGTATAAAACAGTGAGATGGGGAAAACCATCTATCTTAAATTTCTGGTTTTAGTTTAGAGCATCCTCCCATTTCAATCAGTTATAGAACCTCTATTTTCCTCGTTCTTTTGTTATCTCATCATAGTTTTTATCCTGCCTATATAAAAGATAGTTACGATAGTGATAGTACCTGTATAACCTTGAGTTATTTATTAACTTAATAAACAACAAAGGGAGATTTTCAATGAAGAAATCACTCTTAGTTATTTGGCTATTAGTTCTTATGAGTTTTAGTTTTGCTACGATAGAAGAATATTATACTTTTACTCAAACCAGCGGAACCTACAATCCCTTTAACCCTGATGAAGGAAATGTTCTCCCGGAATTATCAGCTAACAATGCTCTTTCTTCTCCTATTTCTATTGGCTTTATCTTTCCTTATGGCGCAAATTTATATACTGAAGTCAAAATCAGCTCCAATGGCTGGATTGGGTTAGATGCTCAACAGACAAATAGTTATCCTAATAATGACCTCAGTTCCACCTTCGCCTGTCCTAATCTCGCACCTCTCTGGGATGATTGTAATCTGGATTCAGGATCTTGCTACTATCTACTTACTGGAACTGCTCCTCATCGTGTTTTTATCGTTCAATACACTAATTTAAAATGGAATTATTCTGCCAGTTCATTTTTTAATTTACAGGTGAGATTATATGAAACTGGTAAGATTGAGTTTATTTATGGATTTGCTACTGGAGCTCCAAACTCTCCTTCCGCTTCTATTGGTATCAATATGGTTCCTGGAGATTCTGGATGGTTTTATAGTGTCACTCCCGGGAATCCTGCTACAGTTTCAACCACTACTTCAAATAATCAAATCTCTATCTGGCCCGGCGAAGATACTGTTTATGAATTCAACCCCATTATCCCATTTTCCAATGATTTAGCTGCAATTTCTATCTCGGGAAATAATGTTCTTACAGTAGGGGAGAGTTCAGATTACCAGATATTAATTAGAAATAATGGCAGCAATAATCAAAACAATTATCAGATAAAACTTATACTGGATGAAGAGGAGGTTGCTTTTATAAACGGCAACCCTATTCAGGCAGGAGAATTTCAGACCTATACTCTTTCCTGGATTCCTTCTTTAAATAATGCAGGTCCTTGCAATCTATCTGGAAAAGCAGTTTTAACTGAAGATGAGAATCCTGTTAATGATAGAACTACTCCCCTACTGATTACTATTCATCCTGCTGGGGTTCAACCAGTAACCATTGGCTCTGGAAATGAGTTAGCCAGAGTACCGATAGATTTTTCTCTTAATAATTCTCTTTATGAATGCCTTTATTATCCTGAAGAGCTTGGCTTTTCCAGCGGAATTATCTACTCTATAAATTTTTATAGTGATTTTGCTGTTTCTCCTGCTAATAGTATGACCAGGATATGGTTGGGTACTACAGATTTATCCAATCTCAGTTTAGGCTGGATTCCTGCTAATCAATTAACGCTGGTCTTTGAAGGTAATGTCAATTATCCTGCCGGGGTCAATACGATTTCCATTCCTTTACAAACCCCTTACTTGCATTATCCTGGTAATCTAGTGATGATGGTACAAAGACCCTGGGACAATCAATTTTATTCTGTGGATAATAATTTTTATGCACAAACTATAGGTTCAAATAGGGCTCGTAAAACTAACATTAGTTATCATTCTTTCAACCCTTTTAGTCCTCCACCTTCTACTGTTTCCGGCCAATTCCCTAAAACCACCTTTTTCTACACTAATTATCCTTTACTCAATGATCTGAGTTGTTTGAGTATTAATGGCAACCCTGCTCCATCTATTGGATCAAATTATTGTTATAACATAACCGTAAAAAATAATGGAATAGAAGCTCAAAATAATTATGTAGTCAGATTAATGACTACTGATGGAACAGAACTTAGTTCTGTTATGGGATCAACTATCGCTCCGCAACAGACATTAGAATTTGATATACCCTGGATTCCAAACTTTGAGGGCTCTGCTTCTATCTATGGAGAAGTAATCTTGGCTGGAGATGAAATTGAGAGCAATAATAAATCTCTTCCCTTGAAGATTAGAGTCTTTCCTGTTGGCGTTATCTATGATTACATTACTATTGGTGAAGGTAATTTGTGGGATAGAATGCCTATGGATTTTTACTATAAGAACTCTCTTTTTGAAACTGTATATCTTGCTTCTGAACTTAATTCAAGCGGTCTATTAACTGACATTCAATTCTATAATTATTTTTATATAGATTATTCTCTTGAACCAACCAAAATCTGGATGGGAGAAACTACTCAAAATGACCTTTCTCAAGGTTGGATTCCTTCTTCCGAACTTACCTTAGTGTTTGATGGAATGGTAGATTATCCAGCCTATAATAATGATATTTTAATCCATCTGGATACCCCTTATCAATATAATGGAAATAATCTGGTAGTAATGTTCAAGCGCCCCTGGGATACATCTTATTCACATAATAATGGATTGTTTCGTAATCAAATAGGAAACATATCAAATCGCACGCGCAATGTCTATAGTGACATTGTAGATTACGATCCTGCCAATCCTCCTGCTAATACTATACCACAGGCTATTTTTCCTATGACTACTTTTATGTTTAAGCACACTGATCCCTTTGGTGAACCTGTCATTCTGTCTTCCAGTATGAATGTTGCCTGTGCTGTAACTATTGATAGTTTGTTTGCCTCTTCTGGAAGTATTCTCGCTGCTTATGTTGATATAAATGGAATTCCTCAGCTGAGAGGTAAACAAACCATTCAGTTAAGTGAAAATCTTGCCAGTTGTATAATTCAGATTTATACTGAAAACGATGGTGAAATAGTTCGTTTCCGAATCTGGGACCCAAATAATAATCAGATTTATCTTTCTTCCAATACGCTAAGTACAATAGTTAATGGAACAATTGGTTCCATACCTGATAATCCTTTTATGATTTATGGAGTTAGTCCTCAAACTCAATCCTTTTCATTAGCAGAGGGTTGGAATCTTATTTCTTTGAATATTGCTCCCCCGGATCACCGTATAAATTCCATAATATCTGCTATATCCAATCAGATTCTGCAAATTAAAGGAACAGAAGGAATCTATATTTCAAACAACCCTTTTTCTACTTTAGCTACTTTCACGGATGGAAGAGCCTATAATATTCTGATGTCTAGTCCAGCTAACTGGACAGTAAGTGGAACGCCCATTCCTGTTTCTACACCCATACTCTTATCTGATGGTTGGAATCTTGCTGCTTATTTTCCTACTATAGCATTATCTGTCACAGAGGCAATGAGTTCTATTTCCGAATGGCTTTTACAGGTGAAGGGTACAGATGGAGTTTATATTCCTGGTAATCCTTATTCTACCTTGACTACTATGTATCCAGGTAAGGGTTACTGGATAAAGATTAACGGTGCACATAATCTGATTTATCCAGAACCAGCCAGAACCAGAGATAGTTCTTTATCACCGGTTACTCAGAATAAGGATAAAGACGAAGAGCAGGTGCAGATATTATCCAATAGTTTAACCCTTTTGGCGAGATGCAATGCTGCAGAAGAGGGAGATTATCTTTTAGCCAGAGTGGAAGGAGAATTAAGAGGTAAGGAAAAGTTCATTTCCCCTGAGGGATTTCTTGCTGTTCTTTTGCAGGTTTACACGGAAACTGCAAGTGAAGAGATAAGCTTCAGCCTCTTAAAACCAGATGGTAGAGAGATAGTTTTAGCTACCACTATAATAAGTGAACCCGGTGCTATTTTAGGTGATTATCCAGAGTTTCTAGAACTGGAAGCTACTTCAATGGATGACCAAGTTATGATGACCACTCAGTTAAAGGGTTGCTATCCCAATCCCTTTAATCCCAGTACAACTATCTCCTTTAGCCTGGGAGAAGAAACTCAGGTAAATATAGATATCTATAATTTAAAAGGTCAGAAAGTTCGTCATCTGACCAGTGATAATTTCAGCAGAGGTGAGCATAAACTTCTCTGGGATGGCAAAGATGACCAGGGCAGGAAAGTTGCTTCTGGCATCTATTTTGCTGAGATGAGAACTCCTACCTACAAGAAACATATTAAAATGTTATTAACTAAATGAGGATTTTAAGGAGGAAAAATGAATTCCAGGATATTAGTCTTATTACTAGGTATTATAACCTTAGCTACTTTGTTACCAGCTCAGGAGATGGTCCCCTATTCCAATACAAACAAAATTGGGCTAGAAACACAAACAAAAGTTTATTCCTCAAGTAGAATTGCTCCAGAGTATGCTTTTACCAGAACACCAATTCCCCTAATGACCTCTTATTATGACTATATGATTGGGAGCTATAGAGGATTACCCTTACAAGTTATCCCCAATAATGCAGGGGGCGGCTATTTTATGACTTATCATGGGCGTAGGATGCCAAGTAGCATACGTCGTGTTTTTTATTCCTATATTAATTCACAAGGTAACATTGTGGATAATAGCGAAATTAGTACAGAACAAGCTATTGAAGGCTATCCCACTTTGGCAGTTGATCCTGTTTCCGGTAAACCATTATATGCCTGGCATGGTAATTATGATGCAGATACTCAGTATGAAATAAAGTGTGCTGCAGACGCTTTTCTATCTGGTTTATCTGGCTTATTTACTTATCAAATGATAATCAATAATCCAACAACTATTACGGCTCCAGATGGAATTGTTACCACTGATAACGATTTTAATTGGCCTACTGCAGTAATTGGTCCTTCACCCATCCCAGGTAAAAGAAGAATCTATGTCGTTACTACAAATTCTGTTTCTCATTCTTTATATCCTGTAGAAAATCCCTATATTGCTTATGCTGATTTCAATGAAGCAGATATTGAGAACAGCAATAACTTCGTCTGGAGCTACACCTCTATTCCGGAACAAAATCAATGGAATGTGGATATAACCTGGCGAAGACCTTTTTATGACATCACTTGTGATAATGCCGGAAACCTCTATTATGCTGGATATCATACAGCTTATGAAAGTGATGGAACTACCCCTATTAATGAACCTGATCTGGATGTGTTTATCTGTCCTAATTATGGGCAGGGCAGCTGGAGAAGAGTTAGCAGTTCCAGTCATCTGAATATGTGGAATCCACCAACTTCACCCACTGATACCACAGGTTATTTTGTTTCTCTCGTTACAGGTCAGCCTTATGGTGATAATGGTGATATCTATTTTGCCATTAAGAATTCAGGTCATTTGAATGTCTCTATGGATAATGAAGGAAAACTTCATATCTGTGCTATATGGGCTCTTACAAATTGTGATAATCATTATTATTCTAATTTTCAGTATGTTAAAGAATTTGTTTTTGATCCTCAAACTGAAACCTTCACAATTAAAGACATTTGTCCCCAAAAAGACCCAGCTGATACCTTCAATACCACTTTCTGTCCCTGGGATCTGGAAGCTCCTTTCGGAGAAGTTGATGAATTTAGTAATATAGCTCCTTCAAATCCTTTAATGGTGAGCGATTGGCCCTACCCACATTGGGATGATACTGCACATGATAATACTATGCAGTTCCATTATAATAACATTAAAATCACTAATGCCAATGAACAAGGAATGATGGCAGCTGTGTGGCAAAATTCAGAAAGAGCTCGCAGGTTTAATAAATATGGCGATTATCAATATTCAGCTTATGAAAATACTCCAGAAATTTGGATTTCTGTCTCACCCGATAATGGAAACACCTGGAGTGAACCTATTATCCTGAATAATGTAGAAACTTTTGAGCTTGAGGGAATTAAGCCAATGTGGGTCTATCCAGCGAATTTCGTCAAATATGTAGGTATGCAAGGGGAGCATAAGATCGGAAAATTGGGATTAATGTTCTATAATGATTACACCTGGGGTTCCAATGTGATTAATCCACCCTATCATATGAATCAGGATGGTGGTCAGGTGATGTTTACTGAACTCCAGATCGTATTTCCTGCTCAGCCACCTACTGAAGATCCTTTTGGAGAGCCAATTGTCCTAAGTAGCAGTATGACAGTAATGGCAGGAGTCCAGATTAATGGAGATATGGCTTCTGAAGGAGATGTAGTGGCAGCTTATGTTAATATTGATGGAATTCCTCAATTGCGAGGAAAAGAAACCGTGCAAGTCATAGATGGAGTTGCCGGTTGTCTTTTGCAGGTTTATACAGAGACTAATGGGGAAATCGTCTATTTCAAGGTCTGGGATGCCAGTACTAATATAGTGTATTTTGTGGAAGAAACTCTCAATAGTATAGTCAATGGAACTATTGGAGAATATCCCCAGGACCTTTTCTGGCTACATGCTGGAACCTCTCGGCTGCAGATTATTAATCTACAGACTGGCTGGAATATGATTTCTCTTAATGTACATCCTGAAAGTATGGATATAACTGATATCTTTAACGATATTATGTCCAGTATGGTAATGATTAAATCGCCCGATGGAGTTTTTGTTCCTGATAATCCTTATAATACATTAACCAGTTTAGCCGATGGCAAGGGCTATTTTGTTAAGGTTTCTAGTCCCTGTAATTTACTTGTTTACGGGAATGCAATTAATCTTGCTCAACCTATTAATTTAAATCTTGGCTGGAACCTAATCGGTTATACACCCCAAATTACTTTGAATCTAGTTGTTGCTCTAGCAAACATTGCTGACCATTTAATCCAGATTAAAGGTGAGGAAGGTGTGTATGAACCCAATAATCCTTTCAGTAATCTAAGTATCCTCCGTCCAGGGAAAGCATATTGGATTAAAGTTAATACTTCTTGCAGTTTGGTTTATCCTCCCTATGGAAAACAAGATGTAATCTATCAGCCTGTTCTTGCTTATAAAAAATATGGGACTCCCATTGTGAAAACCAATAGTCAGACTGTGCTTTGTTCACTGAATGAACTCGCTCAGGAAGGCGATATTTTGGCTGCTCTGGTAAATGGAGAATTAAGAGGTTTATCCTCTATTAAGAAAAATAATGGCATTACTGGTGCTCTCATCAATATCTTTACCGAGGAAGTAGGAGAAATTATCCACTTTAAACTTATCAAAAAAGATAGTGAAACCGTTTTTAATCTTATACCTGATTTATTAAGTGCACCTGGCGAAGCGATAGGTAATTATGCACAAGGAATTTATTATAATCTCACTCCTGACCAGAATCAGGTCCCTGAAATTAAAACTGCTCTCATTTCTGCCTATCCTAATCCTTTCACAAGTTCCACTTCTATTTCTCTGAGTATGGGAAAAGAAAAATCTTCCATTCAGCTGAATATCTATAACCTTCGGGGTCAAAAAGTAAAAACTCTTTTTGAAGGCACCCTGGAATCTGGAATTCATAATCTCATCTGGGATGCGACGGATGATAAGGGTAGAAAAGTAGCTTCCGGCATCTATTATTGTAAATTGCACTCAGCTGGGAAATCTCAACTGCTCAAACTTTTGATACTTAAATAAAAAGGATTGTGTTATGAAACCTAAAATTCTCCTTCTATTCACCTTTATTATGCTACTTACTACTGCTTTTGCCACCGATCCCTGGGGGGATCCGGTGGTGCTTCCAGGAAGTATGACCGTGATGGCTCAGGTTTTTATAAATGGAATGCCAGCTTCAAGTAATGATGTATTGGCGGCTATGGTAGAGATTGCAGGAACTCCTGAACTTCGTGGTAAAGCCACCATTCAAAATATTAATGGAGTTGCCGGCTGTTTAATCCAGATTTTTACCGAATCCAACGGTGAAATTATCCATTTTAAAGTATGGGATGAAAGTGCACAAACTATTTTTAATGTCTCCCAAACTCTGAACTCTGAAGTGAATGGCAGCGTAGGTAGCTATCCCGATAATATGTACCAAATCTTTGCTGGCTCAAATATGATAGTTGATCCCTGGACAGCACCTTCAATCTTAACCAACAGTATGACTGTCCTGTCGCAAGTCGGAATCTCCGGTAATCCTACGGAAAGTAATGATATTCTTGCTGCTTTTGTCAGTGTTAACGGTCAATTAGAATTACGCGGAAAGCAACAAATCTCTATTGTTAATGGCATTTCTGGATGTCTTATCCAGATTTTTACCGAAACCAATGGTGAGCAGGTACAGTTTAAAATATGGGATTACAGTGAACAAGAAATTATAAGTTGCACCACTACCCTTCTTACTGAAGTCCAGGGTATGGTAGGTTCCTGGCCTAATGACCTCTTTCCAGTTTTTGGAGGTGAAATTTATACAGTGGAAAATCCTATATTATTCCCTACCGGGGGAATCTATCAAACTCCTCAGTTTGTTGCTATAACTTGTTCTACACCTAATGCACAAATCTATTATACTTTAAATGGAACTGACCCTACTCCAGCCGCTAATCTTTATTCAACTCCTCTTTATTTTGGATTGAATTCTACAACAGAAGTCCGTGCTCGTGCTTATAAAAATTATTGGCTGCCCAGTGATGTCTCAGTTCAAATCTACACTATCACCGGAACTGTTTCTACTCCTACCTTTAATCCACCAGGTGGAGTTTATAATGATTCTATTGATGTAGTGATAAGTTGTAACCTGCCAGGAGCAGTGATTCATTATACTATGGATGGCTCAAATCCCGATGAAAATTCACCCGTTTTTTCTATTCCTATTCATCTGGCTCAGGATACACTCATTGTCATTAAAGCTAAAGCCTATAAAACTGACTGGAATCCCAGTGAAATAGCTTCTGCCATCTATGATATGCAAGTTCCTGTGTCCGATGATTGTATCCTACCCTTAATTCCTTGTATCGTTGGTATCTACCCCAATCCTTTTATGGACTCTACCAGTATTAAAATTAACCTCAAAGAATACCCTCTGAACTATCGTGTGGATATTTATAATATCAAAGGAGAAAAAGTGCAACAATTTAAGGGATGTCAACGAGGTGAATTTGAAATTAAATGGGATGGTAAAGATTTTCAGGGAAATAAACTAAGTTCCGGGATTTATCTAATTTCCTTGCATACTACAACTTTTAGCGATATTCAGAAAATTATATTGAAATAACCTATATCAAACATAAATTTAGAAGTGCGAGAACTCCTTGTGATGAATAACTATCAGAATATTCTCGCTGCGGGCAAGACCTAATGGTTTCGCAAAACTATCAGGATTTTCTATGCTATATTATATAGTCATATATAAAACTTATCTTTATAGCAACTGTTGACGACAAGCTTCCTACAAACTCAGGAAATGTATCTCTCTCTTGCCAACGATTGAATTTTAATGCTTTTTAATTATTATGTATCTCAAGCAACAGAAGGCATAAAGAAAACTTACTGGCAAACAACAAAAAATATATCATAAGCACCCATTTTAACAGCTTGAGCACTAGAGTACTTAATACACTTTTGAAAGTCATTTAAATAGTAGTCAGATTGCCCATAATTATTTATTATCCGCAGGATTAAACTTTTCTTTCCGCTTCTCTGTATTCTAATTCCTATCCCGAATTTTTGTTTCTAATGAATTTATTTTTTATTTGCCTATCAATAAACTGCATTTATTTTTGTCCATTTTTCCGCTCATCTTTTGAAATCTAATATATGCTTTAAAGTATCTTGGCTCTCTCTTGACTCTCTCTTGACTCTTCCTTGACTCTTTTAATAAGAAGTAGCCAGGATGTAGTCAGGAAACAATATATTTAGTTAATTTCTTCGTCAGAGTATATTATATCAATGGGGTACCAGATTGTAGTATAAAAATCTAACTCTTTGTTAAAAGGATTAATTAATAGCATTTTTAGTCCTCAATTGTCACATCCAGGTTATTTAAATCTGAGAGAGCGTTTAAATTACTGGTTCTTGAGCAAAACAAACGTCCTATTCGCTCTGAAAATGTCAACTATCATTACTTAACTTGCTATCTGGATAAAGACCACCTTATTCATAACAATAATGCTCTGGGAAACCTTAATAAACAACAAATAGGAAATTAAAGAATCTGGATAACTTCAAATCTTTAGATTCCTTTAATGCTTTCACTCAAATCTGGTTTTCTGTTATTATTAATAGAAATAAGTCCCTTATCAAACACTCTCAAATACAAATAAATGAATCCACCAAGCCCGTTTCTAATTAAAAACTCATAATTATTCAAACGCCTTTATTAAATAAAATAGGACAAGATTAGATAAATAAAAAATCGGGAACGATATTTAAACCGATTCCCGATTTATTTATTACTAAGTTAACATTAAATATTATCTAAGACCCTGACTCATAGCTTCACCCAGGCTGAAGATAGGCAGATATACAGTAATGATAATGCTACCGACAACAATTGCCATAATCACAATCAGCAAAGGTTCTATAAGCGAAGTCAAACGGTCTATAACTGAATCAACCAGTTTTTCGTAAAATTCTGCAGCTTTTCCCAGGAGTTTATCCATATCTCCTGTTTCTTCACCAGTGCTAATCATCTGGAGAATAGTGGGTGGGAAAAGTCCGGTTCTTCTAAAGGCATTAGCTACGCCATAACCTTCTTTTACCATAACCCGTGCACGTCTGATTCCACCTTCAATAACGGCATTTTGCACAACATTTTCCGTCAATTCCATAGTATCCATAATAGGAACTCCAGCACTCATAAGGATAGAGAAAGTGCGCGCAAATTTACTCATAATAGAATTGAGCGTAATGCTACCGATGATAGGTATTTTTAATTTTATTGAATCCCAGACATAACGTCCACGATCAGTTAGATTAACAATCCAGATCGTAGCTGCAATAGCCAGGACTATAAAAATAGCGAGAAAGATATTATTAGTCAAGAAATTGCTAATAGCGATAGCAACCAAAGTAGGACCTGGTAATTCGGCATTAAAACCAGCATAAACTTCAGCGAACATAGGCACGATATAGTAGAAAAGGAAGAATACTACAATTATGAGAAATATGAGGATAAAGAAAGGATAAGCCATAGCGGATTTTACTTTACGATGTGTATCTTCCATTTTTTCCAGATAGTCAGCCAGTTCATTTAGCGTTGTGTGCAGAGTTCCCGAAACTTCACCAGCTTTTACCAGGGCTATATACATAGGATTAAAGACACCTGGATGTTGTTCCATAGCTTCCGACAAGGAATAACCTTTGCGTATATCATCAGCGAGTTGTTTTAATACCTTAGCGAATTTTTTATTCTTTTCGGTTTTTTCCAGGTCAATAAGAGCTTTTTCAATGGTTAATCCTGCAGAATACATAGTAGCAAGTTGTCGGGTGAAAAATACGAGTGTTTTTAAGCTTACACCGGTACGCCATTTATAGATAGATAGCATTATCTTATCAGCAAGAGACATCTTTCCCTTGAACGCACCTTCAGCAGCTGCTTTAACGGAAATTATAGTGCTACCTTCTTTGGATAATTTATCCACAGCTTGGTCAAGAGAATCAGCCTTGACAATACCCTCTATTCGGGCACCTTTAGCATCTTTAATTATATAGGCAAAATTAGGCATAGGAAGAAACCTTCTTTTAAGTAATTATTCAACAATAGTCAATTTAATGACTTCACGGATGGTAGTGAGACCTTTTTTCATTTTAATTATTGCGGCATCATGAAGAGAACGCATTCCACTATTTAATGCAGCATCCTGAATTAAATCCTGATTGCCACCTTCGTAGATAATACGACGGATTTCAGGATTAACTGTTAGCAATTCAAAAATCCCTGTCCGTCCTGAATAACCAGTATTATCACAATGTACGCAGCCACGACCAATTTTAAAGTTTATCTGTGCTGCTTCTTCTGGAGTTATACCACAGTCACTTAGTTCTTGCTCTGTAGGTTTATAATCAGTGATACAATGAGGACAGATTTTCCGCACCAGTCTTTGAGCCATAACCAAACACAGCGAAGAACCAACTAGATAAGGTTTGATTCCAATATCAATTAGACGAGTAATTGTAGAAGGAGCATCATTAGCATGCAGGGTAGTGAAAACAAGATGTCCGGTAAGAGAGAATTTAATAGCAATATCAGCTGTTTCTTCATCACGGATTTCACCAATGAGTACTATATCGGGGTCTTGACGAAGCACGGAACGGAGAGCAGAACCAAAAGTTAATCCAATCTGTTCTTTGGTCTCTATCTGAGTAACACCTTCCACACGATATTCAACCGGGTCTTCAACCGTAACAATATTGGTTTCAATGTCCTCAATTTCTTTTAAAGCAGCATGTAGTGTAGTAGATTTTCCACTTCCAGTAGGTCCTGAAACAATAATGATGCCATAAGGACGACGTATAATTTTGGAAAAAATTGCCATATCCTCTTGTTCAAAACCGAGAGTAGAGAGTTTGAAACCGAACTCACCTTTATCTAATAGACGCATAACTACCTTTTCACCCAGGACGGTAGGCGTTATAGAAACACGGACATCAACACTTTTAATTGATGTTTTTAATGAGATATGACCATCCTGAGGAAGACGACGTTCTGCAATATTCAATTTAGACATAACCTTGACTAAAGAAATAATCCCTGGATGCATACCAATAGGAGGAGTCATAACTTCACGAAGAGCTCCATCAATACGATAACGAACTCGTGTATGTTTTGTTAAGGGTTCAATGTGAATATCGGTGGCATTAGCTTTGATAGCTTCATTGATGATTAGGTTTACAAGTTTCACCACAGGTGCATCAGCTTCCTGGGAAACAGCTGCAATAGTAATTTCGTTTTCATCTTCATCTATAGCTACAAAGTCAAAACCACCAACCGCTTCTTCAACTTCAGTGGTAGTACGGATGCTTTTATAATACTTTTCAATAGTGTCATGAAGCATAGAATCCGAGATAAGCTTAGGTTTAACATTAGTACCTAAAATCTTCTTCAAGCTATCCAGCACAGTTAGATTATCTGGATCCGCCATAGCAACTACCATTCCATCAGCATCTTCACGAAGAGCAATAACCCGATTCTCAACAGCATAGGGTTCCGGAATTCTACTTACCGTATCTATATCCAGGTCCATAACCTCTTTTTCATCAACGATATCATAGCCTAATTGCATATTAAGGGCTTTGAGTAGTTGTTCCTCGGTTAAATAACCGAGTTTTATCATTGTCTCGCCCAGTTTTAAGCCAAAGTTAGATTGCTTTATTAAAGCTTCTTTTACCTGGTCTTCAGTAACATAACCTTCATGGACAAGAATTTCGCCCAATCTGGCAAATTGAGGGTTAAAAGCCATTTATTAACTTCCTTTATAATTCAAAAGCCTTATCCTACACGGATGTAAAATATATAATGAGGGGTGGCATATTACCGCCATCCCTCAAACCTAATTTTTAAAACGGTGGGCAAGAATCCCAATAACGATAAAGAACAATACTGACTTCTGTAGAGACATTTGTCCCTAAGATTCGGAGAGTTATAACGCCAGTAGTTTGTCCTGGTGTCTGACTTGTTTCATCACCGGCTGGGACTTCTAATTTATGGAATTTAATTTGTCCCCAAGCCCAACCTGCTTTATCTCCGGTACCATAGCTTCCATCATCAGTTATAATTTGCCAGGCTGGATCAAAGGGATAATTATTATGGAATCCCGGAATAGCGACAAACTCACCTTTTGTACTGGTACATATAATTACAGCATTACCAACTGGTTGACCCTGTCCATCAGTAAGCACAGCGTAAAAGTCTCCGGTTTTCCAAGTATCACTGACAAAGAAATTAAGATGTGCCGGAACAGGTGTTGCTTCAAAATGAGGGTCATTTAAAGGTAACTGAACAGTAGCATATCCATCCACCCCTTCTCCTTCTACTTCTCCAGTACGAGCTCGTATAGTAATCCAATCATAAGTATATATTCCTGAGTAAGTAACCGTGGTATAAGCAACACCCCTTAAAGAGTCATCTTCTACACTTACATTTCCTGTAAAACCATCAGCTCCAATTTGACAATTTGTGACATTGTTTATTAGTTCAAAGAATACTGAAGTAGTTTCAACGGGATTACCGTACATATCTTTAACCACTGCTCCAGCTACAACTCTCCAGAGACCTCCACCCATATTCTGTCCCGTATTAAAACCGCCAATAAAGGGGATAACTTCAGCTGGAGGTCCAGCATGAATCACAATATTTGCTTTAGTAGCATGTATCCAACGTCCATCTTTAGCAAAACAGGAGGCTCTAATTATGAGAATTCCAGATTCGGTTCCACTATTCACTGAGACCTGTGCCTCTCCTCCTGTTGATATTACTAACACACTATCAGTAACCGGATATCCGTTTAAATTAGCTCCAGCAGGAGGATTTAAATTAACAATACGAAAATATACTTCCTGCGGATAATCTATTAAATTACCGTTTATATCTTTTAGTTTAACTCTTAAAATGGCTGAATCAACACCGCCAGTATTAGCAACATTAAGAGTTACCTGTTCTTGCTGAGTGAAGGATATTGAATAAATATCATCCGATTTGATATTAAAGATTAGCTGAGTTTGCAAAGTATCGTTGTTGGCAAAAGCTTTAATAGTTGCTGCACCTGCTGTAAGACCAGGAGTAAATCTTACCTGAGCCTCACCCATTGTATTAGTATTTAGTGTGATAGACTGAGTGGTATTCATAAAGGTGCCAAGATCAGTCTCAAAACGGACAGGTTTGGTAGGACAGGGGTTTCCATTGGGGTCATTAAGAGTTGCACGCATATAGATATTATTTGGGCTGGCAACGGAGCTGGTATCGGATTCAACCATCTCATCACCTACTTGGACAAAGGATTGCAGGCGAATATTGAATGGGTTGCCAGGGTAAATCATAACTTCTCTAGTGCTAGATATATCTCCAATACTGGCAGTTACATAGGCTGGATCTACTCCTGGAGTCGTCGTAGCTACAGCTCCAGCATTATAACGAGCATAGGCTCTACCGTTTACCGTTTTGGCAACGATACTCATACCTAGGTTATTACCAGCCTCATCTACAAATTTACCCTTAGTGCAAGTGAAGGTTATGAGAGTATTATCTGGTACCGTATTGCCTAGGTTATTTTTTGCCGTAGCATTAATCTCCGTGGTTTGCATTACCGTCATAGGATAGGGATCAGCCTGGGATAAGAAATTGAGAGTAATTGATTCAACTGGTGGAACTTCATCAATAAAAACTTCAACCCTAGCGGTATCAGCAGATATAACAGTGTTAGTGCTTTCCGAGATATTCTGCACTACAGCCATTATTTCAGCTAGTCCCTGTTCTCCATCATCCCAGAAGGTAGTAGTTGCAACACCACTACTATCTGTAGGTACACTACGTAGTATTCTTCCAATAGTGGCTCGGAAATTAACTATTTTCCCAGGTATAGCAAAACCATCACCATCCTTTACGGTGACACTGATCTGGGAAAAAGTAATATTATTGTCACAATATATAGTATCTGGCTCGGCTAATATCTTAGTAATTTTAACTACTTCAGAGGGTTTGACCACACCAATGCCAGTTGGAGGTGGATTGCGTCTATCACAAGAAGTAATGACTAAGATAAGTGCTAAAACCAGGAAAATAAATATTGGGAATAGGCGATTAATTTTATTCATTTTATTTCCCCTCATTTTCCTCATTATTATTATTATTTATACTTTCGTATTGGATAAGACGACGAGTCATTCTCTCATCCAATTTGGGTTCACCGATATTTTTCAGTACCTCTACATTAGGATCAGGACGATATTGATCAGCTGTAATTATCCGTGGTGTGATTTCTATAATTAAATCAGAGTTATCTATGTATTCCGTTTTATGTTGAAAGAGCTTTCCAATAAAGGGTAAATCTCCCAGTAAAGGAACCTTAGACACTCTATTTGTGATGTTAGAGCTGAGTAATCCTCCAACTATAATCTTATGTTCATTAGGAACAGTTACCGTTGAATTGATACGACGGACTCTGGTGCGGGGAACATAACCTCCAACTAATTCAGTGACTGAACTAACTTCAGGTGATATTTGAGCTGTGATGAGACCTTCATCATTGACCGTGGGAATAACAGTTAGCATAATACCAACCTGTTCCCTTTCTACCTGGATTTGTTTTTCATTATCAGTAACAACATAAGGAACCACTTCTCCGATATGGATATTAGCTTCATTACCATTCAAGGCGGTTACTCTAGTATCAGTCAACAACTTTGCAGCATTATTTTCCAACAGCCAGTCAATGGTGATATCAAATGCTGTTAATTGACGACTAAAATGACCGATATCGTGAAATCCATTGATTTTCTGGAAATATTGTTGATCTGGTAATTGTTCAAAATCTGTAGGATTACCATGTGGTAAATATCCCTCAAGATCAGAATAATTGTAGGGTAATCCAGTTCCCTCAGCATTGACGGGGTCTTCAGCAATTATAGTAGTTAAGTGATTTAGTCTACTCCAATCTATACCGTATTTTTTGGAGTCCGTGAGGTTAATTTCAATTAAACGGACTCTTATTTCAATTTGCTTTTGTGGAACATCCATTTGCTTCACTAACTTATGGATTCCTTCAAAAGTATCGGTATTGGTATATACCATAATAGCATTTTGACCTTCTACGGGCACAACAGAGATATCAGTATTTTCTAATGCTTTACTAACTTTCGCAGCATCCAGATAATTCAGATATATGATGTGACTTTGTTCACCAGCGGATTCAGAGATATTCTGGAGGGTTCCAACGAGAAAGGTATTATCGCCATAAATTTTATAGGATAAACCTGCTGATTTAGCTACCAGAGATACAGCTGTTTCAATAGGTACTTCTTTGATATTGAGAGTAACTCTTTGTTGCTCTTTCTCCGTGATGCCAGTTTGATCTGTAGCGAGCACGATATTGGTGCCACTTAGTCTGGAAAGAGTATTTAATACTGAAGATATGGGTTCATCCATACAATTTAGAGTTACAGGTTTACGTAAGTTACTTGATTGTGCTTCCAGTATAATTATGGAACATAGTAACAACACTGTGAGGGCACAAATTATAAGGTGTTTAGACGAGAAATGGTGTATCATATTAACTCCAGCTTGATTATATTTTTCATAGTTAGTAGTTTTGTTCTATGGATTGTTGTCTGGTTTCTTCTGCGGAAAAATCTGGTATAGGAGGACGAGGTTGTATAGGAATAGTTTGAGGACCACCATAATAAATACCAATATTTTGTTCTGTAATCCACATAATTTTTCGTCCTTCTACAACATCGCCCACACCGGCAGTATAGATTCTATCCTGATATTCAATCGTAACCAATCTTTTGCCAGTTTCTTCATCAATATAAGATCCTGTGGGTCTAAACATATTCCTTACTGCGTTTTCAAATTCTTTTTGCATATCAAATCTATCTTTAATGATATTACCCTGACGTAGAGGGTCGTGGCTTACTGAGAAAACGAAATTTTTCCTGTCTAAGATAGAGGATTCAATGCTCATAATTTGAGCTCTAAGTGTATCAGATACGGATTCATGCGTATATTTAGATTGTGCAGGAATCTTGTTGTTTACGGCATTAAGTGAGATAAGCTTAATAGCACAGGCAATGAGTGATATGGCAATTAATGCCATAGCCAGGTCTTTCAGATATCTAAACTGCACTTCAAGCCTCCTTTTTAACCTTATAAATTGAAAGTTCCATAGTTATTTTATAAGTATTCGGAGCATTAGGGTCAGTTTTTCCTGAAACTTGTGTTGGGCTTACATCAAGGTACTGGATTTTAATGATATAATTTTGAGCTTCCAGATCAGATATAAATTTTCCCATTTGCTGAAATGTTCCTTCTAACTCAATATTATAGGTGTGTTCCAATAAGCCAGGTTGATTGTATTTATTAGTATCTGAAATTCTAATCAATTTCATCTTATTATTTTCTCTTAACCTTTCAATTTCTCTTTGGAAGTCATTCAATTCGTCTATAGAAAAACGGTCGCTAGTAGTTAAGCTATTATCCAGGATCTCTTTAAACTGACTTAATTGGGCATCCATTAACATCGCACTATTCAGTTTTTCCAGTGTAGTTTTAATATTTTTATCGTATCGTTCTATCTCAGTAGAATTTTTCTTGAGATTAGTGTTGGCTATCCAGAAGAATAGGATAGTAACAAGAATCATACCAACGATAAAGAGTAGATATTTTTCTTTCATAGTTGCACCTTCTGAAGTTGTGTTTGAGCTGCTTCCCGACTGTAACATTCAATAATAAATTCAAGAATTTCAGTATCCTTTGCAATTTGCCGCATCTGAGGTCCAGCTTTGATTTCGGGGAAATCGTTGCTTATTTCTGGATTAGCCTTTAATCGCTGGATAAAATTGAAAATTATATCGCCTTCTTGAATGTGTCTACTAACTTCAATTACGCCATTAAGAGTGAGAACTCCATTACTATAGGTAAATTTTCTAATGGCTAACTGCTTGTCAATTTCACGGCTTAAAGCTTCCAATTTCTTAGTCCAGAAAATACGGTTGTTAAAAGTTTTTGCCAGCCTTTCTAAGTCCTGAGCAGAAAGATATTCACCACTTGATTCTACTGCTGAAAGTTGAGAACTGATTTGATGATAGAATTTGCGGCGGTTTTCCACCTTCTTTTTCATATCGTTGTTTATGTAGAAAAGCCCGACAAATAGAAGCAATGCGCAAATGCAATAGGCAATAACAGCATTGCGGAAAGTCTTGTTTTCTTTCTCTACTTGTAGTTTTAATTCACCATATTTGTTAAGATTAATTTTGAAATAAAAGATATTTTCCATAATTATATCCTATTCTAAACGCATAGCTAAGCCAATAGCTAACGCAAGTTGAGGGTCTTTTTTATCAGCGAATTTTTCCGGCATTTCCACATTAATGAAGGGTCGGAATACATCGGTAGGAATATTAACCTTTTCTTCAATATATTCTGGCAATCCCTTTAATTTAGCGGTTCCACCCATAAGGTAGATTTTGCGGAAATCGCTATTACCTGCTTCCTTGACATAGAAACGTAAGGAACGCCTTAATTCTTCTACGATCGCATCCTCAGTGGATTTTTCCGAAATATCTAACATACTAATAGTTTGAGTTCCAGCTCTGCTGGGATCATCTAACAATCCCCATTCCATTTTATAGTTTTCTGCTTCAGGCCATTCCATCTGGCGCTTGCGCATAATATCACGTGTGATATTATAGCCACCATAAGGAATGTCTCTAGCAAAGAACTTAGCTTCAGGACCCCATATAACCATATTTGTCCGATGAGCTCCTAAATTTAATAGAATATACACGCCTTCTTCCACAAAGGCGTTTAAGATAAAACTATTTGCTACAGCTAAAGAATCAACATCCACAATATTAGGTGATAACCCGGCGGTGGTCAAAATATTAGTATGTTCGTTGAGCAATTCTTTTGAAGTAGCAGCTAATAAGATATTCATATTGTTAGTTTTTTCTTCTACGCTAATAACTTGATAATCCAGCACCATATCGGTTCCACTGATAGGGATATGTTTTTTTGCTTCAAAGAACAAAGCAGATTCCAGCTCATCATCAGGGAGGAAGATAGTTTTTATCTGTTTGATACTAGTATTATCACCACCTACGGAAGTGACCAAGTGTTGAATTTTCTTAGGATTGATATGCAGCGTTTTCATTATTTCCACTATAATAGGAGCAAAACGATCAGGACGCAGATCACTGGGCACATATTCTATATCAATAGGGATGGTGGGCCTGATTTCATAGTTTAATAGTTTGAAGCCTTCGTGCAATCTTTTCAGATGCACTACCTTCACACTATGACTACCAATATCAATACCCACAGATTCTTTGAACTTGATTGCTTTTGTTTTCTTCATTGTTCCTCTATATTTATTGACATTATATTTATAAGTATTCTGGGGGACGTTTAATTATCCAGTTCACAGCAGCAAAAGGGGTCTCGTCTTTACGATTGACTTCAGGAAAATCTATAGGTGAGGTACGATAAAACCTATTATCATAATGATAATTCTTTTCGTAACCTGTCCCGGAACCAGATGTGCCTGGATAATCAATGTTAGTCAATTGAAAACCAAAGACGGGGTCATTATGTTGCACACTAACGGGTGAACTACTGGGACCACAGTAATCTATGGGTTGATTCCATTCATCACCAGAAGGCCATTCTTCATCGTAATAACTACGATGGACAAATCCCCTTCGTCTTTGAGAAACTGAACCGTAAATATTAATATAACCTCTTTCTAAATAGGGTGTTCTTTCGGGCCACAAAGGATTATACCAGGGATAATCAATTTTCAGATTGCGTGGACCATTGCAGGTTGCCCATTTATAGGCATTGGTCTGAGGAAAATGATAACGATGGAGGTCTATTTTTGTATAGAGAATATTATTGTATCTATAGTCTGGAACTGAAGGGTGAGGATGTTGATACTCAAAAGTAAATACTCCATCTGCGTGAGTGTTACCATGACCATTTCCCAATGCTGCCATTGCTGCATAAATCCAGATCCCACCATAACCGATGTCCGGTCCGCAAGTATCGTGATGGCGTAAGGAATCAATTGGGCCTCTATAACCATACTTAATTACAATTGATTTTTCGGATACTAAACCGACAACATCAGTATTATTATTAATAGGGTCTGTTCCTACGGGTGTATTTTCAAGTAGTATATCATCAACTAGGAACATTGTATCAGCAGATCCCCAGGTCTGATAGGTAGCAAAGGTTCCACGAATCCAGAGACGGTTGTTTACCCAATTAGACCTATTATTAGAAGTACCATGTGCTCCGAAAGTCCATATAGTATCTCTCACTTGATAAGTATTGGTAAATAAAGGTTCAGTTGGAGTTGGAGGTGGATATGGATTATATACATCAGCATATTCTAAACGAGGAGATTGAATTTCTCCTTTATAATAGGTAAAAGATGCTCCATCAACTTCTACAAAAATAATCACATCAGAATTATAATTATCTGGTCCAACTTTTTGTCCATTTCGTCTAATAAGGTAGGCATTTTCCGGGAAAACAACATAGTCATAGCCCTCAGAAAGCCCACCAGGGAAAACCTGACTTTCTGAATAACTTCCTGAGTGAGATTGGATTTCACCAGCGGTGGAAACCCAACCATAAAAAATAGGCCAGCCACCATTAACACCACCGTAAGTCTGCTTAATCCAGATATCGGTGTTGCTATGGACACGTCCGTATAGCATATCTGGACCATGGAAATAGACATTAGTTCCATTAGGTGATTCATCCGTATCCGTGAAATACATAAATTTGGCAAAAGTCTCAGTCTCTAAAGTATACACTCCATATTTGCGAATCATAGAGAATTTAGAATTCATTGTTGCTACTTGTCCTACACCGGATTTAGATTTAACCAGTGATTCAACAATGGTTTGCTGTTTCTGATCGCCCATCATTACCTCTTCCGAAGTAAGTAAACGTCCCTTGCTAAGAAGGGATTGAATCTTAAAAGTCTTTTTAAGGGCAGAATTCGTCAATTCAATACTACGTTCGGAAGTTCTGACCGGAACTAAAATAGTTCCTAGTTTCTGAGCGATTTTTTGTCCTCTATACGCTTCACTGCGAAGAAAAAGTATACTCTGGAAATTCTCAAAATCGTACTGAAAAGTTACTACATCGTTCATAGCCAAACTGGATAAGCTAAAACCGGACATTATCGCTATCACGCTTAATAGTAAAGCAATAGCAATATTTCCACTAGGATGTTTGAACATATTAAACATAAAATCTCCTAATAAATGGGATACTTTCTTTCATTTTTTAGCCATCTTAGTTTTAAACTTTACCATACGATATCTATCAGCACCTGTTTTTACTCGGGCATCTAATTCTACCTGAACTACATAAACATTCTGCTCAGGATTGACCTTAGTAAATTTAAATTTATCTATTATTATATCATCTAGATCTTCCTTTGCAGGGAAGATATAAAGAGGAGAAGCCGCTTGAACGCCATGATAAATATAAGTACAACGAACTGCACCATCATATAAATAAAAATGGGCATAATCGTTTTTATAAATATCATAGGATGAGGGAGGAGTTATCTTTAAGCCAGTAGAGACATTAGTTGTAGTATTAGTCAACTCCATTGTTACTGCATTAGTCACACCTATGTATTCCATTTGAGATCCCGGACCTACAGGAACTCCATTTTTTATTAGGTTAAGGCAATTTAGCGCATCTTGTTGCAATTTAGTCCAAGCAGTCAATTCCTTATAAGTCCGGAAGAAAGTTCCAATACCTAAACCCGAAATCAATAACAATAATACTGAAATCACCATTACTACGATTAATTCAATTAAGGTAAAACCACTTTGTTGTGCTAATATTGATGCTTTATGTTTCTTCATATTTTTAGATAAAGTAATCTTCTCTCATTCTAATAAATCTTTCTTTTTTCGTGTCTGGATCTATCCAACTTAATGTAGCTTCCAGATAGATATAATTTAACAACTGTTCATTTGAGCTTTCCTGTGCTGATTTCTGTTCTATAGTCATATATCCAACTACAATATGTTCCGGATCTCTATCATCAATGATATATTCCCGATTAACTTGCAATTCAAAAGGTTTATCATGAACATGCCGATAATACTCCATTTCCAATTCACCAGTAACTAAAAGTGTCGCCACTCTGTCACGGTAATTAATTAATAATTGTTTTTCGGCATAAAGTATTCCAATATAGATTGCCAGAACCATAACTACAATAATAACCATTACGGCTAGGATTTCTAGCAAAGTCATCCCGCTTTCTTGTCGTAATAGTTTTGTAGCCGAAAAGGATTGAGCAGAATTTCTGCTATTCATCACACAAATCCAGCTCCTGAAGCAAACTGTTTAGGATTGTCGGCAAATTGTTCTGCAACGGTTCTTTCTATTAAATTATTCATCACCAGATTATATAAAGATTGATCTCGCGTTTGCATTCCTTCTTTTGTGCTGGCTTGTATTACAGAAGGGATCTGGTAGGTCTTCTCTTCGCGGATAAGATTTCGGACGGCGGTATTGGCAATCATAATTTCTACTGCAGGCACACGTCCTGTGCCGTCTTTAGTAGGTAAAAGAGTCTGTGATATAACCGCTTCCAGCGATTCAGAGAGCATAGATCTTACTTGTTGTTGTTGTTCCTTAGGAAACATATCTATAATACGGTCTATGGATTTAGTACAGCTTCCAGTATGCAAAGTTGCGAAAACCAGGTGTCCAGTTTCAGCTGCTGTCAATGCTAATGACACTGTCTCTAAATCACGCATTTCTCCCACTAATATGACATCTGGGTCCTCACGCAATGCGCTTCTTAGTGCTGCAGTAAAACTACGGGTGTCATGTCCTAGTTCTCTTTGATTTATAAGACTATTTTTACTATGATGAACAAATTCAATAGGGTCTTCAATAGTGATAATATGACAATAACGAGATTCATTGATAGAATCAATCATAGTAGCCAGAGTGGTAGACTTACCACTTCCGGTTGGACCAGTTACCAGAACGAATCCTTTTTCTTTCTGAGTTAATCGCTTTAGAATATCAGGTAAATGAAGCTCTTCATAACTTTTAATCTCATTCGGGATAACCCGAAAAGCACAGGATACGCCATTAATCTGATGGAAGGCATTTACTCTGAAACGAACATCATTGCTAAGTTTGGTAGAAAAGTCAATTTCAAGTTGTTCTTTGAACATATCCTGCTGAACTTCAGTCATCACACCTAAAACCAGAGCTTCAACTTCCTCAGGGGATAAGATGGGTAGATTAAGACGTTTCATTTTACCATTCACACGAACCATTGGGTGCGCTCCTGCAGCGATATGCAGATCAGACGCACCCGCTTCCGCAGTGAATTGCAACAATTCATAGATAGTCAACTTACTGCCTCCACTTTTTATTTGCCAGTTTCGGTTTCCATTGCCTCCGTCTCGGGGTTCGTAAACTCATCAATACCGTAACCATGAAATTTAGCTTCCTGGACATCATACCACACTTGTTTATCAGGACCACCAGGAAACTCTTCCGTGGAAGTAGCAATGAATTTCTTTGGAGGATTGCCTACTACTTCAAATTTCCAGTTTTTTAGCGTGCTTTCACCTAAATTAGCATCCTTCATTGCTTTTTCTATAGTGTAGTCTTGAGTTGTTCCCGTGGTTTGACGGTATACATCATAAGTTTTACGTATGGCAGCTATTGCCGTTTGAGCCTCAGTGGAACGAGACTTTTCCACATATCTCAAGTATATGGGAACTGCTAATGCAGCAAGAATGGCAACAATAATAACCACCACTAACACTTCAATAAGGGTAAATCCCTTTTGTCCTTGAAGTTTTCTGAGCATTGTAATTTCCTCCTTTCGGATTTTTTCTTATATTTTATATATATGCACAATGCGTGCCAATTATTAAATTTTATTTACAAACTCATAGGTCTATATAAATATCTTGACGCTTTTTTGTCCATACTTTTTTTAGCTTTATATATAATACTAAAATTAGGAGAAAATAATGCATCTAAAAAAATGGTTCACTGTCATTACGATAGCTCTGTTAGCTCTAACTACTAATTTTGCCGATAATTTAACAACTACAGAAGTTTCTAATAATAACAGAATAAATGAATCCGATATCTTAGCGGAATTTGATGGAGGTGTTATTACCCGGGCTGACTTGGAAAAAAGAATCTCCCATCTTCCTCCCAATATGCAAGGAAGATATAAGACTATTGAAGGACAAAAACAGGTTTTAGATGCTATTGCGATGGAAGAAGTATTTGCTGCTAAAGCCATGCAATTAAAGCTGAATGAAGATCCTGAAGTCGTGGCTAATATAGAAACAGCCAAAAAGCAATTTCTTATCCAGGAATTTTATAAAAGGAATATAACCGATTTGGTTGTAGTCACTGATGAGGACAAACAACAATATTATGAGGAAAATAAAAAGATTTTCTACATTAATCCTAACATTACCGCAAATATTATTCAATTGTCAGATGAGGAAACGGCTCAACAAGCAGTTCAGGAACTCCGCTCCGGTAAAAGTTTTGAAGAGGTCTCTAACCTTTATAATATCAATAACTATATAAAGAGCCTGAAAAGTGTAGTTAGAAATATCCGGCTAAATGGAAATATTCCTGGAATAGGTAATGATTATGAACTGGAAGACCTCATTGCTAAAGCACAACCGGATACTACTGCCATCCTTGGTCCTTATAAAACAACTACTGGATGGTATGTTTTCCGCGTCGTTGATCATCAACCTGGCTATCAAAAAACCTATGAAGAAGTTTATTCTGAGCTAGAACAGCGTGTTAAACCAGTAGTGGAAGCTCGTTTACTTAATGATCTTATGACCAATTTAAAGGCTAAATATGCTGTAATAGTGGATTCTACTATCGTTACTCAGATTGACCTGAGAAACCCTTCCCAAAATAAAGATATAGAAGAGCAAGTCCTGGTTACTGCATCTGCACCTGAGTTGACCATTACTGTTAAAACTTTACTGGATAGCTTTTCAAAACTTTCTCCTCAGGAACAACTATTTTATAGTAAAGGTGGTGGAGCCAAACAATTTCTTGACCAAGAACTTATTCGTAACCTTCTCTATCTTGAAGCTAAAAACCAAAATTATGAAGAGTATATAAAAGATGACGAAAATTACCAGCAGATGCAACGCTATTATTTGCTCCAAAAAGCTTATAAAATTTTGGTTGTTGATTCCATAAATATAAGTAGCGAAGATACTCGTGCCTATTTTGAAGCTCATATTCAGGATTTTACCAATCCCAGTTATAGAACTATTCAAGTTCTCTGGTTTAACGATGAACAAACAGCTGAATCAGTTCGTAAACTATATGCACTTTACACTGCTTTTGATGATACTACTAGAATTAATAACCTAATTGAAACCAAATCCACTAGACCTAACTTATCTATTTTAGACCATATATATAATAATGGTATAATTACTGGCATAGGACCGGATAAAGATTTTTGTGATATGGTCTGGAATAATCCTGTGGGATATATCAGTCCTGTGTTCAAAACGGCTAGAGGTGATATTGTCTTTTTCCAGATTATATCGGAAACCCCAGCTCAAGTTAAATCCTTTACTGAAGTTGAACCCAGTATATATAATATCCTTAGAAAAGAGAGACAGATGGCTCAACAAGAAAAAGTGATTCAGGAACTGTACGAAGAGTTTAATATGGTTCTTCATCCAGAGCGAATCACTCTTCAGGTGACTGCGGATGAATTCTTCAAGATGGCAGATAATGCTGCCAAAAGTCGCAATTTCAATGATGCTATTGCTATCTATGACCAAATAATTCAGCATTATCCCAATGGTTCGGATGATTATCGTGCTTCTTTTATGAAGGCTTTTATCATTGCCGAAGAGCTTAAAGATGAGGACTACGCTCTCCAGTTGTTTAAGGATTTCTTAAAAAAATATCCTCAGGGAGACCTCAATGAATCAGCTCAATTTATGATTGATTCCCTGGAAGGCAAAATTAAACTGGAATTTGAAGAATAAATAGAAATCTCAATTTTAAAGCCCTGTTTTGGCAGGGCTTTTTTCATTTTTGACTTTTTCTTACTTAACCTATGAAATTCAAAAAAATATTGAATATATGAATGATATGGAAAAATATAGAGTAAGAAATTCTAAAAATTTATCTGATAAAATATATGCAATGAGGTTTATTTATACTTGCCTCGCTCTTGTCTGTTTCTTAGCTCTTTAGTCAAGAAAGAGTCAAGAAAGAGTCAAGAAAGAGTCAAGAAAGAGTCAAGAAAGAGTCAAGAAAGAGTCAAGAAAGAGTCAGGATGGAGTTAAGAGTTCAATGCAGAATAAAATATTATTATAATGAAAAAGTGTCTTATAATTTAGCTAGGGATTACAAAATAAATGCTAATGGCTTTTTTTGGATGCTTGAATAGGTGTTTAAAGGGTTTTTCTTTCCCTTAAAAAGAGTTTGTTAATTTACTGTTTAAATGTTAAATAGAGAGGAATGATTGTCAATTTAATTGACAATATTTACTATTTTTCCGATTATGAATTTATTAAATTTTTGGATATATAAATGGAAGTATTGAAAACTGACCTTTCAAATCTAGAAGATTTTTTTAATTGCAATTATTTAGTAGAGAATAGAGCTTTAGCTCAAACTATTTTTCTGAAAAAGTTAGCTGAATTGATGCATCGTTATTATCAGGGAAAGATGCAAACTTTGCCCAAAGCTGGAATTTGGAATTTCAATTGGTTCAATGTATGGTATACACCTGGAGTTTCATCTGTCTCTACTACAATTCGTGATAATCCTGGAGAATCCTTTGAATTGAGCAATCGTGGCAATTTAGTAGCGATTGTAACTGATAGCACTAGGGTTTTAGGAGATGGAGATTGTGGAATCTATGGCGGTTTAGGTGTTATGGAAGGAAAGGCAATGTTGATGAAATATCTGGGTGGTTTAGATGCTATTGCTCTCTGTGTTAATGACCGTAATCCAGAAGGTAAACCTGTCCCAGAAAAGCTTATAGATTTTGTTAAGATGTTGGAACCCAGCGTTGGAGCGGTTAATCTGGAAGATATTTCCCAACCTAATTGTTACTATGTTCTGGATGATTTGCGTTTTTCCTGTGAAATTCCTGTCTGGCATGATGATGCTCAAGGCACAGCCTGCGTAACTCTTGCTGGGTTGATTAATGCATTAAAATTAACCGATAAGAAGATGTCGGAAATTAGAGTGGTGCTATATGGTGCGGGTGCTTCTAATACAACTATAGCTCGTTTTTTGTTGCAGGAAGGGTTAGAACCGATAAATTTGGTTATGTTTGATAGCAAAGGTGCACTACATTCAGAAAGAGTGGATTTAGCAAATAATCCAGCTAAATTTAGGCAGTGGGAATTTGCTCAGAAGACTAATCCCAAGCATTTTAATACAATGGAAGAAGCAATGAAAGATGCTGATGTTCTCATCTCTCTTTCCACCCCAGGACCGGATATTATTAAGCCAGAATGGATTAGATTAATGGCAGATAAACCTATTGTTTTTGCCTGTGCCAATCCAGTTCCCGAAATCTATCCTTATGCTGCTAAAAAAGCTGGAGCTTTCATTGTTGCTACAGGAAGAGGAGATTTTCCTAATCAGATAAACAACTCTTTAGGTTTTCCAGGTATCCTGAAAGGAGCTTTACTTGTTCGTGCTCGTCAAATTACAGATGCTATGGCTATTAAAGCTGCTTATTCTCTAGCAGATTTTGCAGAAAAAAGAGGTATATCACCTGATAGCATTATTCCTAGGATGGATGAAGCAGATGTCTTTTCTTATGAAGCGGCAGAGGTTGCCACTCAAGCGATAAAGGAAGGAGTTGCAAGGAAAGTTTATAGTTATGATTATTTATATAATCAAGCTAGAGATGATATTCAACAAGCCCGAGAAACCTGTCACAAAATGATGAATGATGGGAGTATTCTTCCTGTTTCCCGAAAACTGATTGAAGAAGCTTTACAATATACTAATAATTTAATCTCTAAATAAGATGCAAACGGAAAAGAATAAGAGCAACCTGCGGGGGGTCATTTCTTTTATTCTAAAGCTGGGTATTACTATCTTAATTATGTGGAGTATATTCAGTAAGTTAGATTTAAAAGAAGTAGGAAGGGAATTTGTCACTCAACCGGTATGGGTTATATTGGTTTTGATAGGACTTACCGTGCTAAGACACTGGGGACAATATCTCACCTGGAAATGGGCTTTAATGATTAATCCCAATTATCATCCTGCCAAATATGAAATTTTTAATTCTTATATGATAGGGCAGGCTCTTCGCTTTGCCATTCCAGGCAGTTTTGGAATGATAGGTAAGATAGCCTTTATACATAATGATAGTCGGATAAATTCTCTTTATTCATTTATTTTAGAACGAATCTTTGTAATCTGGGCTTTATTATTTTTTACTGGATTGGCTCTTGTATTTGTAGATATAGGTCTGCCTTCCTGGATTAGCTGGCTTTTATTTTTGATATTTATAACGATGCCCTTCTGGACCTATTTTTTACTTTCTGTGGACCGTCGTTTAAAAAAACTACAACCAGGATACCTAAAATTAGCTCCTGCAATGGTAGTAGCACAGATTGTTATTACTCTTCTGAATTATGTTCAATACTGGATTTTATTAGATCAAGTGCAATCAGTTAGTTTCTGGGAAATTATGAATAGAATGTCTTTAAGTCATCTTGCCTATGGCATTCCCATCACTTTTGCCGGTTTAGGAATAAAAGAAAAACTGGCTATTCCGTTACTTTCTGATATCGGTTATATGTCAGAACATATTGTCAGTACTACTCTCATCATTTTTATAATTCAGGATGTTGCTGCTGCCCTGATTGGAGCTGCTATATTTTTAAAAGTTAAAAGGACAAAATAAATAGTGTCATATGCCCGAGATTAAAATAATTGGAGCAGGATTAGCTGGCAGTGAAGCTGCTTTATACCTGGCTGACAAGGGATGGAAAGTGCAGCTCTATGAGATGAGACCGAAGAAAATGACTCCTGCTCATCAAACCGGATATCTAGCTGAACTAGTCTGCAGTAATTCCTTCAAATCTACTCTATTAGACAGTCCTTCAGGATTACTAAAAGAGGAGTTGCATCTGCTAGGTTCAAAGCTTTTGCCTATTGCTGAAAGCTGTAATATCTCAGCTGGACATTCTCTGACGGTAGACCGTAAAATCTTTGCCGAATATGTTACTAATAATATCATTCAGCATCCGAATATAGAGTTTATAAATGAAGAGATAACTATATTCCCACAGGCTTAACTATTATTGCCACCGGACCTTTAACTTCTGATAATCTCATTCAGGCACTTATATCTGTTGTAGGTTCAGCTCATCTTTATTTTTATGATGCCATTGCTCCTATTGTTTCAACCGATAGTCTGAATATGGATAAAATTTACTTTAAAGACCGATATGACAAGGGAGAGCCGGATTATTTGAATTGCCCTTTTACAAAAGAAGAGTACTACCATTTTGTGGAAACTTTACTAACTGGTGAAAAACATCAACCGCATTCCTTTGAAAATGATATGACCGATGAAAAAATGAAGTTTTATCAAAATTGTATGCCCATTGAAGAACTTGCCAAGAGAGGAAAAGATACCTTGCGATTTGGAGTTATGAGACCTATAGGATTGGAAAGAAAAGGTGAAACACCTTTTGCTGTCCTGCAACTACGTCCCGAAAATCATGAACATACTGCTTATAATTTAGTCGGTTGCCAAACCATGCTTCGTTATTCAGAACAAAAAAGAATCTTCAGACTAATCCCTGGTTTGGAAAAGGCAGAATTTTTACGCTATGGTTCTCTACATCGTAATAGTTATCTTAATGCTCCTGAAGTATTATCTGACAATCTCAGTCTTAAAAATGCTCCCAATGTTTTCGTAGCAGGACAACTAAGTGGAGTAGAAGGTTATGTGGAATGCATTGCTTCTGGTCTTTTGGTAGCTAAGGTTATCTCAGAAGATATGTCTTTACTACCTCCGGAGACGATAATGGGACAAATCTGGCGTCGGTTAATTGATACCAATATTCAGAATTTTCAGCCAGTTAACGCTAATTTTGGCTTGCTTCCTGCTCTCAATAAGCCCATACGCGATAAAAAACAAAAGAAGTTAGCTCTGGTGGAAAGGAGCATTAAAGCTTTGCAAGATTTCTTACAAAATAAGTAACTGTCCTATTGACACAAAATTAAGATTTGAGCTAATGTCCAGCGGGAGTTAAAAATATGTTGGATGAAGAAAAAGATTATCTGGTAGAAGAATTTGATAATGAACCAGTTTACTGGGATAAAGGAGAGGAAGAAGAAAAGACCGCTTTTTTGGCTTCTCTTGCTTTCCGAGGTGAAAAGGATTCTGATACAGAAGCCAGCTTAAATGAACTGGAAAAACTTGCCGAAACTGCTAATATCGCTGTTTTGGGTAAATATATCCAAAAACGAGAGAATCCCGAAAGTAGCACCTATTTTGGGAAAGGTTTTCTGGAAGAATTGAGCCGAAAAATGCATCAGAATAATGCTGATTTTCTCATAGTAAATGACGAATTAACTCCCGTTCAAGCCAGAAACATAGAAAATGATTATGGAATAAAAGTACTGGATAGAACAGAGGTTATTCTTTCCATTTTCCATCAGCATGCCCATACCAAAGAAGCAAGATTGCAAGTTCGCTTAGCAGAATTGCAATACCAGCTTCCTCGTTTACGCAGGCAATCAGAAAATTATGATCAGGAACATGGAACAGTTCGTTCTCGTGGGGGTTCAGCGTCTCGTGGTATGGGAGAAAAACAGATTGAAGTAGACAAAAGGGTTATTAAAGATAGGATTAGCAAAATAAAAAAAGCTATAGCAGAGATATCCAAAAACAAAGAAACTCAGCGAAAACAAAGAGAAAAAAGTAAGAAAATCTGCCTAGTAGGTTATACTAACGCGGGAAAATCAACCCTATTTAATACACTGACCGAAGCAGGAGTTCTGGTGGAAGATAAGTTATTTGCCACTCTGGATTCCACTACACGTCAATTAAAACTTTCCACTTCTTTTCCAGTTGTCATCTCAGATACAGTAGGTTTCATCTCTAGGCTTCCTCATCAATTGGTTGCTTCGTTTACTGCAACCTTGATGGAAGTGCAGGACGCAGATCTCTTACTTCATATAGTAGACCTTTCCGATGACCGTTATGAGTATCATATTGAACAGGTGCAATCAGTGCTTAAAGAACTTGGTGCAGATAACATTCCTCAGATACAGGTTTTTAATAAGATAGATTTGGTTGATACTGTCCGCTTAAGTCTTGCAAAAAAGCGATATCCAGATGCAGTTTTTGTCTCTGCTTTGAATGGAAGCCACACTGAAGACCTTCTGCAAAAGGTAGAGGAAACTCTATTTCGTAACAGACTTTACAAAGTATTTTTACCCTATGATAAGGGTTCTCTGACTTCGCTTTTGCATCAGATTGGCGATATCCAAAAAGAAGAATATCAAGCTGATGGCATCTATCTTGAAGCTATTATCAGTCAGGATGATATACATTACTTTCAGGACTATCTATTGACATAAAACTTAATTATTATTAAGCAGTCTTTAATTTATTATTCATACTACTAAAGGAGAAAAGAATGTTTCAAATCATTAGTGCAGAAGAAGCAGCTGCGATTATTAAACCTCATAGTCGTATTGCATTAGGTGGATTTTTAGCGGTTGGAACTCCCGAAACCATCATTGATGCTATTGTTAAAGCAGGTGTCAATAATCTGCATATTATTGCTATCACTTCTGATTATATTGGTAAAGGCATTGGTAAACTAGTGGATGCTCACCTGGTAAAAAGTGTGCAGGTTTCTCATATGGGCACTAATAAAAATATCCAAGACCAGGTTAATTCAGGAGAAATTCAGTCGGAACTAATTCCACAGGGAACTTTAATGGAAAGAGTTCGTGCTTTTGGTGCAGGATTGGGAGGTGTTCTCACTCCTACTGGATTAGGCACTGTGGTAGAAGAAGGGAAACAAATCATTACTTTAGACGGGCAAGATTACCTATTAGAGCCTGCTATTCCAAGCGATTTTGCACTGATTAGAGCATATAAAGCAGATATGGCAGGAAATCTTATTTATCGTAAAACTGCTCGTAACGGAAATCCTATTATGGCTATGGCAGGAAGAATTACTATTGCTGAAGTAGATGAGATTTTAGAAGATGAATATATTGATCCGGAAGCAGTGGTTACTCCTGGAGTATTCGTAAATTACATTGTTATAAACGAAGAGAGGGGAAAATGACTAACGATAAACGCACTCAAATCGGAAAACGTGTGGCTCAAGAACTTCAGGACGGAGATTATGTAAATCTTGGCATAGGTTTGCCTACTGAAGCAGCTAATCATATTCCAGAAGGTAGGAAAGTGGTATTTCAATCGGAAAATGGCATTATGGGAGTAGGTCCTGCACCAGTAGAAGGACAGGAAGATAAGGATATGATTAATGCTGGCGGCGGGTATATTACTGCTCTTCCGGGAGCTTCTTTCTTTGATTCTGCTACCAGCTTTGCCATTATCCGGGGTAAACATATTGATGTTACAGTACTGGGAGCTTTACAGGTTGACCAAGAAGGCAATCTTGCTAACTGGATGATTCCTGGAAAACTTATTCCTGGTATGGGAGGAGCTATGGACCTTGTGACAGGAGCTAAAAAAGTCATTGTTGCTATGGAACATTGTGATAAACACGGCAATCCTAAGATTCTGAAACATTGTTCGCTTCCTTTAACTGCTCCTCATTGTGTAAATCTTATTATAACTGATATGGCTGTGATAGAGGTCACGCCTCAGGGTTTATTGCTCAAAGAAATTACAGAAGGATATACCCTTCAGGAAGTACTTACAGCAACGGAGGCTGAATTAATTGTACCTGATAAGCTTAAGTAAACTATACTTTGAGATGTAAAGAAAGTAAAAATAGCAGTGTCATCGTTGTATACCTACTGTCATCTTTCTATACACCTGAATAAAGAAAAGAAGAAATTCTTTATGGTTTAGGCTTTTTAAGGATATAGAGTATTTTATTTCGCTGAAATAAATAGTAGTCTAAAGAACAGGAGTTTTAATTATGGCTAATAACTCAGTTCGTTTACGATTTACCAGTTTAACCGTTCAGGGTAAAAATCCTGCAAAAGTTAATAATGAAGATTATTCCTGCCATTATCAGGGCAAATATGGTGACCTGTTTTTACTCTGTGATGGTATGGGTGGAGAAGTAGGTGGGGAAATCGCTTCCCGAATGGTGGTGGAAAGTATTCACGAATATTTTGAAACACATTATATTGAAGGAGAAGAAAACACTACCATTGCTCAGAGTGTGGAATATGCTCAATATAAGTTAATAGAATATACAAAACTACAGCCAGATATGGCTGGAATGGGCACCACTCTTGTACTTTTGCTGATTAAGGATAATAAATACTATTTTGCCAATGTGGGTGATAGTCGTATCTATCTTCTTAGAAATGGTGCTTTAATGCAACTTACTACTGACCATTCCGAAGTCCAGAGAATGGTGGAACAAGGCTTGATTACCAGAGAAGAAGCTGCTATCCATCCTTTAAGAAATATCATAACGCGTGCTCTAGGATCCTCCAATTATAAACCAGATATAGCTGGTCCTCATCATTTGCAGGAAGGAGATGTATTTTTGCTCTGTTCTGATGGCTTAACTGAATATGTGAAAGATGATGAGATTTTACAACAATTATCGGAAGAACCGCTAATAGCAGCTCATAATCTGATTGATCTGGCTCTTCATCGTGGAGGTCTAGATGATATTACCGTACAGGTAGTAGAAGTGCTTATCAGCAAACCGGTAGTTATTCAAGAAGAAGTTTCTGCTTCTCATCCCAAACATTTTTATCCCTCTATTGCTCTTATTTTAACAATTGTAGTATTTCTGGTAGCTCTTTTCTTCTATACTCAATCCTTGAAAAAAATCCCCGAAGCTCAAACTGCAATCTCTGCAGATACTTTAAAAGAAGAACAAAATACAGTTTCAACTTTACCAGAAAAGATTAAACAGAATGAAGAGAACGCAGAAGTTTCATATCTTCCCTTAGATGAGAGAATTATAGATGAAAAACTTGGTGCAAGCTCAGCAAATGCACATTTTCAGGAAGCGTTTTCTAAAATGAGCGATAAAAAGAACCAGGCAAAGAATCTTAAATTCTTCTCGCGAACCAGAGATAATACCGTTATCTACATCCTGCCTGGGCAAACCATTTATCTTGCCTATGAACTTCTAAGCACTAAAGCAGGCTATAATCTAAATCAAGAACAGATTGAAGCTCTTCTTGCTATAGCTATTGCGAGATCTTCAGGCAATTCTACTCTCAATGCAGAAAACTGGGAACAGGAACTCTTTGCACCTGCAACCTCTCCTTTAGACGAAATAACCTGGGCTGAAGCTCAGGATATATATAGTAAGTATAATCCAACAAATGCCTCATCTCTCTTCAATAGCACAAAACGTTTCGGTAAGTTCAAAACCCTTATTAGAACAGGAAAGTATAGCATTGCCTTGAATAAGATTCACTGATATAGAACCTTATATTAAGATAAAGAGATTGCTTATAGGTGAGGATTTTAATTCCTTCTATTGTACCTAGTAAGAATGATTTAGTAAATCTTATATTAGAGCTTTCTTACCATTGATTGCCTTGTAAATTTCAAACCAGAGCACACTGATATTACCAGCGAAAAGACATACAATAAATTCAATTAAATTTAAATTAGCGAGATGGAATATATTAATAACGGCGGGAATATTTGTGGCTAATATCACGACAACAAAAACCCCTAGTAGAAGATAAATCATTGATGGATTGGGTGTTTTAAGGATTTGGATGAGATTCTTTTCCCAAGAGCGATTGGTAGTAATAAGCATTAGATTAGAAAAAACCATCGTGGTAAAAACCATAGCTCGATTTTTAGCGGGAACTACACCATTATTCAGATTCCAGAAATAAATTAATGCCAAAACAACCAGTACGGCTAAACCCTGTAGCATACCTATAATAACCATTTTTTTCCCAAAAAGAGGAGCATTAGGATCACGAGGAGGTCTGTCCATTATATCTTCTTCTTCTTTTTCCATTTCAAACACTATAGAGCAGGCAGGATCAATTATTAGTTCTAAAAAAGCTATATGAACCGGATAGAAGATTAGCGGAAAGTCAGCAAACATTGCTGGTATAAGAGACATTCCAGATATGGGTACATGCAGAGAAAATACATAAGTGAAAGATTTTCGTAAATTATCATATATTCGTCTTCCCATGCGTATACCACTTACAATAGAAGAAAAATCATCATCAGTGAGAACAAGATCTGCAGCTTCACGAGCAACATCAGTTCCTCTTTGTCCCATAGCTATTCCTATATTTGCAGCTTTAAGAGCCGGTGCATCATTAACACCATCACCCGTCATTGCAACTACTTCATTATTGGCTTTCAATGCTTGAACTATCCTTAATTTATGAGCTGGAACTACTCGGGCAAATATAGTAACATTTTGCACTCTCTCTTTTAATTCTTCATCTGTCATAGTATCCAGTTCTGAGCCAGTTATTACATTATCCACATTTTTTAAACCAATCTGTCTTCCTATTGCTTTTGCAGTACCAATATAATCTCCCGTTATCATAATAATCCTTATCCCTGCTCTGTAACATTCTTTTACAGCAGCAGGAACATTTTCTCTGATTGGATCTGCTAAACCAATGAGTCCAAGATATTGAAAATCAAAGCCAGCTTGTTCTTCAGGTAAATCAGCTGATTTAACTTTTGATAATCCTACACCTAAAACTCGCAAACCTTCTTCTGCCATTTGAGACATCTTTTGCATCTCTTTTTCTCTGGAAATATGGTCTAATTTACATAAATCCATTACCGTCTCAGGTGAACCTTTTATAGCAGCTATTAGATTATCTGAATTACCATCTTTCCAAACATTAGTCATAGCTCTACAACTATCTGTTAGCGGATATTCCTTAATCAGTTGCAATTCTTCATATTTCTCATAGATAGAAGAATCAAAATCTTTTAATGCTTTATGAATAGCTCGTTCCATAGGGTCAAAAGGATTCTTCATACTAGCCAGAACACTATAAAATAATAGGTCTATATCCTTTTCTTGGTCTCTCTGTATCTTTTTGAGAGAAATAGAATGAGAGCTTTCTTTCCCCCAAATCTTCTGTAAACTCATTTTGTTATAAGTTAGAGTGCCGGTCTTATCTGTACATAAAACAGTTATAGCACCAAGATTTTCTATAGATTGAGCTCTTCTGGCTAATACATTCTTTTTAGATAAACGCAGAGCTCCTAAAGCCAGAAATACGGTAAGAATAACGGGAAATTCTTCCGGTAATACAGACATAGCTAAAGTTATGCCACTAAGAAAAGCTTGAATTAAATCTTTTCGGGTGAAATAAAAGGTAATTATTACTAGGGCACAAATAAATAACCCGAAAAGAGCAAAATTCTTTACCAGTTTATTAGTATCACGACTTAGTTTGGTTTTCTCTTCTTGTAAGCCTTCTAATGATTTCCCAATTTTACCTAATTCTGTTTTTGCACCTGTAGCATAAACTTGAGCTATACATCTGCCACTTACTACTAAAGTTCCAGAATAAACACAGGGTAAATCTTCTCCTCCAGGTTGAGGTGCACTTTCTTTACCATCCCAAACTCTTTTGCGAACAGGTACCGATTCTCCAGTTAATAACGATTCATCTACATTTAGCTGTTCATTTTTCAGTATAAAAGCATCTGCCGGAACTCTATCTCCTTCTGCTAATATTATCAAATCTCCTACTACTACTTCTCTTCCTGGAATTCGTTTCTGTTCTCCATCTCTTATGACTAAAGCTCGTGGACTGGATAGATTTTTCAGAGCTTCTAATGCCTTATCTGTTTTCCCTTCTTGCACTATATCAATTACCATTACAATGATTACTGAAACTATCAGCACTAAAGCATCTTCCAGATTGCCTAATAGTAAATACAATACTGCACAGGAAACCAGAAGGATGAACATAGGTTCACTTAATACACCCCAGATTATATTGAATATAGTCCGAGGTTTAGAAGTGGGTAACTCATTATACCCATCTTTTTTCAATCTGGCTTCTGCCTCAGCTTGAGAAAGTCCCCGGTATTTAGAATTCAGTTCTTCCATATTTTATTCCTATAAATAATCATATTTTTAAAAAATTCTTTATCCGTCAATCAAATTTGGTAAGAAAGTGAATGCAAACTCATTGAGAAGAAGCTGTAAAATTTATAATAAAAATATTAATAAAAAAAAGCCAGTTATTTCTATATTATCTTTGAGAGTAGATATTTGTATGTAGATAAGGTTAATCTCCTGTTCCCTTTTGCTGTTATGATTTCATAAAGATTTGAAATAAAAGTTGGAGGTTAATATTTTGAGGGTTGAAAAGATATTTATTATTTAATTATAATTTAAATTTTATGGAACAACTTCTGATGAGTCTTAATTTGCTTATTAAATCTCTATCTTCATTGAAACAAAGAATTAAAATAGATTTAATGTTCTTTATTTGAATTTCTAATTTTGCCGCATTTATGTAGTGCCAAGAAATAAATTATTGTATATTCTCTTCCGCAAGTATCAATTCTGGTTTATAAAGTCTACGATTATCTGAATTAAATTCATATTTCAAATCTATATCCAGGTTATAGGCATCTAATATTTTCCATCCTTTAGTTTTATAGACATTGAAATCATCTTCTCTATGGTCTTGATATATTTCAAAACACAATATAAAATGAATTCCAGAATGAGTTATCTTAAAATCCTTAGAAGGTGACAGATAGAAAGTTCTCATAGAGGTATCTTTATTTTTAATATTGTAACTTTTACACTCTAGATAATGCCATTTATTATCAAGAACGCAAAACTCTAAGTCAGGATAACCGGTACTTTTTTTCTTTCCTTGGGATGTAGAAGGTTTATCTGCCTTGTAATTGCATTTTCGGAAAGCTTGAATTACATACTTTTCTATATCATTACCAACTTCATTGGCTCTCTTTCTCTTTATTCCCTTTTTATTAATTAGTTGGCAAGAAAGCCTAGCTATTGCTTTTAGAGCTTCTAAGGTTTTTTTATGATTTGAATCATCTGGATTAAATTTCTCTACTTCATAACCAGATAAAATGTTTATAACTAAATGAAAAGGTAAATTTTTTAGAGGTCTTATGAATTCTTGAATTGCCATTTCAAGTTTCCTGGTATATTCATCGTTTCCCATAGCTATTTTTTCTCCAAAAATAGATATTATGACAAAATGCTATCATATTATCTGTTTTATTTTCTTAAAATAACAATCCGATTAGTATTAACACCTTTTAAATTATTAGTAACTCCCCATATATTGGCTGTTTTAGTGAATTTTTGCTTATTGATCATTACTGCTTCTATATTAAATCCAACTTTCTGTGCTATGGATATAACATTATCTTCAAGTTTGATCTTTCCTTTTTTAATCTCTCCAACTTCAAAAGCTATCATTCCATCAGGCTTTAGTATTCTTTTAAATTCTATAAAAGTATCATAGATAAATGATTCCCATTCCTCTAATGATTTGGTCACGGTAATTTTTTTTGTGATTTCATCTGTATTAATATTATTAAACCAGCATCTTAACCAATTATCACTTGCATAATCAATTACATCAAGAAATGGAGGTGAGGTTACAATCAATGAAATGGAATTATCTGCTATTTGAGGTGTACTACGAGCATCTTCTGTTAAAAATACAGCTTCTTTTGCAACGGAATGCAGGGTCCTTCTCTTTATATTATCTATATCTCGGAGCAAGCTTTGGGTTTTTATTAAGATAATATTTTTGGTGTTTTTATAAACCGGATAACGATTAAAATTCTCGTTTAATTGCTTTTGCTTTTGAGGTGATATGGCTTGATTAGGGGGTAATGTATAAACTGAAAAGAAATTAGTTGAATGACCTGTAAGTCTATTTGTAGCAACCATTCTTATCCATCTATCAATGTGGTCCTCTTTATTAGATTCATATCTATTGATTAAATAATTTTTTAATGATAATATCTCGCTTAAGGTTTCTTCCTGATAAAACATACTCAAATCTATATCTGATTTTAAATTCTTATAATAAGGAATAGTTTCTATTCTTTCATTTATTTCTGAATATCGCGGAATTTCAATGCGAGGTTGAGTCAGTATTTTACTCAGAGGATTAATATCGTTAGCAACTATGCGACGATTATTCAAAGCAGCTTCAATAATTGTAGTCCCCCTACCACTAAAAGGGTCATAAACTACATTACCTTTTTGAGTGAAATTACTGATAAAAAAGTATGGTAACTGAGGTTTGAAACAAGCTCTATAGGAGATTTCATGAATGCTATTAGCTTTTCTTTGCTTGGATGTCCAGAATTCTCCTTCAATTATTATTATTTTTGTTTTATTCTGATATAACTTTTCCGAGATGATAAGCTGTTCTTCTACAAATAGATCAAGATTCATATCATTATAATATTGATTATTCTTAACCTTCTCAAGGAAACTATTATGCTCATTCATCTCTTATCTCTCATTGATATATTCTTTTATCCTATACTTTACTTATACTTTAATAGCTTTGCTATGTCAAGAAAATTTATTATTTTCAATCCACACCTTATTTATAAATCCGTTGTTAAAAAAGTCTATTATAAAAAGTATGGAGGCTGTATCCTTTAATAAGAAAGGTAATATATAGATTGCTGATTGTGTCCATTATCAAAAGAAAGTAGTAGGCTAAGAACAAAATTTTCATTGACATTTAGATAACACTTTAATGTAAAAGATTTCGTAACTTAGTAAGAATCAGGTAAAAAAAATATGAATGAATATCCAAAATCTATCTTCACAATAGATGTGGAAGATTATTATCATATTGTCAGTGACCGGGGAGTACCTCCAATTTCTGAATGGGACTCCTTACCGAGTATTGCAGAAAGTGGTTTTTTAAGGTTACTGGATTTGCTTGATGTTTATGAAGTTAAAGCAACCTGTTTCTTTTTGGGTTACATAGCAAAAAAATACCCTTATCTGGTGAAAGAAGCCCGGAAAAGAGGTCATGAAATTGCTTCCCATGGAATGTTTCATAAAGTTATTGCTCATATGAGCAGAGAGGAATTAATAGCTGATTTTCATAACTCCAAAAGCTTACTGGAAGATATTTGTTCAGAAGAGATTACTGCCTTTAGAAGTCCCAGTTTTTCTGTAACGGAAGCTACACCCTGGTTTTTTGAATCACTGGCAGAAACTGGTTATATAGCCGATTCTTCAGTTTTTCCTGTAAAGCGCGATTATGGTGGTTATCAAATAGAACAGAAAAAGCCGTACTGGATAAAAACCGATAAGGGAAATATATGTGAATTTCCCATCTCGGTAGCATCGTTATTAGGTAAAGAAATTTGTTTCTTTGGAGGCGGTTATTTGAGATTTTTCCCGAAATGGGTTATTTTGTATATGCATAAGAAATTAGCTAAAAAAGGGATACCTACTCTTTATTATATTCATCCGCGAGAAATGGAACCTCAACATCCTCGTTTAAATTTGAATAAAACTTCATATTTTAAATGTTATGTAAATTTGAAAACGGTCAAACCTAAGCTGGAAGCAATTCTTTCCAGTAGCGAATTTGTTACCTGTCGTCAGTATTTAAAGGAAATGAAGAATAGCTAAATGCAAAAAAATAAAACGGAATCCTTTTTTAATAAATATGCCCGTAATTTTAATGCTATTTATGGAAAGGGGAATGGATTTATCCAGCGCTTTATAAATAGATGGTTTCGGCAATCTATGTTTATCCGGTTCCAAAAAACTATGGAAGCCTGTAAGCCTCTGGAAGGGAAAACAATTCTGGATCTAGGGTGTGGTCCTGGAATGTATGCAATATCTTTAGCTAAAGGTTCACCTTCTTTGGTTTATGGCATTGATTTTGCTCCCTCAATGATAGATATAGCCAGAAAAGAAGCAATAAAAGCGGGTGTGGAACATATTTGTAAATTTGAAGTTGCAGATTTTTTTGTCTTACCTGAGAATATTAAGTATAACTACCTGATTTTAATGGGTGTTATGGATTATATGGAAAACCCGCATAAAGTTATTGAGAAGACTTTGAAACTAGCTACTGATAAAATCTTATTTAGTTTTCCTTCAGACAAGGGTTTTTTGGCTTGGCAACGAAAAATCCGTTATAAATTAAAATGTCCTTTATATCTTTATAACGAAAAACAATTACAAGAACTTTTTTCTAATATCCCATCCTGGCATTGTACCATAGAAAATATAGGAAGAGATTTCTTTGTTACTCTGGAACATATGTAAGCATATGAAAAGATAGCTGAAATAATACTTCCGTTTATATATTTTAAACAAGCAACTATATAAAATCTAAGGATTCTTCACCTTTCAAAATAGTGAGAAGTTCAAGAGAGATTCATTTTAAACAATAAAAATAGGGATATCATAACCCTGGCTATTTTAAGGTAACGAAAAAACAGATAATAGACAAAGATAAAATCAAACTTATATGGGGAAGTGCCCTAATTCATTTACATCCTGTTCTTCTATTAATTAATTAAAATGTTGCTACTACTTAATAGGTGCAATAATTAAAATCCAGCACATTTCTTAGTTCCGTTTGAAGAATATGAATCAATTATTTCTGCGGACCAGGTGTTTTGTCTATTCACTGACAAAGTATACGACTATCTTTTTTTTGGTATGCCCTTATTTAATATCCCCTGGTAAACACACAGATAAAAAGATTAAAGGTTTTGTCTATTATAAGCTGTCTCAACTAATTAAAGAAGGTTTTGCTCCTTTTGTAAGGCAATGAAAACATCCTTATGAAGGTCTTTGGTGCTAATCCCAACAATTATCTATACTTTTTGCCCCAAAATGAACGGATTCCTAATATAATGAGAATTTTCTTGATAATTTTATAGAATGTTAAAAGAATATTATGAATTGTTAGATTTTTACACCGCAATCCTGGACACAACTTAATATTAAATAATTAGAGTGATTAAATAATTGTTTTTAGAATAATCCATTCAATAGAAGCTGTTATATATTTATAATAATTTATTACAAAAAGTTAACAGATATTTGCACTTGACAGTGTAATAAGGCAATGCAAATAGTATTTTAATTAAAATAGAAGGAAAGTAAATTAAGCTAATCAGTAAAAGACCTTTAAAAAGTGAATAATTATAGAGAGTTTATTATGTCTTCAGAAGATATCATAAAATGCGAACCCAAAGATTATAAAAATCGTTCCTATCTTTCTGCAATAGAAGCAGCTAAGTATTTAGGAACAACAGTGGACAGGTTACATTGGCTGGTAAAGCAAAAGATTATTTCTGCTAAAATTTCTACTAGTGGTCAAATGCGATTTGAATTGAATGAGCTTAAAAAATTTATATCAACACCTCATAATCAAATTGATAATGAAAATTTACCTGAAGTTGAGACAATAGCAATAAACAATACACAACAGACCATTTACATAAAAAATGCTATGAATATGTACGATTTAACAGAAAATAGCATTCACTTAATAATAACATCTCCTCCTTATTTTGATGCTAAGATGTATTCTAAGGAACCAATACTTGATGACCTTGGAAATATCCACGATATTGATGAATGGTTTGAAAAAATAGGTTTGGTATGGCGAGAATGTTATAGAGTTTTACAACCTGGGAGAAAATTATTCATCAATATAATGAATCTTCCTATTCGTTTGGATAATGGGAAATTCAAGACATTGAATTTATCTGGAAAGACCATTGACTTATGTGAAGAGATAGGTTTTGTATTTAAAAGGGATATAATCTGGCAAAAAACTAATGCGGTTAGAGCACATTTTGGAACTTATCCTTATCCCGGTGGAATTTTAATAAATAATATGCATGAATTCATTTTAGAGTTTGATAAACCCGAAAAGAAGGGCTATAATAAATATGCTCATTTATCAAAAGAACAAAAAGAACAATCTAAGTTAGATAAAGAATTCTGGCTCTCTATTAAGAAAAGTGATGTCTGGGTTATGAAACCACAAGCTAGTGGTGATAATAGAAATCATATTGCACCTTTTCCTTATGAACTTCCTTATCGTTTGATTAAGGCGTTTAGTTATATTGGAGAAACTATTCTTGATCCTTTTGTTGGTTCTGGAGTAACACTTATAGCCGCTGCCGATCTAAAAAGAAATGGAATAGGATATGAAATTAATCCAGAAATTGCCGGAGTGGCGATAGAGAGTTTAAATAATTATCAATCTAAGATATGGTAATAATATTATGGCAATTGATAGTAAAACGGTTTATGCCCAGAGTAGTGATATAAAATCTAGAACCTATTTAGAATATCGCAAGGATATGAAAAAGAAGGCGATAGCAGAATTAGAGATAATGGACTGGCTTGAAAATAAATTGAAAGAGTTATATAAAAATAAATCCATTAAAGTTAATAAATCAGGTGGAGATGAGTTCTTATGGTTCTTACGAAAGGGAGGCATCTCTCGTAAACCTGATTTTGTAGCGGATATAAATGGAGAAAAAAAGGAATTTGAATTTCAATATGCAGAAAAAGAAGGTCTTGAGTTTTATGATTTTAAGGTCTCAAAAGTAGCCAGGAGAAATAAGGATAAAAGTCTGGAACCGATTAAGAATAAATCAGTTATCTATATTTATAAACCCCAAAGAAAATATGCTATTATTGAAACAGAATGGATTTTTAAAAATAGCAAAATTGATATGGTTGAAGCATGGAGAACTTCTGCATTTAGGGTGCCTAAGGCTAAATTTGAGGAAATATTAAAATATGATACTGGGTTAAAACAAATATGTAAACAGATCGATGCAAAGAATTATATTCTTAATTTTCAGCATTATTAAATTGATATTTATAAAGATAAACTTTCTGCTCTTCTTGAAGATGTAATAGATGAAGATAAAATAATGAACATCATACCTAATAATTTAGAAAGCTTTTTTGAAGTATGTTTCATATTGGATAATTTTAATAAAGTGCCACATAATACCAATTTATGGTTAATTTATCTTTTAAGCTATATAAAAGAGGAAATTTCTTTAAATGAAATAGCTAAGATTATGTATAGTATAGATTTCCTGTATTCTAAAATAGAACTTAAAATAAATGAACTTAATCAGTTAATCGGTAAAATTAAACAATTAGGTGAAATAATTGATAAATACTATCAAAATGATGGAACATATAGGTCATCTTTAAAAGAGAGTCCTCTAGAAGAAACCAGATATGCTCTTTTTTCTCTAAATTTATTAGAGGATTTAATTCAAGATATTATATATACTTACTCCATAAAAGAATTTAAACCTATAAAAAAGATTTACCAGAGCATACAAAATATTGAAAAGACTTATCAATTGATTAAAAAACAAGAAAATACAATTTAACAGTGCTTGAATCCAGGTCAAAATATTAAAACACGAAATAGAACTGAATCGGTTAATTAAATTATATTATAGTAGTAAATAATTTGTATCCCATTTAATTATGTAGTCAATCTTCTATCTTATTTGTTTTCAGAGAATAAACCATTAATTTTGTCTCCAGGCTCCTACTTGTCTGTCTCTTAGCACTTTACAAGCGAAAGAGACAGGAGAGAGCCAAGGGAGAATATGGTGAAAAGAAAGGGTAGGTAGAAAATTAAGGATTAGGGGTAAATGTAATTGATAAGAAATATGTTATCAAGGTGTAAGGTTATATTATTGTCTGGATAAGAAAGTAAGAAATAGAATAAGATAAGGAAATAGGGATTATAGATTAAAGGAAGAAATAAAATAAGAGAGAGAATCAGAGGGTATAGATGAGATAAAGAAATAGAATAGGAGGAGGAATTAAAAGGTAGGTAGGGAATGATAGAGAACAGGCAAAGGTAGAAAAAAGGTTGAATTGATTGATTAAAAAGAGGTGAGGTATTATTCTAAAGAAAAGGTTATTTGATTAAAAAGAGCAGAGGCATTATTTTAAAGGAAATTAAAAAATAATTATATAAGGAAGAGATTTGAGGCTAACTGATAAAAAATGCAGGAGAAAAAGGTTTTTTAAAGCGAGAGGGCATAATTCCCTTGACATATAAGCTTAATAAAGGAAAAGTAAAATTTATTAGATGAAAACAGAGGAAGTGCAGAGAATAAATATGCAAAAAAGCGGAATCAAGCAGATTAATCAGAAAAAAACTGGAATTGATAGAACAGAAGCTATAATTTGGTATATCTGTGTGTTTTTTATTGTTTTGGGGGCATTATTTCATATTACCAAACATCTTTATCTAGATGAGAATATGATTCCTGCTGCAATAAAGCAAGTTTATTACCAGTCAGAAGGTATAGATTGGGCTCAAACTGTGATGTCATTGGTTACCCTTTCTATATTTATTTTTATTACAAGATTATCCAAGAATATGGAGAACAAAGTTCCGGCTTTTATTCGTTTGCTGGTTATTGCCTTTGCGATAATAGCTATGGTAATAGCGATATTCAATTCAACCTGGGATATTTTTGCCAATTCAATGCTGGGGATAGTTCTTTTGATTTTAACTTTTGTTCTTCCTTCGCAGGGGAAGGTCTATTTTCCCCCTGAATTTATGATTTTTATCTATCTATTTATCTTTGCCTCAATGTTTTGTGGTGAAGTTTTGCATTTTTATTATTTATTCAGTGTGTGGGATATCATCGTACATTTTATTTCTACACCCTTTCTGGGATATGCTGGTTTCTTAATGGTGTACACTAAAAATAAAGATGTCAATATACATAACAAACTAAGTCCATTTTTTATTGCTCTTTATGCTTTTTGTTTTTCAATGATGATATGTGTGGCTTGGGAATTTTTTGAATATGGGGTGGATGTGATTTTAGGTTCTAATATGCAAAAAGCGAGAAATTTAGAGCTTGTCTATGGCTATTTTGACACTAGATTAGGCGTGTTGGACACAATGGAGGATTTAATTGTAGATGCTTTGGGCTCTCTTTTGGTTAGTGCTTTCGGTTATTATAGTTTAACCTCTTTTAGTAACCGGACAAACAACTTTTTCCATATGAGAGATGTATTTATAGAGGAAAATCCTGCTCTTTTCCAGTGAAGTATTTTTACGGGATAATTCCTCTATTATCGCTGAATCTATTTTTATTTTCAGGGTAACATAAAAAAGCTTTACTAATTTCTTTCTTTTTAGAGATTGACTTTTAGAGTAAAATTATGAAGAAGCTCATTATAATAATGCTATTTATGGCAGCTATGATGTCTCTAAATGCAACCAAATATGCTGGTGAGATATTCCAGATTAGTCCCGGAGTGCAAAATCAAGCTATGGGGAATACTGGTCTGACTTATAGCTCATCATTAGCTGAAGGATGGTGGAATCCAGCTCTACTTGCTCTAGCTGAAGAAAATGGGGTTGAAGTGATGAGAGTGGAGCATTTTGAAGGGTTGATGCAACAAAACCAGTTTTCTGTTATATTTGGTTCCCAAACCCGAACTTCTTTGCAACTTAATCATTTGGGAATAGATAAGATAAAACTTACGGAACTGGAAAATCCGGATGAGGAGTTAAGTAATGATAATCGCCCGCAAATATGGAAAACAGTTAGTAATAATGATTTTATCCTCTCTCTTGGTCTGGGACGCTCTATTAAAAATAATCTGCATTTAGGACTGAGTCCTAAGCTGGCATATCGCAGTTTAGCAGAAAATAATGGTTTTGGCATTGGAGCAGATCTGGGAATGCTCTGGGAACCTTTAAATGGTTTTAAAATCGGAGTTAACCTCAGGGATTGCTTTTCCACTCAGGTTATATGGGAAAATGGAACCTATGAGATAGCTTTGCCCAATCTGGATCTGGAAGCGGGTTATGATTTCTCTCTTTTTACGCATAAGATTCCTTTCCACACGGCATTACGCACTCAAATTTATGCTGAAGACAGAGGTGATGCTTCCACAGTATCAGCTGGACCCATAAGTGCTGATTTTCATTTCGGAATGATGGCTCAACCTATTCCAGCACTGAAAATTATGACAGGATGGGATATTGATTGCTTTACCGCAGGCCTGGGAATTAACTATAAAAATATCGGAATTGACTATGCCTGGGTTAATGGCTCACCTGATGCCTTGGGTTCCTCTCAAAGGTTGAGCCTGAACTATAAATGGTAAAACTTGCTCTGCTTGGAGCAACAGGTTCCGTCGGCTCTTCCACAATTGAAGTAGTAAAAGAGCAAGTTGAACATTTTGCTATCTCCCTTGCTTCTGCTCATCTAAACTGGCATAAGCTCTGCGAAATAGCTTGTGAACTATCCATACCTCAGCTTGTTCTCACTGGTATAGAAGATACTGTTCAGCAAGTATTTATCAGAAATCAATATCCTGATATAAATATATATTTTGGCATATCAGAGCTACTAAATTTGCTAAAGAATGAGGATTATGACCTTGCTTTGAATGCTATCAGCGGTTCTGCAGGTTTGAAAAGCAGTTTTGCCATTGCTCAACGCGGGAAAAATCTGGCTCTGGCAAATAAAGAATCACTGGCTATGGCAGGACATCTTTTGATGCCACTCATAAAGTCACAAGGGAGTAAAATTTTGCCAGTGGATAGTGAACATAGTGCAATTTTTCAATTAATAGAGGGGCATCCACATAATGAAATAAAAAAAGTTTATTTAACAGCTTCAGGAGGTGCTCTTAGAGATATCCCTTTAAATGAGCTGGAAAACATAACCTTAGAAAGGGCATTGCAACATCCTAATTGGTCTATGGGGACGAAAGTTACGCTTGATTCTGCAACGATGTTCAATAAAGCATTGGAAGTTATGGAAGCGCATTGGCTTTTTAATCTGGATTTTGAGCAGATAGATTGCGTGCTGCATCCTCAATCCGTGGTGCATTCACTGGTTGAATTCATTGATGGTGCGATTTTTGCTCAAATGAGTCAACCGGATATGAAATTGCCTATTCTCTATGCTTTATCCTATCCAGAGCGTTTACCCTCAAAATTAGTGCAGACCGATTTGAAGCATCTGGGAAAGCTGGAGTTTTCTCCCATTCCCACAGAACGCTATCCTCTTTTTGTTCTAGGTTTACAGGTGGCTTATGCGGGAGGCATTTTACCGACGGTGCTTAATAGTGCTAATGAAGCTGCTTTGCGTTTATTTCAGGCTGGGGTAATTAGATATGCTGATATATATCGGATTTGTCAGGAAGCAGTACAGAACAGTATAAATGAGCCAGAACCCTCGCTGGAGGAGATTTTAACGGTTAATGAACAGGTCTGTCAGCGTATCCTCAGAGAATATAATTTTGGAGATATACAATGAAGAAAAGACTTTTAATTGCTACTGGAGGAGGGGATTGTCCCGGATTGAATGCGGTTATCCGTGCTATCGTTAAAAGAGCACAAAAGGAACCGGAATGGGAAATCCTGGGAAGTATTGATGCTTTCAATGGCATTCTGCTGGACCCTATCCATCTGGTAGAACTAACACCAGAAAAAGTTGCTGGAATTCATATTCAAGGTGGGACTATTCTTGGAACTACTAACAGAGGTGGTCCTTTTTCCTGGCCCGTTAAAAATCCCGATGGAACCTGGACAGTAATAGACCGTTCCGCTGATTTTATGGAAAGAATCCGTAATCAAAATATAGAAGCTATTATCAATATTGGAGGTGATGGCTCGCAAAAAATCTCTCAAGGATTGTTTGAACTGGGTTGTCATATTATCGGAGTGCCCAAAACTATTGATAATGACCTTTCTGCAACAGATTTTACCTTTGGCTTTCAAACCGCGGTAGATATTGCCACTGATGCAGTAGATAAACTTGTGACAACCGCAGCCAGTCACCACAGAATCCTTATTTTAGAAGTTATGGGACGCTATGCTGGCTGGATTGCTCTTCATTCTGCTATTGCTGGTGGGGCAGAAGTCTGCCTTATTCCAGAGATTGATTATGATATACATTCAGTAATAGAATCACTGAATCGTCGCATAGCTTCCGGGAAAGAGTTTGCCAATATCGTCATTGCAGAAGGAGCAAAACCGAAAGGTGGCTCTTTAAGTTATCTTGATGAACAGGAACCTGCTGGAATGAAAAGACTTTATGGTGCAGGATTAAGGCTGGAACAAGAATTGAAAGAAGCAGGTTGTGAGATTGAAATCAGGACATCCATACTTGGTCATCTACAACGAGGTGGTCGTCCTAATGCTTTTGACCGCATTCTTGCCTCTCAATTTGGAGTTAGAGCTTTTGAGCTGGTTCTGGAAGAAAAATGGGGATATATGGTTTCTTATAGACATCCCAATATCGTTGCTGTGCCAATTATAGATGCTATAAAAGAATATAATTATATTAGCCCAGATTCCGATCTGGTGCATACTGCTCGTGGTTTAGGAATCTGTCTGGGAGATTGAAATAAAGGAGTAACAATGGATTTGAAAAGCTTCAGCTTTCTCTATGGTAAAGTCCACGGATCTACTAAAAAAGAGATAATGAAAGAACTTGCTCTTACAGAAGAAGAATATCAAGAGATGGAAGAAAGTTTGTCCGAAACATTGCAACAGATTTTACAAGAAAGAGATAGAGCAAAAACTATCGGACCGGATTTTGTCCGATTAACCAGCTATCTCTATGAAGATATCAGTGACCAGCAAAAGGGTTTGCCTCATCCTCCTGCAATAAAAGCAAGAACCGGAGAAAAAATTGTACTTCCAGCTCCAGATAGTTTAACTATGCCAGAAATTACACTTGCTCAAGCTATTAATCAGAGAAAAAGTCTGAGAAAATACTCTAATAAACCTCTTTTTCTTCAGGAACTTTCCTTTATGTTATGGGCAACCTGCTGGGTGAAAGAATACCATAGCACTATATATAATGAGTTTACAAGACGCAATGTCCCTTCTGCAGGAAGCCGTCATCCAATGGAATGTTACCTGCTCATCAATAAAGTTGAAAGTGTGCAACCAGGACTTTATTATTATCATCCACTGGAACATACTCTGATTAAAATCAATACCACATCTGAAATAACCCAGGAAATTTATCAAGCTTGCCTGGAACAATCAATGGTTATAGAGGATGCTGTAACTTTTATCTTTACTGCCGTTCCTTATCGTGCCAGCTGGAGATATCAGCAAAGAGCTTATCGCTATCTCTATGTTGATGTTGGACATATAGGACAAAATGTCCATCTTGCCGCTGAAGCTATTCAAGCTGGTGCCTGTATGATAGGAGCTTTTGTGGATGAAGCAATGAACCATTGTTTGGGCATAGATGGGAAAGAAGAGTTCGTAATATACATTGCTGCGGTAGGGAAAAAATAGGTGAAACGATGTCCTCATCGTTTCAAGCTCTGCAGGAGCTTTCATTTATAAGTGATGTGTAAGATAGATTTTATAGTTATATCCACCTTTTAAGAAGACCAAAACCTGACGGCTTTGCAAGATGGGAACTAATGGTGGAACGATGTCCTCATCGTTTCAAGCTCCGGAGGAGCTTTCATTTATAAGTGATGTGTAAGACAGATTTTATAGTTATATCCACCTTTTAAGAAGACCAAAACCTGACGGCTTTGCAAGAGAGAAAACCAGTGGTGGAACGATGTCCTCATCGTTCCAAGCTTCGGAGAAGCTTTCATTAACTGAACCAGTAGTTCGTTATCTACCAATATATGTGACACTTTCCAAAAAGGGTCATAGATGTCTTCATCTATGAATCTTTGAAGAAGCATTTTATTTTAAAGTATGGTGTGATATAAAATTTATTGTTTTTGCTATCTTATGAAGAAAACAAAGCTTATTGGCTTTACGAGACTAGGATATCTTGTTCTTCTATGTTAACTATTACCAGAAAATATCTATAATCTCGTTCTAAGACTTTTGTAGCTTTTATTAACCTTATTAATAGTTTGTATGTTATATCGCTTAATGACGATGAATATGATATGTTAATGTATTATCCCTTCTCTAAAAAATCGCTGTTCAGGGGCGGTTGTAATTAGTATTTTTCTCAATAAATTCTTCAACTTCTTTTTTTGCCTTTTCTAAAAGTTCTTTTGATTCTTTGCGAAGAGAAAATGATTGTCTGATAAGGTTTGAGATTTGTTTTTGTGTTTCTTCAGGAATCATAGGAACAAGCAAATCGCCAAAAGTATTTTTTGGGACTGCACTCATGATTGCTCCTGCTGTTTTTTCTTCAAGTTGCAATCTCATCAAGTTTGACTTGAATAGTAAAAATAAAAATTCAGGCAAGAAAAATTTAGACCTTATCACAAAAAATCCAGTGCTTGCTATTGAACCATCTAATTTTTCGGGAACCAAACCAATATTATCAAGAGATCCCAGAAGCGAAGAAACTAATACATCCCCTTTTCTCACAAGCATCCTTGCCCGGCTTGGTGCATTATATCCTTTTATTTGATTGACTTCTTCTATTTCACCAGTGGAGGAATTTATGTTAGCAAGTTCAATATAACTAAATAATTCAGTGGGTTTAGATAAAGGACTTATCTTATTATCGGAGATTTCAACAGCATCTCTTAGTTTTCTAACTTCATATCCTGCCGTGCCGATAAATTTTCTCACTTCCTTATATTTTGGTTGATAATGCTCTGCATCAAAACGCAATACACTTTCAACTTCATCAAATCCTGTTTCAAAAATCTTTTCATCTTTTAATTCTAATTTTTCAATCCCTAATGCTTTATTCAACAAAACTTCTGCCTGTTTATATTTTTCATCTGCTTCTTTTCGCTTTTTATATGCTTCTTTAACAATTAATTCTATTTTTTGCTGGAAAACGATAGAAGGTATAGGAAATGGTAAGTCTAATAAGTAATCTTCGTCAAATCGTGGGTGATTTGTTCCATCTTGACTCCATTTTAAAATCTCCTGTATAAATGATGTTTGAAGCAGTATATACAGAAACTCAGGTGTGACATTTTCTTTTTCCTTCCTTCGTAAAACAATAAATTCGGTTGAACACAAGTTTATTTTATTTTCTGGAAAATCTATAGCATAAAAAATTTCTTCAAGGTAAGAGCGTAGTCTTGATATTAACACGTCATTCTTGTTAAATTTTTTCTTCTGGCTACCGACTTCGTAAATTTTACATGTCCGTTTGTTTGACACAAATTTATTGGATATATCAGCAAGTTCAACAATATTAGCAGTTTCATTCTTTTGGTAATATTTATTTGGATCAAATACATCTCTAATTGAATTAAATTTCTCCCCTATTGTATTACTAGTAATTGCATTTAATGTTCGCATCGACTCAAGTTTGAAAGGGTTATAAAACTCAGCATCAAATCTCAACCTTTTAATTGCCTGATTATATCTTATTTCTGAAATAATCATTTCTTTTCCTCCAATATTTTTGGTATTGATTTAAGCTTGAGGCATAGCTCTTCTTCTGATGGTAGTGCTAATTTATATTTTGAAGCGAAAACTTTATTGTTTAATCCACCTAAAACATACTTTGCAAAAATATCGTCTTTCATTGCACAGAGTATAAGCCCAATTGGATCGTTTTCATCTGCTTGTTTTTCATTCTCTTTGAAATAGTTCAGGTAGAAATTCATCTGACCAATATCTGAATGGTCAAGTTCGTCTGTTTTCAAATCAATTAAAACAAAACACTTTAACAGCCGATTATAGAAAACCAAATCCACATAATAATGACGATTCGCAATCGTAATTCTTTTCTGACGGGCAACAAAAGTAAAACCTTTACCAAGTTCTAATAAGAAATATTGGAGTTTATCAATGAGTGCTTGCTCAAGTTGAGATTCAGTATAAGATGTCTCTTCTTTAAGATTAAGAAACTCAAGGATGTATGGATCTTTAATTGCATCTTCTGGTTTTTCTACAATCTGTCCTTTTTTAGCCATTTCCATTACTGCATTTGTATCCTTACTTAAAGCAATTCTTTCAAAAAGCATTGAGTTAATTTGCCTTTTTAATTCTCTCACAGACCAGTTATTCTGGATTGCTTCTTGTTCATAAAAAGAACGGGCAAGAAGTTCTTCTACTTTTAGCAATTCGCAGTAATGAGACCAGGATAACATAGGTTCAAATTGGTCAGACGAAGTCTGACTAATTAAAGATTTACTAGACAGTGTCTCGGATTTTTTACCTTCTAAAAATTCTGCAGACAGTGTCTGCGGAATTGGAAAATTGAGATAAAAAGCTCTCATATTCCACAAGTTTCTCTCCGAAAATCCTCTACCAAATTTTTGTGTCATATCTTTTGCTAATTTTGCAATAAGTTCTTTTCCGTATTTTGCTCTTGCCTTACCTTTCTGTTCAAACTCAACAATTTCTCTTCCAATCTCCCAGTAAGTTAATACTTGAGCCCTGTTTATTTCTCGCACTACCTTTGTTCTTCCCTCTACTAAAATTTCTGCAATTCTATCAAGCAGGCTTGTATAATTTCTAGTGGTTATTTTTTTATTCTCCATCTTAAAATCCTAATTGATATTTTCTTTTAAAGTCTTTAAATGCCTCAATAATTTTTGGAATATCTGTATCTATAATTGGCTCGCCATCATCATCTTTTAGAACCTCTCCTTTTTCATCTTTCTTATACATAACTTTTGGTGTTTTTGAATTTAAGTCATAGCCAATCTTTTCAACTACTGCCATAAAAATTGGATAATTAGCTTTTTTGAGTTCATTTAATTTTTCTTCATTGAGTTTTTGTAAGAATAAAACGCTTGTCTTGGGGTTTACTCCTGCTTGCATAAAAGTTCCAACAGGCATTGAAACAACTGCTAAAATCCTTGCATTCTGCTGTATAAATTCCCTAACATAACCTAAAGATGAATTATTTAGATTACCATCTGGTAAGACGATTGCCATCCTACCACCATCTTTGAGAAGTTGCAGACACCTTTCAATGAACAAAATATCTGGGACTTGTCCATTTTGTAGTTCATCTGTTTTTATCCATTTTCCAGTGGTTTTGTCTTGTCTCCATTTATAACCAAGTTCAAACTGCTTTAAGATTCTTTTATCTGTTACCTTGCCTTTACTTCCAAAAGGAGGATTTGTCATCAAAACATCAAAAGCATTAGGCGAAGGAGTAAGAGAAAGTGGAACTCGTGCCCTTGACGCCAAGTCCATTAGTTCTTCAAATGATGAAAGACTGTTTGCAGAAAATATTCCTGTATGCCCATCATCGTATAAAATCATATGCATCTTGGCGACCTTTGATAAATCTGGATTAATATCTATACCTGATATATGAAAATGAGTATATTCTTTGAGGATTTCGTTTGCTTTAGATTTTTTGTCAGGTCTTTCCTTGATAAATTTTTCCTTAACATAGTTCATCCCATTAACAAGAAAACCTCCTGAGCCACATGCAGGGTCAATAAATTTTTCATTATCTTTTGGGTCAAGCATTTCAACAGCTAATTCAACTATGGGGTGTGGAGTAAAGAATTCACCTCGCTCTCCCCTTTGGTGAGCAGAGACAAATGTCTGAAAGGCAGTCCCTTTAACATCTGCTTTTGTTTCTATAAGGCTATATTCTTGAAGTTGGCTTACAACAAAGGCAAGAGTAATTGGCTTTAAATTTATCCTTTCATTCTGTTCAAAGACATCACTATACATTGACTTTACTTCTTTAAAAAGATTTATAATTCTTTCTGTAAAAACACTTGACTTACCCTCTTTTATTTCTTCTTCCTCTTCTGATGTTATTCCAAATTCACATTTTGCAGAACTTCTTTTTTCATCAACCATTTTTATAAAAATAAGTTTTAAAACTTCATTAAAAACTTTTTCCTTAAGCAATCCTTCATTTGCATAAATATAATTATGACATGTTTCAAAAATGCTTTTTAATTCTGGTGCTGGTTTTAAATCTTTCTTTTCTGGAAGATGAATTGTAGTTTCCCCACATTTAGGTATTCTAAGAACATCTTTGAATTCAAATTTATCCCTGTTTCTAACTACTTCAATATAGGCAATATTATTACCATTAAACCATATCCCAAACTTAGCGTTGAGGCAGGGAGCCAAATAACTTTTTAATTGTTCAATACCGTCAGAACGTTCTTTGCGTTTGGTTTCTACAATAATCCAAATATTCTCCTGGTCTTTGCTTTTTGCATCTTTAAAAACTACAATATCTGCGGGACCAATTCTTTTACTTCCTTTTTGTATTTCAAACTCTGTTTTTATACATTCTATAGGATATTCGTATTCTTGTACCAATCTCATCAACATAATTTGCCTAACTTGTTCCTCCGGGGTAGAGCGGATTAATCGGTTAGTTAAAAAATCCTTTACATACCCTTCTTTTGCTTCAAGTTCCTCAGTTGGTTTATATTCTTTTTCAGGCATAGGTTACCCCTTTAATTTTTGTATCACGGATTTTAACTCAATAACATCAATAGGACATTCTTTCCAATCATGTTCCCAGCAAACAATAAGGTCACATTCACTTGGATCGTGTTTATGAATCTTAAAATGTGAACTCTTATATTCAAATTCAATCCAAACATCCTCCCAGCCTTTAGTAGTTTTCCTCCGACCTTTAGCGTCAGGAAATGTTGCCTGAATTGCTTCAATATTTATTTCCAACTTATCGTGAATCTTGCTAAATAAAAATATAACTCCATTTTCATTTAAAGGTCCATAAATCAATCCTTCAAAGTTAATCGGGTCTCCAACAATAGAGCGCTTTTTCTCAGAAATTATTGTTTCTTTTTCCTGAATTTTAATTTCATTTTTAAGAACGCTAATATCCCACTCTCGTAATCCAAATTTGTTTTTGCCCAATTGAACAAAAGGGGATTGGTCCCCCAATCTTTTGATATCTGTATATAATTGTGCTCCCATTGTTGCCTCGGGAGTTTTGCCAGAGGATGTAAACAGATTTCTCTTCATAGCAATTTCGGTAATTTTTTGAATGCTTAAAGGCTTATTTTCTAATTTTAAAACTTGATATGCTGCATCTTTAAAACTACCTTTTCTATATCCATAGACTTCCTGCTTTTGAGCAAATTCTTGCCATTCTTTCAAACCAAACTCACCTCGTTTAACTTTTGTGAATAAAGAATTATTGCCCTTTGTTTTCATATCCATATAAATTCTTGCTCCCATAGTTGCCACTGGAGTTTTGCCAGTAGTCTTCATTAATCCTTTATCAAGGGCAATTTTAGTTATTTCTTCTGCACTTAATGGTTCTCCTTTTTCCTTTAACACTTGGTATGCAGCCTCAATAAAAAGGGTTTTGGGCATTATTACTCCTCCTTTATCAGTCCTTCATTGAAAAAACTAAAATAGTTGTCATCGCCAATGATAATATGGTCTAAAACTTTTATACCCACAAGGTCACAGGCAGAGATTATACGATTAGTTATTTCTATATCATCTTGACTTGGTTCAGGCTCACCGCTTGGGTGGTTATGAATAAGTACCAAAGCCGCTGAAGATTCTATAACTGCTTCTTTTATAACCTCTCTCGGATGGACAATGCTTTTTGTAAGAGTTCCTTCTGATATAGTTACTTCTTTAATTATTTTATTTTTTCCGTCAAGCAGAACTGCTTTAAAAATTTCTTTTTTCATATCCCTCAAGGAAGGCTTAAAATAATCAACTATATCCTTGCTGGTTTCAACCTTGACTTTAGTCAAACTTTTGTCATTAAGAAATCTTTTGCCAATTTCTATAGCTGCTTTTATTTGAGCAATTTTAGCAATACCTAAGCCTTTTCTTTTAAGTTCGGCAAAACTCTTAGAGTCAATATTTCTAAAAGTTTGATATTCATTCATCAATTCCCTTGCCATATCAATAGCACTTTTACCATTTGAGCCGACTCTTAAAATAATTGCTAAAAGTTCTGTATTAGAAAGATTTTCAGCACCTAATTTCAAAAGACGTTCCCGTGGTCTTTCATCTTCAGGCCAGTTTATAATTGCCTTTGGATATTTCTTTTCTTTACCCATAAATTATTTATCTCTGCTTTTTTCTTCGGTGATGACTTTATATTGTGTGTTACTCTTTTTAAAGACCGTCGTCCAGCTTAAATCTGACATATTGCAAAAATTTTTCTTAGTATCCACGGATTTGTCTTGTTCTTATTCACTATCCATCTCCAATTTCTGATATTTTTTACCTTCCTGCTTTTTTTGCTGCTGATTTGGCCTGGTGATCTTATTCTTACATAGTGTAATCTCCGTATTTTCACATTCTTTTTCCAGGGGACAATTCTGACATAAAGGTATTCGTGGTTTGCAGATAACTGCTGTAAAATCTATAATAGCAAAGAGAAATAACCCTGGATTTTTGTATTTAAAAAGTTCATAAGCAATTCTTATAATTTCTCTTTTTCTTCTAAGTTCTCCATCAAGATTCAATCCGTAATATCTATTTATAAATCTGGCTATGTTGCTATCAACCACAGGAGCAGGTTTATTAAAAGATACTGTCATTATTGCCCCTGCAATATATTCTCCAATTCCAGGTATCTTTCTTAGTTCATCATAATCATCAGGGAATTTCCCATCAAACTTTTTTATGATATATCTGACGGATTCAATAAAATGCCTGCTTCTCCAATGTAATCCAAGATGAGCAGTAAATTTTTTAATATCATTTCCTTTTGCCATGAAAAGAGATTTAACGCAAGGGTATTTTTCTATAAATTTAGAATATACCGGTACCACCTGTTCTGCTTTTGTTCTATGAAGCATAAATTCAGCAATCATTATTTTGTAAGGGTCTTTTGTATGTCTCCACGGAAAATCACGTCCATTTATCCGATACCATTTGACAATGTTGGGTTGTATTCTTACCATATTAATCAATAAATAATATTCCTGTTCTGTTAATATGCGATGAAAGTTTTATCTGTATATCATTTAATAGTTCTTTTCTCAACCTGAAGATTGGGGAGAAGTTTTTAAGTTCATCTTTTGTTTTAGAAGAAAAATATTTAAAGTCCAGAATTAATCTATATATTTCATTTTTATACGTAAAAACTGGTGTTTTATAAATAAATTCGGCTTTTTTTATTTTTACATAATGATCAATGTTTTGTTCATCTTTATATTTTTCTGGAATAATGAATCCTTCTATTACCCTGTATAGTTTTATTTTTTCCTGTAGAAAATCACATAAAGGTGTCACTTCTGCAAATACCTGTATTGATTTCTTTTTTATTTTAAAAAATTTTTCATCATTAATCTTATTAATATCCAAAATATCCTTCAGTAGTTCAGAACTATTCTTTGCATTTTTATTTATTCTGTAAACATCTCCCGGATAAAACTTTTCCAGATCGCTGAAATCTAGCAACAATTTTATATTGATTCTGCCTTTGTTTTTTTCATTTATGTTGTTAGAAGAAAAAGTACCTTGATAAGCTGAGTATTTTTCATTCTGTATCAAACCTTCAAAAATATCATTAAAAATCCCATTAAAAGTGAATAAGGCATTTTTTAAAATTTTCTGTGTATTTTGTTCCTTAAGAGTTTTACCAGCCCAAGCTTCAGCCATTTTATAAAAAATATTTTTCATATCATTATTCCAGTTATCATTAAACTTAATCAGTTGTGAAAAATCATTAACTGTTATACCTGCTGAATTATTCATAATATTTTCCCATATGATGAATATATCAAAAATATCAATCCCAGCAATTTTTTCATTTAATCTATTTCTAAGAGAATCATAAGAATCGAGCTTGAAACCTCCATTCTGATCAAAAAAATCTTTTTTTTCAAGGTCAATAAGAATATATTTATATTTTTCTGTTTTAAGGGCTTTTTTAAGACCCTTTACATGTTCAGGATGCTTTGTCCATAAAACTATAACAAATGGTCCATTGTTTTTATCGACAATTTTCCCAAGAATCCCAATCAGGGTGGACACAATTGTCTTTGTATCTTTTCCTGTAAGCCCTTCAAGAACAACATCAAGAAAAACAATTCTTACATCAGGAAATGGAGTGTCCGGTAATTCATTATTAGCCCCAGTAAAATAAGTTATGGATGTTCTATGTTTAGATAATACTTTAATCAACGCTTCAACTTCTTTTATATTATCATCTATAATAACAACCCTCCCATATTCTGGTAAACTCATTTTACAACCTCCTTTTGAAATGCAAGTGCAACAATGGCACCTTTTTCAAATTCCTCTGGTATATCAAACTCATCTGGTTGAGGAAATAAAAGTAATCCTTTATGAGCCTTCATAACTTCATCCACGATATGCAATCCAAGACCCATTCCATCAGGTTTTGCAGATACAAATGGTTTTATTATTTCTTCAGTGGAAAGTGTTAATCCCGGTCCATTGTCTGCTATAACTATTGTTATACTCTTCTCTATATTTTCAGAAATAGTTATGAAAATTTTCTTATGTTGAATTTTTGAATACTCCATCCACCAGATTGAGTTGTCCATTATATTCATAAGAGAATTTAATACAAGATTTCTTGCACAATTAACTTCAAATTTATCTGTTTTATTCTCATAATCTTTTTTTATTTCAATATTATGCACTTTAAAGCGATATTCCATATTGAATATTGCTTGATTTATTAATTGCTTTAAATCCCATTTTTTAGTTTCTGTTTTTCTTATTATGAGAGTATAGCCTTCTATAAGGTCTGCCAGATGTTTAACAAGGTTAATAATTTTCTCAGAAGATTTTTCATATTTTACAACTTTTTCTAATTCATCAATTATTTTCTCAATCTCGTGGATAACCACACTTAATGTAAGACCTGCCCCTGCACTTTTAAGAAGGACTTCTTTCATTTGCACATAATCGCCTTCTATTCTATCAAGGAGTTTATTGATTTCTCTTTTGACAGTTTCTTCTTTTATTTTACTTTCAACCACTGTTTTTAATTCTTTTATAGTGGAAACAACCGGTTCTTTCTTGTTTTCCAGACCATAATTTGTTCTTATTTTATTTTTATCTTCATATCGTAACTCTTCTACTCTCTCCAGACAATAAATCAAAGATTTTTTTAATTCATTGTATGCTTCATTTTCAATAAAACCTTCTCTGTTTGTTTTTTCTCTTAAATCCATGCTTTTTTCTCTATCAAGATAAACTGCAGAAATTATAATATTATTACTTATTCTTTTTGCTGGAATATTTACCCTTCTTCTATCAAGGTTTAGCCAATCATTATCGGGTTCACCATAATCATAAATCCTTATCCCATCGCGGAATACTTTAACTCCTCCATTCATATCCAGATATTCTTTCAATCCCTTTTTATCATGAACGCCAAGAGAAAGAATTCGGGTATCTCTATCAAATATGAAACCTTCAAATCTAATATGTCCTATTTTAAAATTATCAAGATTAATTGTATTGCCTTTACTGTCAGTTATTATTAATTGTTTCTTAATATATTCATTATTTTCATCAACAATTCTTCCATTTAATTTTGTCATTGCAGGCCATGGAGTGAACTCATACCTGAATTTTATTATTTTTTCTCCTTTCAGTTCACAAAGAAAATTAAATAAAGAGTAATTTTTTATCTCATCCCAGGAAAGGAGTCCCTCAATCCATTCTTTCCTGTCAATCTTGAAATCAATCTTAAATTGTTGAGAATCACTAAACGGTGTACAGAATGAGTTAAGAGATCTATAAATGGTTCTTACACTACCCCTTGAAAATACAGTTTTTAATTTTATTTTTATTCTTGTGCCTGTTTTGTTTTTAAAATAAACAGGTTCTCTTTCAATCATCTTGATACCAATGTTTTCAAGGTAATCAGATTTATTAAATAGACTCCAGTCTATAGAAAGAACAACCTCAGGATTATTTTCAGCTCTGGTTATAACCTCAATTAGATTTCCTAACTTATGAACAGCAAATCTTCCTATCCCTTTCTCACCGAGTGGCAGTCTTTTGAATTTTGGCGTTCTGATGTTTTCCCTGAACATTTTTTCCTTAAAATCACTTCCTGGTTCCATCCAGACATTTGTTATAATTTCAGGTGTCATTCCACATCCGTCATCTTCTATAATTATTTTCCCATTCTCTGGGTCATCAACTTTTTCCATTACAATACTAACTCTGGTTGCATCTGCATCATAAGCATTTTTTACGAGTTCAAGAAATGCAATACTTTCATTTTTAATGAGTTGGTCTCCTAGTTGAAGAATTAATCTTGCGCGGGGCTTAAATATTAGATCTTTTTTCATCCTATCATCTCCCTGATCTTTAAAGCTATTTTTTCAGCCATCAGTGGGGGAACGGCATTCCCGATTTGCCTGAATACCGATGTCATTGACCCTTCAAAATAAAAATTATCAGGAAATGACTGTAACCTTGCCGCCTCTCTTGGTGAGATTGACCTTAACTGATTGATATCAGGATGTATGAAATAATGCCCATCTTTCCCAAGATGTGAAACAACAGTTTGAGAATATGGAAGGTCAGGTGCTACAATTTTAAAGCGGTCTTTAAATGAAGTCCTGTTTCTGTGTGTTTTAAGATATTCTGGAAGTTGGTCATATTCAGGGCGCTCCTTTTTCTCAAACCAGCTTTTAATATAAAATTCATAAATCATTGTGTCCTGTTTATTATGCCTGCGGGCTATATGAAGGGTAAGAATATCTTCATCATTTCTTATTCCATATTCTGTAAGATATTCTGTTGCTTTTCCAGCATACTTAACTGCTGTTAATCTATCACCTGCTTTTATTGGAGGTAAATCAGATAAAATATCGTCAACTTTATATTTTTTAACCATATAATCATTATTAAATTCTGGATATTTCAAGTTTAATTCTGTTCTCCACCCAATAGCAATAATTCTCTTTCTATTCTGAAGAACCCCAAAATCATAAGCATTGAGTATTTTGTAAGATATTTTATATCCCGCTTTAGAAAAACATTCCTGTATATCCTTCCATAATTGACCTTTATAAGCTGATATTAAGCCTGGAACATTTTCAAAAACAAATATCTCTGGCTTAAATTTTTTTAAAAATTCTGTATATAATTTATATAGATAATTTCTTGTATCGTTTTCCATCCTGTATAGATCGCGAGCCCGCCCGATTAATGAATAAGACTGACACGGTGGCCCACCTAAAAGTATATTGATTTGTTTTATATTGTTCTTTTCCATATTTGTTTCAACTTTTCCGAAAAGCTCACTCAGGGTATCCTGCTTTATTTCTTCGTTTATAATAGAGCAAAAAAGATTTTGCGGGATATAAGAATATAATTGTTCCCGGGTTATATCTCCTTTTATATATCCAGAATATAAAGCACTTTTACCCTGTCTTCTTAAATAATAGTAAGCCATACGAGTTTTAAGTGTAAGACATGAATATTTATCCATTTCAATATATGCCACTGGTTGAAATCCTGTTCTTATAAACCCTTCAGAAAGTCCACCTGCACCCGCAAATAATTCAATAAAGGTTAATTTATTTTTCATTTTTTCCCCATAATCTTTGCTAAATTTTCTGATATTTGTTCTTCTAACTCTTTTGCTTTTATATTAGGCACCTGCAATTCCTCATTCAACTTTCTTGCTTGTTTTTTCATTCTTTAATTCCTCTTCAATTTCTTCTACTGTTGGCAATGAAGATTTTAAGCTCTCTGGTAATGCACGTGTTAATTCATATTTAGAAACACCTATTGGTTTGTTGAATCCACGCAATGCATACTCTGCCACAACTGTATTTTTATCTTGGCATAAGATCAAACCTATGGTTTGATTGTCTGTTTCGTGTTTTAGAACATCATCAACCACATTACAATAAAAGTTAATTTTCCCTGCATATTCAGGCTTAAATTCTCCCTTTTTTATTTCAATTACAATAAAACACCTTAAACGAAGATGATAGAATAAAAGATCAATGTAAAAATCATTTTCTCCAACATTGAGATGATATTGCCGTCCTACAAATGAAAATCCCTGCCCTAATTCCAATAAAAATTTTTCTAAATGTTGAACAAGGCTAACTTCTAATTCCCGCTCTCTAAAAGGTTCCTCTAAAGTGAGAAAATCAAAAATATAAGGGTCTTTTAAAGATTGTTTTGCTAAATCCGATTGTGGAGATGGAAGACGCAGATCAAAATTGGTCACCGCCTTGCCTTCCCGCTGATGAGCATTACCTTCAATCATTGAACGAAGCATATTACGACTCCAGCCATTTTCTATAGTTTTTTGCATATACCATAAGCGAGAAGTCATATCCTTGACCTTCTCCATAAGGATGATATTGTGTCCCCAGGGAATGTTTGTTATAATAGGGTATATTTTTTCAATAATAGTTTTTGCAGCCATTTTTGCCACAGCTTGTGGCATTTTTGGAGCATGGTTTCTCTCTTCTAATTTTGCCACAGGCTGTGGCAAAAATTGGTCTAAGCATGGATATTCCCTGAAAAATGCTATCATTCTACCAATATTTCTTTCAGAAAACCCCTTAACCTCAGGCAATTCATTTCTAATATCTTTTGATAGATTCGGAATAACAGCCGCACCCCACCCTTCCTCTTTTTGTTTTTTATCTATCATTCGTCCAATATCCCAGTAAAGATAGATTAACTCTGCATTTACAGATAAAATAGCTCGCACCTGAGATGTTTGAATTCTGGTTTTAACTTGCATCAAAAAATCCTGGTATTTATTTTTTTCTATTTGCATATCATTCCTCTTTTTTCTGAGTTTTTATTAAGTTTATGAATGAGAAGCATTATTCCAATAAATGGCATTATATTAAAGCTTTCTTTTTCTGATAAATTAACGCTCCAGTAATTTGGAATTTTAATTTCCAGTCCAACTATTGTAGAATTCATAAATTCATAATAAGTTATATTATGAGTTTTTCAATCCCTCCTTCCTCTTACATTTCAAAAAGTTTCTGAAATACAAGGGGTGAGGAATCTGAGTACCTTTCACATAGCTTTTATCGTTGATAATGTCACTGCTATCAACTGTGCGTATTGTTCATATGTAAAGATATGTTTATTCCTAATTTCCTTTATTAAATTTGGTACATTCTTATTTTTCGTAGCATCACGTCTTTATAGAACTTCCATATTATATTTTATGTTATATATACAAAAAAAATTTAGGGGAAAAGTCAAGTTTTATTTATATTCATTCAGAGCTAATTAAGAATTTACATTAAGTGCAGTATAGATGGTGATATATTTAAGGTTAAAAATGGATGGAAGTGGGACAACAAAACAGAAGATACTGTCTATCTAATTTGTTATAATTTTACCCCAAAAAAATGAAAGAGAATATGAAGTAGCTAAAAAAAGGGATTGTCAAACCTGAATTTAAATAAAATGGATGAGATTAGGACCCCCCAAAAAACAATTGGCGACTAAGGATAATTAGTAGCAGATATTTATTACTCAAACAAAAATCTTTCAGATTATTTTTCAGAATATCAAATCTAATATTGAGGTTTTTTTAAATATGGAAACGATGATAAGTTATTATGAAGGTCTGATAGTTTTTTCTAATTCTTTGTATTTATAGTATTATTAAATCGTGAATGCTGTAGGTGAAAATTACAAAAAAATGGCTCCGGAAGAGGGATTCGAACCCCCAACCAAGTGGTTAACAGCCACCTGCTCTACCGTTGAGCTATTCCGGAACACATTTCAAAAACAAAATTAGATAGTTCTTATATTTGTCAATAGAATAATGCTATTTTTCGGAGAATAGAGATAAAAAGGAAAGATTATTATTTCGGATAGTAGTGGAAAGGTCTATGTTAAGTTCTAGTGATAAATGATATGATTTATTTTTTGGGTATTTGTTTCAGGGCTTTTTCAGCTAATTCTTCAGATTCAGGGTCGTTATCTATAGTGAGGCATTTTTGCAGCCAGGTTTGAGCATCTTTATAGTTCTTTAAAGCCAGATGAATTGCTCCCATATGCCAGGCAATTTCGGCAGGCATATTTTCCATTTTCTGAGGGATGGACATAAGATTTAAAGCTTCGGAATAATTTCCATTTAGATAATAATACCAGGCAAGGCTATCCAGAAAAAAGGGATTTTCAGGTTCATAAGTGAGAGCTTTACGAATCAAAGATGCAGCTTGTTCAGAGTTTTCTCCATTAATAAGCATAGAATAGCCAAGGTCATTATAGAAAGATGGATAGTCAGGACAATTAGTTATGGCTTCTTCAAGAAAGTTTCGTTCTTCGGAAAAATTCTTTTTTAGGTGACAATAATAAATAATAACTTCATAATCTTCAGGACAGAGGGTATGATTTTCCCGAAGCCAGAGAGCCAGTTCATATTTACTATCTAAAACCAGAGGTTCGGAATTCTCTACCTCTGGAGAAGCAATTACTTGCAGATAACGAGCTGGAGGTTCATCTGGTAAGCGCTTTTTAATCTCGTTGATGAAATGCTCATAATCTTTAGCAGCAGGAAGTTTGACCTCTGGGTCTATTTTTTGGTTAACTGCGCAGCTATAATAAATAAAAATGGCATCAAAGTATTTAAGTTCAGTGAGTTTGTTCAGAATAGGGGATAAGGGTATATCTTTAGAAAGATAGATAGCATAAGCAATCAAGAGAGAATACAAAGATTGTTTTTCTTCCTCTGGTGCATAAGAAGATTCAACTGCTGCTTCAATTTCAGGAAATAAATCCCAGCGATGTTGAGTTAGAGCAGAAAGAGCAAGTTCTGAAATGAGTTCTAAATCTGAAGTTTTAAGAAAATAATCTGCTAAATCAGGTAAAAGTGGATTAGGTTGTTCAGACCATTGAGCAGAGGCAAAATAGAGCATATAATCTTTATCTTCAGGATAATTTAGAGAAGAAAGATACTGATGAGCAAGTTCAAGATCAAGGTTACGAACAATATATTCTGCCAGAAAGGAGTTTGCTTGATCTCCTTTATCCAGTTCATAATAGCGCAGTATAGACTGTTTTTCCATTTCAGGATTGAAAAATGACCAGAGTCTAATCAATAGGGGGTAATAGCTAGGGTTATTACCAGCCAGTTCTTGTGCTTGAGTAAGATATTCAGGGGAAACTTTTTTATGGTATTGCAGTTCAAAAAGAAAACTCTGAATGTAAGCACGCGGAGAAGGATACCTGTTCTGTAATTCATCAATTATCTTTAAAAGTTCCGCTTCATTTTTTTTCTGTCCGTAAAAGTTATATGCTGCATAGAGTAAATCTTCATCTAAAGGAGTATGTTTCCTATAATCATCTATTAGTTTCTGGAGTTTTTTTGCTGATATGCCTTTATTTTGATAAAGTTCAAAGGAATTTAAGAGAAATTGTTTTCTGATAGTAGTAGATTGCGGTTCATATTTTAAAGATTGCTTGAAAAATTTATTAGCAGAGACATAGTCCCCATCAAAATAGTAATAGGAAGCTAAGGTATAGGACCAAAAGGCACGATAATTTGATGTTATATTTGAAGAAACCTCATCATTATGCTTGCTGGCACCAGAAGATAGTGCCAGCAAGAAGATACATAAAAGTAGTATATGTTTAGAAGGGGATTTCATTTAATAGTGATAGATTGAGATACCATTTCCAGTTCAAGAAGATAGGGAAGTTTATAGGTAATATTTGGCGCATAGATGATATTATCAACCAAGTAGGCAGTTTTTGTTTTTGCATCCCAAAAAGCAAAGCTCTGGAAAGCTCCACCTACTCCTCCGGATAGTTTCTTGTTAATCCAGTGCCCATACATCTTTAAGCCATCATATTCTGCTATCTTAACTTTTTCGGTAGTGTATTTTTTATCGTAGATTTCATCGCCATCTAAGTATTTTTTACCTAACATCTGACGGGTGCGATAAATCCAATCTTCGGAGATTTGGTTTTCAGGCATAGATTCATAATAAACGGATACATATTTATCAGGAAGATTTGAGTTAGGATTGGCAGGTTGATAAATAAAGGACAAGAAATGACCTGGTTTATCCTCTTTAAAAACCATATAAAGCACCGGTATCTTAATAGTGAAGGGCAAATCGGCAAAGTAATCATCAGCAATAACTTCATTAAAATAAACTTGATAGGCAAGACGCTGTTTATAGCGATCCAGATAATAGTTAAAGATTTGTTCGTTTCGCTCTTTTACCAGATTTTTAAGAGAAGTTGCATCTTTGGCTATTAAATAGATAATAAGCTGGTCTCGCACATAGAAGTTATTTACTACAAACATTTCTGAACCGTTTTTACGCACCAAATCAATATAACTCGGAGCTAATGTTGAGGTTATAAAAGTTGAGACCCTATCTTTACCATCTAAAGTTCCACAATATATAAGATTCTTATAGTTAGTAAAGTCATTTATTTCAGAACCGTCTTTAAATTCAGTAGTAAAATAGGGCTCATCAATTATAATCTGAATAGTGCGAGTGAGAGATGCATTCAAACTACTTTCTACACTTTTAAGATTATTATCTTCAGCAAAGATATAGATAACATTATCATCTCCAAAGGCAAGAGGTTTGGAGAGATCAACTAAATTTTGATACTTAGTATAGAAATTTTTAGGAGGCTCCTTCGTTGTTTCCTGTTTTTTGCAGGCAACTAGGGAGACCAAAATCAGGATAAGCGTTAGATAAAAGCATTTTTTCATTGTTATTCTCCTTTTTTAAGAAGTTTTGGTAAAAGCTTTAGATAATTTAATCCACTATAAACAGTAAGCAAGGCAACTAGAGAAAACCAGATATTAGCAATAAGCCGAGTTGTAGATTTTAAGGCAATTTCAGGGAACCAAGCCCATAAGAATAGGGCAAGAATAATACCTATCATTTGAAGCGATGTTTTCCATTTACCCAGTTTATCTGCAGGCATTACAATTCCCTGCTTTTTAAGTATTTCACGCATAATGGTTATAACTATTTCACGGAGGGCTATTACAATAAAGATAAGGACAAATAATTTATAAGGTGGTAGAAAGGTTAGAGCTGCAAGAGCAGAGAGGACAATAAGTTTATCCGCTAAGGGGTCAGCAATCTTACCAAAATCGGAAATCACTTTCCATTTCCGAGCCAGATAGCCATCCAAAAAATCCGTAATTGTAGCAATAATAAAGACAAAGAAAGCCCAGATAATATGATTTTCACTCTGACAAAAAAAGATTAATATTATAAAGACAGGAACCAGAGCTAACCTTATACAGGTAAGAAGATTGGGAATTTTACTCATCAATCCTTGAATCAAGAGGAACTGCCACGGTTATTTTAGAACTTTCCTTGCTCGGGGAAGATAGTTTATTGATAAGTATAGCCGTTATTACAGCAGCAACTAGAGTTATCAATTGAACGAGGAAAAAACTCCAGTTAATTAAAGGAGAAAACTTGTCTAAGGCAATTAAAATGTAATATAGAGCTATATTTATGAGAATGGGTAAAATTAAAAGAAGGGCATTATGTAAACGATTTATTTCACTGGCTCGCACTTTCTCTAATAGAGTTTGAGATTTACCCTGACGATAAATAGCTTCCCGTAGATAAAGATAAAGTCTGGCAAAAACAATCATTAAAAATACAGTTATGGCAATAAAAAAGGTGGTTTGACTCCAGCGAGAATTCAAAAAATCTAATTCCTTTTTAGCTAAAGCCCAGGCTGGACCCTGGTCATCTATATCTTTGGAAGGAACATTATTATCGTGGAAAAACTGCAATGTCAACTCTCGAGCAGAAAAAGAAGAAAGCTCGGGCTTGAAGGTTATAGACAAAATATTGGGAAATTGGTATTCAGTTAAAGTGTTTGGTTCAATTCCCAGCTCTGGATAGTTAGAAAGCATTTCCTGAGCAGCTTGCAGTCCAGATTCCAAGAATAAAGAATCAATTTCAGGTATGGTCTCTAAAAGCTCTCTAGCTAATTGTTCCAGATGGTTAAGATCGTCCATATAAACAAAGATAGGTATTTCAGAGAGATGATTCAAGCGAAATTCTCTACTTTCTAAATATTGATAATGAACATAACTCCAACCTATTAAGACAAGAGTTATTAAGACGAGGATCAAGAAAAAGCTCCGGTTCATTTTTTGTGTCCTTTATAATGAATATGGCAAATAAAGTGATTCCTAAAACCAGCACACTCAATGAGGTCCATTATGTCAAGTGAACTCTTGGAAATCAAAGCTTGTAGTTCTGGAATTCTAAAAGCTGGATATAGCAGTAAAGCATCTCCTTCAATAGCAAGATTTCTTTTTAGAAAAGATAAAATATCTGTCATAGAACACATAACTTCAAAACGACTGATATATTTTGCCGGATAAGGGCTAATTTTCCCTCTTCCTAATGGTTGCCAGGGAGGATTGGAGAGAATTAGAGTATAGGGAGTTTCAGCGGTAAAAGTGCAAAGGTCGGCAACTTGAAATTCGGTTTTCAGACTACAGAGTTCAGCATTATATTTTGCCAGCTCTATAAGATGAGGCTGTATATCCAGCCCCATTATCTTCCAGGTAGGTCTTGCCATTGCTAGAGAGATAGCAATAATACCACAACCTGTTCCTAGGTCTAAAACTTGTTGAGGAGGGCAGTCAGCAAAAAGACTTAAAGCCGTATTTGTCAAACAGATAGCAGCATTAGATATAGCTTGAGCTTCTCTATCTTGATAGATGTAAGTTCCCTGTTCATCAAGGATAACGGCAGTGCAATTTTTCAGTGAGATATCTCCAGCATTTTGTTTAATGCGGACAAGGCTTTTTTAGTAGTTTCTGCTGGTACTTGTACTAAGTAGTTTTCCTCTTCCAGAGATCTGAGTACATTCTTAAGAGTAATTTTTCTCATATTATTACAGTAGGCTCTAGTATTTAGAGAAACGAGCTTTTTCTCTGGATAGAGATGTTGCATATAATCGGAAAAAGATGAATCGGTAGCAATAATCAATTTGTCGTGAGCTTTAATATATTTTTCCATTCCGCTGGTTGAAAGAACTTCATCTGCAACCGCAATAATATCTTCATCACATTCCGGATGGGCAATCATCTTATAATCTGGATACTGGTTTTTTAAACGGTCATAGGCTCTGCGAGTGAAACCCCATTGATGAACAGGACAATAACCATTCCAGACAATAACATTTCTACTGCTTTGTTTAGCTGCCCAGCTACCTAAGTTTTTATCCGGAACAAAAAGAATAGTTTCATTTTCTGGGAAAGAATTGATTATCTGAACTGCGTTAGCGGAAGTGCAACAGATATCGCTTTCTGCTTTTACTTCAGCACTGGAATTAATATAACAAACTACTTTGGCTTCAGGATGAAGAGCCTTAAATTGTCGTAGTTGTTCAGCATTTATCATATCAGCTAAAGGACAACCAGCATCTTCTGCAGGAAGAATGACCTTTGCTTCAGGATTGAGGATAGCTGCGGTTTCAGCCATAAAGCGGACACCGCAAAAAACAATCAATGGAGCCTGACTATTTTTTGCTTGAATGGAAAGTTGTAAGGAATCACCCCGAAAATCAGCCAGGTCTTGAATTGGTACGATTTGATAGTTATGAGCTAAAATAATCGCATTTTTTTCTTTTTTAAGTTTTATAATCTTTTCTTCTATTTTCATTTACAGCCTTTTTAATACCCTGTGTGGCCAAAGCCTCCATCTGCCCTCAAACTTTCATTTAATTGTTCACTTTCTTGAAAGCAAACATCATTTATTACCGGACATATAACTAATTGAGCTATGCGCATTAAGGGATTAATCGTGATAGCTTCTGAGGATAAATTTATTAATATAACTTTGACTTCTCCTCGGTAATCAGCATCAATAGTGCCAGGACTGTTCAGTATTCCCAAACCTATATCTAAAGCTAATCCACTACGAGGTCTAATTTGACCTTCATAACCAGGAGGTATTTCCAGAGCCAAACCTGTTGGTATAGCTGCTCTGGCACCAGGTGCTAAAATTATAGGTTCAGAAATGGTGGCACAAAGGTCCCATCCTGAGCTGGAACTACTCATTTTTTGGGGTGGGACAGCATCAGAATTGAGGCGTTTATAGCGGATATTCATGATTTACGAGTTAACATATATTCAGCTAAGGCATCTAACAGTTCAGCTTTTTCACCAAGAGCGGCAATGCTTTGTCTAGCTTCTTTAATTAATTCCTGCAATTTACTTTTTGATTCAGCTATACCATAAACAGAAGGATAAGTTGCTTTTCCCTCAATTTTATCTTTACCTACACTTTTTCCTAATTCATCAGGAGTCCCTTCAATATCCAGTAAATCATCAGCAATTTGGAAAGCAAAACCAATTTTTTCACCATAATCTTCCAGAGCATTCAATTCGGATTCTGGTGCACCTCCAGCTATAGCACCAAAATGTACGGAAAGTTGAATAAGCTTAGCTGTCTTGTTCTTATGGATATAATCTATGGTTTTTTTATCTACTTTTTTACCTTCAGATACAATATCCATCATTTGACCACCAATTAATCCATTAACTCCAGCCACTTCTGCTAGTTCGCGAACAAATCTGACCCGATGTTCTGTCTTAATTTCTGCTAGAGTGATTAAATCAAAGGAACTTACAAGAAGTGCATCTCCTGCAAGAAGAGCTTGTCCTTCACCAAATAGTATATGGCAGGATTTTTTGCCTCTTCGGAAATCATCATTGTCAATATCCGGAAGGTCATCATGGATTAAAGAATAAGTGTGCAACATCTCAATAGCAGCAGCTACAGGAACAATCTTTTCCACTGTTTTTCTATACATTTCATAAGTGGTCATCGTGAGATAAGGACGAATTCTTTTCCCGCCTGCAAATATAGAATATCGCATTGCTTTATGTATGGTCTTAGGATATTCATCTTTGCGTGGAAGATAACGGTCTAAGATAATATTGACCAGTTCCTGCTTTTCTTTCATATCTTTTTTTAATCGCACTTTTTTATCCATTATTATTTCCCCCAGATTCAGGTTGATTGAAAGTTGCTGAAAGTTGGTGGATTTTGAGCTCTGCTTGTTCCAGAGTTTGTTTACATCTGGTTAATAAAGCAATTCCCTCTTCATAAAGTTTTATCATTTCCTCCAAATTTAACTGTCCACCTTTCATTCTCTCTATGATCTCTTCAACTTTTTGCAGGTCTTGTTCTAATGAATATTCATCTTGTATTTGAGCTGTTTGCATCTATTTTCTCCTCAATTTATTGACTAATAATCTATAATATATAATCACTTAGTAAATATAGCCAAAATCAATCCTTTGTCAAGCTCAATGGTTAGGGAAGAAGAAATCACTATATTGCTTATTCCTCTGGTATGAAATTGACTTAGCGTCAAATTCTTCAAAGGGAAAAATAATCCTTCGGAATCTTTGATAGTGGATTCTGCACTCCAAGAAAAGAGAGATAATAGGCTGCCTTCATACCCTTTAAATTGGGATTTTTTCCCCAAAAATAAAACAACCTGTTTTTCTGACTCTATTCGTGCTGGTATCTTTTCACTATTAAGTAAAGCTAGGTTCTGCAACAATCCCAGAGAATGGTCAAAACGATTAGTTAGTCCATTTATAATAATGACTTGTTTGATATTATGTTCCAGGCACCATAAAACAGCCAGTTCGGTATCAGTGTGATTCTTTTGCATCTCATAATTAATTTTTTTGGTATTCGGATACTTTGCAAGTAGCTCAGGTGATACCGTATCCATATCTCCTACAATAAGGTCTGGCTCAATTCCCAATTTATTTACTCTATTTAATCCTGCATCTACGGCAATTATAAAATCTCTATTATAATCTATGTTCTTATAGAAAGAAAATATCTCGTTCGGACTGGTGGTTGTAAAAAGCCAGGCTGTATCTGCTTCTTTCTTCATCTTATAACCATATTATAATAGCTGAGGTCCTGTCTATTTAAATAGTAAGCAGGATTTACTGGTGCTCCATTATGATAAACTCCATAATGCAAATGAGGACCCGTAGACATTCCTGTGCTTCCAATCAAGCCAATTATTTGACCCTTACAAACAATATCACCAAGCTGAACTTTACTTCTATAGAGATGTCCATACAGGGTTCTGTAGCCATCTTTATGGTCTATGGTAATCACATTTCCCCAACCGTCATCCGATTCCACTCTGGAAACTATGCCTTCTGCAGTAGCATAGACCGGAGTGCCAGTTTGATTGGCTATATCAATTCCCTGATGCCATATTGCTCCACCCAGAATGGGATGAATGCGTAATCCCCAATTGCTGGAAATTTCACCAAAAGTAGGTAGGATAGAAGGTATACTTTTCAATTCATCCTCACTTAAATAGTCGCTTCCTAAAGAAGTTCCATTTGAATCCAGGTAAGTTAAACGATTTTTTATCACTTCCAATTTAATTTCTATGGCAGAAAGCTTTGTATCCAAAGCAGGATGAACTAAAAGTTTATTCACTGGCTGAAGATTTTCGCTGTAAGAAGGATAATTAATTTCCCTACTGGCGGATTTTATCTTTAATGAATCCAGTAAAGCATTAATTGAATCAAGTTGAGTATTGAATTTTTCCAGTTCGCTTTGCAGGTATTGATTTTCGGTCTCTAAGCGGTGAATTCTATTGAGGTTTTCCTTATCAGGACCGCGGAAAGCAGCAATACAAAGAAGTATAATTCCAACGATAATGACCAGTAAAATCGCATATAAAAGCCAGGGTTGTACCTTAAAGCTGCGCGAATTACCCAAGCTTTCAAAACTGATTTTGATACGCCGATCAGGAAAAATCTCCGGTTCCCAAACCGATATTTTATTATCGTCTCTCATTTTTTACTTCACCGTGTTAGAAATAATTATCTCATCCATCAGCTATTTTCTCTTACCATTAAAATCTGAATGGCGTCCCGTAGGGGGATCGAACCCCTGTTGCGTGACTGAGAATCACGAGTCCTAGGCCACTAGACGAACGGGACTAACTATCTCAAACACAATTAAATGGCGACCCCTAGGGGAATCGAACCCCTCTTACAAGAATGAAAATCTTGTGTCCTCACCGATAGACGAAGGGGTCGCTATGGTGATCCAGGTTGGAATCGAACCAACGACTCTCTGCTTAAAAGGCAGATACTCTACCGCTGAGTTACTGGACCGAAACTACATATTTTAATCCATAAATTTATAAATTATCCTATTGTCAAGCCAAAAATAGTGTTATTTTCTTTTCTTACCTACTTAACCTTCATAATATATAGCTTCTTACTAATTATTAAAAAGAAATTTATAAATATCTATCTTTTTCCTTCTAACTTTCATAACCTTCTAATTTTTGTTCATTCTCCATTCTTGATTGCCATATATTTGCCATCTTCCCTGGTCAAAATAATAATAGGAAGCATCACCAAAGGTGTCTGGTTCTGAAAAACTTACAGTTTCAGTAGCTGACTGATAGGTCATAGTCATAAATACCGTTGCATATTCATTATCTATATATATCTGTGAGATATCGCAGGAGAGTAGTTGATATCTTTTTCGGCGTTCATTCCATAGAAATCTTAATTCATCACGATACATTCCATTATGTCTGAAATCATTATGTACATACTCCATTATACCATTAATATCATTCCAGCTGAAATCATAAGAAATATCGTAAATAATGTTTCTTATCTCTTCTTCATCCAGAATTGCGGAATTAGTATCACAAGCACAAAAAGCTATTATTACTAAAAGCAGTAATATTCCTATCTTTTTCATCGCTTTAACTTCAACTCAACTAATGTCTCAATATGCCAGGTTTGAGGAAACATATCAAACGGTTGAATACTGGTAATTTCATATAAACCACTATCCAATAAAAGAGTTAAGTCTCTCCGAAGAGTGATGGGAGAACAGCTAAGGTACAGAATATGGGGCAATTGAACTTTGATAATTTCTTCCAGAACGGATTTTTGGACTCCAGTTCGGGGTGGATCTAGAATTATCACCTCGGGAGAATAGTTGCGGTAAACATCCGGATGATTAAGTATTTTTGGTAGAAGATCTTCCGTCTTTCCACAAAGGAAAGTAACATTGGAGATATTATTTAATTGACAGTTGTATCTTCCATCTTCAACAGCATCAGTTAATTCTTCTATACAAAAAACTTCTCTAGCTCTAGCTGCGAGGGATAATCCTAAAACTCCAATGCCTGAAAAGGTATCCAGAACAGTATCTTGAGCTAACACTTTATCAGCTATATCTCTGATAATTAATTGCAGTATATAAGAATTAACCTGCCAGAACGACTTATAGTGGATCCTAAATTTTAAATTATCTAATTCTTCTGTAATCCAAGGGCTCCCATATAGAATTTTTTCTTCATTACCCAAAATAACATTTCCACTTTCCCGATTGATATTCTGAATAATTCCAGAAAGATTAGGAAATTCACTGGTCAATTTCTTCACCAATAGATTACTGAAAGGCAATTTAGCACTTCGGGTGACCAGAATAAGAAGTATCTGTTTTCTATCTTTTGAACAACGAAATCCAATATGTCTTAAAGTTCCAGTATGATTGATTTCATCATAAGGTTGGACCTTTGCGTTATCCATCAATTCCAGACAGCGATTAGCAATAAGGTCAAATTCAGCAGGATGTAAGAGACAAGTATGATGAGCCACTATTTTATGTGACCAACGTTCGTAAATACCGTATTCCAGACCAGTTTCTCCTTTTCCAACTGGCATAAAGGATTTATTACGATAATGTTGAGTAACAGGTGAAGCTATGGTATCTAAAATATTAATTTCGGGAGCAAGAGGCTGGATTAACTCTCTTACCAAATTGGTTTTATATTTTAACTGAGTTTCATAGGAAAGATGTAACCAATCGCAACCTCCACAAAAAAGAGGTGGTCCAAAGGAAGGACAGCCTGGCTCAATTGTTCCTGGTCCTCTTTTAATATATTTCTGGATTTTAGCGAAGGCTACATCCTTTTTTGGGGATACGATCTGAACTTCTACTTGATCTCCAATAGCAGTATAGGGAACAAAGATAGCTTTGCCTTCAGCATATCCTATTCCAAAGCCTCCTGAAGCAATTTTTTCTATGTTTAGCTTAACGAGAACCTTCCTATTACATCATTTTACGGAGTCTTTCTATTCTTTTTTCAACCGGAGGATGCGTAGCAAAAAGGGTAGCTGGACCTCTATAGTTAATTTTAGCGATGGTATAAGCATCTTTTTTGGTGGGTGGAACGAACTTATTGCTAATCTTTTCCAGAGCTATCATCATCTGAACAGGTGAGGTTAATCGGGCTGAACCAGCATCAGCAGCATATTCACGATGACGAGAATAGGCACAGATGGCAATATTGGCAAAAATCATCAAGATATTTTGAATTATAATAGCAAAAAAGATCTGAGTTCCTCTTCCAAAACCTTCCTCTCTACTTCTTCCTCCACTAAGTAATATAGCCAGAAGATTGGAGATGAAGAAGACAAAGGTATTTAAAGTGCCCATCAGAAGAGTTGTAGTGACCATATCTCCTTCAGTGATATGAGTCATTTCGTGGCCTGCAACAGCAGCCAGTTCATCAAGGTTAAGATTTTCCATTATTCCGCTGGAAAAAGCGATTAGAGAGCTGTTACGATTTGCTCCAGTGGCAAAAGCATTATTATCCGGAGAAGGATAAATTCCTATTTCAGGCATTTTTATATGTTTATAAACTGCCATCTCTTCTATCGTTTCATATAGAGCAAGGGCTTTTCCTGTAGCATTTTCTCGCGTGATAGGAATTATTCTATAAGATGCTTTTGCCATAGGTTTGCTCATAAAAAGTGAGATAAACGATCCAGCAAAACCAAAGATGGCACAATAAATCAATAGTGATATTATATCACTAGGTTTAATTTTTAATAGCTGAAGTATTATACCTAATACAAACAGCACCAGGAAGTTAACGGTTAAAAATAACCCCCACCGTTTTAAAATAGCTTTCATTGAATTAAACTCTCCTTATTTTAATAATAACATTTTACGCGTGTATGAATAGGCACCATTTCGCATTCTATAATAATATACTCCACTGCTTACAATTTTCCCCTTATTATCTAAACCATCCCAAGAGATTTTATTAGTTCCAGCAGCAAAATAACCATTTACCAGATTCCTCACTAATTCACCTTTCTGATTATATATATCTATCATCACTTTTCCAGGTGAGGCAAGGGAGAAATGAATTTCGGTGGATGGATTGAAAGGATTGGGATAGTTTTGTCCCAGGTAAGTGACAGGTGCTGAAGGAGGATTATCTTCAATACCAGTAACCGTAAAAGAGAAGGAGGAAGTAGTATCACTTTCTACATCTCCATAAAGTGCTGTAGCATAATATAGATGAGTTCCCATAGGAATAGAAACATCTTGCCAGGTTATCGTCATAGCAGAAGGAGCATTATGAACTACTACATCATCACGATAAATGTTATATCCTGTCAATCCTTCTGGAAGAACAACATTAGCTTCGGTCTCAAATCCAACCGTTATCTCCAAACTATTAAGGTTTAGCACTGTATGTTCAAATACCAAAGGTGGCAAGGGCTCTGATATCTGAAAATCAGATTTAAAACGAGCCGTGAAATAGTTCCCATCTGTGCGTGAATTGGGAATGCCAGTAATATTTAGTAGATAAGAATATACAGGCAAGCCGATGTAATCTACATCATAAAAAACAGTGCGGAAATAGGCAGTATTATCGCCACTCTCATCTATAATCATATAGACACTTCCATTGGCAAAAGTCCCCGTGGGCTCAAAGAATCTGATATCTGAAATTCTAACTAATCGCGATTCATAGGTCTCAAAATCATCCAGAAACTGAACAAGATCAATGTCTATCGGAGTTATAGTATTTCCTGTAGAACTGGGAACTCCAGGATCTACGAAAGGAACTAATTCCAGCATCCCTCCAAATTCAGTCAGAGTTCCCGTTAAATTAGTTATTCCATCTCCAATCTGATATTCAGTAGTAATGATTCCATTGTTGTCATCAATCAAAATACCAGCAGTTGCATCCTGCACAAATTTTTGATGACGATAACTTTGAGTAAAATTTACTAAAACTTCGCCTGTCAAACAATAAAATCCATCTAAAGGGGATTGACGCAAGGCAGAAAGATTATTGACCATTACGGGGAAGGTATAGGTGGCAGAACTAACGGTAGAATATTCAGCAGGACTTAAATAAGCTATAGCCTTAACGGTAGTAGTGGTGGAAATAGTTATAGGAGCTGTATACAAAGTAGAGTTGAGGTCCGGAATGGTTCCATCCAAAGTATAATATATATTAACATCCGGAGTGGAGCAGGATATGGTTAGTGAAAAACTCTGTATATAGTATCCTGAAGGGTGACTGAAGACAGGTGCATCAATTGGTCCCGCTGGATCAGAAAAATCATTTAAAGTTCTTGGGGTGAAATATTCTCCTTCCGTTCGTGAGTTAGGGATGCCAGTAATATCTTTAGTTGTGGTTGGAATGGGCGTGCCTATGTAATCTACATCGTAAAAAGTGGTTCGGATATTGTAAGTTGCAGTAGGATCGGTGGTTGGATATACTGTTCCATTAGCAAAGTTACCACTCGGATTGGTAAAATTAACATTTAAAACTTTTACTACTCTGGATTCATATGTATCAAAATCATCAAGCAATGCTTGATAGGTTACAATTATTGGAGTTATTATATTGTCGGTTGAAGTGGCAGGACCAGAATTAATTACAGGAACAAATTGAAGCATACCTCCATATTCACTAATTTTTCCTGTTATTCCGGTTATTCCATCACCTATATTATAAGTTGTGGTTATCACTCCATTATTATCATCTATAAGGATTCCAGCATCTTCATCTTGTACATATTTCTGATGACGGAAGCTTTGTTGGAAAGTTAAAATTACCTCTCCTGTAACCTGGTAGACAGTTACACCATCAGCAGGTTGTGAACGAAGAGTGCTCAGGTTTTCCACTGTTAAAGGGAAAGTATATGTTGCTGTAGTAACAGAGCTATTAGTCATTTCAGGAGCAATAGCGATAGCTTTCAAAGTTGTAGTAACCGAGATGGTGAGGGGAGCAGTATAAAGTGTTGATGAGGAAGAAGGTATGCTGCCATCAGTGGTATAATAAATACTGGCATTAGGAGTAGCACAGGTGATAGTGACAGTGACAGGAGCGGTATAAATTCCACCAGCAGGATCGAAGACAGGAGGAGCAGTGACATTGCCACCATTAGGAGTAAAAGTATGCATTCCAAGGTCGGTTATATAATCTTGAGCTTGAACTATCCATTCACTATCGTCTGCATTAGTTCCAGCAGAAGAAGTCCAATCAATATTTCCTTGAATGACAGTAGGTTTCCGTATTAAAGTATGATTCAAAGTTGCAGCCGGGACACCAGCAACACTCCAGCCGGAATTATTTCCCGGATCATTCTGATATATGCCAATGATATCAATCATAGTGGTCCCGTGAAAAAGTCCTACACAGTCGTTACCATTATAGTTAGTAACAGTTGAAGTTACATCAGCAATGCTCAGAATAGCAGCACTTGCCTGTGGATGAGCAATAACGAAAACTTCATTGTTTTGCAGAATTCCCGTAGGAGTTAAAATATTTGATGTACTCCAGGTTCCACCATTGGATGCAAGTTTTATCGTATATTGAGAAAGATCCACAGGTGCACCGGTGCCATTGAAAATTTCCAGTGCTTTATTATAGGATGAACCCTCCACATATTCGCTAATGAAAATGGTCTGAGCATAAGGTTGAGCATAAAGAATGATAGTGCTCAATAAAAATAATGCAGCAAGTATGAGATATCGTTTCATTTTGAAACTCCTTCTTTCTCTTGGACCGAATTATATTCTGTCCTATTTTGTTCTGACAAGAATCTATTCTTATAAGAAAATCATTATTCTAAATTTGCTGAATAAGGCAAGGAAAATTTTATCTCTTTCTGATAAATAAACGATGGGATTGTTTTTATTACCTGAGACTAATGAATAAGTTCTTGTCGTTCCTACAGTTGTTTTATCTATTAAGTTCTTATATTATATAGGTGCACTAGTTATAGGTTATCTTCACAAATATTTTTCTTTTTCGCTATTCTGTAATGTCCCATTTTCCCACTTCCTTATAATATATAACTTATGTCCAGCTTATGTCCAGCTTATGTCCAGCTTATGTCCAGCTTATGTCCGAAAGCGGACATTACTTCCCTATAAGTAGTTCATCATCTTTATTATTATAATAAACAGTGGCTTGAACTTACTATTTTTCAGCTTATTGAAATTTAAGAGTTTAGTTTTTCTTACCAGTAAATATATATTGCCTATCAATTTTATCACATTTTATAGTTCTATGAGAGCTAGTATCAAAAATAGGTGGTAGATTTTTATTATTATAAAATCAGGAGAAGCTGGTTCAATACCATATCTAGCTCAAAATGATAAGCTAAGCGAACAATATAAAGTAAATTTTTTAACTAATCCACATATTAAAAAAGGAAAAGCATAAATATTTTGTAAAATGAGGTTATCACTACATCTCTAAAGAAATAAACTTTTTTTACCAGGAGATTAGATAAGGTTATTTCCTGCAATTTGATATAATAACAAGGCATATTAAAACTTATCATCATATTATACCTTATTTATAATAATATTTAAATCTGTTTATTGAGTCTTATCAAGTGCTAAATAATTTCCCCTTTTCTTTCTCTAACTATAACAATGCCATTAGCTTATCAATCATTGAAGAAAATCACAATATAGGTTTTGAACTTGACAGATTAAACCTAGAAGAAATTAATGATAAGAAAAATTATTTAAGACTTAAAATATTAATCTATTTTAGAATTATGGAGACTCTTAATGGAATATCCCTTTTCTCGGATAGAACCTAAGTGGCAAAAAATCTGGCGTGAGAAAGGAATCTTTCATCCGGAAGATTTTCCTTCCCAACCTAAATATTATGTTTTGTCTATGTTTCCCTATCCATCAGGAATCTTACACTGCGGTCATGTTTCCAATTATGCGATAAGTGATTCTATTGCAAGGTTAAAAATGATGGATGGTTATGCAGTGTTACAGCCTATGGGATTTGATTCCTTCGGTATGCCAGCGGAAAATTATGCCATAGAACACAATTCTCATCCTCGCATAACTACTGAAGAAAATATAGAAGCAATGCATCGTCAGTTTGATTCTCTGGGTTTTGGTCTTGATTGGGAAAGAGAAATAAGCACCTGTCGTCCGGATTATTATGTCTGGGGACAGTATCTTTTCAAGAAATTATATGAGAAGGGATTGGTCTATCGTAAAAAATCTTGGCAAAACTGGTGCGAAAATTGTCAGACTATTCTAGCTAATGAACAAGTAGTGAATGGAACCTGTTGGAGATGCCATAAGCCAGTTACTCAAAAAGAACAGGAACAATGGTTTTTCCGAATTACTGCCTATGCCGAAGAGCTTTTAGATTTTAGCCAGGTGATTGATTGGCCCGAAAATGTCATTACTATGCAAAAAAACTGGATAGGTAAAAGTGAAGGAACTTTGATAGATTTTCCTTTAGAAGATGGTGCTGACTCAATTCAGGTCTTTACTACTCGTCCTGATACGATTTATGGCGTAACTTTTATGGCTCTTCCTCCGGAACATCCTCTGGTGCAAAAATGGCTGAAAGAAGCACCAGAAAATATAGCTCTTAAAGAGTTCTGCGATAGAGTTATAAACGAAGATAAAATTTCTAGAGAAGCTGTAGATACTATTAAAGAAGGAATGTTTAGTGGTCGCTACTGTCTAAATCCTTTGAATGGAGAAAAGATTCAAATTTGGATAACTAACTATGTGGTTATGGATTATGGAACTGGAGCCGTGATGGCTGTTCCTGCTCACGATGAAAGAGATTTTGAATTTGCACGAAAATATGGCATTCCTATAAAATTGGTGATCCAGAATCCAGAAAAAACACTTAGTTTAGAAACAATGGAAACAGCTTATATAGATTCAGGGATAATGGTCAATTCTGGTCCTTTTGATGGTATGAATAGCGAAGAAGCTAAAAAAGCCATTTCTCTATATCTGGAAGAAAAAGGCTATGGTAAGATAACTTGTGCTTATAGATTGAAAGATTGGTGCATTTCCCGTCAGCGTTACTGGGGCAATCCCATTCCGGTTATCTATTGCCCTAACTGTGGTATAGTTTTAGTTCCTGATGAAGATCTTCCTGTTCTTTTACCCGATAATGTGCAGATTGGCAAGACCACTCGCAATCCTCTTCTTTCAGTTCCAGAATGGTATAATGTGAAGTGTCCTCAATGTGGAGCTGATGCAAGAAGAGAAACTGATACAATGGATACTTTTGTAGATAGTTCTTGGTATTATGCTCGTTATACTGATCCTAAGAATGATAAACAACCTTTTGACCCTGATAAAGCTAATTTCTGGCTTCCCGTAGACCAATATATTGGCGGAATAGAACATGCTTGTATGCATCTGCTTTATTCCCGCTTCATCTGTAAATTTATGCGTGATCTTGGTTGGATAAAATATGATGAACCCTTTCTCCGTTTGCTCACTCAGGGAATGGTGCTTAAAGATGGTGCTAAAATGAGTAAATCAAGAGGTAATGTGGTAGATCCTAACTATATTATTGATCGCTATGGAGCAGATACGCTCAGAGTGTTTTTGTTATTTGCTTCTCCTCCGGATAAAGATGTAGAATGGAGTGATGAAGGTATTATGGGAGCTTTTCGTTTTTTGAATAGAATCTGGAGATTGATTGATGAAAACCTGGAACTCATAAAGAAAGGTTCTGCACTTGGACCTGATTACAAGCAAATTTCCCCAGCTATGCGAAACCTGCTCTATAGGATGCACAAAACTATAAAAAAATGGAGAGAAGATTGTTTAGATAGAATGCAATTCAATACGGCTATCGCTGCTGTGATGGAATTTCTCAATGACTGTCTGGCTATAAAAGACTTGGAAAATCTTTCAGATAATGACCTAGCAGTTTATGCTCAAGCTTGTGCAATCTTTCCACATTTGATTTATCCTTTTGCTCCACACCTAGCTGAAGAACTCTGGCAAAAATTGGGTAATGAGAGACTGTTGCATGAATCTGGTCTACCTAATTATCAAGAACGCTTTCTTCAGTTAGATAAGATAACTTATGTTATTCAAGTAAATGGGAAAATCCGTGGAAAGATAGAAGTTGAACCAGATCTCAGTGAAGAAGAGCTTAAACAGCTAGCTTTGGCAGTTGATAATGTAAAACGCCATATATCAGACAAGGAAATCAAAAAAATAATTGTAGTTCCAGGGAAAATGGTTAGTATTGCAGTGGGAACATAACCCATATTAACTATATTATATAAAGATTAAATAAATTAGGAGGAAAAATGTGTCATCACTTTGAATCTTATAACCTTAAGGAAGATTGCTGCTCTCACCAGCACCATTATTGCAACCATAATGCTCCTCATCATTATTGCTGTTGGAGCCCTCATTTCCATCACTACGGTTGGGATGAAGATTATTGTATGGGTGGAAAACATCATAGTAAATGCTATTCCGAACATCATCACCATCATCATTATGAACCACATTTTGCGCATCATATCGGATGCTGTTCTCAACCCTCAAAAGAAAAACTGCTAAAAGTAAAAAATCATTTACAAGAAATTATTCAGCGTATTGACAAGAAATTAGAAGAAATAGAAGAATCAGAAAACTAATGGAAGCGAATCAAGAAAAAGAAATTCAAAACACTCTAGCTAAAATTAATCACAGAATTGTTCTTTTAAGTGGCAAAGGTGGTGTTGGAAAGAGCTTTATTGCTACAAACCTTGCTTATGGATTGGCTTTACAAGGGAAAACTGTCGGTCTGCTTGATGTAGACATTCATGGTCCTTCCATTGCAAAACTCACCAATATAGAAGGTAAACCTATTCCCATTGACCCCATAAGTGGAAAACCTACACCTATTCAAGTTCTTTCTAATCTATATGTACTTACTCTAGCATCCATTCTAAAATCGGACAGCGCAGCTGTTATCTGGAGAGGTCCAATGAAGTTATCTCTCATCCGTCAGTTTTTTAGTGATTTTGAATGGAAAGAACTGGATTATTTGATCGTAGATTGTCCCCCTGGTACAGGCGATGAACCTTTAACCGTAATTCAGACCTTAGGAAAAGTAGATGGAATGGTGATTGTTACCACTCCACAGGATTTAGCTTTACTTGATGTGAAAAAGACGGTTGATTTTGCTGAAAAAATGAATGTCCCTATACTCGGTGTAGTGGAAAATATGAAATATTTCCGCTGTCCGCATTGTGGACAAACCACTAAGATTTTTAATGGCAATCAATTGGAAGAGCTAATATTTCAGCATTCTCTAGACCTACTTGCTGAACTGGAAATGGACCCTGATATCTCAAAATCTGCAGATGAGGGAAAGCCTTATATCTATTTTTATAATAAAAAAGATTCTGCTAAAGCTCTTATGGAAGCTGTCTATAAGATAGTAAAAAAAGTAGAAGGTAACGACAATCCGGAAAAGTAAGATAAAGCAATTGACAATTATGCGTAAATGAAAAATTTGGTATCCACAATATCGTTTTAAAATTAAGGAGTAAGATAGATGAAAAAGGGAATTCATCCCAAATATGATGTTGCCACCGTACATTGTGTTTGTGGCAATACTTTTCAGACTCGTTCAACTAAAGGCGATTTACAGGTGGAAATATGCAATAAATGCCATCCTTTCTACACTGGTAAACAAAAGATTATTGATAGTGCAGGAAGAGTTGAAAAATTTATCAGGAAATATAATCTGAAAACAGACGAAAAATAGTTAAGAAGCTATTTTAACGCCATTTCGCCGCAAATAAGAGGTGGAGAAATGGCGTTTTTGTATCTAGATTATGTATTGTTAAGGATTTAGATGGCACCCAAAAAAGAAATAAGCGTAGGCGGACAGGCTGTTATTGAAGGTGTAATGATGAGAGGTCCGGATGTAATAGCTACAGCAATTCGGAGAAAAGATGGAACTATAGAACTATTTAAAGAGCATTTTGAGACTAAAGCTAAAAAGGGAACTTTTCTGGGACTTCCGATCATTCGTGGATTTGTTTCTTTAATAGAAATGCTGATCATAGGAATGAAGACTTTGACTATTTCTGCAAATAGAGCAGAGTTGGATCTAAAATCCGATAACCCTAATACCAATACAGCTTCTAAAGAAAAATCCAAAACAGCTCAACAGCTGGAAAATCTTTTGAGCTATGTGATTGCTTTTGCTCTTGCTTTTATCATATTTGGCTGGTTACCTTACTGGCTTGCTGATATTTTTGGTCTTGCTCGTCAGAACTTTTTCTTCAATCTATTTGCAGGTATTTTTCGGGCAGTTTTCTTTATTATATATATCTGGCTCATCAGTAAAATGAAAGATATCCATCGCATTTTCCAATATCACGGTGCAGAACATAAAAATGTTAATGCTTATGAAAAAGGTATTCCGCTGGAGATTCCTCAAATTCAGGCAAATTCAACTATTCATCCTCGCTGTGGAACCAGCTTTATTTTCTTTGTTCTGCTGCTTTCTATTATAATTTTTGCCCTAGCAGATACGATTGTATCTGCTTTTATCCTACATAGCAAGATACCTTTGGCTACTAGATTAGCTTATCATATCGTGATTTTATTGCCTCTAGTTGGAGGTGTGAGCTATGAAATCCTTAAATTCAGCGGTAAAAATATAAATCATCCATTGGTTAAGATATTAACTATTCCAGGAATGGCGTTACAGAAGATTACTACACAAGCACCAGATGATTCTATGATTGAAGTAGGTTTGGTTGCAATGAAAGCTGCATTAGGAATGGACCTAGCTGGACACAATGTTAAGATTATAAAAGATGTTACCTAAAGAAAAACTTAAAAATTATAAGCAGGAACTGGAAGAGCTGCAAAAAACTCTCTCTGACTCCTCTATTATCAGTGATACCAATCGTTATAAAGCATTAAGTAGACGGTATAAAGAGCTAGAAGAGATTTGCTCGGAGTGGTCTCATTATCAGAAACTGCAAAAACAGATTGAAGATACTAATAGTTTGTTACAAACGGAATCTGATCCAGAACTGGAAGCTCTAATTAAAGAAGAATTGACTGAACTGGAAAATAAAATTCAAGCAAGTGAAGCTAAAATTAGAGAATTACTGATACCTTCCGATCCTAATGACCACAAAAATGCCATTGTGGAAATTAGAGCCGGAACCGGAGGTGAAGAAGCAGCTCTTTTTGCTGCCGACCTCTTTCGGATGTATAGTTATTATGCTGAAAAAAAGGGATGGAAAATCCAGATATTGGATGTAAACGAAACAGAATTAGGTGGATATAAGGAAATTGTTTTTTTACTTAGTGGTGAAGATGTCTATGCTCATATGCGATTTGAAAGTGGGGTTCATCGGGTGCAACGTATTCCAGTAACAGAATCCAATGGTAGAATCCATACTTCAGCAGTTACCGTTGCCGTTTTCCCTGAAGCAGAAGATATTGACCTAGATATAGATGAAAATGACCTTCGGATAGATGTATACAGGAGTTCTGGACATGGAGGTCAAAGTGTTAATACCACCGATTCTGCTGTCCGGATTACTCATATTCCTACGGGAATAGTAGTTACCTGCCAGGATGAGAAATCACAGATAAAAAATAAGGCTAAGGCACTGAAGGTACTGCGATCAAGACTGCTGGATGCTGAAATTATGCGTCAAGAACAGGAGATTGCTCGTTCTCGTAAAGCTCAAGTGGGAACCGGAGATCGTTCTGCTAAGATTCGGACCTACAATTTCCCTCAATCCAGAGTTACTGACCATAGAATTAACTTGACAAGCTATGACCTTGAATCTTTTATGAACGGTGAGATTGATGATTTTATTCAGGCTTTAAGATTAGCCTGGCGAAATGAAAAAGTGAAAGAATAAATGTCTGTTTTACAAATCATACTCTGGTGCCTGATTTTTCTTGCCCTGATGCTATTTGCTTTTCTATTTGCTGGTTTTGAAAATGGCGTTATCTCTATAAATCAGCTGGAACTGGAAAGTAAAGCGAAGAAAGATAAATCAGCAGCTAAACTTTTGGCTATGGTTAGACAACCCGATAAGGTTTTAGGTACTACTCTCTTAGGCAATAATATTGTAACCATTCTTATTGCATCCCTTGCTACTTATGTAGTAGATAGATATATCGTAAGTTTTAATGCAAGATACACCTCATTAATCGTGGGAGCTATTGTTCTTATTTTTTGTGAAGTAGTCCCTAAAACCTTGTTTAGAGATTATTCGGATATATTAGTTCCAGCGGTAGCTCCTTTTATGCGAGGAGTCTATACTATTTTAAAACCGCTGGTTACTTGTGTTTCCTGGATGAATACTCATCTCAGAAAAATGCTTAAAATTACAGAAGGAAATAGTTTTGATTATCTTACCAAAGATGATTTAACCTATTTGCTTTCTGTGACTGAAGCTGATGCCTCTGAAGAACCTCAAATAGAAATGATTGAAGATGCCCTAGATTTTACTGAGCAGGCGGCTAAAGATATAATGGTCCCACGCACTGAATTGGTAGCCATTCCTGCCACAGCTACTGTTTCTGAAGCAATAGCAATAGCTCGGGAAGAAGGATTTACACGCTATCCCGTTTATGGTAAAGATATTGATGATATTGTGGGCATACTTATAATATATGATTTTCTTAAAAAAGAATGCTCACCTGATACACTGGTGAGTAAATTGACTCATAAACCCTTCTTTACACCAGAAAACACTAATCTAAGTGTTCTCTTAAAGCAAATGCAAAAATATCATCGTAGCATAGTTATTGTGGTGGATGCTTATGGAGGAACTTCCGGTATTGTTACTATGGAAGATATTTTAGAAGAAATAGTTGGTGAAATTGCAGATGAATATGATGAAGAAGAAGAGCTGGAAGAAGTCGAGCAATTAACTCCGGATACCTGGTTAGTTCCAGGGGATATAGAAATTGACCGTTTAGCTGATGAATATGACATCCATTTACCTGAAGGAGATTATCAGACAGTTGCAGGTTTAATTCTGGACCGTCTTGCTAAGATACCTCATCAAGGTCAAATCATCAATGTAGAGGGCTATAGAATTCAAGTTTTACAAGTAACCGAACGTAAAATCCTGAAAGTAAAAATACATAGAATTAAACAACGAGGTAAGGTATGAAATTGATGGAATGTGTTCCAAATTTCAGTGAAGGAAGAGATCAAAGTATAATTGATGCCCTAGCTAATGCAATTAAATCAGTTAATAATGTGGTACTTCTGGATGTTGACCCGGGAGCGGACACCAATCGCACAGTAATTACTATGGCAGGTGAACCTGAAGCTGTTTTAGAAGCGGCATTTCAAGCTATTAAAACAGCCTCGGAACTTATAGATATGCGTAATCATCAGGGAGAACATCCTCGGATGGGAGCAACCGATGTTTGTCCTTTCATACCTATTTCTGATATGACAATGGAAGAATGCGTGGAATATGCTCGGCGTCTGGGGAAAAGAGTGGGTGATGAATTGGGTATTCCCGTCTATCTTTATGAATATGCCGCAACTAAAGAGGAATGGCATAATCTTTCTAATATCCGTGCAGGAGAATATGAAGCTCTACCAGAAAAAGCCAAAGATCCTGCCTGGAAACCTGATTTTGGACCTCATACCTTTAATGCTAAATCTGGTGCTATTGCTATTGGAGCAAGAGAATTCCTTATTGCCTATAATATCAATCTAAATACACGGGACAAGAAAAAAGCCAGTGAACTAGCTGCTATTATCAGAGAAAGTGGAAGACCTGCCAAAGATGAAAAAGGTCGTATTCTTAAGGATGAGCAAGGTAATAAAGTTATTATACCAGGATTATTCCAACATTGCAAAGCAGTAGGTTGGTATATTGAAAGTTATAAAAGAGCCCAGATTAGTATTAATTTGACCAATTATAAAATCACACCTCCCCATATAGTGCTGGAAAAAGTGCGTGAACTTGCCTCGGAAAGAGGTATCGTGGTTACTGGAAGTGAACTTGTGGGTTTAATTCCCAAGACAGCTATACTAAACGCAGGCAAGTTTTATCTGGAAAGAATGGGAGAAAGCACCGGTCTTCCAGAAAGAATGATTATGGAAACTGCTATCCAATCTATGGGTTTAGCAGAACTTGCTCCTTTTGATCTGGATAAAAAAGTTATAGAATATGCTATTGCAAAGAAAAATAGACTCAGTGCAATGAGTCTGGAATCTTTTGCTGACTTACTTTCTACTGCTACTCCAGCTCCGGGAGGAGGTAGTGTTGCTGCCTATTGTGCTGCTCTTTCTGCTGCTTTAACTGCTATGGTTTCCAATCTTACTATAAATAAAAAAGGTTATGAATCCGTACAGGATAAAGTGCATCAACTAGCACCAAGTGCACAGGAAATAAAACTTCAAGCTTTACAATTGACTGATGAAGATACCGATGCTTTCAATGCTATGATGGAAGCAAGTCGTTTACCTAAAAAGACAGAGGAAGAGATTACCTTGCGAGAGAAAAAGTTAGCAGAAGCAATGAAACAAGTCATCATAGTGCCTTTGAATACTATGGAAGTGGCATATCAGGCTTTAGAACTGGCAGATGAAATAGCCAGAATCGGTAATACTAATGCACTTTCTGATGCGGGAACTGCTGCTCTAACTGCCTTAACTGCTGTGAAATCAGCATATTACAATGTCCAGATTAATCTCCCACAAATTGAAGACAAAACTTTCAAAGAAGAAATTCAAAACAAAGCTTTGAATCTGCTTAAACAAAGTGAAACTCTAGCTTCTCAGATTGGATCATTTGTATCCAAGAAACTGACGAATGCTTAATAACTTTATTGCAGTGCATATTATAGTATTATTATACAAAAGCTAATGAAAGTGAGCTTTATTCAATTTTTTTCTCGTTTACCTTTGCTGATTGTCCTTTTCCTAGTATTTGTTATTTTAAATATTCTTGATGGTCATTCTACCTGGAAGGTATTGTATCCAGATAAATATCATCGGGAAATAAATCCTTTAGCTCGTTGGGTATTTCGCAAATTAGGAGTAACTTCGGGCATTATAATCTATAAAACCGTCTTAATTCTTTTGATAGGAATTTTATTTTGGTATTATGCCAAGAAAGAGACTTTGAGTTTGAATATTATTCTAAGCGTAGCAAATATCGTTTTTTTGATTACTGTGGTGCATAATTATAGAGTCTACAATAAAATTCATCCTCGTCCAAGCAAAAATGATAATGAATCATAACTAAATGAGGTAGAAATAAATTACGAGCTTATAGTTTTTTTATTGACAAAATAGTAGTTCAAAGTTATAAAGCATAAGATATAGAAATATTGATTTAACTTTCTAACTGCTAATAATTGGAGAAGTTATGAAGATCCTGATAACAGGTGGTGCGGGATTTATTGGTTCGCACTTAGCTGAAAGACTAGTGGAAGAAGGAAATCAGGTTATTGTGGTGGACAATTTATCTACTGGTCGTTTGGAAAATATAGAAGCCATTAAAGCCAACGGTAACTTTCATTATACTATCGGTAGTATTTTGAATCAGAAATTATTGGAAAAATTGATGGAGGGAGTAGACCAGGTTTATCATTTGGCGGCAGCAGTAGGTGTTAAATATATTATAGAGAATCCATTACTTTCCTTAAGAACGAATATCTTGGGGACAGAGAATGTTCTGGAATTGGCAAATAAAAATAAGGCAAAAGTGCTTATTACTTCAACTTCAGAGATTTATGGAAAAAGCGATAATGTCCCCTTTCATGAAGATGATGACCGTATTCTTGGATCTACTCGCATAAGTAGATGGGGATATAGCTGTAGCAAGGCTATTGATGAATTTATGGCTCTTGCCTATTATAGAGAAAAAAGACTTCCGGTGGTGATAGTTAGATGTTTTAATACCGTAGGACCTCGTCAGATTGGTCAATACGGAATGGTGCTACCTAAATTCATTAAAGCTGCTTTATTAGATCAGCCTCTTGTCGTTTACGGAACAGGGAAGCAAACCCGTTGTTTTGCTGATGTCTCAGATGTAGTTGATGCCTTTATCAAATTGATGAATACTCCCAGTTGTGTTGGTGAGATATTTAATGTAGGAAATACAGAATCTATTTCCATAGAAGACCTAGCTAAAAAAGTGAAGGAAATGTGCGATAGTAAATCTCGTATTGAATATATGAGTTATGAAGAAGCATTTGAAGAGGGATTTGAGGATATGATGCACCGTGTACCCTGCCTTGACAAAGTTAAAGAATATATAGGCTATGAACCGAAATACAATCTGGATAATATTATTCGTAGGATGATTGAGTATTATGAAAAGTAAACTTGTTTGCATAATTTTACTTAATCTGAGTGTTTTTATATATGCTCAGGTTCCTACTACTTACGCTCAAACGAGCTTAATTTCAGTTAATGTGACAGGTTTCGTTGAGTTCCCTGGCACTTATCAACTTTCTGTTATCAGTCGTCTTTCTGATGCTTTAAAATTAGCAGGAAGTCCTACTACTATAATTACAGAAAAAGGACCTACTTATCTCCAGAGAGTGTATTCTTCCGCAGGACAATCAGTTACGACTAAAGACTCCTTAATTGCAAATTTACAAGCTTTAAGAAGTGTTAAGCTCACCAGAGGCAAAGAAACAAAAACTTATGATTATATGAAATTTGTCCGGATGGGTGACTTAGAACAAAATCCTATTCTGAGAGATGGTGATGTAATAAATATAGGAGCTGTTCATACGACCGTTACTATTGTGGGAGAAGTATATTATCCTGGTGAATATGAATATGTGGAAGGAGACAGGCTTTCAGACCTATTAAATCTTGCGCAGGGCTTCACCTTAAGTGCCGATAGGAAGACAGTGAATATCTATCGTTATCAAGAGAATTTAAAAGATTTTGATTTGATAACCGTGGATTTACTTACCCAAAAATCTGAAGATATCATTATCCATCCTTATGATCGTATAACTATTAATCGTGATACAGAATATAGAAGAGGATGGAATATTATTGTAGAAGGTAATGTTAAAGCTCCAGGTAAATATTACCTAGGAGATAATACTAATCTTTATGATATCTTGCTGCTTTGTGGGGGACCAACATCAAAAGGCGACCTGAGAAATGCAATTTATGCTAACCTTCCCAGTACTGAGAAAGTAGACCCAGAATTTGAACGGCTCAAAAATATGGATATAACCCAAATGTCTATAATGGAATACCACTATCTTCAAAACCGTCTCCGTCAATTTCCTGGAAGATATAGTATTGATATATATCGCACTTGGGAATCAAAAGGCAGTGAGTGCAATCCTATTCTTCAAGATGGAGATTATCTTTATGTACCACTTAAAATGGATATGGTTGCCGTTAGTGGACAGGTGGTTAATCCTGGATTAGTTCCCTGGGTGGAAGGTAAGACCTGGGATTTTTATGTTAAAGCAGCCGGTGGTTATACCAATAATAAGAGTTTCAACGGCGTTAGAATTATAGATGCACAAAGTGGCAACTGGGTAAAGCCTTCCTCAAAAACAATTTTATATCCAGGTGATACTGTATTTGTGGCTGCTAAGACTGAATACGATGCCTGGTCTCGTTTTAAAGATATAATGTTAATTACCACTCAAGTTATGACGATAATTTTGGGCATTCATACACTTTCTAATTAAAGGAGAATAAAATTGAAAGTTCCATTGTTAGATCTGCAGGCTCAATACCAACCCATTTTACCTCAAGTACGTGCTGCTATTGATGAAGTGATTGCCAAAAATAACTATATTATGGGCTATCAAGTGCAAGAACTGGAAGAAAAAATGGCTAAGTATTTAGGTATTAAATATGCCATTGGTTGTGCATCAGGAACAGATGCACTTGTCTTATCCGTCAAAGCTTTAGGTATTGGTGCAGGAGATGAAGTAATAACTACTCCTTTTACCTTTTTTGCTACTGCTTCTTCCATTTGGAGAAATGGCGCAAAACCTCGTTTTGTAGATATTGACCCAGAGACTTTTAATCTGGATGCGGAGAAAATTGAAGCTGCTATCACACCTAAAACGCGTGCCATTATGCCAGTTCATCTTTTTGGACAAGCTTGTAATATGACTCGTATTATGGAAATAGCAGATAAGTATAACTTAAAAGTGATTGAAGATAATGCTCAGGGTATAGGTTGCACATGGGAAGGCAAGATGAGCTGTTCTTTTGGGGATATAGGAATCTTATCTTTCTTTCCTAGTAAAAATCTTGGTGCTATGGGCGATGGAGGAATGTGCTTAACCAATGACGAAGAGCTGGCTATTAAGCTGCGTCAATTAAGAGCTCATGGAGAAAATCCTAAATATTATCATAAATGGGTAGGATTCAACAGTCGGCTGGACACCATTCAAGCTGCCGTTTTAAATGTTAAATTGGATTGTCTAAGTCAATGGAGTGAGGGACGTCGTGCCAATGCTGCTTTTTATAATCAGCAGCTAGCTTCTATTAAACAGGTTAAAACTCCTTATATCCATCCTTCCGCAGTTTCTGTATATAATCAATATACCATTTACTGTGAAAATAGGGATGGTTTGATTAATCATCTCAAGGAAAAAGAGATAGGATGTGCTATATACTATCCTTTACCGCTTCATCTTCAGGAATGTTTTGCTGAATTAGGCTATAAAGTTGGAGATTTTCCTAGGGCAGAAAAAGCATCTAAAAGTGTATTATCGCTTCCTATCTATCCTGAATTGACGGATGAGCAGAAATCTTATATTGTTGAAGCTATAAAAGAATTTTATCAAGGTTGAAGATTATGAATATTATTGTATGCGTAAAACAGGTTCCAGATACTACAGAAATTAGAATTGACCCGGTAACAAACACCCTGATTAGAGAAGGTGTAGAAAGCATTCTTAATCCCTTTGATGCTTATGCGGTAGAAGAAGCCGTGAGAATGAAAGAAAGATATGGTGGTAAAGTTACGGCTATTTGTATGGGTCCTAATCAGGCAGAAGAGACTTTAAGGGAAACTGTGGCTGTTGGAGTGGATGATATTATTTTGCTTTCTGACCGTCGTTTTGCTGGTGCTGATACCTTAGCTACCAGTTTGACCTTATCAACTGCGATTAAAAAAATCGGCGATTATGACCTTATTTTTACCGGACAACAAGCTATAGATGGGGACACTGGTCAAGTAGGACCAGGGATTGCTTCTCATTTGAATATTTGCCAGGCTTGTTTTGTGCGAAAGATAGAAGAGGTAAATGAAGAAACTATCATACTTCAACGGTTAATGGAAGATGGCTCAGACCGATTAAAACTAAAAATTCCTGCAGTCATATCCGTAGTTAAAGAAATAAATACACCTCGTCTTCCTTCTCTTAGGGGAAAACGTAATGCCCGAAATGTGGAAATGAAAGTCTGGAATGCAGATGACCTGGGACTGGATGAAAAAGATATAGGGTTGAATGGTTCTCCCACTCAAGTAATCAAAATTTTCACTCCCAAACATGAAAAGAAGACAGAAAAATATGTGGTTTCACCAGAAGAAGCAGCAGATTTGATAGTAAAAAAGCTGGATGAAATAACGCGTGGTGCAAAGTAATGCTTCCTTATCCAGATATTGATCCGGTTATGGTGCAATTCTCTCTAGGTGGAATCAATCTTTCCATCAGGTGGTATGGTTTCTTCTATGTTTTAAGTTTTATACTTGGATATATTTTTTTCCGAAAATTTCTAAAATATAGAGAGGTGAAAATTACCCGGGATCAATATGATGGAATTATATTTGCTTTAATGCTTGGAGTTATTTTAGGTGGAAGATTGGGATATGTGCTTTTTTATAACCTGCCCTATTATCTGCGACATCCAGTAGAAATTTTTTATGTATGGGAAGGGGGAATGAGCTTTCATGGTGGTGCTCTAGGAGTTATTATTGCCTGCCTAATCTATATGCGCAGGCAAAAAGTCCCCTTCTATCCTGTTGCTGACTGTGCAATACCTTTAGTTGCTGTTGGGTTAGGTCTAGGACGCTTAGGTAATTTTATCAATGGAGAGCTCTGGGGTAAGGTAACTGATCTTCCTTGGGGTATGGTCTTTCCAGATGCAGGACCTTTGCCTCGTCACCCTACTCAATTATATGAATTTTTTTTTGAAGGTGTAGTGCTAGGAATAGTCTCATATATCCTGCTGAGGAAAAGCAAAAAAGAAGGGCTGGTATTCTGGACTTTTATCGGTCTTTATGGAATCTTCCGTTTTCTTATAGAATTCATTAGAGTGCCTGATGACCTGGAAATATACGATAAATTTGGATATTTTCTCGGATTTATGACTATTGGTCAGATACTTAGCTTGGTAATGATTATAGCATCCGCTATTGGTATATGGTTGCTTTATAGAAAAAAACCGGAGGTAGCTTTATGAAAAATACTGGATTTGTATTTATTCTAGTAATGGTTTTACTTACTCTTGTCTCTTGTGCCAGTATGCAACCTGTAGATAAGACTCAGTTATTAAGAACCGAATGGGAAAGATGGCAAAATTTTGAAACTGAGGGAGTAGTCCAAATAACTAATTCTGGTCTAACTTTAAGGAAGATGTTCGTGCTTTCTAAAACTCCTGAAGCTATTCGCTTTGACATTTTGTCCGGAGGATCTCAGGCAGCTAACGCTAAACCCTTACTTTCACTCTATCTGGGGGATTATCTGGCTATTCAATGTCCAGCTTATCCGCAAATTGAGATACTGGCTCAAGTATTGCCAGACACATTATATGCTTTTTATACTAGTTCTGATTCGCTAGTGGCTATCTATCAGGATACCATTATTAATACTAATAAATTAACCCTGGGGACTGTGGAACTCCTATTTAACGATAGTATGCAATTAGAAAAGATAACTGAAACGCTTACTGGAGTACAGTTATCTATTACCCGCAATTCCAAGGGTGACCCAGACAAAGTGAAATTAATTGCAGGTGCAAGCACATCTATAGAATTATTGATTGATTCTATAACCTATGGAAATGCCGAAATTATTCCTCTTCCTCCAAATCCCAGGATAGAATTAACGGAGGAGATGAAAACTAGGTTAAAAAATCTACTGGAGAAGTGATGATTAAGCGTTATAGCTTACCCGAGATGGAACATATCTGGACCCAAGAAAATCGGTATGAATGCTGGTTAGAAGTAGAATTAGCTGCAGTGAGGGCAATGCATGAACTAGGCATTATTCCCGATGCTGATTGGGAAACTATTTCCGAAAAAGCAGATTTCAACAGCGAAAGTATTGAAGAAATTGAAGCAGTCACCCATCACGATGTTATTGCTTTTCTTACTAATGTTGCAGAATATGTAGGTGAACCAGCTCGCTGGATTCATTTTGGTTTAACTTCTTCGGATATTTTGGACACGGCTACAGCTTTACAATTAAAGCGTTCAGGTGAGCTCATATTAACCGAATTACACCATCTGGCGGAAACCTTAAAATTAAGAGCAAGAGAACATCGTAGAACTATATGTATGGGACGCTCTCATGGAATTCATGCTGAACCTACTAGTTTTGGACTGAAATTTGCCCTCTGGTATGACGAAGCACAAAGAAATGTGCAACGCATACAAAATGCCATAGATACAGTGGCAGTGGGGCAGTTCAGTGGAGCTGTAGGGAATTTTGCTCATCTAGACCCCAGAGTGGAAGAGTTAGCCTGTAAATATTTAGATTTAAAACCAGTTAACATCTCTACTCAGGTTATTCAAAGAGACCGTTATGCCTATTTTTTAGCTGAACTCGCACTTATTGGTGCTCTGATAGAAAAGATAGCTCTGGAGATTCGTCATCTGCAACGAACTGAAGTGCAAGAAGTAGAAGAGAATTTCTCTCCAGGACAAAAAGGCTCCTCTGCTATGCCACATAAACGCAATCCTATTGTAAGTGAACAACTTTGTGGACTTTCCCGAGTGCTCCGTTCTAATCTTTCTGCTGCATTGGAAAATATTCCTCTCTGGCATGAAAGAGATATTTCTCATTCCTCTGTAGAACGCATTATCTTGCCCGATTCCTGCATATTAGTGCATTATATGCTTTCTAAGTGCTGTAGTTTAATAGATAATCTTGTCGTATATCCGGAAAATATGAAAGCTAACCTGGAACTTACACATGGTCTTGTTTTTTCTCAAGCTTTACTTTTACATCTGGTTCAGAGGGGACTTTCTCGGGAACTAGCCTATGCTATTGTGCAATCAGATGCAATGGAATGTGCAAAAACAGGGAAGGACTTTAAGGAGTGTGTCTTAGTAGATAGCAGAATAACTTCACTCTTGCCTGAAACAGAAATCCGAGATATCTTTAATTATGAAAGATATCTTAGGAATGTGGATTTTATCTATAAAAGATGCGGGATTATTTAAAATATAAGGTAATGAGAAGCAGGGAGTTTACAATGAAAAAAATAATTTTATTGCTCACTGCCCTGGCAATGTTTTTGCCGGTTACACTTAGTGCTCAGATTTATAACCTAGAAGGATTCTGGCACGATCCAGATAAAACTACGAAGGTGCAGATTTATCAACCTTATGAGGACTATTTTTGCGGTAAAATCGTCTGGCTGAAAGAACCTTTAGTAAATGGAAAACCGAAGCTGGATATGAAAAATCCGGATCCTACACTCCGTTCGCGTCCTCTGATGGACTTGGTTATCATTAAAGGTTTAGTCCCAGCGGGAAAAAATAAATATGAAAATGGCACTTTTTATGATTACAATACTGGAAACACCTATTCCACCAAGGCAGAACTAACCAGTCAGAATATGATGAAATTACGTAAATATATCGGAGTATCTTTGATGGGACATACCGAAACCTGGACCAGAACCAAATAGTATAGTTTTAGTTAGCGGTATTGCATTAAATTTGTGAATAAAGAGAGAATATGAATGGTTGAGAAAACCGACAAATACCTTTTAACTGATGTCAATCACCTTAGACGAATTAAATTTGCCCAGTTTCGCAGACAGATTCCCGTTCTTATCGTGCTTGCTCTAGCTATTATTATGAATTCTATTTTCCCGACTAATAATCGTTTACTTTATGATATTGCTCTAATACTGGCTATTCTTGCCATTGCTACTTACATCTTCATCGGTCTTTGCTTTCGTTATCGCCAGCGTATACCGATTCCTCCAGAAAATGCTTTAGTGTCACCTTTACAAGGAAAAATAGCTTATATCAGAAAAAATGAAGGGAGAACTTTAATCAATATTCGTAAAAATCTTTTAGACCGGGTGGAAATCCGTAGTCCACATCATTCTACTCATTTAGAAAATAATGTGCTCCAATTTGATACACCTGCAGGAAAAGCTTATATACGCTTTAATTTTAAGAATCCTTACTGGTTCGCTGAACCCGATTATACTACCGGAAACCTTATCGGAATGGTCACCGGTTCAGGGAGTTGTACCATTTCTTTGCCCGGAGATATTTCTTTAAACTTAGAAGCAGGTGATAATATTGACGCCGGTGAACCTCTCTGGGAAGGCCTCTATGCGCAGAGTAATAATGCTTCCTCTTCATCTTATGAGGGAATTTAATAGTGAATAAGCTAAAAATCTCCTCTTTATTAATCTTATCGTTGATTAGTCTTCTGATCGTTGCTTGCGTGTTTCTGAATGGAAAATCAGTTTCTTCCTATTTAATAAATGAACCAGAAATAGATGAAGCTTCTGGGATAGTTTCAAGCTTGAAATATCCTGGTTTACTATATACTCACAACGATTCCGGCGGTGAAGCAGCAGTATTTGTGCTCAATCAAATCGGACTTATGCCCGCTAAGATTATCTTAGCAGGAATAGAAAACCGAGATTGGGAAGATATTGCATGCTGTTATGACCCTCAAGACCATAAACCATATATTTATATTGGAGATATTGGAGATAACAATTCAACGCATCCTTCTTCTTTCATATATCGCTTTGAAGAACCAGAAATTCAGGATACTTTAATAATGATTTATAATATTCAAAAAATTGAATTTACCTATGAAGATGGACCTCGTGATGCAGAAGCACTCTTTGTTGACACTAAAAATGGAGATATCTATATCATAAGTAAGCGTGATAATCAAGCCGGAATCTATTGCCTAAATTATCCTCAATCTTTTACAGATGTCAATATAGCCCGTAAACTTGGAACTCTTCCCTACAAATGGGTCGTTGCAGCAGACATTTCTCCTCAAGGGAATTTTATTCTGGTGAAAACCTATAATCAAATCTACCGCTATAAAAGAAAATCAAATAAAACTGTGGTAGAAGCTTTAATGACAAAACCTAAAATTATGCCCTATCAGTTGGAAAAACAGGGTGAAGCCGTAGCTTTTGACTCAAAAGGAAGAGGTTATTTTACTATCAGTGAAAAAGTAGATAATGCGGAAGTTAAACTTTATTACTATAGATAATCTCCCTGGCTGATTAAATATTCCAAAACAGCAATATTATAACTATATTTATTTATACATTAATATTTTCTGGGATTATGGGCTCTCCCTTGACTCTCTCTTGGCTCTTTCTTAAGGACATACTATCTCTGAAGACAAGGAGTAGTCAAGAGTGAGGCAGGAGAGGAGAGAGATTTTTAGGTATCAGAAATTATTGTCATTATAATATTTATAGTCAAATATAGTGCAATTCTTTTAACTTATTTCTTTATAAATCCATATAGATAGTAACAGGTCCATCGTTTATTAGAGATACTTCCATAAGAGCGCCAAAAACACCGGTTTGAACTTTAGTACCAGACTCTTGGATAGATTCTATAAATAGTTTAAACAGATTTTCTGCCTGGATAGGAGGAGCAGCAGCTGTAAAATCTGGTCTTCTTCCGTGGTTACAATCAGCATAAAGGGTAAACTGTGGGACAAGTAAGAGGCCACCATCAATATCTTTAAGGGAGAGGTTCATTTTGTTATTTTCGTCACTAAAGATACGTAGTTCCAACACTTTCTTGGTAGCTAAAGGTATTTTTGTGGCATTGTCCTCTTTACCAAAACCGACCAATAATAAAAGTCCCTTATTGATATGAGCTACTACCTGCTGTTCTATCAGCACTTCCGCTTTCTTTACGCGTTGGATTAAGATTCTCATCAATCAATCTTGAAGTGGTGCACTTCCCAGCATCCTGCATCATCAATCCACACTGAACCCTGGTTGAAGGGGGGAATTTCTATTACTACTCTACCAAAAGTAACACCGGGACTGAGAAATCCTGCACTAATGGTTATTTTTTTCCATTCATTCTTAGATTGCATTTTAGCTTTGAATTTTTTATCTATAGAACCATCAGGTTGAAAAGTGAGCAGACGCATATTGATTTGTGGTCCCTTGGGTTCTGAGGAATAGGTATAACAACGAACATAATAGCCACCATAACGGTGCACTCTAAATGGGTCAGATATGATGCTTACTTTATTAGATGAAGCATCAATTCGTAAAGAGCTGCCGCTATGTAATGCTTTTTCTCCATCAATGAATACGACGTTTGTTTGGGCTTTCTCCGGTTCTGTTGGTTCAATTAAAAGCGACCATCCTCTTAAAGATTCATTGGGGTCAAGAGAATAAGCATTAAATCCTGGATTGGATATAAGATTAGGTAAGCCCTCAGTATCTTTTTCAAAATACATCAAACTGGAATGGATAAAACAAGAAGTTAGAGTTAAAGCCATTCCTAGTAGTAACAAACCGAAAAATAAATATTTTCTCATTTCATTAACCCTCTCTCATTGAGATATTTTAATATAACCCCTATTGCCAGGGAATTAAAAAGTAAATTAGAACCACCATAACTGATAAAAGGTAAAGGAATTCCAGTAGCAGGAATAAGTCCAATATTCATACCGATATTAATAAAGGTCTGAAATAAAAGATAAGCGAAAATACCAGCAGAAGCAATACGGCGTTCTCGCACTCTAATTTCTCCGATATCTTTAATCAATCTGGAGAAGAAGAGGAAATATAATCCTAATAACACCAAACTTCCAACAAAGCCAAATTCTTCTCCTATCACACTAAAAATGAAATCGGTGTGATGTTCTGGCAGGAAATGCATATTTTTCTGAGTTCCTCCAAGCCATCCTTTTCCAAAGATAGAACCGCTACCCACCGCAATTTTAGCTTGGATAATCTGGTATCCTGAGCCCAAAGGGTCTGCCATAGGATTAAAAAAAGATAGGATACGCTGTTGCTGATAATCTTTTAAGCTATTCCAGAAAACTGGCGTTATAAGTGCTAAAAAGACATTAAGAATAGAAGCAATGGAGATAGTAACCCAGGAAAGTCTTGCTCGTAATAATAGATATACTAATACTAAAATCCAGATAACTATCGCTATCCACCAGAAAGAAGTGATTATACTAATCACTGGCGAAATCATTAGCAGGATATAATACAGGGGTAATTCAGCAGCAATAAGCATAGCGAGTAAACTGAAGAAAAAGACTAAAGTAGAACCAAAGTCGGGTTCAATTAAAATGAGTAGGACGGGAATAATAGTCAAACCCAGAGCGGTAAAAATTTGTTTTATTTCCGTCATATTATCTCGTGAAATAGCTCTGGCAACTACAAGAATAGTTAAAAGTTTTGCACTTTCCGAGGGTTGATAGTTTATACCGAGGAAAGAAAACCAACGATGTGCACCATTTACCGCGGGAGTAAAGAGGACTAAGATTAAAGCCAAAATATTTAGTATATAAGCTGGCACTATCAATAATTCAAATATAGGCATAGGAATTTTAAGTAGTAAATAGACTGCCAGCAAAGATATCACCGCAAATATAATCTGTTTCCACCAATAGTTTTGAGTGGATGTGTATTCACCGATAGTAGTAGTAGAAGCAGAATAGGTTATAATACAGCCTAGAGCTATAAGAGCTATCAAATAGCCAGCCAAAACAAAGTCAAATTTCTTCTTATTTATCATAATATCTAAGATTAGGGATTTGATTCAGGATGATTTTCTATAATAGGTGATTCTTGAGCTGACCCAGGTATTTCAGCAGGAGTGGCAATTTCTGTTTCTGTTTCTGGTTCCAATTCTTGCTCTTCAGCAGTTCGGAATTGTGGTGGTATAGGTGCAGGTTTCTTAATTCTTTCAATATTCCCCATATAATAATTAAAGATATTATTTGCCAGAGGTGCTGCGACAGCTCCACCGCCTCCCGCATTTTCTAAGAAGACAGTAATGACAATTTCGGGTTTATTAGTTTCAATAAAACCCGTAAACCAGGCATGAGTAAGTTTTCCCATATAATTTTCAGCGGAACCGGTTTTTCCATAAGATGTTGCACCAGGAACATTAATTGCTCTTGCGGTTCCGCCTGGTGCATTGGTAACAGCCCATAAACCATCTTTCAATATTTGTTGAGTACTGGCAGACCAAGGTAATCTATAACTTTTTAAAGGTTCTATTTGTTCACGGTTGATACGTGCTGCTCCCATAGTTCTATTTAGTAGATGTGGTTGCAACCATATTCCACCTCTGGCAATAGCAGCATAGAAAGTGTTAATTTCCAATGGTGTGGAAAGCACTTCTCCTTGACCTATAGCCAGATTTGCTTTGTATCCACTTAATCCCCTAGTTCTTCCTATTTTATTCTTATAGTAATTGGTATTTGGGAAAAAACCACTTCGCTCACTGGGCAAATCAATCCCAGTTTTATCAATTAATCTGCAATTTTTCGTATGAGCATTAACATCATCCAGCTCCAGATGATTAATCAAATCATAAAAAAAGACATCACAAGAAACCTTGAATGCATCTACTACGCTTAGAGAACCGTGTCCAGGAGCATACCAACAACGAAAGAAACGATTTCCTATCTTTATACCACCTCTGCAGGGTGCTAAATGAGTATTTCTATTAATCACTCCTTTTTCTAAACCGAGTGTTCCAACTACGGGTTTAAAAACTGAACCAGGAGGGTAGGTGGCATTAATTATTCTGTCCAATAAAGGTTTTTCTGGCGTGTTTAAGCTTGCCCAGATATCTGGTGTGATTTTTTGCATAAAGATATTAGGATCATAATCTGGTTTACTTACATAGGCTAAGATACCACCAGTTTTAATATCAGCCACAATAATGCAACCCTTTGCACCGAGCGGGAAGATTTCATTAGCATAACTCTGCAAGTCATTATCTATAGTTAAAATGAGACTTAATCCATTCTGTGGTGGAAGAAATATATTATCTTTGAATATTTCTAAGCTTCTACCTTGAGCGTCAACCTGGATGATTTCTTTGCCATCCTTTCCTTTTAATAGAACTTCGTAATAGCGTTCCAAACCACTTTTTCCGATATAAGAATTCAGAGAGTAATCTTCATCCTTATAGCGTGCATATTCTTTCTCATCTATTCTTCCTACATAACCGGTGAAATGATTGGGATATAGATAATTGCGAGTTTTGCCACTGCGAAAACTAAGCTCAGGAAAATCAGTTATTTTTTCAGATAGCTTTATCACTGTTTCATAAGGTATATTATCCAAAATCAATATCTCTTCATAGGTTCTGAAACGCTGTTCAAAGACCATCTTACGCAGTTCCTCGGCATCAATGCCAAAGTTATTTGCCAAGAAAGAAGAAAGAGTATTCATATTGGATATTTTACCACTGGTGAGATATAAATTGTAAGAAGGGATATTAGTTACAATAGGACGATATTTACTATCGTATATTTCACCTCTTGTGGCAGGAATGCGTCGGATACGGACAAAATTACTTTCTGCAATGCGTTGATAATAGCTGCCTTTAACCACCTGTAAATTGAATAGCATCACTACTAATATTGAGATTAAAATAATTAAACTACCACGAAATAGGTTGAGATAGGTATTTTTCATTTTAATCGTGTTTTACTTCAATGCGTAAATGTGATATTAGATACATTATCCAGTATACTACTAGGCTTACGGCAAAATTATAGAAGAAAGCTAGGATTATCATACTTATGAGAGTAGAGGTAAAACCGTAGCTTATTCCCCAGATTAAATAGCTGATTAGATGGAAAATGATATTGGCTAAGAGTAGTGATAAAATCTGAGCTATAATGCTGTTGCTTTCAAATGGTTGACGAAAAAGGTCTAAAGCGATACCCATAATCACAAAGATAAAAGAATACATTCCGAAAGTCTCAGGAATAGTAGTATCGTATAATAAGCCGATTAAAAAAATAATCACTAAAGAGGCATTTAATTCACGAGTCCAGATGATGTATACAATCCAGGGGATAAGAATTAGAGGAACCACTCCTCCTATCTCCAGTGCTGGTATAATCAGGACTTGTAGATAGAATATAATTAATCCTAGTATAAATGACCAAATATGTTTCCAAATCATTTTAATTTAACTGTCTAATGATACAAAAGGGGGTAAGTTCATCACTTTGACCTTGAGGGTTATCCTGCATCACATACTCTAAAAAATCTTTGGATACGCCTCTACTTGCTCCAATTACCCAGCATCCTCCGATATCATTGATATCCATAATTGCTACAGGAAAGCCAAATTCTTGGGAAAGTTTTCGTGTCACTTTTTCAGGATGAAGAGGTCCTTTAATAACAGTATGAACAAAAGGTTCAATAGTAGTAATTTCAGCTCCATCTATTAGAGCAGCTTGTTTACCTGCCAGACGATAAAAATCCCCACTTCTTTTCAAATATTTTTTTGTAAAACCTCCCCCTAAAGCAGCAAAAAAAATACGCAAGGTTCTACATTCATCTATAGCATATTGCATACTCGTAGGAGCACCAAGTCCTATACCATAGGGAACTCTCATAACTTTAGAAGAAAGAAATCGGTATAATCTAACGGGTTTTATCTTTTCTATGAGGACAGCTTTTTCTTGTGTGATAGCAAGAGGAGTCTCACTAATGGTTAGAATATCTCCTTTTTGCATAAGTGGTAGGGCATATTCTCTGATTATCTGAGAAATGTTGTCCTCTGAAGTTATAATTTTGGTCTGGACTGGAATGCGCTCTATTCTCTTGCCATTATAGTTTATGGTAGGAGACAGTTTTTTGTTCTTATTCATAAGGTGCCATTCTTCTTTATTATAAAGATATGTTCCAGATTCTCAACTTGAGCGAAAGGCTTGATTTCGGCAGAGATAAAAAGATAATCTTGGGATTCATGAATACGAGAAACCATCCCTACGGGATAACTTTTGGGATATAAATCCGAAAGATTAGAGGTAACGATGGTATCTCCCACACTGATTTGAGAACCAATTTTAATCATATTCATATAAATTTTGCCATTGAGATCAGCTTGCAAAATACCCTGCACGCCAGTATCTTTATCCATTACAGGTAATTGAAAACGAGGATTAGTGAAAGGCAATACGATAGAATGGTCAGAAGCAACGGTTATAACTTTACCCACAATGCAATTGGTAGAAATAACGGGAAGTTCCGGTTTTATACCATCAAGAGAGCCTTTATTAACAATTAAGTTCCGTTGTTGAAAAGGTCCAGAATAACCAATGACCTCTGCCAGTACAAGTTCTACATCTCCAGTATCAAAGGTTATGGATTCCTGGCTTTGACTAGCAATTAGGGTGTTTTTAAGCTTGAGATTTTCCAGTCTCGTTTCAGCTAGTTGCTTACTTAATTGTTGGACTTCTTTTTTTAAGGCTGAATTGGTCTTAATAGATTCTAAAGAAGAGGAGATGGGGAAAAATATTGTTTTACTAAAAAAAGAGGCACGACGAATGCGAGTTTCCGTACTTCCCATCATCATAATCAGGGAAAGCACCACTAACACAATAGGTAGTACGAATTTTTTCACGGACTCCATCCTTCTTTATACTCAATGTTATAACTCAATATCCCCAATGGAAGTTCTATTTAATGGTCAAAAGCGGGTTAATCCTCTATTCGCTTAATGAGAACTTCTCTATAATGGTCTATATCATCTAAGACTTTACCTGCACCTTTAACAACGCATTCCAGTGCATCAGGAACCACATATACAGGCAGGTCTACGGTTTTAGAGATTTTTTCATCTAACCCTTTTAACAGAGCACCTCCACCAGTGAGATAAATTCCTCTTTCAGCTATGTCTGCAGCTAGTTCAGGAGCAGTACGTTCAAACAATCTTTTTATGGAATCTACAACCGTAGTAACGGTTTCGGACAGAGCTTCTCTAATTTCTTCTGAGGATATTTTTATAGTAACTGGAAAGCCAGAAACAATATCCCTTCCCCGCACTTCCATAGTGAGCTCTTCTTTCAGGGGATAAGCACTTCCTATAGTAGTCTTGATTTTTTCGGCAGTAAGAAGTCCTACATGGAGATTGTTCTTTTTCCTCAGATAGTTTATAATATCGTTGTCCATCTTATCTCCACCTACACGAATGGAATTATGGACTACAATGTGAGCAAGAGAAATAAGAGCTATCTCAGTTGTTCCGCCACCGATGTCCATAATCATATTTCCGAAAGCTTCCTCAATAGGCAGGTCAGCTCCTATGGCAGCAGCAACAGGTTCGGAAACAAGATAAACTTCACGCGCACCAGCATGAAGAGCACTATCTCTAACCGCTCTTTTTTCTACCTCAGTTATCCCAGAAGGTACACAAACAATAACCCGGGGACGAACTAATAGACGCTTCTTTTGAGCTCGCAAGATTAAATCACGCAACAACAATTCAGTCACTTGAAAATCAGCAATAACACCATCTTTCATAGGTTTAATGACTTTAACCTCATCTGGATTCTTTCCCAACATCACTTTAGCTTGTTGTCCAATAGCAATAATTCTTTTGTTATCACTTGATACCGCAACTACTGATGGTTCGTTAATGAGAATCCCGGCATTCTTTTTATACACCAGGGTGTTCGCAGTTCCTAAATCTATGGCAATATCATTGGCTTTCATTCCCAGTATCCCCAAAAATGACATTTAAACCCCTTTATTTTTAGAGTAATGATTAACATTCACAACTCACTTAATTCAATATATTTTATATTACTTTGATTTTAACTTTATCTATAGTGTCAAGGAAAAATGGCATTTATTTACTAGTTTCCCGTTTTTTTTTAATTTTATATACGATTATCTATCTTTAAATGCTGGGAGCATACTTTATCCGCTTAGTACTGGTGAGGACTTTTTATGCTTGTTAGAGAAAGCCTCTGTGAGAGTTTTGGAATGGTGTGTAAAAGTCCAGGTATGCAAAGGTCCAGGTATGCAAAGGTCCCCCTTTGCATTATGCGGTACTAGTTTTCATCTATTCTCGGTATAATTAATGCGGTATAACTGCTTGCACTTGATATTATATTTTAGAAAGCTTCTGCGAAGCTTGTGCTTTTTACTGGTATGCAAAGGTCCCCCTTTGCATCATCTCCCGATGATTATACTCATATCTCTCAGACAAGGTAAGCTTCCTAGACTAGAAAGCCTCTGCGAGGCTTGTGCAGATGAGGACATCTACACACCGGTATCTTTGCATCATGCGGTACTAGTTTTCATCTATTCCCGGTATTATTAGTGCGGTATAACTGCTTGCACTTAATATTATATTCTAGAAAGCTTCTGCGAAGCTTGTGCAGATGGGGACATCTAAACACCCCTACTACTACACACCGTAAGGGTATGCCAAGGTTCTGGAATGCAAAGGTCCTCCTTTGCATCATGCGGTACCAGCTTTCATCCATTCCCGGTATTATTAACGCGGT
>DFOM01000031.1:952-3873 GCA_002376725.1 Cloacimonetes bacterium UBA3541 | reverse complement strand
AAGCCTCGTAGAGGCTTTTTAGAAAGAGCATAAGGATGTTCTACATAGTAAATTGTGGAATTAGGTATAATTCTTCCGAATAGAATTATATAAGCATAAATAAATTGAAAGAGGTTATCATTTTATATAAGGGGTAATAGACATCTCATTTACGAATATAACTATTTAAATTATAGGATAATAATCTAGAACAGTTGTCATTACTGCTCAAAACCAGTTTTTATTCCAGTGCTAGATGTTTAAAAATATTTATTCCTATTGGTATAGCATCTTCTGAAGGCAGAAATTTATCTGAATGCAGTGGAAAATCGCAACCTGAACCGAGCCAGAATAAAAGTCCAGGATAGATGGTAGTAAAGAATCCAAAGTCCTCTCCAGTAAGCGAAGGTTCTGCTATTTGATATTCAATATTAAGAGACAGGCAGATATTTTTTAGCTTTTCTACCAATGAGGGATTATTCACTACGGGGTCATAAGACTGAAGAAAGTCCACTTCATATTTAGCTCCAGTTTCTTCTTGCACGATATCACAATTATTGAGAATATAACCATTGATTAGACTGCTGATTTGTTTATCCAGAGCTCGGTGAGTTCCTTCCATTTTACAGTGATCTGGAATTACATTTCTCGCCGTTCCTGCTTCTATTTTCCCAATATGGAATATAACTTTTTCTTTTTGGGAAAGTTCATCAATATCATAATCCATCAAATCCAGAAAAATCCTTCCTGATCTCAATGCATCAATACCTTTTTCAGGAGTAACTGCATGAGCAGTAATGCCTAAGAATTCCACATTGAATTCTTGAGGCACTCCAAAGAAAATCCCAGGACGAGAAGAAACTGTTCCTACCGGCATTCCACTGGCAATATGAAGAGCATAAACAGAATCTAGAGGATATTGCTGGATAATTCCTTCAGCCAGGACACTTTCAGCACCTCCTTGACCTTCTTCAGCAGGTTGAAAGAGAAATAGCAGGTTGGCAGCAGGTCTCATTTTTGTAATTTCCTCTATCAGACCTAAAAGTATGGTCATATGGACATCGTGTCCACAACTATGCATAATACCATCATTGCGGGACATAAAATCACAACCTGTAGTTTCCTTAACCGGGAGGGCATCCATATCAGCACGGAAAAGACGATAAAGTCCATTACCGTGACTATATTCTACCAGCATTCCGGGACTATTGAGAAATTCTATAATAGTTATATCGGGTAGAGTTTTGAGATATTTTAAAAGGATAGCTTTAGTCTCAAACTCATGAAAGGCAAGTTCTGGTACTTGATGTAATTCTCTGCGAATACTGATTAAATCTAAGCTCATAATAAACCCTCACTTCTGGCGTGACGAATTAATATTTTAACGGCATTAGTGGCAGCGCCAAGACGAACATTATTTGCTACATTCCAGAAACATAGGGAATGATTATCCACTCCATAACGCAGACGGCAGACAAAACTGTCATTGGAAGAGTTTAAACCTCTTGGAGTCATATAGGTATGTTCCTCATAGACGATAGATTCAGCATTTTTTAAAGCCTTAGCAGCTTCTTCAAGATTAACAGTTTTGTCAAATTCTGCATAGATACTTTCGCTGTGACCATAAAGTACAGGCACTCTAACGGTTGTTGGACAGACCTTCAGGTCTGGTAAATTAAGTATTTTTTGCGATTCAAAGATTAGTTTATCCTCTTCCTGAGAATAGCCATTATCAAGAAAAGCTCCTATCTGAGGAATAACATTAAGGTCTATAAGCTCTGGATAAACTCCCAGGTCCTGTCTTCCATTACGTTGTGCCAGCAAGGTTTCAATACCTTTGTGTCCACTGCCAGAAACAGATTGATAGGTGCTCACTACTATTTTTTGCAAAGCATAAAGATGGTCTAAAATTGAAAGAGGAAGTACCATCTGAATGGTAGCACAATTTGGATTGGCGATAATTCCGTGATAATGGTCTATTAAATTTCCATTTATTTCTGGAACAACGAGAGGGATATCCTTTTCTTTTCGGAAAGCAGAAGAATTGTCTATAACTAATCGTGAGTTCTGAGCAGCAATGGGAGCATAATGCAAAGCAACACCAGCACCAGCAGAGAATAGAACATAATCATAGGATCGGGAAAGTGAATCTTCTTCCAATTTTTGTACTGTCAAAGCTCGGTCTCCCAGATAAAGAACAGTTCCCGCAGAGCGTTCTGAAGCATAGAGGTCTATAGTTGTCATTGGCACATTAAATTCATCCAGACAGGTGAGCATCATTCTGCCCACTTCACCTGTTGCACCAACAATAGCGATTTTCATTTCTAAATCCTTAATTTATTATCAAAAATATCATTATTTTGTTGATAGATGCTTTTGTCAATGCAAAACTTGACAAAAAGTTGATTTTCAAAGGATAGGAGAAGAAAAGACGCCCCAGTAGCTCAGAGGATAGAGCAGCGGTTTCCTAAACCGTTGGTCGGATGTTCAAATCATCTCTGGGGCGCCATAGATATAAAGGATTATATGGTCAATCTTAAAATAGGGAAAATAGTTCTCTTCTATCAGGACGGGAACCTCCATTTTGGCATAATAACCGGAATAGAGAATAAACACTGGAAGGTGCTAAGTGAAGAGGGCGAAAGCTATATTTTACCATCGGCACGATTTATCCTTGTTTCAGATAAATGCTATAAACCTTTATCCTCTAACACTTTGAAAGATTTTGAGGATAAAATAAGATTTAAAATGGAAGAACAAGGTGAAATATGGCTTCAGCAATTGCAAGAAAGAAAGGAATCTTTCACTTTTGACGAGGCAAACTCCTATCTTGGATGTAAGGATGATTTAGAACGATTTGCTCTATATTTGCTTATTTTACAAAGAAAAGACCTTCTTAAATATAAAAAGTGGGTCTTTTCTTTTCGCAATGAAGAAGAACG
>DFOM01000031.1:0-690 GCA_002376725.1 Cloacimonetes bacterium UBA3541 | reverse complement strand
TTTTGCTTTCTCTGGATTTTTTTTCAACCATAAATTATCAAAATTCCCCCTCACTTGCACCTGAATTCCAAACAAGATTCCTTGCTGAACTAAGAGAATTACTCCGTTGTAGCACACCTAAAGACCTGGCAAAAGTTCTCCGTAAATTTAGCAACGATCAGAAATTGAGAACATTAATCAGAAATATTCGTCTGCTTCTGGGTGATATTTCTCCAGATACGGACAAAATAGCTGCTGATAGTGGTATTCCGATTAATTTCAGTGCTGAGGTGCTGGAAGAAGCGAGGAAATTGCAAGATAAATTGAATCAGGAAGCAAGCAGGCAAAATATAGCAAATCTGGATGCTTTTACTATAGATGCAGCAGATTCTCCCGATTATGATGATGCCATTTCACTTCAAGAGTTTAAGCAGGGATGGATTTTGGGTATTCATATAAGTGATGTAGGAGGTCAACTTCCTCTAAATTCTCCTGTATTTAACGAAGCTTGCGAAAGAGTTAGCTCTTTATATCTTCCTTGCGAAACTATTCCTTTGCTTCCGCCATCCCTTTCCAGTGATGCTTTCAGTCTAAAAGCAGGAGAAAATAGAAAGGTGCTGTCTTTATATCTGTTTTTGGATAAAGAGTTCAAAATTCAAAAAGAGGAATTTAAATCAGAATATATCTGCGTGAAACAAAACCTCAGTTATA
>DFOM01000055.1 GCA_002376725.1 Cloacimonetes bacterium UBA3541 | reverse complement strand
TTATGTCCAGCTTATGTCCAGTTCCGGACATAAGCTAGTCATAATCTGGATATCGTATGCGCATTGCGAGGCACAATTGTTATTATTAGGCGACAATTCAGTTATAACCTGTTTCTAACCGTGAATTTATATTCTGATAATAGTATAATGAATTAAAAGAGTTGACAATTTTAGGTCTTAATTATTTTTGAAAATTGCCAGGCGCAGTGCAATAACCGCTTGTGAAATATGTCAGGTCAGGAATGAAGCAGCATTAAGCAAGGCAGGTTATGTGCAGCTGTAAGCCTGGCATTTTCAAAGTTATGGTTTATAATATGCATATTTTTTTATTATTGTAAGTATAAAAGATTAGGATATATAAATGAGAAAAATATTATTAATAGCACTATTATTGATAATCACAGCTTTAGCATTTTCTTATCCCGTGCATATTACCAGCTGGAATATAGAATCCGATGTTAAAATCCTGAATTCTTTACATATTAGTGTTGATAGCGTTAATCGTAACACTGGCACTATTATTGTCTATGTTAGAGACGATGATGAATTTAATAAATTGCTGAAAAATGGATTTCAAGCGGAGAAACTTCCTGATCTAGCAAGACAAAATGCACTGGAATTGCAGAAATATGATGCTTTTACGCATACTAAAGATTCCTATTATACAATCTCTCAATATGAAATTTTTATGGAAGATACGGCAGCTATTTATCCCAATATCTGTTCTTTTCATCAAGTTGGAACCTCAGTTCAAGGCAGACCAATATTATTTTTAAAAATAACGGATAATCCCAATATAGAAGAAGCTGAACCAGAATTCAAATATATTTCATCTATGCATGGAGACGAGGTTGTGGGTTATGATATGTGCATTCGTTTGATAGAATTGCTAACTTCACAATATGACATAGATCCTCGTATAACCAATCTAGTAGACAATACCGAAATCTGGATTTGTCCAATGATGAATCCTGATGGATTTGTTCTGGGACAGCGTTATAATGCTAACGGTATTGACCTTAATCGGAATTTTCCTATGCCTACAGGAGTTCAGCACCCTGATGGTAATCCCTGGGCTCCAGAAAATATAGCTATAATGAACTTTTCCAATGAGCATAATTTCGTGCTTTCTGCCAATTTTCATGGAGGTTCACTAGTAGCAAATTATCCCTGGGACTATACATATACTCTCACCCCTGATAATGATTTATTCATTCAGGCTGCTCTAACCTATGCCTCCCATAATTCTTCTATGTATAATAGCTCTGAATTTCCCTATGGTATCACTAATGGTGCCGCCTGGTATGTGATTACTGGCTCAATGCAGGATTGGAATTATGGTTTCACCGATGATATGGACATCACAATGGAAATAAGTACTATCAAATGGCCTTCCGCTTCACAACTTCCTAACTTCTGGGCTCTGAATCAAGAATCTATGCTTTCCTATATAGAATTTGTGCACCGTGGTGTTCATGGTTTGGTCACATCCACTACAGGACAACCCTTAGATGCTGTCATAACAGTGCAGGGCAATGATAAATCCGTCCACACTGACCCCGATGTGGGAGATTATCATCGTCTATTGCTTCCAGGAAATTATACCATTACTGCTTCTGCCTATGGTTATATACCTCAAACTGCTCAAATTACTGTACCTGCTACTGGTGCAACTGAATACAATTTTATCCTTAACCCTGCCACAACTGTTGATTTAATGGGACAAATCCGTAATGCAGAAGGTTACGGAATTCCTAATCTAACGGTTACTTTGAATACCGAACCTCCATGCACTTCTACCGCTGATGCTAATGGTAGCTTTGCTTTCGCACAAATCCCTGAAGGATTTTATCATATAACATTTAATGATTTCCTTACGACAGTCTATGAAACCGACTTTTTGCTTACTACGGAAAATAATAACTGCGTCTTTACTCTTATTGAACCATTAGTATTATTTTATGACCCTGGTGAAAGTTTATCTAACTGGACAGCTTCTGGACCCTGGGGTATAGTTACTTACCAGGGTGAGACCGTAATAACTGATTCTCCAACTGGAAATTATGGCAGTAATGTTACCAGAACACTTCAATTAACTAATCCTATCTCTCTGCTAAATATAATAAATCCAACATTAAGTTTCAAAACCATCTATGCCCTGGAAAGCGGATATGACTTTGTCTATGTGCAAGCTTCTAATAATGCCACTAACTGGATTGACCTGGATAGCTTAACTGGTTCACTAAATAGCTGGACGACACTTACTTATTCTTTGAATCAATTTGCCGGACAGAATGTTTATATTCGTTTTATGCTTTGTTCGGATGCTTATTATAATAATGATGGCATCTATCTTGATGATATAAAGATTTCTGGTATTGATGCGAATTTAATTGTTTATGGAGATGTTGATGGAGACCGCATAGTTTCTTTGCAAGATGTGCAATTGCTTCTTGATTATCTAGTTGGCTATGATTCCCTGGCAGAAATTGACCCGGCACCTTGGGAAAATTATCGCCTAACTGCTGCCGATGTAGATGGAAATGAAATTTTAAACTCAGTTGATGCCTATTTTATTGCTCAGTATATTCAGAATCCTCAATTCCGTTTTTGTGTCCAAGGTGCGGAAGAGATTGTTTTACCTGAAGTCAATTTAATTATGGAAGAAACGGGTGAAAATAACCTAATAGAAGCCTCCTTTTATATTGTTCCGGAAAATGAATTAAGATGTTTGAACTGGGAACTTGTGCCTTGTGATTCTTTGCAGAATCTAAGCATTGAGGAAAATTTGGGAGAATTTTATCGCAGTGCTTTCAATCCTCTAGAAGGAAAGTATGCTTATATAAATCTTGCTTCACCTATTACTGAAGGTTTTTCTATTAATTATCAGACTTCCGCATCTAGTATTGACCTCTTTTATAATATAAATAGCAGAGATGATTCTTTAAGAATTTTTACCGATACAGATGTAAACGATCCTATCCATCCTGATATAACTTTCAGTCTAGCGCAGAATTATCCTAATCCATTTAATCCCTTAACCTACATCACTTTTTCCTTACCAAAAGAAGAAACAGCTTTTCTAGGGATTTATAATGTGAAAGGACAGCTGGTAAAAACTTTAATTAATGGAATAATGAATTCTGGAACTCATAGAGTGCAATGGAATGGATTGGATGATGCAGGAAATTCTGTTTCCAGTGGAATCTATTTTTACACCTTGCAAAGTGGGAATAAATCTATAACTCACAAGATGTTACTAATTAAATAGTCAATGCGAAAGGGTATTCTTTTTCTCCTGGTTTTATGTATTTCGTTAGGCTTCTATGGATGCAGGTCTAAACCAGAAGAAAAACCTGTGGAAACTATACCAGGAACGGAATTCAGAAAAGATGCGACCTTAACCATTACTTCTCCTACTGGAGATATTAAAGCAGTTTATGAAATAGAAATTGCTGCAACGAAGACTGCCTGCACTCAAGGTTTGATGTATCGTGAATCTATGGCTGAAAATAGAGGAATGCTCTTTGATCCTCGCAGTCCTGCTGAAACTCCGTTCTGGATGAAAAATACTTATATACCGTTGGATATTATTTTCCTAGATAAAGATAAAAAAATTATGCAAATAACTGAAAATAATACTCCTTTCAGTGAAGATATGATAGCTCCTAGGGAAAGTTATAGATATGTGCTGGAATTGAATGCTGGACAAGCAGCAAAACATAATTTAAAAATTGGAGACCAGATTCAATGGAAATGAAAAATCTATCTCGTCTTATACCTCTTACTCTTCTTCTGATATTTGTTTTTACACTTTGTTCTTGTGATAAATTCTTCTCTCAAAAAGAGATTAAAGATACAGAGAAAAGTGAGCTTCCTTATGCGAAATCTTCTGCCTCTACAAAAGATTCGTCCACAAATATTAATCATAGCTCTAATAGCTCAAAATCAAAAGATTACGCTCCTCTAACTTCTTATCCCTATACCAGATTGAACAGTTCTGAATTGCCTGATATTGCTATTATAGTAGATGACTTTGGTTATAGTGGTAAGCTTCTGGAAAGATATGCTCAGGAACTTCCTGCAGAAGTTGCTTTTGCCGTGCTACCTAATCTTCCTTACACTCGTAAGGCAGGAGAAATTGCTTCTCAATATGGTCATCCGGTTCTGATTCATATTCCAATGGAAGGTACCGGTGTTCAAGAAAGTAAATGCATCACTACTAAAAGTTCAGCTGAGGAAATTATTTCACTGCTAGATGATTTCTATGCTCAACTTCCTATGGCAGTTGGAGCAAATAATCATCAAGGAAGCACAGTAACAGAAAATAGAGAAATTATGACTATTATATTAGACTGGCTAAATCAGCATAATCTCTTTTTTGTGGATAGTGCTACCAGTAAAAATTCCGTTGCTCAACGCTTAGCTTATGCTCGGGGTTATCCTGCTTTGAAACGAGATATCTTTCTTGATGTGCCTGATGATACAGAACAAACCTTAGCCAATAAAATCTCGTCTTTAAATAAATATCAGGGAAGAAGAGAACCTATAATCATTATAACTCATTGCCATAACGAGAATAAATTAGCCAATCTGCAACGATTCATCCGTGAAATCAGAGGTCAGGGTCTACATTTAACCAGCATAATCAACGCTAAAAATATAGCTGCTTAAGACTCAAACTTTTCAGCATTTCCTTTTCTGAAAACATACTTTAACTGACTATAAATAAAATATTTAGTCAGCAAAACTATCTTTATAATCATAAAAGATAGATTAAATGAGTAAATGTATTAACGATTGATATAAGT
>DFOM01000056.1 GCA_002376725.1 Cloacimonetes bacterium UBA3541 | reverse complement strand
AATATAAATAATAATGTTACAAATATCACAGATAATGAATTTAGAATTAAAATTGTAGCACGCAGATTACGCGGATTACGCAGATAAAGGATAAAGAATTACAAAACTTGCTATCCACAAAAATTACTAAAACTAAAACAAAATATGCTTTCACAAACTGGACTCCAAAAAGTGGACCGGAAGTTGAAAAGGAATGAAATTTATGATAAAAACGGATTAGATATATAAAAATAAATTTTACTTGACAGAATATTATCTCTTGATTTATGGTAAAACTAGAAGATTGAAAATAAAGATAAGGTAGGGTATGAATGATATGATGAATATTATCTTTAGGGGTCTAAGGTGAAAGTTAGATACCTTCTCGTAAGCTGGAATGACATCACTATTGAACCAAGGGATATACCTAAGCTTAGAGGTTTCTTTCTAACGCAATTTCCTGAGAATCATCTTTTTCATAATCATCTTCCAGGGCAGAAGTTTAGTTACAAAATGCCTCAAATACAATATAGAATCATTGATAAACATCCAGCCTTGCTGGCTATAAATGAGGCAATAGATTTAGCTAAACAAGTTTTCTTAGAAGTTGGGAAGTTAGAATTAAATGGGAAAACTATTATCTCTAACGAAAGAGAGATGATTCTTAGAGAAGAAGATTTTGGACAATCCAAAGAATATTATAACTACTATTTTGCCTCTCCCTGGATGGCATTAAATCAAGAAAATTACGATGCCTATAATAAACTGGATACTTTTAACAAAAACCAGAAACTTAAAACCATCCTGAAAAACAACCTGAAAACACTTTCTAAAGCTTTTCAATATTGGATCCCAGATACGGAAAACTTGAATGTGGATGGATGGTTTCATCCTGCAGAAGTTAATTTCCACAATCAAACTATGCTCTGTTTTACTGGAGATTTTACCACTAATTTCCTTATCCCAGAATTTTTTGGACTAGGTAAACAAAGTGCAAGAGGTTTTGGTGTAGTAAGAAAAAAAGAGGAGTAATAATGATATCTTTATATAAAGAGATTGGAGAAATTATTTTAAAAAAAGAAAGATTTGATGAGTTATCTGAATATGAAAAGAAACTTTTTATCGTAAAACAATTTTTAGATGATATGGATAAATTTTCCTGGAAGGAAAAAAAGGATGATCAAGAAACCATCAAATATGGCAGACTAACTGAATTAAATATTGATACCGGCAAAAAAGAATGTAAGTTTGTTTTGGGACCCGAATTGATCCCTTCCAATAAAGACCAATTAATGATTTTTAAAAATTATGCACCAGCTGATCCATCAATCTATGCTACTCATATTTCACCCAAATCTATTTTTCAATTTGGACTTGCTGATTATATCAAAGGTTTAAAAGATGAAAATAATTTTGATAAAATCGGCTGGACAGATGTAAACAAAGCAGAACAATTTTTAGATTATCTTATGAATATTCAAAATACCTTTTATAAGAAAATAAACAGTGTAAATATTCTCCGCTGTGACTATATTGTAGATTCGCAAAAAGAAGGCTTTCCCGATCCAGAACTGATACCAGAATTAAATTTAAATGAAGATGAAGCCAGCAAGAGTAAGTTTAGTAAATCTTATGACAAATACTTAGATAAATATTTATCCTCTACTTTGAAAGACTCCGTAACTAAGAAAAGAGCCTTTGCTTTAAGAATTGATGGCAATCTATTACATCAAGGAGAATATGCTGATTGCTATATTGATGTCCTTTATTATTATTTATTTGGAAGACATTATTCCGAGAAAATTACTCAAGGATATTGCCATATTTGTGGTAATGATGCTGTTTTACCTAAGGATGTAGCTCTGATTCAGAAGTTTTATGGCACCACCAATCGTCTTTACTTTGATAATGTTAATCGTAGTTTTACTAGCAATGCTTTTTCAATGTGCGAAACTTGCAATCAAAAGGTCCTTACGGGAACTCAATATTCTTCTAAAAACCTTGATACAAGATTACTTGGTCTGGATACCATCATTCTGCCGGAGATTAAATTCAAATTTGAAGAGAGTGAAGAACTTATTGACCCCAATGAATTAAAGAGACTGGTAAAACTAATTGAAAGAAAGTCAATCAAAGATAAGATAAAAGATATTGATTTTATTATTAAGTTGGAACGAAAAATAAAAGAATTCAATCTCCTTTTCTATAATAAACCAAGTCCAACTTCTCAAGAATTTATCATAAAAGGCTTTATAAGAAACATCAATACAATGCAGTTGATTCAAAAAACTGAAGATTTAGTTGAAAGGGCACAGCAATACAACTTGGAGGAAATGTATGGGTATGTAGGTGAATTATCCTTAGGAGATTTGAGATATTTAATTATACCTTCAAAAAAATCGCATCCAGGTCAAATTGACTTTTCCAAAATTGATAAAAATATTATCAATCTCCTGGAAACCTATCTCAATAACCATAAGTTTAAGTATAAAAAATTGATTTGCCAGTTTGTGGATATTTTTAATAGAAAGAATAATAATTTAAAAAGTGAAGATTACTATAAAAGACAAGAACTGGATATATCGCCATTTATTATGAATCTATATTTAAAACATTTAATAAAATTTAATCAATTAGAAGGAGTAACCATTATGGAAGAACGCAATTTGATTTCCGCATTAGAGGATGAAGAACTTAAGGAATATTTTAACACCCATTCTGAAGTGTATGGAAATAATTATTATGCTCAGGGTTTATTTATTTTAGGAAAATATATTGCCGAAGTTGAATCTAAACAAAAACAAAAAGATATCAAATCTACTTTGATTAATAGACTAAACCTTAGAGGCATACCCGTTCAGAAAGTTTTATCCATTGTTGCATTGGTAGATGATAAGCGAAATGTCTGGGGTACCTATTTTGATCCCATAACCGAGAATTATTTTCGTGAATGTCTACAAAATATTTCTAAATCGTCTTTAACACCGGAAGAAGTGGTCTATCATATTTTATGTGGCAGAGCTTATAATAATTATAGAGCTTATGAATATAATAGAAAAAAACTTAAATCCCAGGAAAATAATAATAATAATACAGAAACAAATCAGGAGGAAAATGATGATTAACAATAATTCTGAAATCCTATTTCTTTACGATGCTCAAATGTGCAATCCTAATGGGGATATGGACAACGAAAACAAACCACGGATGGACTATGCTACTTCCACTAATTTAGTATCAGATGTCAGATTGAAACGCTATCTTAGAGATTATTTTGAAGAAGTAAAAGAACAGGAAATATTTATCACGAACAAAGCAAAAGATGCTGATGAAAGAAGCAAACAATTAAAAGATGGGGGTAAAGAGCATCGTGACCTTATAGATGTTCGTCTATTTGGTGCCGTTACTGCCGAAAAAGATAAGGGTGGACATTTTACTGGTCCGGTTCAGTTCAATTGGGGTTATTCTTTACATCCAGTTGAAATTGTGGATAGTTCTACCATTACTTCCAGCTTTTCTGGTGGCCAGGGAATAGGTCAAGATTACCGGGTTTATTATTCTCTTATAGCTTTTTCCGGGAGCATTAATGCCAATACTTCTGTAGAAACAAAACTCACCGAAGAAGATATCCAATTATTAGATGAAGCAATGATTATGGCTATACCTCTTGCAAGAACAAGAACTAAAATTGGACAATATCCCCGGCTCTATTTAAGAATTGAATTGAATGGGAAGGATAAATTTTTGAAAGACTTAAGAAATATGATTAAAGTCAAATCTTCCGACTCCAGAATTGCTGAAAATCTTAGTCTTATCCGAAAACCTGAAGATTATGAACTTGATATCAGTGCCCTAATTAACTATTTAAATCAGAACAAGGATAAGATTAATATTATTCATTACTGGAAAGACGAGGAGATTTCCATTCCTGATTTTGATAAGATTTTTATTCAGGAAGATTGGAAACATAAACTTCCTTACTAATTAGGGGGAATTATGAATATTCCCTTAAATACAGATCAGGTCTTAGAGCTGAAGCTTAGTGGTAAATTTGCCCATTTCAGGAAATTTTATACTAATGCTTCATCGCTAACTTATATGTTGCCACCCAGAACCACTGTTTGTGGTTTATTGGCTTCTATGCTACAAATACCTCGTGATAATTATTATGATTTGATGAGCTCTGATAAATTAGGTATAGCTGTCTCGTTAACGAATAGTAATAATTATCTAAAAATCTTTCAAACTCTGAATTATGCTTCAGACAAAAGTAAGATCATCAATGACCTTTCTGAACATAAACAATGTAGACTGGAATTGCTAAAAGCACGAGGTGATGGAAATCTGGAATGGTTAATTTACCTTTGTTTTAACAGTAAAAGTGAAGAAAATAGTTTTCTAATCCTGAAAGATAAAATACTCAAGCGAGATTTTGGATATGGGATTGCTTTAGGTCAGAGACAATTCCTGGCAAATCTTGAATTGATTAACTGTTATGAACATATCAGTCTTGTTGCAGAATCGGATTATTTAGACTCAGCAATTAATATGGAACAGATTAGAGATATAGATACTGATAAATATGATTTGATTATGGAAAGAATGCCTCTGGAACAAAGATTAGAAAAAGGAAAAAAGAAAGAATACCGACAGACCATCCGTTTTGGCAATATCGTTGTAGATATTAATGGGAATAGAATAACGGGTAAATTTCAAAATGTCTATGAACTGGACGATGAGAAAAAAAGGAGGATTGCTATATTATAATTTCTCATCCTGCAAGGACTGGTTATCCAGAATTGACTTTAGATAAACATCTTAGAGAAGTGGCTGATAAATCTAAAGAATTAATTCTGGACCTTTCACTAAATTTAAGTTTAGTCACGAAAGAAAATTTAGCTGATATCGCCGAAAAAATAGGTCTGATGCATGATCTGGGTAAAGCTTCATATTTTTTTCAGGAATATATTAGAGGCGGTTCAAAAAGCAATTCTCAACATAGCTCTGTCTCTGCTATTATCGCTTATATCAATTTTAAAAATTGGAAAGAATATTCCTTTTTTGCCCCTCAGGCTTATAAATGTATCCAGAAACATCATAGCGACCTAACTGCCTTTGGGGAAGATCATAATGACTCACCTTATATCACTCACCAAATTTATGAAAGTGTAAAGACCAGTCTGATGGATGATAAGGTTTTGAATGCCTTATTAAATCAACATAATATCCAGCTACCTTCTTTAACCAAAGAAAAGATTGATGATCTTTACGATGAAATAGATGATTTGCCTGAAAACACTTTTGGCGATGATAGAGAAAAAGCTATGGAATTGTTTCTTATTCAAAATCTACTGTTCTCCGTACTTATAGATGCTGATAAACATAGTGCAAGTAGAATGATTTTCCTCCCAGTTAAAGAAATTTATTCTAAACTTAATTACTCTCCTTCTAAAATAATCGCTGAAAAAAATCAAAGTCCTGATAAATTGACTTCTTTGAGAAATCAATTCCTGGATCACATCAAAAATAACCCCCACCTATCTGATTCACAAAAACTATATTCTATCACTGCTCCTACTGGAAGTGGAAAAACTTTTGCTTGCCTGGAATTTGCTAATAGCATACAATATCTTGAAAATAAATCTCGCCGGGTTATATATTGTCTTCCTTATACTTCAATCATTGACCAGAACTATCAGGAATTTGAAAATGTCCTGAAATCTAATCTTTCAGATTCTTTACCTCTGGATTATAAATATATCGTTAAGCATCATCATCTCGTTGACTACACTGAAACTAATAATCAGGAAACAAATTATAATTATTACCAGGAAGAATTACCCAAAAACCTCTTCTTTATTGAAGCCTGGGAATCAGGTTGTGTAATATCTACCTTCGTGCAGTTGTTCCATTCCTTAATCAGCGATAAAAATAATATGATTAGGAAGCTACATAATATCATCAATGCTATTATTCTCTTAGACGAAGTCCAGAATATACCCCCAAAATATTATTGCTTGCTACAAGTTCTATTTAAAGTGCTCGCTGAAAAATTTGATACTTACATTTTATCCTGTACTGCTACGCAACCACATATTTATTCTCCAAATTCATATATTGAATTATCACCATCTTCTCTATTTGATATTCCAGATTTTAATCGCGTTAGGATTCATATCTCACCTTTAGACCAGAATAAAGCGCTTGATATAAAAGATTTTTGTAAAGATATTATTAATCTGGAAGATGCTGAATCTGTTCTGATTGTTATGAACACAAAACGCTCTGCTATTGAAGTTTATAATTATATCAAATCCAACTATTCTGAAGATTATCAGATTTTTTGTTTAACTACTTTGCATATACCTAAACACCGGAAAAGTATCATTGAAAAAGTTAATAACTTATTAAAAGATAAGAAAAATAAAGTGATTCTTGTATCTACCCAATTAATTGAAGCTGGAGTTGATCTTAGTTTCCAGAAAGTTTATCGTGATTTTGGTCCTCTGGATAGCATTATTCAAGTTGCCGGAAGATGTAATAGGCATAATGAATATGGAGAGCTTGGCGGACAAATGTTTGTAGTTAATTTGAAAGACGAAAAGCATATATTGAGTAAATTAATTTATGATAAGTATCTACTACAACAAACCGCTGAAATTCTTGAGGATTATACAAACATTACCAGCATTCAATTTGATGATATCGTGAAAGATTATTATAAAAACTTAGATATTAGAGCTGAAGGTGAAGCTATATTAAGGGCTATTAAAGATCTGAACTATGATCAATATTTTAAAAATCAAATTCCTATAAAGAATTTTAAGTTGATTGAAAATGACTATGCTAATTATTCTTTATATCTGCTTGCAGATGATACTGCCACTCAAGCTAAAAACTCTATTATTGAAGATATAAATAGCTTAAAAATAATAAAAGGCGATAAAAACGAGTTCTTCAAAATAAGGGATAATATCAAACAAAATTATCGCATTCTCAGTTCTTATGAAATTAATCTAACTAGTAACGAAATCAAAACCATTCAAGATTCTATTAACTTAGAAAAACTGGATGATTATATCTATTTTGTAGAAAAAGAAAATATTTCGGAATTCTATAATTTTGATTCTGGCTTAAATATATATTCATTTGAAACTTCCTCCTGTCTCTCTTTATAATGGAATTACATCTAAATACCTATGGCAGTTTTATCAGAAAAAAGGATGACTTATTTGAAATCCTGGTTGAAGATAAAAAAGTGAAATTAGCTCCAGAAAAAGTTACTTCCATCATTATTTCCAATGCGGTTACCATAACTACTGATGCCATTCAACTGGCAATGGATTATAACATTGACATCGTGTTTTTGGATAAATATGGCAATCCCTATGGAAGAATCTGGTTCCCTAAAATTGGAAGTACCGTATTGATTCGTAGGCGTCAATTAGAAATGCTTTCTGATAATACGGGTCTACAGTTCATTAAAGATTGGATTTGTATTAAGATTATGAATCAATACCGCTTTTTGCAGAGGTTAATCTCTAAAAGAGAGGTTGATAAAAACATTTTTAAGGATAAAATGGATAATATGGTACAAGCTGCAATTAACATAATGAATTCTGAAGGGAATATTCAAGATCTAACTGGCTCTTTTATGGGTTGGGAAGGCAACGCTTCTAAAAATTATTTTTCTGTGCTTGACGAGTTAATTCCTCTCAATTACAAGTTTGAAGGTAGAAGTTCAAGACCTGCTAAAGATCCTTTTAATGCTATGCTTAACTACGGTTATGGTATCTTATATTCTAAAGTGGAACGAGCTTTAATTATTGCTGGTCTTGATCCCTATCTCGGTATTTTTCATAGTGATAATTATAACAAAAAATCCTTTGTATTTGATTTTATTGAACCATACCGCATATTAGTGGATGAACCTGTCTTTTATATCTTTTCAAGACATAAATTCTCTCCCGAATTTATTGAACCGGTGCATAAAGGTGTGTCTCTTACTTCCGAAGGAAAAAAATTCCTGGCTCCAGAACTCATTGAAAACTTCGATACTATCATCCGTTATCGTAATAAAAATAGAAAAAAAATTGATATGATTCAAACGGATGCCCATGCTTTTGCTAATTTTCTTATAAAAAAAAGGGATTATTACCTGGAAAAATCTATTAACAAAAAATTAAATAATTTCCTAAATAGTTGCTTTGAAGATGATGGAGAAGAATAATGCTAACCTGGGTTATGTATGATATAGTTAAGGATAAAACCCGCAATAAAGTTGCTAAATGTTGTGAAAAAGCTGGTATATACAGAGTGCAGTATTCTGTATTCCTCGGAGATATGAATAAAACTAAATGTAAAGAGTTAAGCTGTCAGATTAATGAGCTTATCAATCCAGAAGTTGATAGAGTATATATTTTCCCTATGTGTAGTGAAGATTTTAATAATTGTGAATTACTCGGACAAGCTTTTGACCCTGCATTAATAACTGACGAAATAAAAGCGTTTTTCCTATGAATGATTTTCAATATATAACACCTTCCGAACTGATAGAGTATCTTTTCTGTCCTCGTTATGTATATTATATGAATGTTATAAAAGTTGAACAACACGAACATAGAAGAGCTCTTGTAAATAAAGGTAGAGATATTCACAAGCTAAAAATCATACAAAATAAGGATTATTTAAGAAAAAAAGCCGGCGCTATTGATAAACTAATTGATGTATATCTTACTTCCGAAAAGCTTAAATTAGTCGGGAAAGTGGATGAAGTTCTATTTCTGGACGATGGAACTGCTGCACCCTTAGATTATAAATATGCCTTCTGGGAAAATAAAATCTTTAAAACACATATATACCAACAAACACTTTATGCCCTGTTAATTTCTGAAAATTTCAATATTCCAGTTAATAAAGCTTTTATTGTCTATACCAGATCCAATAATCATCTAGAAGAAATTACTATCACGGATAATATGAAAAATAAAGCCATTATTTTAGTTGACGAAATATTCAAAATTATAAACTTAGAATATTATCCTAAAGGATCTAATTCTAAAGTAAAATGCTCAGATTGTACCTATAGAAATATCTGCGTTGCCTGAGAACTATTTATTGTGTTTTTTGCTATTTTATCGTTCTTTTATAGAAATATAGAGTGTTAGTGCACTCCCGAGAGTATTTTTTTAATGCTTTGGGATATGGTTAATTGTAATTTAACAGCAATTTTGATTGCCGAAATTGATATATTAACTATATTATTTGTGTAGCACTTAGATAAAAAGATAGGTTTTTATACATAGTTCCA
>DFOM01000034.1 GCA_002376725.1 Cloacimonetes bacterium UBA3541 | reverse complement strand
TACACACCCTTACTACTACACTAAAACATCCATACCAAAAAAAGACCCGGCATAGAAAGCCGGGCCCTTTTTCGTGGTTTTTTCTTAAATAAGGAGTTTATTTCATTAACACTGCTTTACGCTGGAAGGTCTGTTTTCCAGCTTTCATTATTATGTAGTAGACACCGCTACCACAAGCTTTACCATTAGCATCTTTTCCATTCCAGCTAATCTGGTAATATCCTGGCTGTTGAGATCCAACATAGATATGACGCAATAGCTGGCCCTTTACATTATAGACATAGAAATGAGCATCAGATTCCTCGGCTAGACTATAGGGAATATAAGCAACAGGATTGAAGGGGTTAGGATAGATGGATCTTAGCTCAGTTACCTTCGGAATTTCAGGTATAGGATTGTCTGCTGCATTGGTGTAAACAACAGAGACCGGACCGTGGAAGTTACAAGTTCCTCCCAGATCAACCGTCTGCAACCAGTAGTAATAAGTTCCAGAATCCACAATTTCCGAATCAGTGAAAGTATAGGTATGCTGTTCAGTGATATTGAGAGCTTCAATCATATCGCTCACCAATAAAGCATTATCATCAAGTGTTTCGCTGGTAGAACGATAGATATAATAGCCCAACATCTCGGTCTCAGTTTGGGTGACCCAGCTGATTTGCACCATATTTTCAGAACTTACTATAACGGTGAAACTGGTCAACTCTACAGGTAGTGGAGGTGGAGCTTCTTCAAATTCTAACTTAATATTAGGATAACCAGTCACTAGAGTTCCAGCAGGAGGTAATGTAGGATCAGGATTTGTATAATCGTTTCTATAAAGTATACTGCGATTTCCTTTAGTTTCCACCGATGTGCAATAAAAATATACATTTGGATACGAATCATAACCATATATATTTTCATCCACTGCAATCACAAGATTCGTATCATTATGATAGAATGGCGGGTCAAGAGTAATTTCTACCCAACCTTCAACTGCTGGTAAATCTACAACTCCGCTAAATACTTGTGTTAGATTACCAATAGGTATCCAATCACTGGTTGAATCAAAGGCGGTCTTATCTGTATTACCCATATATACAGTCCAAACATTACTATTAGTAGCAGCTCCAGCACCATTCCAATAATAATATATCTTTTCAATATTTCTATTGGCTAAATGAATATCACTCTGCAGGAAGATACTCTGACTATAGCTATATCCGTAATAAGGGTCTATAGGAAGGCCAAGCTCTTCAGTTCCGGTTCCAATAACAATAATTCCTTCTGACAAGCCGGTAGCACTTAAGGCAACATCACATTGTTGCTCACCATAAGTAATTCTTAAGGTTGCAGTGAAAAGACCTTCCTCTGCGGCATTAGAATAAACATTAATTTGCCCAGATTCATTAGCTTCAAGACTAAAATCAAAATCATCAATCGCAAAACCTGTACCAATAATTTGAGTATTATCTTGATTTAATGCAAGAACTCCAATTCCCGTATTAGTTACCGTGACTTTCTTAGGTCCTACTAGAACTCCAAAGGCTACTTCACCAAAATCCAAACTAGTAGGTGTGCATTCTAAGACAGGTCCTGTAGGAATTTCTTCTACTCTAATATCATCTAATCCCATATCAGTTTCTCCATAACTATAGCTGCTATAAGCACGGAATCTGAGATAAACAATATCATCATTATAATCTGTTAAATCTACTATATTCTGATACCAATTACTTAAATTTTCGGTTTTTGAATGACTATAAATTGTTGTCCAGCTTTCTTGATTATTCGTGGAAATATCCACACATAATGGATTATCTGCGGTAGCAGGGAAACTGCTAGTCCCAATCCAATACCAGTAATTTAATCTTTTAGGATTATCAGTGGCACTTAAATCAATAGGTGCAGTAATTAAATAATAGGGATTATAAGTTTGTGAAGCTAAATAACAATTCAACCAACCATAATAAGTTCCGCTATGAGCTTGAGTAATACCATGGCTAGTGGAACCACTTTTAGCAGCCCAATGTACCGAAGAACCACTTACAGCTTCTGTAGCAACCCAATTTAGTGGTAAAGCACCCGTCTCAAAATCTCCAGCTGTATAGGGGAAATCATAAATAGTAGGATCTTCCATTGTGGTGAAACTTCTTTCTATTGCACGGGCTTCATCAAAACCTTCTTTATAAGCTGAAACTGTCCAATAGTAAGTAGTGTTATATTCAAGTGCATTAGTTCCTGGGATAGTATAACTCGTTGTTGTTTTTGATACCGTAGCTATAGGATTATCATAATCAATAGGATTGCCACAATAAATCTTGAATCCATCTGGAACACCTCCAGTGGTTGCTGCGGTCCAGGAAAAAGTTGGAGTAATACTCACATTGACAGCTTCATCAGCAGGAGAAACCAGGGTAGGTGCTTCAGGTGCCTCAGGGGTAATTTCTGGTCCAAAAACATTATCAATATAACGATAGTTACCACCCGTAGCAATATGCTTAAAAGCTATATAAATATTGGTATCTATATAAGCATTTAAATCCAAGTTGGCTTGCTGCCATTCAGTAGTAAAGATTAGATAATCACCTGTCCATATCGGAACTGCATCAGTAAAATCAGTAGTGGTAGAAACTAACACATAAGTATATTCAGTAGTATAATCATAACTACTACCTGAAGAATAATCTCTGTACATAAATGAGAGTGTATGATTTTCCGCAGTTGGACTTAGTTTAGGAGTTACAAGCCACCAGGTGGTGCCACTAGTATAACCACATTTTGCTGATGCTGGAGCAGAATAGTAAGTTGAGGTATCACGAACCCAGGAAGTTGCAGGAGCAGTCCAACCTGTTGGTGGAACACTTACAGTAAATGATTCGGCTAATTGAGTTGCAGTTGGTGTTGTGAAAGACCAGACCGGACAACCTTCTGCGGGACCATTATTGTTATAAGGAACCACTTTCCAGTAATAAGTATGACCATACTCAATTACCAAATCTTCCAAATCGGATAGTTTGTAAGTTGTGCCAGTTTGATCTATAATAAAATCACTATCATCAACAATATCATTATCACTTATATATAAATTATAGCCATTTACTATCCCTCCACCACTTGTCCAGGATAGTGTATCATCAAGGAAAGCCCAACCGCCATCAGCGGGATAAACTAATACCGCTGGATCGGGAGGTGCCTGTGTAATTTCTGGTCCAAAAACAGCATCTACATAAATAGAATAATAACCTGAAGTTTGAGCAGGAGATCGGAAGGCAAGATATTTTTCACCAGCATAATCACTTAAATCAATAGATATATTATACCAGACATTAGCAGTAGCATAAGTAATATCAGCTCCTATTTTAGTCCAGTTTATCCTATCGGTTGAATATAGTATTTGCAGTTTTTGGCTTGTACTTGTTGCCATCGTACTGAAATTCAAGGTGCTACCAGAAGTAATAGTGCATTTAGGAGTTGAAATATCATATACAGTTGAAGTAGATGTATAAGCATACATACACGCAATACCATGAGTAGAGGAAGAAGTTGACCTTGTCCAATAAGATGTACTTGGTGTTGTCCTTGCCCAACCCAAAGGCGGGAAATCGGTATTTTCAAAACTTTCGGCTAATTGAGTTGCAGTTGGTGTTTTGAAACTCCAGATATCACTTGCTGTACTGCCTATTTCATTTTTGGCTACTACTTTCCAGTAATAGGTAGTTCCTGCGGCTAAAGTTGGTGTAGGTGTATAAGTAGTGACTGTTAGATTGCTGCTCACTAAGTCTAGATCGGATAGATCGGCGGAAGTGCCAAGATACACATCATAAAAATTAGTATCTCCAGCTCCCATAGTTGGAGCCCAGGATAAAACTTCATTTGTAAAAGCCCAAGCACCATTAGAAGGATATAATAAGGTAGGCGCTAGGGGTGCAGAAGTATTGGTGAAAACCAGTTGAATTCTATTAATAGTACCAGTTCTGGAATAAGCCGTGGGAGGAGAATCAGGATCAGGATTTTCAGAATCACTTCTATAATAAATTCCCGTATTATCACCACTGGTAAAAGCACCCCAGCTCATAGAACCATAACCACTGGTATTTTCATCTACAGCAATAACCAGATTAGCTTCATTATTATACTCAAAAGGATTATCTAGAGGTATTTCCATCCAGTTATTAGCTGCTGGTAAATAACTGGAAACATCACCAGCAAAGACCTGAACAAGATTAGCAAATAGTTCCCAATCTGTAGTGGAAGAAAATGAGGTCTTGGTGGTATGTCCCATATAAATAACCCAATCCTTGGAATTTGTTATAGTCCCAGAAACATAAAAGAATCTGAGCTTGGTAATATTACCACTCTTATTTATCTGGGTTTGAAGATAGATTTGTTGAGAGTAGGTATATCCATACAAACCGTTAATAGGTAAATATGAAGTTGTAGCTGTTCCTGTGCCTATTTGAACAGTATCTGCAAATCCCAAAGTAGACAATGCTAAAAGTAATATTAGCGTTAGGATAAATACAGTATTTTTCTTCATAATAAAACTCCTTTTTTAATTAGATTTTTGAAAAAGTTAGTTGAGGGTTAAAATGGTGAATAAATTTAGAGGTAAAGAGATAAAACATCTCTTTAAACCTCTTGCCTAATGGAGATATTTGATAGTTGGTTAAATAGTTGCAGCTTAAAGCTGCGGGGATACTTAAGACATTTTGATAATAAATATCATTCTTTAAATTCGGTGTTATTATTGGATTACACCGGACCATACAACTCTTTATATATTTTTCCTCTCCTTCGCACCTCCTTTCATTGTTTTTAAATAAAGAAAATAAATAATAATGCTTCATTCTTTTACCTTTTAACCTTAATTTAAAAGCCAAAATCACATTAGCTTTTCTTTAAATATGATAATTCACAACTCCGATTTTACAAAAT
>DFOM01000067.1 GCA_002376725.1 Cloacimonetes bacterium UBA3541 | reverse complement strand
ACTTAATATTTTATGGATTTTATTTATTAATATTCAATTACTGTATATCTTCAAGAAGTTCTTTTGTCAAGGATAGTTTTATGCTCACTTCTTCAAAGCGTTTGCGTTCATTTTCCACAACTTCCGGTTTTGCATTAGTGAGAAAAAGAGGATTATCCAGTTTATTTTTAACTGCCTGTTGTTCCCTTTGCAGTTTTTCTACTTGTTTACTCAAGCGTGCTTTTTCAGCTTCCAGGTCAATTATTCCTTTAAGTGGAAGAAAGATTTCCAGATTACGAACCACGGCAGCAATGGAGGCTTTAGGTTTGGATATCTGTCTTCCTAGTTCTATATTTTCTACTTTTGCCAATCTTTTGAAATAAGTGGTATAGCGTTCAATCAGGTCTTTTTGTCTTTCTTCTGCTACTCTAATCACCAGAGAAATAGGAATGCCAGGATTGAGGTTGAGTTCTTTTCTTAGATTACGGACAGCGGTGATAGCTTCTTGCATAAAGGACATATCATCGGCAATCTCGGGGTCAATCATTTTTTCATCGCAGGAAGGGAAAGCAGCAATAATGAGAGCATCTTCTGTTTGAGGAAACACTTTTTTAATGTTTTGCCAGATTTCTTCGGTGATAAAGGGCATAATAGGATGAAGAAGGCGCATAGAGTTTTGCATCACATCAAGCAGAATATAAAGAGTAGTGCTTCTGGAAAGGATATCATTGGAGTTCAGTCGGTCCTTAGAAAGTTCTATATACCAGGAGCAGAATTCATCCCAGAGGAACTGAAAAATTCCTTGTGCCGCATCATTAAATCTCAAGTTTTGATAATGTTCAGCAGTATTTCTTGCTGTTTCATTTAAGCGAGAATAAATCCAGAGATCTGCAAGTTCCATCTGAAGTTCATCTTTTCTGGGTAGTTTTTCGCCTTCTTTAATATTCATCATTATAAAGCGATAGGCATTCCAGATTTTATTGGCAAAATTGCGTCCCGTTTCCAGAATAGATTCACTAAAAATTACATCGGCACCCTTAGGAGTGCCAAAAACCATAGAAAAACGGAGTGCATCTGCTCCAACTCTATCAATAATATCAATTGGATCAGGAGAATTCCCCAGAGATTTACTCATTTTTATCCCGTATTCATCTCTAACCGTGCCGTGAAGCAGGACAGTTTGAAAGGGAATAATATGGATGAAATGCAGAGTGCTCATAATCATTCTGGCTACCCAGAGGTAAATGATTTCGGGAGCAGTGATAAGTACTTGAGTAGGAAGGTAGCGTTTTAAATCTTCAGTTTCGTCAGGCCAGCCCAAAGTGGAGAAGGGCCATAGCCAACTGGAGAACCAGGTATCCAGAACATCTTCGTCCTGATGAAAAGAATTGCTGCCACATTGAGGACAGATAGTAGGCATTTCTTTGGCTACTATCATTTTACCACAAGAATCACAATAGTAGACCGGAATCCTGTGTCCCCACCAGATTTGTCGAGAAATACACCAATCGCGTATATTAAGCATCCAGTGCATATAGACCTTAGTCCAGCGTTCTGGTTGAAAGCGGATTTCACCTTTTTCTACTACTTCAATAGCAGGTCCTGCAAGTGGCTCCATTTTTACAAACCACTGGTCAGAAAGATAGGGTTCTACAACCGTGTCACAACGATAGCAATGCCCAACAGAATGGGTGTAGGATTCTATTTTTTCCAGTAAATCCTGCTGAGTTAATAATTCCACTACTTTTTCACGACAGGCAAAACGGTCTAATCCAACAAATTCTTTGCCCGCAGCAGAATTCATAACTGCCTGTTCATCCATTACCAGGATTTGAGGCAAATTATGGTGTTGACCTATTTCAAAATCGTTAGGGTCATGAGCAGGAGTGACTTTAACACAGCCAGTTCCAAATTCCATATCTACATATTCATCTTCAAGGATAGGGATTTTTCTACTAGTTAAGGGAAGCTCTACCTCTTTTCCTACCAAGTGTTTATAGCGTTTATCACGAGGATTAACCGCTACAGCTGTATCACCTAACATTGTTTCAGGACGTGTTGTGGCAACTACAACAAATCCACTTTCATCAACTAAAGGATAACGAATATACCATAAATTACCATTTTCTTCACTGTATTCCACTTCATCATTAGCGAGAGCAGTCTCACAACGTGGACACCAATTGATGATATATTTTCCTTTATAGATTAAACCTTCATCATAAAGGCGGATAAAGACTTCTTTAACCGCACGAGATAGCATATCATCCATAGTAAAACGCAGACGAGACCAATCGCAAGAAGCACCGAGCATTTTGAGTTGATCTATGATGAGTCCACCTTTTTCTTCTTTCCATTTCCAGATCAGTTCCAGCATCTTTTCTCTTCCAATTTCCTGCCGTGTTTTTCCTTCTTTGGCAAGTTCTTTTTCTACCATATTTTGTGTGGCGATTCCGGCGTGGTCAACTCCAGGTAACCAGAGAGTTGATTCTCCCAACATTCTATGATAGCGAATCACAATATCCTGCAGAGTATTATTCAAGACATGACCCATATGAAGGATTCCTGTAACATTTGGAGGTGGCATCAACACCGTAAATGGAGGTTTTGAGGTGTCTCCTTCGGGCTGAAAATACTCATTTTTTTCCCAAAATTCATACCATTTCTTTTCTATTTGTTGAGGTTCATAGGTCTTACTGATTTCCATTAATATCCTCTATTATTTACCAAATCCTTTATATTTTATTACCTAAAATAGATAAATCAGCTCTATGTCAAGCAAATAAACTATCTTAAGGTGATGTCTTTCCTCTATATAACACTTTAGCAGAGATTAAGTATAGCTGATGTCCCATTTCGGACATAAGCTGGACATAAGCTGGACATAAGCTGGACATAAGCTGGACATAAGCTGGACATCTTCTTTAGGGAAGGAAGCATTTAAAAATCCAGGGGTGTAAATCTGATGATGTAGAGCATAAAAGGATTCAATTCTTCAGGAAGGGAATAGAATAATTGCAAGTTATCATATTGGGATTAGATATAATAGATTTATTTTTTGATTTTCAGGAAATGCAATTTTGGTTTTTAAATTTTGGGAAAGAGGGGAGTTTAATACCCCGTCTCTGCGAGACACCCCTTTATGAAAGGGGAATATAATACCCCGTCTCTACGAGACACTCCTTTATGAAAGGGGAGTTTAATACCCCGTCTCTACGAGACACCCCTTTATAAAAGGGGAGTTTAATACCCCGTCTCTGCGAGACACCCCTTTATGAAAGGGGAATAAAATACCCCGTCCTTGCAGGACACCCCTTTATTAAAGGGGAATAAAATACCCCGTCTCTACGAGACACCCCTTTATGAAAGGGGAATATAATACCCCGTCTCTACGAGACACCCCTTTATGAAAGGGGAATAAAATACCCCCGTCTCTACGAGACACCCCTTTATGAAAGGGGAGTTTAATACCCCGTCTCTGCGAGACACCCCTTTATGAAAGGGGAATAACACATCTGGATATTTTAAATAATTTATTGTCTATTTATTTTACTCTTCTGGATTTATAATAATAATAACTAATTATTTATGAAGTAATCAAGCTCTATTTTATCACTCTGAGCGCTAGTAGTAAAATGTAAATCTATATAAGTTTACATCTGATTTTCCGGAATAATTTTGGGCAAAAGGGAAGCTTTCACTAAGAGTAGTTACAGTTCCTAGTAGCGAGAATACAACTAAATATCTTCAGAATAGTTACAAGCGAAAATCTGCTGTGACAGTGACAGATATACTTTTAGTGCGGGTATTGGTTCTATAGAAACCATAATCAGAAACTTCTGTAGAATAAGGTTCTGTAATCTGGAAGACTCCTGTCCGTGCATAGATAAGTTTTCCCAGATGAGTTTTGGAGGCAGAACTAATTTCTTTTGCCCGTGCATAAGCATCTTCTGTAGCAGCACCTATCATTTCTTTTTTCAAGTCAGGTAGTTTTGAATAGAGATATTCCAGATTAGATTGGATTAATATGATAGAACGTTGGGCAAAGAATTGGGGGTCAAGAGCGATTGATTCTACGGTAGGGATATCCTTACTGAGGATATAGAGTGTTTGATTAACATTATAACCGGTAATATTTCCGCTGTTATCATAGACGGGAGAACTGGTAGGTGGTTGAATATCAATATCTTTTTCGGCAATGCCTTTTCCCAGCAGCAATTTTTTGAATTCATTCACATCCTTATTTAATGTGGTATAAGCATTCATCAGTCCGCCAAGATCTGTGTTTTTTTGCATAGACAGAGTCCACTTTGCCATATCACTTTCAAAGGTTTTACTGGCATAACCGACCACATGTAGAGAAGAAGATTGTCTGCTTTGCTGGAAGAAATAGCCGAAAACTGCCATACCTAAAATAAAGCAAGTGCCAGCTATAATCCATCCTCGTTGAGGGGACTTATGTTTTCCAGCAATTTCCCAGATAATCATTAACACGACTACTATTAGTGCTATCCATAAGGGATTAAAGCTCATTTTATCCTCCTGAGCGAAATTTATTTAATAAAATAAGGTGCAAATTTATCTTTAGCATCAATATCAACTGTCCTGTTCTTTCCATCAAAATAGAAGTGCAAGTTCAGATTTTGAATGGTTTCAGGCAGGAGTTTAGTTGCCAGTTCGGGCCATTCAATAAGAATGATACCTTTATCTATGAAATCAGTTATTCCTAATTCCCAGAATTCTTGTTCATTTTTCAGGCGATAAAGATCAAGATGATATAGGGGAAATTTAGAACCTTGGTATTGATTTAATAAAATAAAAGAAGGACTGGTAACAAAATCAGGAACTCCTAAAGCTTTTGCTAAGGCAGCGGCAAAGAATGTTTTACCTGAACCAAGATTTCCATAAAGGCAGATTAAGTCACCTGCATCCAATAGAGGTGCAAGAAATTCAGCTAATTTAAAAGTATCCTGCTTACTTTTTAGTTTTATACTAGAAGACATAGTCATAGGCATTCAACCAAGATTCAAAACTAAGTATAGGTAAAAGAAAAAGTCCCAAAAGCTGCCAGCACAAATGTATTTGCAACTTGCATCTTTTGGGACGATATACATATTGCACAATCCTAAATCCAATTAAAAGAATTTTGCTAGTTATGTCAACTAAATTTTAAGGTGTTTTGGACGGCAAGTAGCTATAGGTAAAATCATTTCTTCCATAGAGACTCCACCATGCTGGAAAGTGCCATTATACTGTTTTTGATATTGATGATAAGCATTAGGATAGACGAAATAATAATCATCCCGAGCAAAGATATAGTTATCTACAATACTTTTACTTGGGAGTCCGAATTCAGAAGGTTTTTTCAAAAAGATGGCATGTCGTTCATTAGCGCTAAGATTTTTTCCTACTTTATAACGAACTGTAACAGAGGTATCTTTATCACCTATAACTTGAGTAGCGCGATTTACTTTAATTGAGCCATGGTCTGTAGTAATAATACATATGGCATTTTGTTCCGCAATAAGTTTAAGTGCTTCATAGAGTGCAGAATGTAAGAACCAGTGTTTTGTGAAAGCACGCAAACCTTCTTCATTGGGAATAGTTTCTTGCAATATCTGGTCACGAGATCTATGATGAGCTAAAAGGTCAAGAAAGTTATATACTAATACAATCAGGTTTTCTTTATTCCAGGTTTCAATTTTTCGAAGAACGAAATTACCTTCTTCCATATTAAATATTTTCACATATTTAGAAGATGGATTTAGATTGAAACCCAGTTCAGCGATATGTTCATCTAAAAGTTGATGCTCGTTTCTATTGCGAGAGCTGTCCATTTCTCCAGATATACTCCAATATTCGGGAAAATGTTTTGCTATTTCCATAGGAAGCATTCCGCTGAAAATTGCATTACGACTGTAAGGAGTGGCAGTAGGGAGTATGGAATAATAAAGGTCCATCTCTTCATCAAATAGTTCTTGGATATAGGGTTGAATAGCCAGATATTGGTCTAAGCGCATACAATCTATAATAATGAAATAGATAGGTATATGCAGGTCAAAATGAGGTGCAATATACTGAGAAATAACATCAAAAGACATATTAGGTCTTTCATCAGATCGGAGCCAGTTACGATAGTTTCGTTCAATATAGTTAGTAAATTCACTATTGCAATTTCTTTTTTCCAGAAAATGAGTTTGCCGTAAGCCCTCATCATTTATTTCATCTATCTGGATTTCCCATTGAGACATTTCTTTATAGATATTAGCCCATTCATTCCATCCTGGGTTATCAAATAGATTCTGATTAAGTTGAGCGATGAAACTACTGTATTGTTCTCCGATTTGATTTGCTCTTATTTCATCCGCCTGGAATATCTTTTTGATAGCCATAATAATTTGATTTGGATTGATAGGTTTGATAAGGTAGTCAGCGATTTGAGAGGCGATTGCCTTATCCATTAAACCTTCTTCTTCACTTTTAGTAACCATAATAATAGGAAGTGAAGAATTGATACGTTTAATTTCCTGCAGGGTGGTTAAGCCATCTAACCCGGGCATCATTTCATCCAGGATTACCATATCATATTTATTTTCCAGCACCTTTTCAATAGCATCATTGCCATTATTACAGGTGTCAACATCGTAGTTTCGTTCTTCTAAAAAGAACACGAATGATTTGAGAAGTTCTATTTCATCATCCACCCAGAGGATTTTTATTTGTTTATTGTGTTTCAAGTGGATTCCTCCTTTTTTAATTCCGATTCAAACTGGCGTTGTCGTTTTTGGACCACTTTTTTAATTTGATCTGGTTCCATATCTTGAAAGTATAGTGCCAGTTTGTAATCCAGCTCTGTGCGAGAGCAGTTAAAGATACTGGTCATTCTTTCCAGATACTGATCAACTAATATCTTTTTCTGGTCAATTTTTTCCTCTTTTTCGTTGGCTTTTAATTCTTGAATATATTTACGCAGCTCGTTAGCAGGTTTCTCTTGAGCAATCGTTAACCATTCATCTTTTATATCCCAATCACTCTTATTTACCATAGGATATATCATTTGTAATCGGTCATAGCCTATTTCCTTGACTGTAGCTTCATCCACATCCATATCATCAATAAAGAGGTCAAAGATTTTGACTAATTTTCCCGCTAAAGTAGCGCTTAGACTATACTCTGCTTCAATAAAATCTTTAAAATTATCATAACCCTTTTTACGGAATAGTTTGCTGCGTTTAATTTCTGAAAGCAGTTCTCCTAAACTGATAAAATTCTCTTCCAAACTATTTTTTAGATTGGCTATAGCAGCAAACTTCTCGTCGGCGGTCATTGTCTCAACTTGTTTATTTTCAGTATTCATTATTATGTATCCTTATTCTTCTTTATTTATAGGGTAATATACATTATTTTCATCGGGGAAAACTTTTTCTCGTACTTCCGCACAATATTGGTTTAAAGCATCAACTATAACTTTATCCAGTGAGGCATAGATTTTCACAAACTTGGGCACTATATCTGAATAACCGAGTAAGTCATTGATTACCAGCACCTGTCCATCTACGAATCTACCTGCTCCAATACCGATAACAGGGATATTTAAAGTGTTGGCTATATCTTTTCCTAGTGCTTCTGGAACACCTTCTAATACAAGCATAAAAGCACCTGTTTCTTCTAAGGCAACCGCCTGTTTCAACAAACGGCTATAAGCTTGAGGAGTTTTCCCCTGCACTTTATAGCCACCAAATATACGAATACTTTGAGGTGTTAGACCAATATGAGCACAAACAGGTATCTGACAATCCAGGATAGCAGAGATAGCTGCAAGTCTTGATTCAGAACCTCCTTCTAGTTTGACAGCATCTGCTCCTCCTTCCACTATAAGTTTTGCTGCATTAATTTTAGTTTGTTCCAGATTAAGGTGATAACTCATATAGGGCATATCACTTATGATGAAAGAATTAGGGGCACCTCTTCTCACGGCAGTTGTATGATGAATCATATCTTCTATAGTTACAGATAGGGTGTTTTCATAGCCTAAAACTACCATTCCTAGACTATCTCCAACCAGGATAAGGTCTATATCACTGGTTTGTACGCATCTTGCCATAGCATAGTCATAGGCAGTTACCATACAGATTTTTTTCCCTTCAGATTTCATTTTCTTGAAGTGATTAGAAGTATATTTATTAATAACTGTTTCATTCATTGTTTATTAATCCTTTCTATATAATCCTGTGTGAGTTTAAACTTAATCCCGTTCATTAAGGCTTCCTGCATCTCCTTCATATTCTGGTAATTCTTGCTGCTGTCTTCTATCATCATCATCCTGGTAATCACCTACATATTTTCCCTGATTAATAGCCATATTATAAAGGATAGTTCCATTGCTATACCATCCAAAAAACCAACCATGGAGTTTACCTTGACGATAATTAGTACTCAGTTGAGGAGTTCCATTAGGATACCATATATACATAGGACCATACCTAATTCCTTCATAGAAACTTACCACTCTAGCAAGTTTCTCATTATCATATCTTTCATAAGCTATTCCAGTGAAGGGAATATCATCTTTTAAAAAGAGACTATCTTTTATTGTCAATTCATCAAAAGATATGGCATTAGGAGGTAATACATAATTCTTTAGTAAGTTATATTCTTCAAAGTTATCTTGAGATAAGAGTAAAGAGCAGCTCATACTGAAAATCATTATAAGGAGAATTTTCACCATAGCTTCTCTTCTCCCAGCTAAATAACGATATTTTTTATTATTATTGAATTTTCTTTTAATCACCATAATAATTTTATCTTCATAATAGTCAAGAAGGTTTATCTATATATAAATTAAGGCAAAATCAGGTTATAGCAATATCAGTATCATATTAATGTGCTAGTAGTTAAAATTGCACTTCTCCAGGTTCCTTAATATACTTTATTTCACCTTCTGCATTCAAATCCCGACAGGGACCTGGTTCAATTTCACCACTATCTGTATATCCTCTCTTTTCCCAGAAGCCAGGTATATAATATTCCATCAGCTCAATCTTTACTACAGATTTAGCTGATTTATATCCCCAGAGATATGGTATAAAAGCTCGGACAGGGCCGCCATAATCTTCGGTAAGATATTCTTTATTAAAACTATATGCAAGCATAGACTTTTCTTTTAAAGCTATTTCTAGTGGGATAGAAGTGTCATATATTTCACCCACTGACCAGAATCTTAGATATTTACAGGTAGGTAGCATTTCTACTATACCTAACATAGTGGAAAGTGCTATTCCAGTCCAAAGTCCTTCTACTGACCAGCGAGTTACACTGGTTAATCTTCCTCGCACTTCTTTTTGAGGTAGCTTAAGAAGTTCTTGCCAGGTAAATTGTTGAGGATTAACACAGTTTCCGATAACACTAACTACCCATTTATCTCTTTCTAAAGAGCCAGGATGTCCTTCTGCCCAGAAAATGGGAGTGTTTAAATCAGCAAGGGTTTTCAAGATTAAATCCTTTTTATATTATTAGTCCTTAATAAACAAATTATCTATGATATCTGTAGGTAAAATGGAGGCAGTAGCACGTTTCTTTGCCAGTTTTTCTGCAGTTGCGCCCAAGAGATAAGAAGCATTGATAGCAGCTTCAGTGATAGACAAACCTTGTGCCAAAAAGGAAATAATAATTCCAGATAAAACATCTCCACTTCCGCCTGTTGCCAATCCATCATTACCGGTGATATTAACCCAAGTTTCTTCTCTATTACAAAATATGCTGAAATGACTTTTCAGCAAAACTTGAGCTTGATATTTATTCACAAAAGCTCTTAGTTCTCGTAAACAATCCTCTTGTAATTCGCTTTTTTCTATTTTTGCCAGACGGATAAATTCTCCCCAATGCGGTGTAATTAAAACATTAGGTTTGGCTAAATATTGGTATAAATCAGGATGTTCTGCTAAGATATTTAATCCATCCGCATCAATCAGCAGGGGTAAATCAACATACTTCAGAGTTATTTCCAGCAGTTTATAGGCAAATTCATCTTTGCCCAATCCAGGACCTATTAATACTGCCGTAGCATTGGAGAGGATATCTTGTAAAGCTTGTTCATCGGGTAAATTATCTTCAAGATTCTCTGGTATAGGTAGATATAGAGCTTCAGTTAGTTTAATTGAATAGATAGGTATCAATTTATTGCGAGAGAGGACAAAGGCATAACCACATCCAGCTCTTAAAGCAGCTCTTGCTGCCATAATAGAAGCTCCGGTATAGCCTGAAATTCCGCCAAAAATATAAACTTTACCATAGTCATTTTTATGATAGGTGGATATACGTATGGGAGGGAAGAAATCCCGTTCGGTAAAGAGTCGCACATAATTATTTTCATTTCCATAGAATAAGGCTGGTATCCCAATATCAACTATATACAGCTTTCCACAGATTTCTCTACCCATTCCCAGGATATGTCCTAACTTCAGATTGGCTATACATAAGGTAGTGTCAACCCAGATTGCCATTTCGGTTTCACCCGTATCAGCATTCAAACCAGAAGGTATATCTAAGGCAACTTTGAACTCGGCAAAAGCACTGATATAAAAGAATAACTCCTTTAACCAGGGTTCTAATTCACCTTTAAATCCAATTCCGAAGATGGCATCTACAATCATACTATGCATTGAGACCATTTCCTTCAACCAATCCAGATGTTTATCGGATTTAACTTTATGTACTTTTATTCCCAGGGATTGGCATATAGCAAAATTTGTCTTTGTTTCGGAGCTAAGATTGCCCAGCTGAATATTCACCAGGGTTACTACATAACCATAATGATGTAGCCAGCGAGCAAGTACTGCTCCATCACCCCCATTATTTCCATTTCCGCAAAGAATAAGGATTCCATTTTCCATTTGAGCAGGAAATTCCCGGACTAATAAATCTGCACAACCCTTACCTGCAGTTTCCATAAGTATTCTTGAAGATAGATTGCACTCTTTAATGGTTCTTCTATCCAATTCTCTCATTTGTTCGGTAGAGAGTAAATATTTCATTTTTTCTCCTCCTCCTGTTCGGCGATATTTAATCTGATTTCTATAGTTGTTCCTTCATTGATAGTGCTGGTAAGCACTTTAATCACTCCTTGATGATATTCTTCAATGATACGTTTTGCCAAACTTAATCCCAGACCCCAGCCGCGAGTTTTAGTAGTTATTCCTGGTTCAAAGATTTTTTTCCATTGAGAGTGTGGGATTCCCTTTCCTTCATCCCGGATATGAATATATACATATTTATTATTATGTGTTGCGGTGATAAAGATATTTCCACCTTTATATGACATTGCGTCAATACAATTTTTTATCAGGTTTTCCATAGCCCAGGTAAAAAGTTCGGTATCCAGCATCACCTTTATTCCTTGGATTTTGGATATCAGATGAATATCCATTTTTGAACCCAGATGTGGAAGACGTTCCTTAAAATAAGAAACAGTTTGTTGCAAGACGGTATGTAATTCTGTCGGGACCAGTTTGGTTTGAGAACCTACCTTCCCGAAACGAGAGGCGATATTTTTTAACTGATTTAAATCTGTAGTCATATAATCCACCATCTTACTCAATTCTGGACCGGAAATTCCTTCTTCTGGAGCTTCTCTTAACAAGTCTATCCATCCCATAAGAGAAGTTATCGGAGTTCCAAATTGATGAGCTGTTTCTTTGGCTAAGCCAATCCACAGAGTATCTTTTTCGGTTCTATTTACGAGGAATAATCCATAGCTACTAAAACCTACTAATAATACAGCCAGAGCCAGTTCCAGAAAGACAAGATATCTAATTCTGGGTAGATATTTAGGAGTGGAGAAATAGATATAACCTAATTGGTCGGAAGTATCACCCAAATAAACCTCATACATATCATTCATAGTTTTATGCAGTTGTGATTTTTCCTCCGGGGTTATCTCATCCCAGCTTTTATCCTCGGGAATTTCAACATTTCGCCAGTAGAGTGGTCTTTTATCCCTGTCGGTCACTACCACAGAATAATCAATGTTCTTAATAAATTCTTGTAAAGATAGAGGACGGGCAATATAGACATAATTAACTATTCGGTTGCCTGATTTTATTTCTATACGGTCCATAGATTTCATCTTATCTCGCAAAATTTGTCGGGACTGCTCAGAAAGACTATCGTAGGTGCTATCTGGTGAAACTCCTACTTGATTCCAGAGTTGTGGCACTGAATCTATATCGGTAATGATGACAGGAATAGGATTTTTTTGAGGGAATTCAAATAGCATATAATTACTGATAGCTTCCTGAAAATCTTCTCTATTCAAAGCATCAAAGGTCTTGGAAGTTATTTCTGCCAGCATTAAGGCATATTTTTCTGATTGGCGCAAGTAGTTATTGGTATAGGCTATATATTTAGCAAAGATACGAGGTACATATTCTTGCTCTCTTTTAGCATTACGAATTAGAACCTGACTATAGATGGCAATAACAACAAAGAGAACGAGAGTGCTAAAGATTAAATATAATCTTAGATACTGGAAATTATTCCTCTTTCTTGGAGAGTTCCCAGAAAGAGTTGAGTTCTTCGAGCGATGCTTCATTGATATTTTCTCCGTTTTGACGATATTGCTCTTCTATATACTGGAATCGTTTAGAGAACTTCCTTGCTGTTTCTTTTAAGGCACTTTCTGCATCAAGATGCAATTTACGGGCAAGATTCACTATGGTAAAGAGTAAATCTCCCACTTCTTCTTTAATACGTGTCTGGTCTTCAGTCTCTAAAGCAGATTTTAGTTCTTTGGTTTCTTCGTCAATCTTTTCCAGAATAGGTGGTACATCATCCCAATCAAAACCAACCGATGCAGCTTTTTCCTGCATTCTTTGAGCATATATTAAAGCAGGTAAGGCTCGTGGTATGCCTTCCAGAACACTTTTCCGTTCTTGCTTTTCTGCTTTCTTTAGTCGTTCCCAATTTTTCTTCACGGTATCAGCATCTTTTAGTTCCAGTTCACCAAAGACATGAGGATGACGACGCACCAGTTTGTCATTTATATGGTTTAAGACATCTATAATATTAAATGCTCCTGATTCCGAAGCAAGTTGTGCCTGCATAACAATGTGCAATAAGAGGTCTCCTAATTCTTCCATTAAGGCGACATTATCTCCATCTTCTATGGCTTCTACAACTTCATACAATTCTTCAACCATATTGGGGATTAAGCTTTGTGGCGTTTGTTTAATATCCCAGGGACAACCTGAAACGGGGTCTCTAAGTTGAGCAATAATATCCACTAATTTTTGGAACTCTTTCATTGTAGTTCACCTTGCGTTTTATTTTTGGCTAATCTATACATAAAAGCTAAGGTTATCCAGAACAGCATACTAACGGAAAACTGCTGGATAAATATATCGGTTAAACAAGCAAATAGCAATGCTAAAACTCCGATGAAAATTATAGTACTGAAATAATCTTTTTGTCTTTTAACTAAATGCAAGTAGTATTTTCTGACGGTGGCACCGATGATATAAAAATAGCTTAAAAAGCCGAATATTCCAAGCTCTACCCAAATCTTGAGAAAGATATTATGAGGATGTTCAGCATAGAGAAAATCAAGAGGAATAATTGCAGCATACCAATGTCTCCAGACATCAATACCCATACCAAACCAGGGTGCCAATTTAATCTGTCTTATAGCATAAAACCAGGCTATCGCTCTGATAACAATAGAATAATCAAAGGTCAAGCCCAATTTTATTCTTGAAACCATAGAAGAGGGAATAATTAAAGGAATGAGCAAAAGCACAAGCATTCCTATATATCGGAGTTTTTTAACCATTATAATAATAAGTATAAGACCAAATAATACGGCTAAAAGAGCCATACGAGTGTAAGTATATAACATACCCAGTAGGATAATGATTGCTCCAATAAACCAGAAATATTTATTCTTACTATTTTCTGCTTCCATGCCTAAGGCAATAGAGAAGAAAAAGGCTAAAGTGTAGTATCCATTAATGGTCATTGCAGTTATCCACAAAGAACCCAGACGCTGTTCTGGATGGGCTAATGCCATAAACACACCAATTATACTAAGAAATATTCCTATTATTACAATAGATTTTATCCAGAGTATAAAATCTTCTTTTTGGAGTTTGGTATTGCCTAATAAAGTGAAAAGTATTAAAGGAACTATAGCCGTTGCAGCAAAATATTGGGTGGAATAATAAAATTCTCGTGCTCTTATCAATCCGTAACAAGAAGTTAATAAAAGGACAATCAAGGCTACCGGATAGGGTATAACTAAAGGATGGGAGCGCTGATATTCAAATACAAATGTAATTAACAGGATAAACAATACGCAATAGAAACTGGTTGGTATAGGTTTTATAAAGAAAAGCGAACAGAAGATTAGGCTATTTCTTACACTGATACCAAAAATTAGAGAGATAACTGCCCAAGCCAGAAAGACAACGCCAATAAAACCTATTTGGACTAACTGAAGTGTCTGGAGAAAATTTGCTACTGCCAGAACAGCTAAAGCGGCAAGGAGATAAATAGATTTCTCAGCCACTAACTTTAGCATATTCATTACACCCACTTATAATTCTTTTTTAATCTCCTGCCAGCGTTCTTTATTCAGTTCCAGAGCGTTTTTTATCAGAACTATGATGATAGACACCACAACAGCCAGCGCAAAAGCAATGATACACATTACTGCTCTTTTTGGTTTAACTCTTAACCCTGCTTCTCTTGGTGTATCCAGTATATCCAGAGTTGGCAGGTCTTTCAATTCTTCCAGTTTAGCTGCTTCATATTGCGGATAGAGAAATTCATATACTTTGGATTTGATTTCCAGGTTCATTTTCAATTGAGCATATTGAGTTGCCAGATCAGGAAGAGAGCCAATATCAATCAGATATCTTGGTTTTAGAGGTTCTTTTCCTGCTTCCAATTGCTTTATCTGTTTTGCCAAAGCCTCACTTCGGTCTTTTAGTTCCAAAACAATAGGAGAATTTTCAGCATAGTTCTTTCTTGCCAGTTCCAGTTCTATATCAGTACTCATTTTGGTAGCTATAATATCAGAATAGGATTTAATTAAAGAGGAAGTTTGAGCTTCAATATCAACAGCATTATGCCTCTGCTGAAAGTCCTTTAATGCCAGCAGGAGTGAATCAATTTCGGCGCGAGTTTCATTAACTCTTGCTTCCAAAAACTCACGATTCATTTTGCCACGGGTAATCTTTTCTTCTCTATTATAGATATCCAATTGTTGCAGATAATAATTTACTATATCACGGGAGAGTTTCTTATCCTTCGTATCAGCGCTAACAGTCACCAAACCAGTTTCTGGGTCACTACCTATTTTCATAGTCTTAGTATGAAGCATTTTCAGAGCACTATCCATAGCTTTGAGAGAATCCTTGGTGGTTATTTTGTAATAATCTATAAGATTGAAATGGCGAATCACCTTTTCCGAAAATTGTCGGGAGTTCATAGCTATTACGGCATTTATCGCATTTTGAGAATTTGTTGTTCCCATAAGACCGGCAGTTAGACCACTCAAACCTTCTATGTTGAAAGGAAGAGAGGAGGTCTGGTCCCCTATAACATAGAAAGTAGCAGTTGACCTCCAGATTTGAGGTGTAACCAGACTGTAGATAACTGCAGCTACACTAACCACTGCAACAAATATAATAATGAATTTTCGGTTGCGGATAATCAACCTTATTAGTTCAAAGAAGTCAAATTCCCGTTTTTCCATAATCTCTTAGCCTCGTAAGCTTTGGTTTTCTTTTAATCTATTTCCGCTCATAAATTACCATCCTTTACTTGATTCAGTAATCTCAGGCACATTATATTCTTTTAAAACCTCTGGAGCATTGATAGTTCCTTCTTTCGTTTGATAAGTTTCCCACAACGCTATCATTAAACGAGGTGTGGCTACTCCGGAACCATTGAGAGTATGAAGATAGCCAAGTTTACCTTGTTTGTCCTTATAGCGTATATTTGCTCTACGAGCTTGGAAATCCTCAAAATTACTAACTGACGATACTTCCAGATATTTTCCCAGACCTGGAGCCCAGACTTCTATATCGTAAGTTTTGGCTGAAGCAAAACTCAAATCACCGGTACATAGTTCTACCACTCTATAATGAAGATTCAAAGCTTGCAAAATTTCTTCTGCGTCTTCTCTAATCTCTTCTAAAGCTTGATAGGAAGTAGAAGGTTCTACGAAATGAACTAACTCTACTTTATTGAATTGATGTAAGCGTTGTAAGCCTTTGGTTTCTTTACCATAAGAGCCAGCTTCACGACGGAAACAAGGAGTGTAGGATACGAATTTTATGGGAAGTCTATCTTGTGGCAATATCTCATCGGCAAAAAAATTAGTAACTGGCACTTCCGCAGTAGGGATGAGGAAAAGGTCATCTGCTTCAATTCGGTACATATCATCTTCCAGTTTAGGCAATTGTCCTGTTCCCGTCATAGTTTTACGTGTAACCAGCACTGGAACTGCCAGTTCAGTGTAATTATGTTTCTGGATATGGAAGTTTAACATAAAATTAATCAATGCTCTTTCCCAAATTGCTCCTATTCCTGTATAAACAGGGAATCCGGAACCGCTGATTTTTGCTCCTCGGGGAATGTCCAAAAGCCTATTTTTCTCAGCCAATTCTAAATGGTCTAAAGGTGTAAAAGTGAAGTTTGGCTTTTCACCCCACAACTTTATGACCCGATTGGCAGATTCATCTTTTCCAATGGGAACATCTGGATGAGGGATATTTGGTATGGTTAACAGCAAATTTTCTAACTGAGTATTGGTTTCAGTAAGTTGAGCGTTTAAAGCTCTGATTTGCTCTGCTACTTCACTCATTTCTGCCAGGAGTTCACTAACATCTTCACCGTTTCTCTTTTTCAATACTATAATCTGGGAAACCTGATGTTGTTTACTTCTCAACTGGTCATATTCATATTGCAGTTTTCGTCTGTTCTCATCTAAGGCAAGAATAGCATCCAGATTAGCTTTTTCATTTTTATTAAGGATAGCATTTCGCACCTCTTGAGGATGAGTGCGAATATATTTCAAATCAATCATTTATTTGCTCCCACTATTAATCAAATCTACGGCAATATCTATCATTTTACAAAAATCCTCTATTTTCAAGGAGGCTCCACCAATCAGACCACCATCAATATCTGGTTCAGAGATAAGTCCGTAAATATTTTCTGGTTTGATACTGCCTCCATAGAGTATATGCACATTTTGAGCTATTTCTTCCGAATAATGTTCTTTCAACCAATTACGAATTAAAAGATGAGCTTCCTGAGCCTGATTAGCAGTAGCTGTAAGACCAGTTCCTATAGCCCATACGGGTTCATATGCGATAATCACATCTTTGCCTGTTTGCAATTCAATGCCTTCAAAACAACCATTTAATTGCGATAAGATAACTTCTTGCGTTTTACCAGCTTGCCTTTGATTGAGAGTTTCTCCCAGACAAACAATGGGTATCATACCCTGTTCTCTCAAGCGAAGTTGCTTATCACGCACCATAGCATCAGTTTCAGAATGATATTGTCTGCGTTCTGAATGTCCTACAATGCAATAATGTAATCCAAGAGAACTGAGTTGATTAGCAGAAACTTCGCCAGTATAGGCACCTTCAAGATGAGAGCTCACATCTTGTGCTGCTACTTCTACGGGTAATCCATTTAGGATATTTAAAGCTTTTTCTAAAAAAGGATAGGCTGGAGCTATGAGGGGTAACACTCTCATCTGTTTATGAGTTACCAGATATTGAGCAAGAGCATTACAAAAATCCTCCGTGCTTTGGGCATCCTTGTGCATTTTCCAATTTCCTGCAATGATTAACTGTCGCATTTGCCTCATTCCTATTATTTTTTCTTTAATAATAACCTTCCTTTGCAAGGTGTAGATGCGTCAAGAAAATTGTATGAATCTACCAGTCAGGATAAAGAGTTGAAGTCATATTGCTTATTTATAGATATTTTTCTTATGAATGCTGGTTATCGATTGTTAGGTAGATTCAATACCCATAAAACTTGCTATAGTTTCATCTTTTACAGGCTAATCAGGTTGTAGCATAAAAGAAGAATATTTATTTAACTATCTCTCAATCAAAGTAAATGGGACTTTCTTTGTTTGATTATTGTTGGAAAAATAGCTTTACAGAATAAGAGAATAATTTAAACGGTAGTTTAGGATTAAATAGTAAATAAAAAGGAGAATTAGATGCTGAAAGTATTTGAATATTTTGAAGGTAAAGTAAAGTCTATTGCTTTTGAAAATTCACAAGGTATGGCTACAGTGGGAGTAATGGATAAGGGTGAATTTGAATTTGTTACTTCAACAGTTGAATATATGATGGTAGTATCCGGTATTTTAACGGTACTCTTACCGGGTTCAAAAGATTGGAAAACTTATGGTAAGGGCGAATCGTTTTTAGTTCCTGCAGACAAAAAATATAGAGTTAAGGTTTCAGAGCAGACTGCTTATTATTGTAGATATGAATAGATTGTCTTCCAAAGAATAGTAAACAAAAGCAAGGAGAGAGAGTATAATTTAAATCTCTTCTATTTACAATATTTTATTTCGGAGAAATTTACTTCCCAGCGTTGGGGGTCATGATTTAAAAGTAAGGTTCCCTTCTTTTCTTTTAAGCGAGAGTAAATATATAGTTTTGCTTTATAAGTTTCCGTGCGAGAAAGGTCGTAAGCAGAGGTTACCGCAAGAGAAATATGAAAGAAAGTAGGGATAATATCAGCTGGATATATATAAAATTCGGATGGAGTATCAATTTCTACTATCTGACTGCCAACAGTATGACCTCCAGTTTTAATCAAAGTTACACCTTCAGCTATATCCAGATTGCCTTCAATCAGTTCATATTGGTTGCTTTGTTCCAATAGATATAATTGATGTTCAAAATCATAGGAGGCTTTATTTAAGTCATCCGGATGTTTTGCCATTTCCCATTCAGATTTTTGAATCCAGTATTTTGCTCGGGGGAAAGTTAGTCTTTCCTTATCTCCAAAGTTAGTGATAACTCCACCACAATGGTCAAAATGAAGATGAGTTAGAATCACATCAGTAACATCTATATCTCGCACACCTAATTCGGCGAGAGAAACAGGTAGCATAAAAGGAGAAGGATTATAGATAGAAATTTGCTTTTCCGAAAGACGATTCCCTAAGCCAGTATCCACCAGAATGACTCGTTCTGGTAAACAAATAAGTAATAGGTTTAATGCCAGCATTCTTCTATGTAGTTCATCCGTCTGGACTTCTTTGCCCCATATAGCACGCGGTAGAACACCAAAGCTGGCTCCACTATCTGTCCAGTATTTTCCAGCGTCAATACGATTGACGATTATATCCATAAATTTTTTATCTCAAATTACTTTTTTTGGGGTTATGCTGACCTTGCTGTCGTTGTTGTCTACTATGAATAAGAGCTTCCGAAGCAGATTGATGAGCAGGAAATATAACCATCCGTTTTTTAGTTCCTTCACCGATAGTTAGAGTGCTCAAGTCTTTTTGTTTTTCTATATATTTGTGAATTATTCTTCGTTCTGATGCATTCAATGGTTCTAAGGTATAGGGTTTTCCTTCGGAACGCACTTTCTGGAAGATAGAAAGAAAAGGTCTTAGAAATTGGGCTTGTTGTCTTTGTCTATAACCATCAACATCCAGATAAATGTGGTCAATTGCACTATTTTCCTCAAATACTTTATTCAATAGATACTGCATTGCATCCAGCATCTTTCCGTTTTTTCCGATAAGTCTGCCTGATTCTTCTTCGCTAATGATTTCCAGATAGATGGATTTTCCTTCCTTATGGATCTTAATTTCCTTATAAGAAATATCCATTTTGATGAGTAATTCTTTTAAAAAAGAAGCAACTCTTTCTTCTATATCAGGCAAGTAAAAACGCACCATAGCATTTTTTCTGGGAAGGAGTCCAAATAAACCAGAAGAAGGATTTTTTATGATTTCATATTTAAATTCCCAATCTTTCAGTCCATATTCTTTACGAAATTCAGCAATGAGTTCTTCTACTTTTGCACCACTTTTCTCAATGGTAATCATTTAAGTAATTCCTTCTTTTTCATATTTTTCTTCATATAATACATTTGAATTACACTGAGGATATTGAAGACTGTGTAATAGAGCACCAAACCAGAAGGTAGACTCCTAAATATGAAGAACATAATAATGGGCATTAACCAGGTCATCATTTTAGTGCTTCGTTGCATAGCTTTTTGTTGGTCATCCATTTTGTCTAAAGTTTCCTTGGAAGGTTGAGACATTAGACTTTGTAGAACCATAAACCCTGCCATAATAAGCGGAAGAATCAAGTAGGGATCAGGTTCAGAAAGATCGTTCAACCATCCGAAAAATCTGGCATTACGCATATCTATAGTATAGCGAAGCACATTGTAAAGAGCAATAAAGATGGGCATTTGCAGTAGTAAGGGAAAACAGCCAGAGAAAGGATTAGCACCTGCTTCTTTATACAGTTTGGAAAGTTCCTGCTGCATTCTCTGGGGGTCATTTTTATATTTCTTTTGTAATTCCTGCACTTGAGGCTGAATGCTTTGCATCTTCAGATTTGCCTTAGTGCTCTTATTGGTCAAAGGTTGAAGTATAATCTTGAGCAGGATACTAAAGATTATGATTACTATACCATAATTAGGAATAAAGCTATGAAGAAATTGGAGCAACCAGGCAATAGGATTGGAAAGCCAGCGCAGCCATCCGGGACCTCTTTCAGGAATCAATTCCATCTTGGTATCTGTATAGCTTTTCATAAGATTATAGTCTGCGGGACCAGCATAGATGAGAAAATGCTGTTCCCAATTCTGTGAGGGACTACGATCAAAAGAATTGAGAACTATAGCTGGATTACCTGTAGTCGGTGAAACCTGGGCAAAATAATTGGAGGTTAAGGGATTTCCTGTCTCATTTATAGCTATGGTAAAATATTTGGTTCTTAAAGCTGCCCATTTAAATGCACTTACTGGACCTTGAGGTTGTTTCTTACGTACTTTGGAAAGACTATATTTCTGTAATTCGTTCTCATAAAAAAGAAGCAATTTGTAATCGGTATCTTTTAGATTGGATTTAATCTTTTCCGTATCTGCTATTCCATCTGAATAATCATATTCTATGCCATATACTGGGAAAGAACTACTAACCGCTACATCCATTAAAATGCCGTATTTATCATCTAAGGTGTAAACCTTTTTGACCAGAGGATTAGCCTCATCTCCTAACCAGAACACAACACTGGAATCAAGCTGGGTATAATACCAGTTTAGGAGCTTTAAATCTTTATTCTGGTCTACATTTAATCCCAGAAGAGAAATTCCGGCTAATCTACCTTGTTCTGGAACTAAATCTACTGGAACAGGTTTATCTGCCCAGAAATATTTCTTTAAAGATACAGAGCTTATGCTTGCACCTAAACTACTAAACTTTACTGTGAAATTGTCATTTTCTAAAGTGAGAGTTTTTATGCTATCAGGATAAGAGGCAAGGCTATCCCATTTAGCAATAGTGGCAGGAACAGCCACAGGAGTGTTTATGGTATCGGGGACAGTTTTTGCCAGACTATCTTGAACTTGTTCACTTTCAGCAGGAGGTGTGGGAGGTTTAAAAACATAGACCTGTAAAATAGTGAACAGGATTAATACAATTAAAAGAGATATGAGAGTGCGTTTATCCATTAATACTCCTCAGGGTAGGGGATCGTAACCTCCTTTGCAAAAGGGATTACAGCGTATTAACCTCCAGATAGTTAGTCCTAAAGCTTTAAAAAAGTTATATTTATGGAAAGCTTGAAGACTATAACTACTGCAGGAAGGTTCAAAACGGCAAACCTTAGGCAAGAGGGGTGATATCATCTTTTGATAGATGTGTATTAGACCTATTATAACCAGATTAGGTAAACGGAGAATAGGGATTAATACTTCTAAGAAAGTCGTTGAGTTAGTTCGTTCAGTTCTTCGCATAATTGAGTCCAATTCAATTCACCTGCACCTGGAAGAGCAATAAGATTAAGTTTAAATCCTGATGGTAGTTCATTTTTGTGCTGGTGAAACCAGGCTTTAATTCTCCGTTTAAGTTTATTCCGAATATGGGCTTTTCCTATCTTTTTTCCAATCGTGATGCCAACTGCAAATTCAAATGGCGAAACAATAACCGGAACATTAAAATGAGAAGTTCGCAGAAAGAGGTCTGGATTGCGAAACTCCAAATATTCCTTATGCTTCGTTATCAACCGAAGCATAATTTACACACAAAGGGTCTTTCTCCCTTTAGCACGACGACGAGCAAGAACTTTACGACCATTTCGAGTTGCCATCCGGCTACGAAAACCATGAGTGCTCTTTCTGGAGCGATTTGAGGGCTGATAAGTCCTTTTCATTTATATAACTCCTTATGTATAAAACAATTTTACTTATTTTCCTTAATTTTAATCCGCTTTTAGATGTCAAGCATAAAAAGCAATTATTAGGTATAATCAGGTTGTAAAAGTTCATAATAGCTATCTTATATCGTTTTACTTGGTTTATAAGTCTAAAATAGGAATCTATCAATTAGAGAGATTTCATTAAATAAGGAAGGAATATATATAGCTGGAATTTGACGATTGTGTAAAAACATTGACAAAACTGATAATAGGATTTGTGGGGATAACATAAAAAGTTGGGTAAGGAAATAATTTTAAGACTAAAAAGGAAAAGAATGAAACAAGAATTTATCCGCAATTTCTGCATAATTGCGCATATTGACCATGGAAAATCTACTCTGGCAGACCGCTTTTTGGAATACACGCATTTAGTGAATAAAGTGGAAGTAGACCAGGTGCTGGATAGTATGGACCTTGAAAGAGAAAAAGGGATAACTATCAAGAGTCATTGTGTTCGTATGATACACAGCTATAATAGTCAGGAATATGTGTTAAATTTAATAGATACACCTGGTCATGTAGATTTTTCTTATGAAGTTTCACGGGCACTGGCATCATGTGAAGGTGCCATACTTCTGGTGGATGCTTCTCAGGGTATAGAAGCGCAGACATTAAGCAATCTCTATTTGGCGTTGGATAATGATTTAGAAATTTTACCAGTGGTTAATAAGATAGATTTGCCCAAAGCTGATGTAGAAGGCACTATCCAAGACTTGTCTGACCTGTTAGGATGTTTACCAGAAGAGATTATGAAGGTAAGTGCAAAAAATGGAGAAGGGGTCAAAGATTTACTGGATGCTATCTGTGAAAAACTTCCTGCACCCCAGGGAAATATTGATGCTCCACCTAAAGCACTGATATTTGATTCTTTCTTTGATATGTTTCGGGGGGTAGTGGTCTTAGTTCGTTTATTTGATGGAAGACTTAGGAAGGGAGAACGGATTAAGCTTTTTGCCACAGAGCATGAATATGATATAGAAGAAATTGGATATCTGGGTTTGAAATTGTCTCCCCAAGAGGAGTTAACTGCAGGAGAAGTGGGCTATATTATTGCCAATATCAAAGAAGTAGCAGATGCTCGGGTGGGAGATACTATAACTCTGGCTAAAGGTGGTTGTGAAGAACCATTACCTGGTTTTAAAGAACCTAAACCGATGGTCTACTCCAGCATTTTTCCTATCAATAGCGAAGATTATGAAAATCTGGTAGAAGCAATGGCAAAGCTTAAATTAAATGATGCTTCCCTGGTTTATGAAAAAGAAAATTCTGCCGCACTTGGTTATGGGTTTCGCTGTGGTTTTTTAGGAATGTTACATCTGGAAATAGTCAAAGAACGTCTATTACGAGAGTATAATGTGCCTATTATTGCCACTACTCCAAGTGTTGGATTTCTAATTAAATTAAAAAATGGTCAAGAAGTCTTGATTAATAATCCCGCGGATTTTCCTGATCCGACTCTCATTGAAACTATTAAAGAACCCTATATGGAAACTGAAATCATAGTGCCTACTGAATATATTGGGAATGTTATGAAATTGGCTCAGGAACGACGAGGTATTCAAAAAGATATTCAATATCTGGATGAAAAGAGAGTTGCTCTGCATTATGAGATGCCTTTAATAGAGATAATCTTTGATTTTTATGATAAACTTAAGACGGTTAGTAGGGGTTATGCATCTCTGGATTATACTTTTCTGGAATATCGTCCTTCTGAGGTAGTTAAAGTGGATATCTTGATTAATGGAGAGAAGGTAGATGCAATGAGCTTTATCTGTCATAGAGATAAGGCACATAGCTGGGGAAAGAGTGTAACAGATACTCTGGCGGAAGTAATACCGCGTCATCTTTTCAAGATTGCACTTCAAGCAGCAATTGGTGGCACAATTATTGCTCGGAGCACTATAAATCCTTTGCGCAAGGATGTATTAGCAAAATGTTATGGTGGAGATGTGACCAGGAAGCGTAAACTGCTGGAGAAACAGAAAGAAGGGAAAAAGAAGATGAAAGAGATAGGCTCTGTTTCGGTACCACAAGAAGCGTTTCTGGCAGTTCTTAAAGCTGACAGAGATTAGTTTTTGGTTTATGAAAAAGTTCTGGCTTATCTTTCTCGCTTTAGGTGTTCTTAGCTTTAATTGGGCTATTATAGTAGAGAAGATAAGTTTTCATACAAACTTCTCCATTGTTGAAGATAAGCTGTTGCAGGCTTCAGGTCTGGAGATTGGCTCGGAATTTGTACCCGAAGAAATCAATAGGGCTACAATCTCTTTGCAAACCTGGTTGCAAAATCAAGGGCATCCATTTGTCCAGGTGTCCTATCCAGATTTGATACCACTTTCTGATACAGGTATGGAATTATCCTTTCACATAGAAGAAGTTATTCCAGCGGAGCATTGCTTCTTACACTTTTCTGGGTTAAGGTATTTTTCTGAGGCAAAATTACGAGATTTATTGCTTATTTCCGATAAAAAGGAAGTGAGTGTAAATGAGCTAACCCGATTGATGGAAAATATCTTAAGGGAATATCATCAGCGTGGCTTCCTTTTTGCAGCAGTGCAGTTGGATTCTTTAGTGTTAAATAACCATTTAGAAGCATACATCAGCATTCAAGAAGGAAAACCGTTTAAACCTGAAATTTATTTTATTCAGGGTAATAAATATACTAAAGATAAAACCTTAATAAAACTCTCGGGATTAAATGAGCTAAAAGTGATTACTCCTGAAGCAATTGAAACTGCCCAAAAAAATATCCTGTCCAAAAGTTATATCCAATCCTGTCATATAGAACCCCTTGATCCAGGTAGTATACTTATCAAAGTGGAAGAAGGAAAGATGACTTATCTGGAAGGGATAATGGGCTTAAATAATATGAACGAAAAAACAGAACTGACGGGCTATCTAAACTTGAAATTTCTGAATCTCTGGGGAAGTGACCGTTCTATCGCTCTTAACTGGCGTCAAAATCCCAGTTCCAGCAATTTAGAATTCGCTTATCATGAATCTGGACCGATTAATATACCTTTATCAGGAGACCTTGCTCTTTCACGTATGGTGCAAGACTCCACCTGGATAAAATCATCTGTACAGACCGATATTTATTCCTACCATGCTAAGCAAAAGTATGGAATTGAATTAGCCTCGGAAGAGATATCTCCTGGTAGCAGAAGACCTATTTTAGTAGAAAAATCTTCCGCGAATAGCATTGGAGCTTTTTGGCAGTTAGATACCAGAAATCAAATATTTAATCCAACTCGGGGAATTGAGATAGGTATAAATTACACACTTAAATACCTAACTTCAGAAAGGCAATGGATAAACTCACTGGAAACATACTATACTCAATATTTAAATATATCCAGACGTTTTAATGCCTCTATGGGGTTTCATCTATGCAGTTTGGATGATAGCACTTCTGCCGAATATCTATGGTATCCTATGGGTGGATTTAATTCTTTAAGAGGATATCAAGAAGATGAATTTATCAGCTGGCGTTTAGCTTGGTCCAATCTGGAAATACATTATTTAATAAATCCAGATGCTATGTTATACTGTTTTTTTGATTATGGGATATATGCAAGAACCCAAACTTCTATTAATGCAAAATTATTTGCTCCAGGATTGGGTTTGAGGGTTAGAACTCGTTTAGGAATTCTAAGGATGGAATATGGTTTAGGTTATAGAGAGGATGGATTTCCCTCACTTGCTTCTGGAATGGTTCATGCTGGCATAGAAACAAGTTTTTAGAAAAATCTTGACAAAATAAACTATATTTTATTGTGTGATATTAATAGGTCAGTATATAGAAGTGCTTAAGGACTGTGAGAAAGGTTAGTAAAGAGTTTTAGGCTTTGAGCCTTTCTATTTTATTGAGCCAGGCAAGGCTTTAATTTGCCAATTAAGTAAAAAAATTAACCCTAAAAATAAGATTTCACTAAATGGAGGAATCAAAATGAAAAAAATCGTCGTAATAGCTCTTATCGCTACAATGTTAATCGGTATGCTGGTTTTCTCTGCATGCAAGAGCAAAGAAACCCAGGAGCAAGGTATTGATACTACTGCGGTTATAGATACTACTCAAGAAGTTAGTCCTGATACTACAGTAGTTCCAATGCCTGAATAATTTCCGCAAGTTCAGTAACCCTGAATATAAATCAGCGTTACTAATAGCGCAGTCCTTAAAAAAACGGGCATAAAATCTGATGCCCGTTTTTTTTATCTTTATTATCATAGCTGAAACGAAAATAAAAAAGGTGGAATATACTTCCACCTTTTAATATATTTTACTTCAATAACTGTTTAAATAATATGACCTTTGCCTACACCACGAACCTTACAACCCAGTTTTTTATATTCGTTAATGACCTTATCGGTTAGAAAGTTTGAACAATCAACAATTAATGGTTTTTTACCCTGACACATAGCAACAACTTCTGCAGGATCTAAATGTTTATATTGGTTATGTCCTACAGCGAAGATAACCACATCAGCTTGAGGTAATACAGCATTCAGCTCCTTTTCCACTTTTGCATCTTCCAGCTCGGACCAAACTTCTACATAAGGGTCGTGAGTGTAAACTAAAGCAAACTCTTTTCTAAGAAAATCCACCAGTGTTTTAGAGGGTGAATGTCTAGTATCAGCTATATTTTCCAGATAGGACACACCTAAAATTGCTATTTTTACATCGCGGAGATTAGGAATTTCTTTTTTTATAATATCTATCGTATGAAGTGGCATAGTATCATTAATATTAACACTTTTAATTGCCACTTCTAAAATGTCATCAATCTCAAAAAGAGTTTGCATAGCCCAATTAGCGAGAACTGGATCCTTAGTTAGACAATATCCACCAACACCCAAACTGGGACGGCACATATTATCATGGGTGCCCTTACGCTTGCGAATAGCCTCTCTTACTTTGAATAAATCTACTCCAATCTGTTCTGCATAACGTGCCCATTCCAGAGTTAAAGCAATATTAACAGCACGGTAGGTGTTTTCCATCGTTTTTGCCAATTCTGAAGCATTAGTACTATCCAGTTGGGTAAGAGGATATTCTTTAACATTTAGAACATTGGATAGAAATTCGCGACAGAGCTCTGCGCTTTTTGGATTAATTCCTGAATAAACTCTCCAGAAATCTCGGATTGATGCTACATAATTCTCTCCCGGCATAACTCTTTCATAGGAATGAGCTATTAAGGGCGGATGAATGCTTATGTCTAATCCGCGTTTAGTAAATTCCTCTTCCATAATAGGCTTAACTACTTTTTCACAGGTTCCTGGTGGAACTGTGGTCTCTACCATAACCAAACAATCAGGACGTATACGTTCTCCCAGAGTGCGAATACCTTCACGAAAAGCTAAAAGGTCACAGTACCCTTTTTCTGCTTCACCAAATGATGGTTTAGCGGCATCTAATTGAATATCTACCACTACAATATCTGCTAAAGAATAAACAAATTCTTCGCTAGTAGCGCGGAAATTCTTCTTTTCCAATACAGTCCTTTTGAATATCTGAGGGATTTCTGGGTCAGAAGAATTAACCGGAGGAACACCTGAATTAATTATTGGAACTTTCCAATAAGAACGTTTAGAAGGACGTTGGTGTCCATGCACATAATAATATGGATTGCCATTTTCATCTGTAGCATCAGCTATCACTGCTGCCATCACACAACCAACAAAACCTAAACCCTGAACAACCACTATCTTTCTGCCGAGTTTCCGTTGTTCTTCCGTTATTCTTAACAGGTTTTCACGCTCGCGGGCATTATCTTTTTCAGTAGGTAAAGGATATTCTTTTCCCTCGGGGGAAAGAGAAACATTAATCATAAAAAAGTGTCTCCTTTATAAAAAATCAAGAAAGCATAATATTTTGAATAACATTGTTCTGTCAAGATTTATATGATCTTATTATTCAACTTTGGATCATTAATGACCAGGTTTATATAGTAAATCTTCTTGTTTTACTATAAACTATCATTTTTATTAGGCTCGTAGAAACATTGAACGATAAATATTAAGCTTCATCAGCAGGGAAAGGAATATATTCTTGAGATATGGGAGCTGCTGGTGAAGTTTTAAGTTTACGGATAATATAATAGACAAAGATAAAGGATAGAATAGTAGTAAAAGCGTCACCTATAGGCATAGCATAAACCAGTCCGTTGAATCCGAAGAATTTATTCATTATTAATAATGCGGGAATGTAGATTAATCCTTGTCTGGAGAGAGAAACAATAAGAGCGGGAATGGCTTTTCCCATAGCTTGTAGACTACTCATAAAAATCTTACCCACACTAGCAAAAGGAATAGCCCAGACATAAGCTTCCAAGACCTTTTTACCTATGTTAATAATCTCTTCATTACGGATAAATATCCTTATTAAATCAGTAGGGAAAAGAATAAAGATTAAAGTGAAGATGAAACTTAATCCCAGATTTACTATTACAGCAGTTCTTATAGCTTTTTTCATCCTTGAATAATTACCTGCTCCGTAGTTAAAACCAATCAGTGATTGAACACCTATGGACATTCCGATAAAAACAAATAGGGGAATGGAAAATACTCTGGATGCAACACCAAGAGATGCTACAGATGCGTCTCCATAGGAAGCAGCAAGATTATAAGTAATAGCATTACCTACACTCATCATTATCTGACTTAAAGAAGCAGGAACACCAATATAGAGGATTTCTTTAATTATACTCCATTTGATATGTAAATATTTTTTCCCAGGAACAGCAACAGCATGCGTGGAACGATAATACCAAATATAATAGAGCATTGCCAGACCCTGTCCAATTACTGTTGCAATCGCTGCCCCTGCAACACCCATATTTAATCCAAAGATAAATATGGGGTCTAAAATTATATTAGCTCCTGTTCCTATAAACAAACCGTACATAGAATATTTAGCTCCACCTTCACCTCGTATCATCTGGACCATAGTAAATTTTACAAAGACTATAGGGCTACCTAAAAACATAAAAAGCATATATTGACTGGCAGGAGCTATGGTTAAAGCACTGGCACCTACAGCCTTTAAAGTGAAGGGCATAGTCAATATTCCAACAATAGCCACAACAATAGAAATAATTAATGCACTGAATATGGAGATAGTTGCTGTCTCTTTTGCCTGATAATAATCTTTTTTGCCTAAGAGCCTTGATAGATAACTCGCACCGCCAATTCCAAAGATACCAGCAATTGCAGATTGCATAGTAAATAAAGGTAGGGCTATGGATACCCCCGCCATAGCAATTGGATCATTTAATTGACCTATAAAAAAAGTATCTGTTAGATTATATAATATATTTATTATCATACTTAACATACTGGGCAAAGCTAAGTTAAGTATGGCTTCAAATATAGGCATATCCTCCAGAATATATATATTTTTATTCTTTGCTTTCTCCATATTTATCTCCGAATTCTAATATTATAAAGCGTCTTTTTTTGTCAATTAATAAATATTAATTTGTTAAATGAGTTAATGCTTCTATCTAACCCTATTATAATAAGTTAACTATTATTTTGTCCTAGCCAAAGATAATTTATAACACTTTGTCCTTATTTATAATATACTCTATAATAAAGGATTACATCAGACAACTTTTCATAATATATGTAAACGAATTGTTTTACAAATAATTATTACACAAATATAATATTATTATGGCAAATGTTATATAAGAGACACGAATACCTATTTCTAATTGTAACTCACCTAATAAGTTAGCTTTAGCTAATAAATCAAGGCTCTTGTCTCCTACTTGCCTCTCTCTTAGCTCTTTACGAAAAAAAGAGACAGGATGGAGTCAAGAGGTTAATATCTGAAAAAGGAATTTTAGGCGAGTATATATATTTAGTACAAGATTAATAGTTAACCTTTTATTATTAAATTAGATAGAAAAATTTCTAGTTCTTTCGGCAACAGTATAAATTGATAAGGGCATAACTTAAAAAGTACAGACAATTATTAAACGGACATCAGGAATTTTTTATAAGGATAATTATAAGGTTGAACACATTTAACACTGTGATAATATTAAAAAAGGTTAGAGATTAGTCACGGACTATTTTTTATATACTCCAAAAACGCAATGATTTATGAACCATAATTTCGTGTGTCATTTTAGGTGTAACGGGTTCATATTTGAAGGTATAAGTTACTCTATATTGTTGCGGAAGAATCCAGCGTAAGGAAGTATCGTGATAAATTAGGAATTTAGTAGTTTGCAGGTCAGTAGCTTCTTGCAGTGTGAATTTATAGTCCAGGAACATTCTTAATCCGAGGTATTTACTCATAGAGACAGAAAGATTATTAAGGAGGATAGATGAGCTGAACTGGACGATATCATACATAAACTGGTTCATACCGGTGTATCCATCAAAGGGATAAGTGCTGGTACTATATTCATTAAAGAGATTTTGGATAAAACCGATTCTAATGCTAAAGCTATCCAGTTTAAGCCATTTTCGGAGATAATTTTCTACAGGATAGATAACCGGAGAAATGAGTGAATAATATAAGTTTTCAGAGATTATACTTACCGCTTCTTGACGTAGGATATTTTGTTCTTCAGGGGCATTTTGACTTGATTTTTCTCTAAGCATAGCTTCTCTTTGGATAATGCTGGCAATAGTGAGGTCATTTTCATTATCACTACTAAGAGCGAAGTTTAGTCTTTGTAGAAATGGTTTAGAGGTATCGGGGTCCATTCCAATATCTAGAGTTACGATGGTTCCATCAGGAGAACGATAATTAAATCTTCCCTTAATATCAATTTTATTTTGTGATTCCATTATTTCCAGGGTAAGTGTTTCAGTTTGGAAGATAGTGCCGAAGAAATCCAGTGTGCCCTGTTCAGAGGAAATGTTTGCTTCTGCTACTTTCCATTTATGACCGTCATAAATTAGATGCAGAAAGCTGCCTGGCTGCAAGTAAAAGTTGGTAGGATAAGTGGCATATTTATTATTTTCGCCCAGACGAATCATAAGGTCAAGAGTGAAAGGTAAAGGCACAGGTTCTTTAGGTTTTTCTTCTTCTTTAATGAGAGAGCTACCAATGTTATAGATAAGATTTAGGAGGTTATTTGTATTTGGTGGGAAGATGATATTAGCATTATATACTAGAATTTCGCCAGAGATAGTCATATCTTCAAAAGGTCCATAGATAGTAGCATATTCAGTATTTTGTCCGTGAATTATAACTTTACTGAGACTTAAAGGTGGAGTAATTTCAGGGATATAAATAAGAGCTCCTGGCTCGTCTATTTTTAGAGCTAAGGTTCCGAGGTCTAAAAATCCGACATTAAGATGGACACTTTCATCATAATCAAAGCTATTTATTACGGTTAATTTACCTTCACCCATATAACAGGTAAAATTATCCAGAAGAATCCTATTATCCTGAATTTTGGCTCTAATGTTGATATTACGGATAGTTTCTGCCTGGTCTTGAAGCAGTATTGAACCATTAAGAATGTAAAAATTTCCTTCTTTAACCATAAGTTGATCTTCAAAAGTTTTTATACTGCAATCTAAATGAGCTTTACCGCGGGCATTTTTTACCAGAGGTACATTTTTATCCAGCCATTCAAAGAGCAAGCCATCTACTATGATCTGTAGAGTATGATTTCCTTCATAATAGGTATTGGTAAGAAGATTGTAATCAATAGCACCTGAACCTGCGACGGTTCCTAACTCATTAGAGTGTACATACAAAGTATCAATAATTAGGACATTTTTAGTTTGAGCGAGCATAATCCGTATATCATCCAGCTGAACAACATCAGGTACCGCGATTTGATTGGATTTAACATTAACATCCAGGCTAAATTCTCGTTCTGGAGATAAAATGTCTGATACAAATAAACCAATATTTCCTTCCACATTTCCCTCTACGGGAGGAGAATACATCAAATCTTTCAAATTGAGGTCGGTAAATATAGCCTGAAGACCAAGGTCCAGGTTATCAATGATATTTAAAGAACCGGAGATAGAAGCTAAGGCTTTGGAATTATTATTTATAGTCCCGGTTAGTTGGACCTGCTGTAATGGTCCTTCAAAGCTTAAATTACTTGAGAATGGGAGAAGTCCCGGTATAATTAATTCGTTGAAGCTTAAGTTTGCGTTAAGGGATTTGATTTCATCAGGGTTATAATCAAGGGATAGGTCCAGATTCTGGAATTCAGGCAGATTAAGTGTGGGAAAATAGTTTTCAATATCTTGATAATCTAGGTCCTGGACGGTAAGATGAAGGTGAGGATTTTTCATATTTTTAAAATCTATCTGCCCCTGGGCGTAAATTTGGTTATTGATATTTAAGGATTGGAATTCCATAATGGTGTTTTTAAGATTAGCAATAACTTCCAGCTTAATAGGATTATTATCCAATTTTGAAGGGGCATCCAGGATTATCGTTCCATTTTTATTTTTCAGGTCGTAGGAGCTTATAATATCCAAATTGGATTGGAAGTCTACTTTTGATAGCAGTTCAAGATCAAGATTGGTAGCAAGAACAAGTTTGTTTTCGGAGAGAAAAGATTGAATTTCGCCAGAAACTTCAGGTGCGATCTCGGTAATAGTTTTATTAGTATAGATGTGTGAGATATTTAAATTTTTGCAGTTAGCATCCATAAGAAAATAGCGGTCCTGAATATCACCTACGAGCGATAAATTTATACCTTGAGGGCTATGTAGTGTTAAATCAAGATAATAGTTTTTCTTGAGTTCAGAGACCAGGGGGAGAAAATTGATATAACCAGTTAATCCTTCTAAATTAACTTCGTTTTGTGCATAGGATAGATTATTTATTTGAGCATTTACTTCCGGTAAAGAAGTTGAGAAATTAAGTTCTAAATCAGCGTCAGCGTTTATTTTCATTTCTTCAAGATGGTGATTTATTGGAGTAGTGAATAAAGAAGCAGTTAATTGGCGGTTTTCTACTATAATATTACCATTGATATTTATCATTTGATTTTGCCAGATGAGATTATCCAGGCTAAAACTTGCTATCTGGTCAGCATAGAAAGCTTGAAGATTGAGGTTTTTTAAATTTTGATCAGCGTAAGAAATATTATCAGAAGAGGCATTCAGAGTAATTTCTGGTTGTGATAAATATCCTTCAGCGGATAAAGAAGCATCCACTATTCCTTTTAGTTGAGGAGTTATCATTGCCAGGTCTAGGGTTAGTTCTAATGTGCTAGGCTCCAAACTAATTTTATCAGTTATTCCTGTTAGTAAAACTTTACCACCTATAGCGCTAGTTCCAATTGTGCTAGGCGAAAGTTCTGCTACTAATCTGTCCTGATTTCCCAAAATATGAAGTGATGGAATATATACAGGATAGTTGGAAGCTAATAACACTTTAGTATTATTCAAAAAGGTTTGGGTTTTAAACTCCGGTTTTGAATCTTTACTTTTTCGGTAGGTACGAAGATTGAGGTCTATATCGGTATTAGAAATTGCAAATTGAGGATGATTAATATACTGGGGATTATAATTTCTCAATTCGGTTTGTAAGGAACTTAAGTTGCCTTTATCTAGGACACCTTTAGCATGGATATTACCGTCCTTTGCACTTTGAGCAGAAAGTTTAAAAGTAGAGACATTGGTGTTTATCATTTGCAGGTTAATATGGTTAAATTGCTCTCTTACACAGAGATTGCCTTCAGTTCCTATTTTAAGTGGGACATCTAAAGCGAGGTTAAATCTGGCATTCTTGATAGATACTTGATTAAAATAGGGGCACAGATCGGGAATAACCAGTTTCTTTTTAGGTTTTTTGACTAAAGGCGGATAAGAATAGCTAACTTCAGCTCCATCCACTTCTACTTTATCTAATATATTTCGTATCTTAAAACCTGAGAAGATGAATTTGAGGAGATTATAACGGCAACGAGCGTCACTTACTGTAAATTTAAAAGTGCCATCATTGGAAGCAAATTGTATGTTTTGAGCTAAGATTTGACGGTCACTAATAGAGAAACCTTCAATCTGCATTTGACCTTTAAGTGCCTTACCAGCTTCATTTTCAATGAAGTGTTTTACTTTCCCTTGCACATCAAATATGTGCCAGGAAACAAAAAACAGGACATTGATTAATAATAAAATCAGGATAAAGATCAAAAAAACACGGGAATATTTCATTGTTCTAAAATAGTTTGCCGTCTTTTAATTCATAGGACTTATGAGCTAACTTAGCTAATTCTGGATCATGAGTCACGATCACGAAAGTTTGACCCAGTTCACGGTTTAAGTTTTGGAATAGATTCCATATTTCAGCGCTATGTTGAGGGTCAAGATTGCCAGTAGGTTCATCAGCTAGAACTATATGGGGATTATTAATTAAGGCTCTAGCGAGGGCTAATCTTTGTTGTTCACCACCACTCAATTGATTAGGGTAATGCAGAGCTCGATCAGATAGTTCCATCAGGTGAAGAAGTTCATCAGCTTTCTGATAAGCTATTGATTTATTAGTCCCCGCAATTAACCTAGGCAAAACAACATTTTCCCGGGCATTAAGGTCATCAATCAGATAATGGAATTGGAATACGAATCCGATTTGTTGATTTCGGATTTGATTTGCCTGAGGATGATGGGTGGAAACTTCCTGTCCTTTAATAAGTATTTTTCCGCTGTCTGGCTCATCTAATAAACCGAGTATATGCAAAAGAGTACTTTTTCCGCAACCGGATTTACCGGTGATGCAAACAAAGTCTCCGCATTCAACTTCTAAGTTCGTTCCTTGTAACACACGAATTTCCTGTCCGATATCGGTGTAGGTTTTGTATAAAGAATATCCTGCTAAACAAAGCAAAAGTGATTCTCCTTAAGGATTTCGTAATAGGTCTATAACCTGCATCTTATCAATCCTTCGCAATGGTATTTGGACACAAAGAATCACCAGAGTGGATGCTAAGATGAAAATTAAGATTTGATTAAAGGGTGCTACATAGAGAGCTAATTTATCAATGAAATAAACATCACCCTTTAACTGATAAATGTTTTGATGAACTATTACCCAGGAGGCAATAAATCCTAGGATTAGTCCTAGAATAATAGAAATGAGACAAAGTAATATAACTTGATAACCCAAGATATTACGGATAGTTGATTTTGGAGCACCCAGAGCTTTAAGAACTGCTATTTCATTCTTTTTATCATAAATCTGAGTAGAAATCCCACTGATAATATTGATTCCGGAAATAAGCACTAGAAAGAAAAAGACGATAAAGATTAACCATTTCTGCATCTTGACTAGACGAAGGAGAGTGGTATTAGTTGTGGGTAAGGCTACCAAATCGTTATTCAACATTTTATTGTATTTTTCTGCATAAAGGTTGATATCGTCAGCAAACTTATTTTTTAGTCTGATTTCTATGCAGCTGAACCCATCATTAGCTCCTGAAAGCATTCTTGCATCTTGTAAAGTTCCAATAATAAGCGTTCTATCATATTCATAAAAACCAGAATGATAAATGCCGGTGATAATAAGGGGTGTTTCAACAGGATGCATTCCTAGTGGAGTGATGAAATCCAAACGAGGATAAAAGACATTCAGAGTATCACCCAAAGAAAGTCCAAGTTCTTTTGCCAGATAGTGTCCTACAATGATATTCCCTTGAACTAATTGAGCAGTTCCCTCCTTCACATATTTGGCATAATTGCCCATATGTACAGAAGTGGTGTCATAGGCATTAAATACTGTTCCTCTAGCTTTTTCACCATTACTCGCCATTAGATTTGTAGTTAAAAGTGGTATTGCAGAGTCAATTTCTGGCTTTGAATTAAGTTTTTGTAAAGTTAATGAAATTAGCGTATCAGGTAATAATTCTCCATTTATATTTTCAATTCTGATATGAGCAAATGAATCCAGAAGGACAGATTTGAGAGCTCGTTCGTAACCTTCAAATAAGTTTAAGGCAGTGGAAAGTATTCCCACTGAGATGACTATACCCAGCACCATAAAGAGAAAGCTAAAACGCCATAGATGTCTTTTGGGAGATTGGATATAGCGTTCAAGGAATAACTTTTCAGCTGGATTCAAGTTCTAAGTTCTCCTTATACTTGATATTGATGGTTTTTTCTACTGATACAGGTAAAGGACGTATGGGAAGACTACGATTCACGATAAGTTCAGAGATTAGACCCAGAGATACAAATTGTAATCCTCCAAGTATCAGGGTAATAGCGAGAAAAAGTAAAGGTCTATTGCTTAGTGGCTGATTATAAAAAAGTTTTAGGATAGATAGGTAAATAGCAATAATCACGCCGATAACGGTTGCAACTAGACCAACTCTTCCGAACAGATATAGTGGACTTTTTGAATATTGAGTTACCATCTTAACTGTTAGAAGGTCAAAAAAACCGCGCAGATAACGTTCCATTCCATACTTAGATTGGCCAAACATTCTTTTACGATGCTCAACTGGGATTTCGGTTATTTTGTAACCCAGAGAATATGCCAGTACAGGAATATAGCGGTGCATTTCTCCATAGAGGTTGAGTTCTTTAACTACTTCTTTCCGGTAAGCTTTAAAACCACAATTAAAGTCCTTAAGTTTAAGATGGAAAGCACGAGCTGTGACAAAGTTAAAAAACCGTGAAGGTAACACCTTATGCCAGGGGTCGTGTCTGTTTTGTTTCCAGCCTGAAACAAGGTCCCAACCTTCAGCTATTTTATCCAAAAAATTAGGTATCTCTTTTGGATTATCCTGCAAATCAGCATCCAGAGTAAAAACTATCTCGCCTTGCGCAAGATTAAAACCATACTGTAAGGCAGCAGCCTTTCCAAAATTACGGCGAAATTTCACAACTTTGATATTAGAGTCTTTACTAGCTAGCTCTTCCATAATGGCAAAGCTACCGTCTTGACTTCCATCATCAATAAATATAATTTCATAGTTATGAGGAGCACAATTGGCAACGATTTCTTCAGTTAGTAATTTTAAAGAATTTTGTTCATTGTACACTGGGATAACAAATGATAAAAGCATATTAGACCTTCTTAAACAAATATACCTGTTATAGTCATAAGTAGAGCTGAGAATACAGGAATTTTTATATTATCGTCAATAGAAAGTTTACTTGCTTCCGCTAAAGTAGCACCCAAAGCACCAATGAGTGCAATTACCGGATCAGCTTTAAAACAAAGAGCAAAGATAAAACATACAAGAAAACAAGCCAGACTTCCCTCTAAGGTTTTATTACTATTTTTATACTTTCTTTTGCCAAAATTCAAACCAATCATTGCGGCAGAAGTATCCCCCAGAGAAAGAAAACACAAAGCGAAGAAAGTAATTTCTGGAGGAAAGAAAGCGATACAAATCATTGAAGAAAAAAAAAGGTAAGTAGCTCCGGTGAAATCATAAAGCTCTTTATGCCTTAATACCATACCAAAGATGAGCCAGAAAGTTTTTCTAAAGCTCTTTTGCCATAAACGATAAAACTCTATCACCAGCATCAGGACAAATACAACCAGCATAATGCAGAACATCAGATTGCGATTGTAATTAAGGACATAACGATAACCAAAAGGAATAATAAGTGAACTTAGATGTATAATCTTGCGTAATGATTCCTTGAATTTCATCGTTCGTTAAACCGTCAGAATCCTTAAGCGAAGGGAGATGCTTCTGTAAATGACAATATCCTTAAAACCTGAGGAGCAATCCAGTTAACTAAAACATTTCCCTTGATGTGGTTAGGGAAGTTAAATCCATTAATGTCTACCTGAAATTTACTCTGCAAGTCCATCAGAGAGGTGTCCTTAATCAAAAAACAGGGTTTAGGATTGCCCTCTCCATAAGGAAGTAATAACTCTAAAGAGAGCCAATTCCTCTCATTTAATTCATCTAAACTAACTACAGCATCAGGTTCAATTTGCGGATTCTCAACTGATTCAGGACTATTTTCATCTAAATATTGGTGGAAACATTCAAGAAAAGAATCATACTTATCCGGTTCCAGAGAAAAACCAGCTGCCTTGGCGTGTCCTCCATATTGTTTTAATTGTTTTTTACAGGCAGTAAAAGCTTCCACTAGATTAAATCCTTCTGCACATCTTCCCTCGCAAACAATCTCCGAATTATGTAATCTAAGAATAAGAGTAGGAACAGAAAACTTTTCTGCAATGTATGAAGCAGCGGCACCTAAGAGGTGGTAAGGTATTATATCTTCATCATCAAAATAGATAAAAACATTACTTTCAAAACCAGTAGTAAGCGTATCCAGAAAGTTATAAACTTTGTATAGTTCAGCTTCAGACTGATTTTTTAGTAATTCCAAATGACGGAAAAGCTCTTCTTTTTTCTCATTAGTGTCAATCAAAAAGCGTAATGCTGCATTTTGTCCATTTTCTTCTCTTCCATTAGAAAGAAGACGAGTAAGATATTGTATAAAGTTATAGATATCCGTATAGGTTTCTATTGGACTATAATAAGGAAGTAGAAATTCAACAGTAGAATCATTGAGTTCCTTCCAATGTTGAAATGCATAGCGCACAATAATACGATTTACTTCCGTCATAGGAACCCGATCAGCAATAGAACCGACAGCTGTCCAAAAATAGTAATCAGGAGTTATGTTATACTCCAATTCCCTAGCTAAATAGCGAATCAGCAATAGCACTACTCCTGCTCCAGCAAGCATCTTGTAAGGATATTTGTTATACGACAAATGAGGATTGATGATAGTATAAGCATTGGGAAGTTTATCGGGTTGGATGAGATGATGGTCTGTTATTAATGTTTCACAACCGATTTCTCTAAGTTTTTCCACGCCTTCAAAACTGGCAATACCATTATCAACCGTAATAACAAGTTGATAATTGTCCTTCTTAACAAAATCTATAAGACTGTCTTGTATTCCATAAGGTTCAAGATTGCGATTGGGAATGAAATATCTATGATTTTGGAAACCGCAAGCATTAAAGAATTGATAGAGTATATAAGTGCTGGTAATACCATCAGGATCATCATGACCAAAGATGACGATAGGCTCGTTATCATACATAGCTTTTTTGATGCGTGTGGCACCTTTTTCTATATTAGCAAGAAGTGATTCATCAGGGAGAGCTTCTATGCCTGTTTCTAAACCTTCTAAAGAAAGCCCTCTTTTATGAATGATTCTTTCTAATAAACTTTGGGGTTTATCCTCGGATAAATTTTCTACCATAAAATTATATCTTCCTTTTCGGGAATGTCTCGTGGCACTGTTCGGTCTATAGGTTTGGAGAAAATATCAAATCCAGTGAAGCCAAGCATCAGGAAAAAGGAGTTATCCATTAGTTTATTGTTTTCCAGATTACCTCGTTGGCTATATTGAAAGCCAATGTCAATGCGATTTGCACTAACCGGCAGAGGCAGTGATATTCCTAAAGATAGAGCAAGCTCATTAACATCTGCTTCATTTACCTGAAAGGGGAGATGACGATAAGAGATTCCTGTTCGCATAGGAAGATTCAATATTCCCTTATGTTCATCTGAAGCAGAGGGTTCGTAAGCTAAACCCAATCCAGCTTTCCAGCTATCAGTATATTGGTCTTTATCTATAGCCTTCCAGGTCTCATAATGTAAGTCACAGGCAATTTTGAACTGGGATAGAGGCAATGCCGTAAAACTTAGTGAGTATTGAGAAGGAATCTGGAAAGTATAAGTGATCGCTTCCTCAGTTTGATGAATAGAGGAACGAACCTCCTCTCCTTTCAATTTAGTGGACTTTGTATAATGAGCACCAATGGCAAGTTTATTATTATGCCATAAATAACCCAGAGTAAAAGTAGGATTCTTAAAGTCTCTACTGAGCTCCTCTTTGGTATTAAATAATCCGAAATTACCCTCTTGCTTAAAATTTCTAATGTCATGGCCAAAAAAGTAATTCCCACTTACGCCAAAACTATTATTTTTCCATCTATAACTATAAATTAGGTCTGCACGATAGATATAACGGTCTATAGATTGTTTTTCCACTATCTCAGTACCATCTTCCAGTAAAAAAGAATGTTCGTTAGAAACTATTCCCGAAACATAAGGATTAAATTGAAATCCAAATCTATGAAGTTTGAAAGGGACACTTAAGCTAAAAAGAGGGAAATCCAGTGAGTTATCCAGAAAACTTTTTGTTCTTCCTTCATTGTCTTTAGAACGATAGGCATTATAGCTCGGTATAATACCCGTTGAAAAGAAGCAACGATTATCTGGATTATTCATAGCAGGATTGGCAAAGCCATTATTCACACGGAAAATATCGCTGGTTCCAGTATCACCCATTCCCAGGCTATAAATATCAGTTCCATAATATTGCACGGGATATCCATCGTAGGAGAAAATGGAATTACCAGCTTCTGAAGAGAAAGTTAAAATGACTAATATTGATATTATAAAGATGATTTTCTTCACTTTTTATTAAGTCCTTTTTTAATCTTGGTTATAGTTTTGCCTGTAGAGGGGACCATATAATTTTTTCGGGATTTAGCTATTTTCGCGGTGACGCTTGTTTTACGACTTGTTTTTCCTCGGGCAGTTTTAATGGGGTCAGCTGGAATTCTGAAAAAGCGATAAGCATTATTATAAGAATATTCTGCTACTTCATTAGGTGTAATTCCTCTTATATCTGCTATCTTTTCGGCTACAAGATGTAAGAAAAGAGGACTATTTCTATGACCTTTATGAGGATAAGGAGTAAGATAGGGACAGTCTGTTTCAATCATAAATTGGTCTAAAGGCATCATTCTAATCACATCATCTAACTTGGCATTGGGATAGGTAATAGAACCAGTAAATGATATCATCCAGCCTTCATCAAGCACTTGTTGAGCAAAGATTAAATCACCAGAAAAGCAGTGAAACACAACATCCTTCGCATTTGCTTGTTTCAGAATTTTAAAGCATTCTTGATGAGCATCGCGGTCGTGAACAATTATGGGCAAATCATAGTCCATCGCTAAAAGAACCTGGTTGGAGAAGACTTCTCTTTGAACGGAATAAGGTGCAAGATTGCGAAAGAAATCCAGACCAATTTCACCCACAGCTACAACTTTTTTTTCTCGGGCAAGATACTTAACTACTTCTGCATCAAAATCTGTTGCCTCATGAGGATGATATCCTACAGTTGAGAAAATATGCAGATGCTTTTTTGCTAATTCCAAAGAATTAAGCGAGGTTTCATTGTTAAAACCTATATTGATTATATATTTTATACCGCTATTAAAGCATTCCTGAATTAATGACTCGCGGTCTGAGTCAAAGTCGGGTAAATCGAGATGAGCATGAGTCTCAAATAGTTTCATTTTTATTAATATATTCCCATTATATTTTTAATTCAAGGAAAATATAGATTGATTTTCTTGTCAATTTAAAAGAATCTAGCCTATATTATGATTCTTGCTATATTTTCCCTTATTATTCAGGATAGAATATTTAGATTGTCTTACCTTGCTATAAATTATCAAATAAGGGCTTGACCTTGTTGCCAAGCCCCGCATATCTTTGATATACTATTTTTAAGTTTATACTAAGAAGAGCGTTGATTTAATCTTGTGCCAATTTTTTATACCGAAGATATCGTTCTTTAAAGAATTCTTCTGCTTCATTTTGTAATATCTCCGAGCGTTCAGGCGCAATATCTTTTAATGCTGCATATCTTCTTTCGCTTTTCAGAAATTCCTTTACACTTAGAGAAGGCTCTTTGCTATCTAGAGTTAAAGGATTTTTCCCCTGAACTACATTAAGCGGATTATAGCGATAAAGCAGCCAATAACCTGCATCTACCGCAGTTTTCTGCCTTATTTGTGAATAAGACATATCAATACCATGATTAATGCAAGGAGCATAGGCAATGATTATGGAAGGACCAGGGTAGGCTTCAGCTTCTAAAATTGCTTTTATTGCTTGCACTTTATTTGCTCCCATAGCAATAGAGGCAACATAAACATAGCCATAGGTCATCATCATCATTCCCAGGTCTTTTTTATTAGTATTTTTACCAGCTTCTGCAAAGCGAGCAATAGCTCCCAATGGAGTTGATTTTGAAGCTTGACCTCCTGTATTGGAATAGACTTCTGTGTCCAAAACAAAGATATTTACATTCTTGTTTGCTGCCATCACATGGTCTAAGCCACCATATCCAATATCATAAGCCCAACCATCACCTCCTATTGCCCAAATGGAGCGATCTATCAGGTAATCTTGAAGTTCTTTTACTTTTTGTAATAGGGTTTTGCTATCTCCATTAGCAGTGCTAATAGCGTCAGTAAGTAAGTTCTTTATCTGAGCAGCATTATCTTTAGCTGCCTGGTCAACTTCTTCCCAGTGTTCTAAAGCATAAGTAAAGGCTTCCCTAAGCTCCGCTGTTAGCTCTTTTTCTAACAGTTTTTGAAGGTAGATTTGCAATAATTTGCGATTAGAATTCACTGCCAGACGCATACCAAATCCGTATTCTGCATTGTCTTCAAAGAGTGAATTTGCCCAGGCGGGACCCTTACCTGCTTGATTCTTGGTATAAGGAATCGTGGGGAAGGTCCCACCCCAGATAGAAGAACAGCCTGTGGCATTAGCTATAATCATTCTATCACCAAAAAGCTGGGTAAGTAACTTTATGTAGGGAGTTTCACCACATCCAGCACAGGCACCAGAGAATTCCAGTAAGGGTTGTTTGAACTGAGAGCCTTTAACAGAGGTATATTTGAAAGAACCAGTATAATCATAGGGTAGCTTTTCAAAGAATTCATAGTTTTCTTGTTCGCCTTTAGCTCTTTCATCTTCAATAGGTGACATCTCTAATGCTTCTTTAGGACATTCATTCACGCATACTTTGCAGCCCTGACAATCATCAATATAAACTTGAACTTTATATTGAAATCCTTCAGCGCCAATAGCCTTAAGCGTATTAAAAGAAGCAGGAGCATCTTTTAAATCTTCCTCTTTGATAAGTTTAGCCCTAATAGCTGCATGAGGACATACAAAGGAACACTGATTGCATTGAATACATTTTTCCGCCATCCAGTGCGGAACCATAGGAGCAACACGTCTTTTTTCCAATTTAGCAGTTCCTGTTTCAATAGCTCCATCCAATGGCATTTCGGAAACCTTTATCTGGTCCCCTTTTTCTCTCATAACTGGTTCTATTACTCTCTTTACAAAATTAGAAGCATCATCAGGGACCAGTTTCTTATCAGGAGCAAATTTCTCTGGAAGAGTGTCCGGAATGTCAATTTGTACCAGTGCCTCATTAACTTTATCTACTGCCAAAAGATTCATATTTACGACTTCTTCACCCTTTCTACCATAGGTTTTACGGATAGATTCTTTAATTAGAGCAATGGCTTCATTTCGTTCCAAAATGCCGGAAATAAGGAAGAAAGCAGTTTGCATTACAGTATTTATTCTTCCGCCCAATCCGACCTCTTCTGCAATTTGCAAGGCGTTTATGTTATAGAATTTAATGTTGCGTTTGATGATAATTTCTTGCATACTACGAGTTAGGTTCTCAAAAATCTCTTCTCTGGTCCAGTGAGAATTGAGCAGGAACACTCCATTTTCTTTGATTCCTTCTAATAGGTCAAAACGACCAATGTAGGCAGGATTGTGGCAGGCAACAAAATCTTCCTGATATATCAGGTACTGGCTCTTTATCGGAGATTTACCAAAACGTAGATGGCTACGAGTTATACCACCACTCTTTTTAGAATCATACTGGAAATAGCCTTGAACATAAAGGTCAGTGTGGTCTCCAATGATTTTAATGCTATTTTTATTAGCACCCACTGTTCCATCTGAACCTAATCCCCAGAATTTACAATTAATAGTATCCTTAGGACTGGGATCAAGAGGTTCATCAAAGGGTAAACTCTTATTGGTCAAATCATCATCTATACCTACGGTAAAACCATGAAATCCCTTGGAAATCAAGTGCTTATATACAGCTAAGACCATCTGAGGGGTAAATTCTTTACTGGATAAGCCATAGCGACCTCCAATAATGTGAAGATCAGAACGATTCTTTAAAGCAGATACTACATCCAGATAAAGCGGTTCTCCAATAGAACCAGGTTCCTTAGTGCGGTCCAAAATGGCGATACCTTTTACACTGGAAGGAATAACGGAAAGGAGATGCTCTACGCTGAACGGGCGATAAAGATGAACTTTAATCAGTCCCAGCCTCATATTCCTTTCTTTATTTAAAAATGTTATGGTTTCTTCAATTGTTTCACATGCACTACCCATTGCAATAGTAATATATTCAGCTTCAGGATGACCAACATATTCAAAGGGATGGTAATAGCGTCCTATTTTATCTCCAACCTGTTTCATTGTTTCAGCTACGATATCAGTCGCAGCTAAATAGTGTCTGTTAACTGTTTCTCTTCCTTGAAAATAAACATCTGGATTTTCTTGTCCTACTTTGATATGAGGATGGTCTGGATTAAGAGCTCTTTGACGAAAGGCTTCCACCCATTTAGGGTCATTCAATTCAGCTATAGTATCATAATCTATCACTTCTATCTTTTGAAGTTCATGAGAAGTACGAAAACCATCAAAGAAAACTACAAATGGGATGGAAGTCTTCATTGTAGCTAACTGGGCTACTAGTGCAAGGTCCATCACTTCCTGAACACTGTTACATGCCAAAAAAGCAAAACCAGTGTTTCGAGCACTCATAACATCAGAATGGTCACCAAAAATGGATAGAGATTGTGCAGCCAGAGAACGAGCGGTTACATAAAATACTGTAGGAAGCATTTCTCCTGCAATTTTATGCATATTAGGAATCATTAGCATCAAACCCTGTGAAGCTGTGAAAGTGGTAGTTACTGCTCCGGCGGAAAGAGCTCCGTGAACAGCTCCTGCAGCTCCAGCTTCGGATTGCATTTCTATCACATCTACCGTTGTACCATTCAGATTCTTTTTTCCATTTGCTGCCCAGGCATCTACAAGTTCTCCTATTGGTGAGGAGGGTGTAATAGGATAGATAGCAGCCACTTCTGCGAAAGCATAAGCGATATGTGCAGCAGCAGTATTACCATCCATTGTGGCTTTTTTAGTATCAGCCATAGGATAACTCCTTATTTATCTATTTTTCTATTAAAATCAATGTTTTTTTAACCTTAGTTCTTAAAAGGGCTATACTGTCAATTGATTTGAACTAATTAAATAGCTATCTAATTGTAATTCTTAGTTCTTTGAATCTTTTTTCCCATTCTCCGGAAGCATTATCACGCTTAGCTTATTTTCATTGAATTTCAAATAAGTATTTGCCGCTGCGATAATACCTTCTGCGGTTAATCGGTCTATATATTGAGGTCTATTGGTGAATTCAGTTAATGGTTTTCCCAGCCAGACATTTGTCCTTAATTGATTAATCCAGTATCTATTAGACCTTATATTCTGTTTAAATTGCTGTTTGAGTGTTTCTCTCGCAGAGATTATATATCGCTCATCTATTAAATTACTCTGTAAACTATCTAAAGTCGCAAAAATGGCATCATTAAGTTCATTTACTCTAAGAGGTGCACAAGCCATAATAACATTTAATAGATAATAGGGTTTCGGATAAGGAGACATATCAGACCAGGTTTGAATGACATAGACTCCACTTCTTTCTTCACGGATATTTTCTCTTAACTTTTCATTCATAACATAAACCAGGCCATCCATCAACACATCGTTTTCAATGCCCGGATTATATATACCATTGGTGATGTGAGCTACAAAGGCACGATCAGTTGCGCCTTTAGTAAATCTTACCTCTTTTTGTCCACTTATCGGATAGATATTTACATCTTTAATCTGTTCTTTTCTGTTTTTAATGGGTAAATTTCCCAGATATGTCTGACAGTAATGTTTTAGTTGTTTTTCATCAAAGTTACCAACAATTATGAAGCTAAAATCCGAGAAATCAGCAAAGCGGTCACGATAAATGCGTTCTACCGTGCTCATTTCAATCTTATCCAGGTCAACTTCTGCCAGATTAACTCTATAGGGATGGTTATTATAAAGTTCTTTATCAATTTTATCCATAAAGACATTCACCGGTTCTAAGTTTCGGTTTTCATAATAGGTCTTAGTACGCTGAATAAAAGATTGAAAATCCTGAGCATTAAATCTGGGATTGGTTGCATACTGATATATCATTTGAAACATCAGTTCCATATCTTTAGGTGAGCAGGAGGCATCCAGTGTTTCAGTGTAGGGACCGACATTCAGAGAGACACGTGCTACTTTATCAGCTGTAGCTTTAGAAAGCGATATTGCATCAAAAGAACCAAATCCACTTTCTTTAAGATAGCTGGAAACGAGTTCTGCTGCAGGAATATCTTCTTCATTATACCTTGTATAACCACCAGGACTGATAGCAGAAAGTAGCACCTCATCATTCTTGAAATCTGTCTTTTTGGCGTAGATTTTAACACCATTTTTCAATTGCCAGTAGTAGATATCCGTTTCAGGATTATAGCTTTCTTTTTTGATTTTTACAGGCTTGGGTAGATGAGACATAAGTGGAGCAGATAAAGCTTTATCTTTATAAGCTATAAGTTCCTGAGTGCCGATATTTTGAGCAATTTCCAGTAATCTAGCCTCAGAAGGATAAGTTAATCCTTCTTTTTCTGGAGCACCAATGGAAATGCACATATTCTTTTCCTGAATCAGTTGAGTAACTATTGAATTTATTTCAGGCAAGGTCAGCTCTTCCAGAAAAGTTCCGGTAAGTTCTAAATCTTGCTCTGGACTTAAAGTTACATCATTATAAGATAGATTGAAAATCAGTTCCCAGGCAATCTGACTTGATTCGCGCGTTTCCTTCTGATCCACAGTTCGTTGTGCTTCCCTCAAAATTTGAGCCTTGGCTCTTTCAAATTCACTATTTAAAAATCCATATCTTTGTACCCTTTCTGCTTCTGTAAGCATTGTGGTTAATGCCTCTTCTGCTTTGTTGGGAATGAACATAGACATAATGGATGTAGAAGACATTGTTCTGAGCATAGGATATTCATAGGCAGCAGCAAAAGAATAGGGTGGATCAGCAGTCTTGCTAAATTCATCCAAACGAGAATTTAACATTGTAAAAAACAGGCTATTTTTCACATAACTTAGATAGCTACCATAGGTCTGGACTGGACTGGGTTCCTTTTTCCACATCACATTCAACATATTATAAGGATATTCCGGGTCAGTTGCTACTACGGCAACAGGGGTGAGGTTTTCAGGAACTTTAAACTCCTGTTTAGGTCTCGGATTTACTGGTTTAGGAATAACACCAAAATACTGATTTACCAGGGCTAAAATTTCTTGCGGGTCAAAATCTCCTACTATAACAAGTTTTTGTAAATCGGGACGATACCAATCTTTATAAAACCGTAATAGGGTATCCCGAGTAAAACTACTTATTACTTCATAAGTGCCAATAGGTGAACGCTCTGCATAGCGTGAACCAGCAAGAATTACACTATTCTGTTTATCTCGGATTCTGCTTGCTGCATCCTGCCCCATACGCCATTCTTCAATGATTACTCCTCGTTCCTTTTCTATTTCTTCGGGGTCAAAAGTGGCTTGATAAGCCATATCAGATAGTATCATCAATCCTTTATTCAATTTTTCTTTATCATCAGTAGGGATTTTTAAAGTGTATATGGTATAATCATAACTGGTCATAGCATTAAGACCATTAGCATAGCCCATTCCGATGGAAGAAAGATAATTTACCAGTTCTGACTTAGCAAAATTTTTCGTGCCATTAAAAACCATATGTTCTGTAAAATGAGCTAAACCACGCTGGTCATTATCCTCATCTACAGAACCTACATCCACATAAAGACGAAGCTCTGCCAGATGAGCAGGATTAGGATTGCTCTGTATATAATAAGTAAAACCATTTGGTAATTGTCCTGAAAGAATTGCAGGATCCTGTTGGAGAGGTTGTTCTAAAAGTTCATTGGGAAGTGCTAGAAGGGTAGTAAAAAGTGCAAAAAATAGCACAATTACAAAGATAAATTTCTTTGAGTTCATTTAGAATAGAATTCCTTTATTATTTATTGGGGATTTATAACGGTAACTAAAAATTGCTCGTCCTTCTGAAGTATTACATTCTCTCCACCAAATTGATAGCGCGTTCCATCTTCAAGTTCAACGAGAACAAAGTAGTAGAAATTGTTATTAGGAGTTACATAATCTACATTTTTGAAGTTAAAACTATGCGGTGCTATGGGGTCAATAGTATGATGACTTACAACACCAATGAAATTGTGCTTATAAATATCAATTTTAGCTATCCATAAGTCACTGTCATTAACTACTTTGATGCTTGCTCGGTTAGGCTGAATGTAAGCATTGGTAGTCTTGTTAACCTTTATGGTTATAGTAGTTGAATCTGTATAAGATCCTGAATAATCATCATAAATCTGAAAAGTTTCACCTATCATCCAGACAGGAACTTTCTTTTCCACATCAGGATTGAAAATGCTTTCCTTTTCTGTTTCAATCTCAAATATATAATCAGCTTTGCCCGGAATAGTGACTTCATCCTGTTCGTCCACTTTAACATAAAGTGGATAGGATGTTTGATTAATTACTCGGAAAGCTCCTCCGGAATCACAACCCGTAATGAACAATAAAGCCATTACAGGTAAAATCCATAAAGATAGCTTTTTCATAGCAAGCCTCTCAACTTTATTATATCCTAATTCATTCATTAAACTAGAACTCCGGTATATTGTTTGCTGTCAAGTATAAAGTTTTTCTATAAAAAATCAGAAAGAATTATGCTATATTTATGAGTGAAGTATCACCAGAAATGATATTATTCAACCTTGCGTAATTATTGGGTATTTTAACGATCAGCTTCTTATATCTTTCATTTATGCAAAACTATAGACAAATAAATTTAATACTTTATCTCATCATAGCTTGTAAATCATGATATTATTACATATTATTGTCCTAACATTAGAGTGTATATCTTCTTTCTTAATCTCCTGATAACACCCTTACTCGCTCCTGTCTCTTTCTTAGCTAAAGTGCTAAGAGAGAGTCAAGTAGG
>DFOM01000019.1 GCA_002376725.1 Cloacimonetes bacterium UBA3541 | reverse complement strand
CTTATGTCCGAAACTGGACATAAGCTAAATATGAGTCAGGCATTAGCTATATTTTTATAGATAGGTAAGAGATAAGCATTGAAAAAATTATGAGGAAGCGACGGGATTTTCTTTATTTTTGAGATAATAAGTGCAATATGAGGTGAGAGGACAATTCTCACAGCGGGGTTTATTACGACAAATGTCTTTACAGAGACAGACTATTTGGGCATGAAAATCGTTGTATAGCGCAATATCTTGGGGTATGCGTTCAGTGATAAATTTTTGCCACTGGGAATAGTTCATCTTTTTATCAGTAAAGCCAAGGCGAGTTAAAAGACGGATAGTGTATGCATCTATGACAAATACAGGTTTTGAACCAGCATAAAGCAGGATAGAATCAACGGTTTCTGGACCTAGTCCCTTGAGTTTCAACATTTCTGAACGCAGCGTTTGCAGTTCTTCTGAAAACATCCTATGGAGATTAAATTGGTATCTTTCACGCAGAAAATTGGTGAAAGTCTTGAGTTTCATAGCTTTCTGATTATAATAAAGTGTGGGACGAATAAGGGGTGCTATAGCTTCAACCTGAAAAGCATCAAGGTCTTTCAAGGTATAAATACCAGCAGAATGAAGATTATCTAATGCTTTAACTACATTCTTCCAAGCCACATTCTGGGTAAGGATAGCGCCGATAATGATTTCATCTGGAGTTTCTCCGGGCCACCAATGTTGCGGACCTTGATGATTCCGTAGAATACTATAAACTTGAGGCAAAGAAAGAGTTTTGGGCATATAAAGGAAATTTAATAGCTGAGGTAAGAATTATCCACCACTAATAAGATGAATAACTTTGACATCTGCTCCCGGAGGAACCTGAAAACTATCCCAATCCTCTTTTTTGACCACTTTGTCATTCACTTTTATTACCAGCATTCGGAAACTGTAGTTCATTTTATTTAGGATATTTCTGATGGTCATTCCTTCTTCCCAGGGAATTTCCTGTCCATTAACTGTAATTGTGAGCATAATCAATTTCCTTTTTGCAGTAAAAGTTCCAGACAGAGATTTGCCTGCATATTTGCTACAACAGCCACTCTTGCAGCAGTAGGATACACTCCATCTTCTATCTCGCTTATTCCATCTCCAATCAGAAAAAGTGTGCCTATCTGCTCTGTATGAATAAGTTCATTTTTCCCCACTCCTGCTATTCCTGAAGCGCCAATAATGTATTTTTCAGGATAGAGTTCTTGCCAATTTTCTATAAGCATCTGTTTCTGGTCGGCATCATCCAGAGCTTCTATAAGGATATCTATCTTACCAAAGATCATAGAAAGATTAACCGGTGTAATTTTTAAGGGATAGGGATTAACCAGGGTAAAAGGACTTATATTCATTAGATTATCCTTCAGAGCTGCCACTTTCGGTAGACCTACCTGATTCAAAAAATACTGTTGTCGGCTGAGATTTGAATTTGAAACGGTATCTGGATCCGCAAGAATTAGTTTTCCTATTCCAGCGCGAGTGAGAGAAATAGCAATATTAGAGCCCAGACCTCCCACTCCAGCAATGCCTACTACTGAGTTTTGCCAGATTTTTATATATTCTGGATTCTGATTAGCAAAGAAATCATTGAAGAGGTCGTTCATCTCTACTCTTTATCTTTATTTCAATTTCTTGCGTAGAATCAACACCTTTAAGATTAGAAACCATAGCTAAAATAGTATCGCGAAAAAGATTTTGCACGAAGGGAACAATGTTTAAAGGTTTGCCTCCAATGCTGATGGTAATGGAGTTTTTGCTATCCAGCACGCAATCTTCACGCTTTGCTTTACCCTGCAAAATGTCTATTGCCATTTGATAACAGGTATTTCCACAGGCAGAACAGCACTCCGGCTCACTTTGAGGTAAAATATCAAATGTTTTTAGTAAAACCAGCGACAAGATTTTATCCAAATCGGTCTTATAATCTATGATGGGTATATCCTGATAGCTTTGCAGGGAATGCGAGATTTCTCCAGTAATGGCTATAACGGTAGGATCAAAAAGTTCTTCTATTTGATTGAGGTTTTCTGCACATAAAATTTTAGGCAAAGCTGCTTCCCGAAAACCTTCAATAACCAGCCAATCAGCATTCAAAAAATGCAGCATTTCGGGGAAATTTAGGGCTGAATTGAAAATTAAAGCTGTATCATAAAGACCTTTTGCAAAAACTGGATTTGCTCCAGCTTGAGCTAAACGCCAGGAATTTGAACCTTCTTTATCCGACCGATAGTTTTCGTTATGAATATCTTTGATAGCTGCCACCTGGTATCCCTTCTCTTTTAGGGAAGTAATCAGTTTAGCAGCAAGGGTAGTTTTACCGGTATGATGATAACCAAAAACACCTATAGCTTTCATTGTTTCCTCAATAATAAGATACAGGTGGCAGAAATTCCACCACTACCTGAAATACCTAAACCTTCTTCTGTGGTGGCTTTTAAGCTGATTTGAGATATATCGCAAGCTAAATCATTTGCCAGATTAGCCCTCATCTTTTCAATATAGGGTTGAAGTTTTGGCTTTTCTGCACAGATGGTGCAATCCAGATTATTCAGGGTATAACCTTCCGCTTGTACCAGAGAAAAAGTTCTCTGAAGGAGAATGCGGCTATCAATATCCTTATATTGCGGGTCAGTATCGGGGAAATGTGAACCTATATCTCCGAGAGAAAGTGCACCCAGAAGTGCATCTATAACGGAATGCAGGACAACATCGGCATCGGAATGTCCTTCCAGTCCCTTTTCAAATGGGATTTCTACGCCTCCCAGTATAAGTTTTCTGCCTGCCACTAAGCGATGCACATCGTAACCATAACCTATGCGTAACATAAAGTTTAATCCACCGTTATGGATTTGGAAACATTCTTGGGTACATCAGGATGCACTCCATGGTCTTTAACATTGAGTTTGTCCAGCTTTTTCATTTTGCGTACACTCATCCTAAATGCCAGAAGCTGAAGCACTACAGAAGCAGAAAAACAGGTTAATAAACTGTCTCCTGTTTTAGGTAAAATCACATAGTTCCAGCCGTAATATTCACCTTTATGAGGATTTTCTCCAGCGTTTTTGCGTAGCTGTTCGTTTTCTTCTGCTATTACATAGGTGTCAGCTCCGCGGATTTTATGGGTATTAATCTGAGAAATGGTGAGATTTACATCTCTCTCATCTGGTCCGGTAACATAAATAAGTGGATAGTGACGGTAAAAAGTACTGAAGAAATCGTTTTGTTCTATAGTATCTTTGAATATTTGATCAGCTTTAGGAGAAAGATTAAAAGGGATTGTTCCCCAGAAAATATAATCTACAAGAGCATTATTTATTTTTCGGGTTTCAGCTCTGGAGATATCTCTTCTTTCTGCTATTTCATCCACATTGGCTAAGACATCATTGAAATGACGAGTAAAATTGCGGACATTTTTCACGCCAAAAACAGTGTTTTTACCCAGAATAGTATTAGGTCCGTGTTTGAATTCAGATGATTCTCTTCCTTCTGAATGATTGAGTACGGTCTCTCTAATCTTTAAAGCTCCTTCCATTGCTACGCCACTAATCTTAGTAGCTAGAATGTGAATGGAAGGTTCCATATAGATTTTAGCTGCAATGGAATCAATGATATCAGAAGTGTTCTCCAGAGTTTCACTGATTAAAGATGGAATATAGGCAAGAGTTTGTTCACGCTGATTCAACATTTCCAGTTTTTCTTGTCTTTGCTCTTCAAGGTCAAATTGTTGCAATTCCTGAATTTTCATTATAGCTGTTCTAATTGCCAGATAATATAGTAAAGTTATCTGATTCATAAAGCTTTTGGTAGCAGGCACGGCAATTTCAGGACCACAAAGAATCTGAATTGCCAGATCTCCTTTTTCCTGTCCGAGAGTAGAATTGAGATTATTTACCAGCACTACCTTCTTAACATTCAGATTCTTAGCTTCAATATCGTTGAAGATATCTATCAAATCTTTGGTTTCACCGGATTGAGAAACACCAATAATGAGGTCATTATCCTTAATACAATTTGAGTATTCCCCCCTAAAATCCCCTGGTAGAATGGATATAATCTCTACACCAGCTATTTCATTGAAGAAAAGTGCTCCAATTTTAGTAGCATGAAAACTTGTGCCACAAGCGATAGTATAGGCATTACGATTGTTTTGCAAAGTATTTTTTATCAAGTTCAGAAATTCCTGCACGCTATGCTCAAATTCTTCCACACTGCTTGCTTCAGATAAGGAATCAAAGACCTTAGCGAGAAACATACGAGGAAGGTCAAATTCCTTTCCTATCAGGTCAATGAAGGTATTTTTATCATTGGAGAAGAAATATTTATTCTCAAAATCCTCTCTCACTGCAACTTCCAAGATGGCAGGATAAGAAATTTGAGCAGAAAAATATAATTGAGCAAATTCAGCTGAATCTAAAATGGAGTTAAACAGCTCTAATTTTTGCTCAAGCTGTTGTTCATTCAGCAATTCGTTCATTTTTTGTATAAAATAGTCGGTCAGATGTTCTTTCTTCAGCAATTCCAGCATATGTTTACCGGAATTTGAACCTCCCTGAAACAACTTTACCAGCTTACCGGTTGATTCCACCTGCCCATAAATCTCTTGTTCCATATAATATTCAAATTCCGGTTTCAGCTCTACATCTTCGGCACGCAGTTTAGAGAGGACAGGTTGTTTAGGTATCTTATCTCCAGCCAGGTATACCTCATCAGGTGCATTCACTCTTTTGAATTTAAGGTTTTTTTGTGCATAGACCTGATAGTAATCAGAATTGAATTCTATAAATTCGCCTTCGCGAAGATTGACTAAAATTTTAGTGAAACGTAAGACCGCAGTAAGATCGGATGAAGCCAGGGCAAAAGGCATTCCTTCCAGCTGTCCTAAACCAAAATATAGGCTGCTGCCAGCTTTCATTGCCCACATTGTTTGTGTAATCGGATCAGTTATAACTGCAGCATAGGAACCAATCAGCTTTTCACCTGTATTGATAAGGGCTTGACGCATGCAGATTTTTATAGCTTCCTTTTCCGTTGGATTGCCGGCTCTATCCATTTCAATATCAAAAAAATGTTCTACTGTATGAACAAGCATCTCTCCATCGTTATTAGAAACAACTGTATGTCCTTCTTGAGTGAGCCAGACTTTAAGCTCTGGTGTATTGGTTATATTTCCATTATGCGCACCATATAGATGGCGTTTACATTTTACTTGATGCGGTTGAGCGTTATTTTTATCTACTGCTCCAAAAGTTGCCCAACGCACCTGTCCACAGAAAAGCTTACCACTTTGTTTTTCTATTCCCAGAGTTTTTACTAAAGTGCTCGGAGCACCTACATCTTTGAGTAAAATGATATCTTCATCTTCACCCTGAAATGCTGCTCCGGTTGAATCATAACCTCTATATTCCAGAGAACGAAGTAACTTGGAAGCATACTCTCCCATATGAGGTGAAACTTTTGGTAATGCTAAACCTAGAACACCACATCCTATCCCTGGCAAAATTAAAGGGATATGTATATTTTCTATTATTCGGGCTATATATTCTAATATTTGATTGTATATTCTCAATAATTTCTGCATAGAATAATTCCTTATTGAATAAGATTATGCTCTATTATCCATTCTGCAAACAATAGATCAAGCTCATCGGTGATTTTTAAATTTATTTCGGAACAGAACTGATATCTTACCTTTGCACCATAATATTCTACTAAAGCTGAATCATCTGTGCTGATATAACCATCCTCATAGGCTTTTTCATAGGCAGACATTATTAGTTCATAGGAAAAAACTTGAGGAGTTAATGCCTGAACCAGATTCTCTCTTGGGACGGTCTTTATTATATAATCTTCTGCTATCATTTTAACGGTATTTTTGATTCGTGCAACGGGCACAACAGCTCTTTCTGTTCTAGCAATCTCATACAGCTCATCTAAAAGCTCTTCAGTAATAAAAGGACGCACTGCATCGTGGATAAAAACAAGATTAGTTTCAGGAGGACAATATTGTAAAGCAGCAAAAATGCTATCCTGCCTTTCCATACCTCCTGGGATAACTAACCAGGGCTTATCTGAATCGTGAAAGTATTTAGCAATAAGTTCCTGACAGAAATCCAGGTCCTCTTCAGGAGCAGGAATGATGATATTCTGGATAATGGATGAGCTGAAAAACTTCTTTAATGTATGGATAATGATAGGAATATCCTTTAGTGGAAGCCATTGTTTTTTAACTGAACTTCCCATTCTGATTCCAGAACCTGCTGCACATACTATTGCCGTATTCAGGATTTTTTCCATACAAATAAGGGTCCTTTTTCACTAGGTTTAATATTGATTTTATGTTCTAAATGCAATTGACGGAGATAGTGACTCACTTCATTTATATGTAGTTCTGAAGCTTTAGCTATTTCTTCTACAGTGGATGGATGGTCATTGATAATCTTAGCTATTATCCCCTCAATTTCAGGAGGTATCATCAATTCGTCCTTATCGGAAGGTATTCTAGCTATAATTTCTACTGGAACATCAACTCTTTCCGAAAGAAATCTTTGCACTTCTCTCAAAACCCTGGTTCCTGCAGGTTTAACCCAAAATTCTGCACCTGGTCTGTCCAGAGAATTCAGTTGTACTTTATCTGGTTGAATACGATTAATTGCCTTACTGAGGGATTCAAGTTCCTCTTCAGAATCGTTAAGTCCAGCAATAATAAATATTTCCAACCAGATGGGACCAGAATATTCTTTTCGCAAAGCTATAAGACCAGAAATTAGATCTGAAACCTTGATGGAAGGATGGGGACGATTAATCTTCTTAAAAGTCTCCGGATTACAAGTATCTAAAGAGGGAAGAATGAGGTCCAGAGGAAGAATTTCCTTACGCACAGAAGGATGATTCAGTAGAGCTCCATTGGTCAGTATTGCCAGTTTATATTGCGGGAATTCCTTTTTTATGCTAAGTATAACTTCTCCAAGCTTGCTATAAAGAGTTGGCTCACCAGCACCAGAAAAAGTTACATAATCCAGCTCTGGATTTGTAGCTAGAACTTCTCGTACCTTGCTAAGAATTTCTTCTGGTGGAAAGAACTCTTGTCTGTGAATAGTTAAATGATTTGTACGCAGGACTTCACAATAGACACAATTTAAGGGACAATATTTATAAGGGATAACATCCACACCTAAGGAAATACCCAATCGGCGCGAATGCACGGGACCAAAAATATTTTTGTATGACATTAGAAAGTTGTTCCTATTTGAAGATGAGGTTCCCAATGGTTTTCATCTAGATTATAGGCATAATCAAATCCTATTAAACCAAAGGGACTGCTAAGTCTAATACCTAAGCCTATGCCCTTTTTCATATTCAAAAAGTTAAAAGACCTTAATTTATTGTAGCTATCTCCTGCATCAAAGAATGCCAGAGCTATAAGCTGGTCTCCCGCTATAGGAAACCCGAGTTCAGCAGAAAAAATAATCTCCCTTGAACCACCACCGCTTGGTCCTATAGAACGATCCGGATAACCTCTAATGCCATCCACTCCTGTGCCTCCAAGATAAAACTTTTCATCAGGTGGAGCATCATCCGATCTTCCATAAGGTGTTATATAGCCAAAACGCCATTTAGTTCGGAGCACTAATTTATACCATAATTCCATATACCAGTTTACCTGTGCAATCTGCTTGAAATAATCAAAATCGCCACCTAAGATACCACCTGCTACTTCCGAAAAGAGAGTCAACTGACTTCCCTTAGTAGGGAAAAATATATTGTCTCTGCTATCCCTGCTAATAGTGGCATTTATAGAACTGGTATATCTCCAGTCCAGGGAATCCAGTTCAATCAAAGTGGCATTTTCCTCTGGATATTGCATAATCATATTCATATTGGTTATGCGATATTTTTTAGCATAGATGGAATAACCACCTAATAAACGGGTGCGATCAATAAAGGGTAGATATTCACCAAAGCGGATACTTGCACCACGAGTGTAGATTTTGTAATAGAAAGAACTCCAGTCCTTGGTAGTATAGTAAATTGAGGTTCCTAGCAAAATATCGGTATCCAAAAAATTAGGGTTAGTAAAACTAAATTGAAAATCTTCCGTATAGCGTCCAAATTCCCAGCTTAAACTGCTGGACCAGTTATTTCCCATAATATTGCCCATAGTAACCGAAAGCTGTCCTATAAAACCATCTGCACTGTTATAACCAACTCCACCATTTGCGACACCAGAGGGTCTATCCGTAACATTAATTTCTAAATCAATGTCTCCATTGCTATTAATAGGCGTATAATCCAGTTTTATGTTTGGTTCAAAGAAGCCAAGATTATAAATGTTTTGTTGACTGCGAATTACCTGACTTTGACGGAAATAATCTCCTGGCGCTATTTCTAAAGCCCTTATTATTACTTTATCTTTGGTTCTACGATTGCCGGTGATAATAATCTGTCTTATCCTGGCTCTGTTGCCTTCAGTTATCTTCAGAACTACAGTGAGCTGATTTCCCTCCTTCTGAATTTCCTGATCTATATAAGTATATATGAAGCCCTCATCAAAGTAAAGTGAGTAAACCTTAGCCAGCTGAGTATTGAATTTTTCCTGATCAAAAGGTTCACCATATTTCAAGGTAAAACAGCTCAGTATCTTTTCCGTAGTAAAATGCTCATTGCCTTCCACGGTTATCCCGGAAAGAACATATTGCATACCCTCCTGAATGTTAATCACCAGTTCCAGATATCTATCTCCTACCCGGTTAAGTTCATAAGGTCCCACTTTTATATCAATAAAACCATTCTTCTTGTAGAAATCAGAAAGACTCTTCAGGTCAGCTTCAAATTTATCTTGCACAAAACGTCCAGAACGAAGTAAACTAGCAGGTTTGGTCTTCATTCGCTTCAGTAAGGTCTTATCATCAAAATGCTCGTTCCCTACAAAGATTACTTCTTTTATAGAAAGACGCTTGCCCTCATCAACTATTATCTTTACTTTCACTTTGCTATCTTCAGTTGGCTCTTCCAGAATCTCTATTTTGGCATTACCAAATCCCTTGCTTTCATATTCCGCTTTGAGCTTTCTTAACAAATCATGCTTCTTATAATCATTCCAGAAAGTGCCACTGCGAGACTGAATCAATTCATCCAATCTATCTTTCTTAATCGCTTTTATCCCCTCAAAATCCAAATGAGCCAGAACCGGATTTTCTGTTACCTGAATGATGAGATTAACTCCCGATTGATAAGGTTCACTATAAACTCTAATATCGGAAAACATATCCATCCGGTATATCTGCTGAATGGATTGAGCAACTTTCTCCGGATCTAGACTATCTCCCGTTCGCAACAAGAAAGAAGATAGTATCAACTGTTCAGGAACCGTTCTGTTTCCCTCTACACGAATTTCATATATAGTCTCACCCGCAGCAAATAAACTGCTGAGGCAACAAATCAGTATCAAACAAGGCAAAAGCCATCTTTGCCATAAATGCATCTTTCCTCCTTGTATAGTTAAAGCAACTTCTTGGATATAGCGATTTTCGTAAAGGTATTTTTTACACAGTCTAATATTATATACCTCTTTTGGACAAAATATTACTTTATATAGATATAAATACCTTATCCATTGAATAACCTTTTAAATAAAATCACTTATTGTAATATCTTCTCTATGCTTTAAAATAGAAAACTTTGGAAAAGGTATAAGAATGTCATTATTAGCACTATGAGGAATAAAGTATACTTCTATCAAATAGAAATATATTAGCAGATATAAAATTCAAAAAGTTATAAACTAGTAAGCTTGTTTGAGCTGAGTTATAAAACCAAAGCTAATACCGCTTGATGCATTTTTTACCAGTATGCAGATGTTTTGGTGTGCAGATGTCCTCATCTGCACAAGCCTCGCAGA
>DFOM01000006.1 GCA_002376725.1 Cloacimonetes bacterium UBA3541 | reverse complement strand
CTTTGGCAATAGATATAATCTTAGTCAGGAACTCCAATTCTGATTTATTCTGTATTTCAAACTGAAAATAGTATTCATTCCAATCTCTTGCCAACACAGGCAAAGAAATCAGGATTAATAGGATTAGGGGTAATATATGTTTTATAATATCCTTCAATATTTAGAAATCTGGTTATTTACAGCTTTCACATAGTAGAAAGCCTTATTATGTACTTCTGAATCTATATACTGCGAAGTTGACACCGTAGCAATTAATTCAAAACCTTCATAAGGATTCACTGTAGAACGATAGATTTTATACTGATTCGCATATGGAACTGCATTCCAGCTAAGAACATAACCCTGAGCAGAAGGGGATAGGGAAACTATAGGTGAAGTAAGTTCTATAGAGGAGATTCCATTGAGATTTATAGGACCGACCGTCTCTCCGAAATGAAGATTATAAATCTCCTGAACAGGATAAATAGTAACCGTGCCACATTCAAAGATTTTGAAGCTAATATTTTCACCATCTACGGCAAGATTAACAAAAAGAGTTGTATAAGTCATTCCATTATCCGGGACCACTTCAGCCATTCCTCTACATTCATTTCCAACAAAAGCACCGACCCAATCATTGAGTTCACAGGGTTCACCATTAATAGTAACCATAGCATAGACTTTAGCAGAATTATTGGGATAAACCACAACATTCCAATTTGGCATAGGAGAAGGGTAAACGATAACTTCTACCTGATCATAAGCAATAGCAGCACCATCTGAAACAGAGAAAGTTATAGTTTCTGTTCCAATCCAGTTTACCGGAGCTGAAAAAGTTACCAGATAATTCTGAATCTGGATTAGAATATTATTATTGCCACTGTAATTAATCTGAAGTTCATCATTATCTTCATCATAAATGTAAGAAGAAAAGTCTTTCTGCAAAGTTCCATTTTTTATGAAGCTGAAACTTTCAGGAAGATTAATAGTCGGAGGTGTATTAGGAGTATAACCTGATCCAGTGACTGCAATATTTACAGTAGGATTATTAGGGTCGTTGCTGGTGATAACTACATTGCCTGTATAGGTTGTTGCTGATGCAGGAGCAAAGGTTAATTTATAGAATTTACTGGAATTAGGATTAATTGAATAGCTCAGAGTATTGCGTGTATAATCTTTTTGGCTGAAAGAAGAAATATAACTGCTTTCTTTTGAAACAAGTTCCATAACACTATAACCTAGAGGGGTAGTGATTTCACCAGAAAGTAAAGCTGTTCCTATATTCTGGATGGAGAACAGTTCCTGAACAATGCTATTAACTGTCACATTACCAAAATTAATAAATAAAGGATAAATCACCATAATAGGAATTGATATTTCAGGAGTCATAAACAATAGAGTGGTCATTGGAAAATTAGCAGTCGGTGTAGTATAAGGAGGATAAGCAGGATAATAATCTGTGCTATCACTCTGGACCTTACGGGTACGATTAGCCACCGTTCCGGTTTGAGTTTTAAACACATCATTGATACTATAATATTGAGTATCCATTGGACGCTCCACCATCACTACCAGATTCTCTCCACCATAAGGATAAGTAAGATTGAAGGTTATCAAGATATCGTTTTGACCACTGGGATAGTTCACATTTCCGCTGAATACCTGGGTTAATTGAGTAGATGGTATCCAACCAGCAGAAAGATCGGTCTGTGTGGTCTCTCCTACCCAAATATTAGTAAGCTTATTAGGTAGGTTAGTCACAAAGTTGTTATAGAATTGGATATCGGTAAGCAGAACGCCAATATTGAGATTGAGTTCTGAAGCAAGATATATCGTTTCAAATAGAGAATTTTTATAGCTGAAATCCATAGGCATACGTCCAGTCCTATTTCCTGTTCCAACGGTTATGGCTACTGTACCTGCGGGGTAAACATGGACATTCATATGCGGAGTCTGATTGTCAATCGCTATTTCATCACCAGTCAATTCTACTTCACCATAGATATAGGTAGCTCCAGTTTCAGTAGGAGTCCAGTTAATAGTGAAATCCAAAGTCTGAAGAGAGTTGATGGTTATTCCTGGAACAGAACTAAGTAGAATATCGCCTTCCTTCATTAATTTAACGATATAATCGCTTTGAACAGCAGTCCCATTGTTCTTGACTGTGATAGTATAGGGTGTAGTATCACCAACACTGGGTATGGTATTACCACTGATACTTATACAGCCCAAATCATTGACAGGAGTAAAAAACAATAGAGTGGTCATTGGAAAATTAGCTGTGGGTGTCGTGCCAGGAGGGAAAGCAGGATCATAATCTGTGTAATAGCTACATACATTACGGGTACGATTAGCCACCGTTCCGGTCTGGGTTTTAAACATATCATTGATACTATAATATTGAATATCCCAGGGACGCTCAACCATTACTACCAGATTCCCTCCACCATAAGTATAAGGCGTGGTGAGATGAATCAAAATATCATTTTGACCACTGGGATAGTTCACATTTCCGCTGAATACCTGGGTTAATTGAGTAGATGGTATCCAACCAGCAGAAAGGTCAGTATGTGTGGTCTCTCCTACCCAGATATTAGTAGGTTTATTAGGTAGGTTAGTCACAAAATTGTTATAGAATTGAATTTCGGTAATCAGACTACCAATATTGACAATATTGAGTTCTGAGGCAAGATATATCGTTTCAAATAAAGAATTTTTACAGCTGAAATCCATAGGCATACGATCTGTACTATTTCCTATTCCAACGGTTATGACTACTGTACCTGCGGGGTAAACATTGACATTCAGATGCGGAGACTGATCGCTAGCGGCTATTTCATCACCTGTCAAGAATACTTCACCATAGATATAGGTAGCTCCAGTTTCCGTAGGAGTCCAGTTCATAGTGAAATCCAAAGTCTGTAGTGAATTGATAGTTGTTCCGGTAACAGAATTAAGCACAATTCCACCTTCTTTCATCAATTTCACCATATAATTAGTCTGCGTGGTCGTTCCATTGTTCTTTACCGTTACAGTGTAAGGTGTAGCTTCACCCACAATGGGGTTGGTATTACCACTGATACTCATACAGCCCAAATCATTGACAATATGCATCGGTAAGGGTTGGATATAAAGTATTGCATGTTGGTCCAGATTAAAAGAATGAAAACCAGGATTTAGATTAGTTAAATAGAAGTATCCATCACAACTTCCGCCCCAACCCCAGTTTATATGAAAATAGTCAGTTCCCTGATAGCCATCCAAAACGAAGGCATGACCGGCATCTGCACCTTCGTCATAACCTCCATAATATACGGGAAAATCTAAGTCTAAATTAGCTTTAAGCATTGAACACCAGGTACTACTACTATAATCTGAAGCATCTAAAAGCTGAGCGGAATTATTATAGCGGAAATAATTGACCAGTGCATTCCTGGCATCTGAACTAAAAGCACCACTACCATCTGGTCCATAATGCATATTTACAGAAACGCCACAATGATACATTAAAGTGCCGATATCATCATTAACCGTAGTAATGTTATTAGGCATATTATCCCAATTATAAAAAGTTGATCCAAAATCAGCAGTTTGATTTCCATAACCCTCAGCATCATAGGAATGAGAACCGTTACCAGTGATAGGATGATCCCATTTTTTCATAATCTGTGCCATAGCCGTAGCTACACATCCAGTAAGAACATGACCTCCTGGACCTTCTGCATCTGAAGGACACATTGAGTTATATGGCCAGTCTTGATCCCAGGTAGTGGCTAATAAAGGTGGTACATCTCTTTCATATACCCAGTAAGAATAATCACCTTGAGCTATTTTTTCCCATAAGGGGTCAACTGACCATTCGTTATGTTGACGAATTTCCGCTATGCTTTTGCTATATTGTTCTAAAAACCACTTAATGTGGTCAGGTAATTTTCCTTCCTGATACGGATTTTCCAGGGAATATCCCAGGATAGGCATAGAACGGTCATCTGCAGAAACAAGAATAAAACCCATAGGCTCTAAATGTGCAATATAAAAATCAGGCAGAGTTTTAGTTTCATCCCAAAAAACTTCAAGAGAGATAACTTTGTTCTTACCTGCACTTAAAAAATTAGCAAAACCATCGGAAACAGCAAAAGCAAGACTTTCTTCAATTGGTTTTGCCAGGATAAAAATAGTTAGTAATATTAAGAAAGCGATAATTATAAACTTTTTCATTATATACCTCCTTTGGTCCTTAATGTTTTTATATGCTTCCTATAGATAGGAGTTCTCATCTCAGCAAAATAGATGCCGGAAGCGACATCCCTATGCTGGTCATATTTGCCATTCCAGAGAACTCTATGCTCACCTCTGGTGAAACTATCAGTAACCATATGACAATCCTTCTGACCTTTAAGATTATAGATATCTATATTAACCCTCGTTTCCTCTTCTCCTATCATAAACCTGATAGTAGTTGTAGGATTAAAAGGCTTGGGATAGATAGAACGGATGCCGTTAAAAGATATTATTTCAGGCAGCATCATATTATCCCCTTTTCCTAATTTAGCAACAAATATGTCACCATATCCACTGCTGGTTAAGATAGTAGTGCCGAAGGTAGCACTGCTATCAAAATATCCGGCAACATAAGCTTCATAAGT
>DFOM01000047.1 GCA_002376725.1 Cloacimonetes bacterium UBA3541 | reverse complement strand
AAACAGTTTCACCTGGTGTTCTAAGTAAAATATCAACACGGGCAGTATTAATGCAATCTCCTGTTGCTCTTGATGATGAAGCTCTCTCAACCTTATTAAAACATTATATAAGTTTTATGAAAAGGAAAGCTGTGTATACTGAAATTAGAAATAATTACAATACTTCAAAACAGAGACATATTTATGAAGAAGCAGGTTTTCATTATGAAGATCATTTAAATATTATTGTTGATTTATCTCAAAGCGAGAATATTTTATGGGAACAAATACATTCAAGCAGAAGAAAAAATATTAAAAAAGCAATAAAGAATGGTGTATTTGTAAGTAAATTAACTAATGACTACTTGGTTGAGAGTTATTCTATTATGAAAGAAGTATATAATAGGATTAAATTGCCTTTACCCTCAATCTTATTCTTTGAAAATGCATTACTAAAAAGTACTGAAAATATGGGGATGATTATATATGGTGTTTTTTTGACCGATAATCTTATAGGTGTAAGGTTTACTCTTCAATATAAGGATACTGTTTTTGGCTTGTTTGCAGGTAGTATATCCCAATATTATGATAAGCACCCTAATGATATCTTTCCTTGGGAAGTATTTAAACTTTGTAAAAAGGAAGGGAAAACTGTTTTTGATTTTGGTGGTGCTGGGAAACCTAATGTTCCTTATGGTGTTAGGGATTATAAAAAGCAATTTGGCGGGAAATTAGTCAACTATGGTAGATACACTTTGGTTCATAATCCTTTAAAAATGAAATTGGCTGAAGCAGGTTTTAAATCTTTGCAAAAAATTAAACGGTATAAAGACCGTTTTTCAAAGTAAAAATTCTAAATTATAATTATTAATCTATTTAATGAATATACTTGTTAATATAGCTCATCCTGCCCATTTTCATAACATTAAAAATTTGTATTATAGATTAAGGGATAATCATAATTTAACCGTAGTTTGTCAATCTATTCCAATAGTAAGAAATCTATTAAATACCTATCTGATACCCTATATTGAAATTGGCGAGAAGGGCAAAAATATTAGAGAGAAAATTATTAAACAATTTAGTTTTAATCGTAAGGTAAAGAATATTATAAAAGAGAGAGAAATTGATATAGCAATTGGCTCATCATTATCAGTTTTTGCCTTGAGGGGGACCAAAACTAAATCAATTTTATTAGATGAAGATGACCAGGCGGTTCAACCATTTACAGCAAAGTTTGTTTCTCCTTATGTAGATCACATTCTATCACCAGATGCGCTAAGTTATGAAAATCTTAAAAATGCTATATATTATCCTGGTAATCATGAGCTTGCTTATTTACATCCTAATAATTTTACGCCTGATCCCAGTATCCTGACAAAATATGGATTAGATAAAGAGAACAAATATTTTATATTAAGGTTTAATGCTTTTAAAGCTCATCATGATATTCACGAATATGGATTAAGTAAAGAACAAAAACATATTTTGATAGATACTCTTTCTAAATATGGAAAAGTATTTATCACTACGGAAACAGAATTAGAACCAGAATTTGCTGAATTCAGAATGCCAATAGCACCTGATGAAATACATACTTTTTTATATTATGCTCAAATGCTAATATCTGATTCGCAAACTATGACTATAGAAGCAGCTGTATTAGGAGTCCCTTCATTTCGTTGTAATACTTTTGCTAATCGATTGGCAGTTTTGGAGGAATTAGAATTGAAATACGGTTTAACCTTTGGTTATCATCCTTCTCATTTTGATTGGATGCTTTATAGAATAAAAGAATTTCTGGAACTATCTAATTTAAAAGAAGAATGGCAAAAAAAGAGAGAGAGGATTCTTCAAGATAAAATTGATGTTACTGAATTCTTGGTTTGGTTTGTAGAAAATTATCCTGAATCGGTAAAAGAGGTTAAGGCAAAGGATTTTGATTTTGGTAGATTTAAATAAAACCATCGGAGCCACCGAAACCACCGAAACCACCGAAGAAATATGAATGAGGGGAAAAGAAGTTATAAATTTGGAATGAATATGAAAATAAGAGTTAAGGAATTTGACAAAGCATTATGAGATTGATTCATTTGATAGTGGGTGCAAGACCTAATTTTATGAAAATGGCACCTCTTTATAGAGAATTATCGTTGTCTAGTAATAGATATGAACCCCAGATAATACATACAGGTCAGCATTATGATGAACAAATGTCCAAACTCTTTTTTAATGATTTGGCTATGCCTGAGCCATCTGCCTATTTAAATGTAGGTTCAGGAACACAGGGAAAACAGACAGCCAGAATAATAGAACGCTATGAAGATTTGATTCTAGCAGGCGATAAACCTGATTTGGTTATTGTTGCAGGTGATGTTAATTCTACAATTGCCTGTGCTTTAGTTGCCAAGAAATTATATATTCCCGTAGCTCATCTTGAAGCGGGTCTAAGAAGTTATGATGATAGAATGCCTGAAGAGATAAATAGAGTTCTAACAGATAGAATATCCGATATTTTATTAACACCTTCGCAGGATGCTAATAATAATTTGGGAAAAGAGGGTATAAACCCAGAGAAAATTTATTTTGTAGGAAATATTATGATTGATTCTCTGGTCGCACATAAAGAAAAAGCTGAAAATTCTAATATTTTTCACCAATTAAATATGTTACCTAATGAAAAATATGCTTTAGTAACATTACATAGACCATCTAATGTTGATGAATATGAAGGTTTAAAAATGTTGTTAACCTCTTTGGAAAAAATAGGGAGAAAAATAAAGATTATCTTTCCTATGCATCCCAGGACAAGGAAAAATATTTATGAACTTGGTTTATCATCTATTTTAAATACTAGTTCAGATATTCTTTTTACTGAGCCATTAGGATATTTAGATTTTCTAAAGTTAGAGATGAATGCAAAATTTATCTTAACAGATTCGGGAGGTATTCAAGAGGAATCAACCTATTTTGGGGTCCCTTGTTTAACCTTAAGAGAAAATACGGAAAGACCGATAACCATTACAGAAGGTACCAATCATCTTGTTGATTTGAATGTGGAAAGTATTGTTAATAGTGCTAGGGAAATTATTGAAGGGAATGTAAAAAAAGGAAAGATACCTAAATATTGGGATGGAAAGACAGCCAACAGAATTGTAAAAGTACTTGATGAATGGTTTGAGACAAGAGAAGAAGCCACCGAGAACACCGAATACACCGAAAAGTAATCTACAATACAAAAATATTAGCCACCGAGAACACCGAAGACACCGAAAAGTAATTTACAATACAAAAATATTAGCCACCGAGAACAACGAAAACACCGAAAAATGATTAATAATACAAAAATATTAGCCACCGAGAACACCGAATACACAGAAAAATGATTAATAATACAAAAATATTAGCCACAGATAGCACCGAAGACACCGAAAAAAATTTAACTACTGAGAGCACAGAGAAAAAAAATAGAATGAAGATACAAAATAAAATGGTGGCAAATGGGGCAAGATGGTTATTTTGGGGATGGTTGATTATAGTTTTAGCAATGAATGTTATTCCCTTGGGAGATGATTTAAATCGTATCATTCATAAACCTATATTTGAATTTAGATTGGATTATCTTATTCATTTTGTATCTTTTCTTATCTTTATCCCTTTATATTTGATTGGGGAAAGGCAGGGCAATCCGATTTTTAATCATAAACCTGTTTTGAAATATATACTAATTGTAGGTGGTTTTGCTATAATCAGTGAATGTTTACAATATCTCTTGCCTTATAGAACTTTTAATCCTATGGATATGATAGCGAATCTCTTTGGAGCAATATTGACTCTGCTGTTTATTTTTATTAGCCACCGAAGACACCAAGAGCACCGAAAAGTAATTTACAATACAAAAATATTAGCCGCCGATAGCACCGAAGACACCGAAAAGTAATTTACAATACAAAAATATTAGCCACCGATAGCACCGAAGACACCGAAAAATGATTTATAATACAAAAATATTAGCCACCGATAGCACCGAAGACACCGAAAAGGTTATATAATTTTCAAAACAAGAAAGGGGAAGACCCAAAATTTATGATATATGAGAAGGAGCTGAGTGATAGAATTATTGGCTGTGCAATTGCTGTGCACAAAGAGCTTGGAGCCGGATATTTGGAAAAAGTATATGAACGAGCTTTATGTGTAGAATTTAAATATCAAGGTATTAGTTATGTTTATCAGGTTCCTATACCAGTTTTTTATAGAGATCAAATTGTTGGAGATTATATTTCTGATATTATTGTGGAAGGTAAAATTATACTGGAGCTCAAAGCTTGTAATATAATTCATTCAATGCATTGCTCACAAATAATAAATTATCTAAGTGCAACGGGGCTCAAAGTGGGATATATCTTAAACTTTGGCAATATGGCAAAATTAGAATTCAAGAGAATTGTCCATTAAACTATTTTTCGGTAATTTCGGTGGCTCTTTTTGAATAGAGATTTTACAGTTAGAAAGTATAGCGAATTATTGGATGCTTTTAAAAAAGCTGGCTATAATTTTCAAACTGTAGAAGATTTTGTTTTATCACCGTTACCAAAAGTAGTTATTCTCAGACATGATGTAGATTTAAATGAAAAAGCTGCTTTAAGATTAGCAAAAAATGAAAAAAGCTGGGATATTAAAGCAACATACTATTTTAGAAAGAGAAAAGAAGATTTTAATATAAAGATAATAAAAAAAATAGCTTATTTAGGACATGAAATAGGTTACCATTATGAAGACCTTAGTTCTGCAAAAGGAAATTATGAGATAGCGATACAAACTTTTTTAAATAATCTCAATAAATTAAGAAAAGTCTATCCAGTTAAAACCATTTGTATGCATGGACGAAGTGGATCACCTTATGATAATAGAGATTTATGGATAAAATATAATTATAAAGATTATGGAATTATTTGTGAGCCATATTTAGATTTTGATTTTAATATGATATTGTATTTGACAGATACAGTTAGATGTTGGAATGGAAACAAATATTCATTGAGAGATAAAGTCCAAACTAATTATAATTTTTATTTTAAAACAACAAATAATATAATAGAACATATTAATGATTTGCCAGATAAGATTTTAATAACAACTCATCCTGAACACTGGACAAACAATCTTTTAGAGTGGATATTGATTAAGTTATTTGAATTTATTCACATTATCTATAAAAAATACTATAGGAATAAAGTGGTTAAGCGTAATGCAGTAAAAGAAATTTAATTATTAATTATAAGGATATAAGGAATATATTATTATTTTGTATGATTAAATATGCTTTGCTCACAAATGATGTTGAGACAACCTCAATATGGCATAATGATTTGAGAGATGAAACAGGTAAAAAAGTTTTGGAAGACGGGATGCCTCTTCTTTTAGATATCTATAATAAGTATAATATAAAATCTACTTTTTTTGTGACCGCTTATATTGCTAAATTGTATCCTAATATAGTACATATGATAG
>DFOM01000028.1:9465-9617 GCA_002376725.1 Cloacimonetes bacterium UBA3541 | reverse complement strand
ACATAAGCTGGACATAAGCTCTTCTTTTAAAGAAAAAAATATCTCCATATATAAGGATGATATTAGGTAATGGTATACATATTTATTGGTAGATATATGTATGGGTGTGTAGATGAAAGGGTATGTAAATAAAAGGGTGTGCAGATGTCCCC
>DFOM01000028.1:0-9329 GCA_002376725.1 Cloacimonetes bacterium UBA3541 | reverse complement strand
CCTCGTAGAGGCTTTCTAGAATATAAAAATTAAGTGCAAGAATTTATACCGCTTTAATAAAACCGGGAATAGAGGAAAACTAGTACCGCATTATGCAAAGAGGGACCTTTTGACCCAATGATGAAAAGGAGGATCTTCATATCATAAGAGTGACTTTTTTTGCCATAGGGACGAAGATTTCTATGGTCATCTCATTTTTTTTTGTCAGGTTTTCCCCTGCCCTATACATATCAATAGTTAAGAATATAAATTTAAGGAGGTGCCCTATGGTTTAGAAGTTTTCACGGTTATCATCCATAAAATTCTGGAATTGGTTAGAAGTTTACCTATCGCACTGCTACTAAACAAAAAATGGGAAATTCTATCAGACCTGGACATTAAGTGCCTCACATCAATTGAAACAAAACTGACAACTGTTATTCTCATCTGACCATAGTTTCTGCAACAAAGCACAGAGCTATTTATAACCAATGGTCAATGTCACAGTAAATATCAGATTTTATAATGTCGTAATCAGATTAAATTCAGACTTTTAATATCGCATTAGGGTCTTAGGCACCCCCAGCCTTTCTGCTTTCGGGCAGAAGGCTGGCTTTTTTATTTATAGAATCTTTTCCAGTTTCTCTCCTATTTCATCAAAATACCACAACTGGACCCGGTATTTTTGTATAGCATTTATTTTATCTTTCATTTGCCCAGGTATATTCTTATTAAATTTTATATCATCAAAATGTTTTTTTTGAATAGGAGTCAAAAATATATTGCTGCTAAAAACTCCACCTTGAGAAGTTGTGGAATAACTCTTTGATTTTACGGTTTCACCCTTAATATCAAAACTTTTAGCTTCAAAACTATAAATAATTCCAAAATTAGTTGCAAATACGAAATCAAATTCTACCACATTAGGGTTATTACTTTTAGGTAGACAAGCTTTTCCATTATTATCATATTCCAGATTATAACCATTAATATTTTTGTAAAACCGAGAAAGCATTTCTGGATTTTTTTCTTTTATTAAGTCATAAAATCTAACAGCTAACATATCTTCAAAGAAAAATCCTTTTTTACAATGGATATCCAATAAATCAGGAACATCTGACTCAAAGATTTTTTCTTTTTGCTGAATTGGTTTTGAACTCAGTTTCTGGCATATATCTAGGATTTTTTTAACTAAAGCTTTATCATCAATTAATGCTTTTGTATTCTGGTTAAAGTCTTTAATTATCTTTTCATTTAGTTTCCTTTTAAGTTGACCCCAGTAATTATTGTAAGTGCCTTTTTCATCAAGGAATAGATGGATAATCTTCCAAAGTGCGTTCCAATCTTCTTTTGTGATATTGGAAGGATTATCTTTATATTTGTCTTTAATATTATTTAATTTACTTTTCGCCTCAATCAAATCCTGTTTTAAAGTGTTATCTATCTCTTTTTTTAACTCTTCTAATGTTGGATGTGCTTCTGTTAAACATTTGTTGATTTGTTCTTTTATTAAACAATTATCAGCAAACTCTACTTGAGCTGAGCCAAAGTATTTATAAAGAAGAATGGCAAATTCTGGCTCTTCCAGAAAGTATTTATTAATTTGTCTAATTTTATCTATGGGTAAATTTAGGTTATTTGGGTTAAGAATAAAATTATCTATTTTTTTTTGAGATTGAGTACAAGTGTAGCCATACAAATTAGAAATATCTTCTAAATCCAGTAAATATTCGGGTTCAATTTCTTTTTCAAATTTAAAGCCCTCAGAAAAAACTTTTACTATTGATTTCCCCTTTTCATTATCCATATAAATAAGGCGATCTTTATTATTGTTTCTTTCTATATAAAGAGCCAGTAAAGACAGAATTTGATTTTTCTTACCACCACTGATATTGAAATAGATGCTAGGATAATCTTTAAATTGCTTTAATAGCTTATTCATTTCCTCTTCTTTATCAGGGAAATCATAAACCTGTGGATGAAGTCCTTTCTTTTCCAGAACATATTTTAAATTAGCAGTCCATTTATTTTTTTCTGCATATTCAGAAGAAAGAATCACAGGAACTCTATTTTCTTTGAATTCATCTATTAGTAAAGGTATAGCATTTACTGTATTATTATTGGTTGAGATAAATAAATAAATATCCATTTACTCCCCCTGTTTAATTAATCAAATCAGTTAATTCTACTGTTTAAGGTCAAAAGTCATTTTGAACCACCCCAAGGGAAGATTTTGAACCACCTTTCTGCTTTTAGGGCTATAATTTAACATTGCATAGGTGCAATAATTTTGACCGGAACCAAAACCAAGTCTTATAATACACTCATTTTCTTTTTGCTCAATGACTTTAAAATAATCTGCCAGAATATCATACGCATTTTTTAAAGGTTGGAAGTTCGCCATCACATTTTTTTCTTTATCAAACTGAGTTTTATAGTAATCTTTAATCATTTGGATAAAATCGGTCATAGAAGCTTTTCCCTTAGGAAGTAGTTTTTTAATACCAGGATTATTGTTATCCGTGATGTTAATAGTCAATTCCGAATGTAATATTCTTGGTTCTTTAGCAGAAAGTCCTAATTCCATAAAAATTGGGATTTCTGATTCTTTACTTGATTTAGTATAAGAGGGAATTTGCGGATTTTTAGGTTTTTCGTCAGCGGTTAAATTCTTAATTTCTACCTTTAAAAGAGATATCCAATCATTTTTAAAAGGGATATCAGCGAATTTAATAAATTTGAAGGGGTCAGAAGGTATATCAGCCACTCGTTTTTCAAAATTCCAGTAATCTAAAAGGATAGCTTGAACCTCCGAGTCATTACTTTTTTCCTGATTAAGTTTAACTTTCTTAGAATCTTGCAAAGAAGAAAGAATAGCAGTGCGAATAGAACCTTTTATAGAACTTCCTGGAATATAAGGTTGATATAGAGTGGTGTTGCGGATAAATTCTTTAATTAGACCCTGATTATCCCCAGAACTGGTTTTCTTTATATACTCATCTGCGATATTTTTATTAATAAGGTAGCGATAAAACCAGGTATCCTTGACCTCCGGATTGAAGTTTTCCTGAAAAAATTGTTGGATAGCTACGATATTTCCTACATACATCACTTTTTGAAATTCTTTTTCTTTTTCCTGTAACAGATAGTGAATGAATTCCAGTTGATTCAAGCGATAGAGATAGTTATCTTTAATAACAATTGTAAAGGGGTCTAATTCTTCACCTGTTCCAATATGAAATGGTGTCATAATCGTTAATGAATAGGGAATCTTAAAAGGTTTCATAGCTGCTCCTCCTTGATAAAGATGGGAAGATTATAAGAATAAAGATTTTGAACTACTTTAGAATGGGGATGAACATTTGGAATAAGGCTACCCTTAGGACGAGAATATCCTTCCTGAGCAAAGAAAACAGCTCCTGGTAGAATGATATATAAAGGATATTTAAAAGGAGTCTCCTCCAGAGCAAAATCTCCTCCCACCTTAGCGAATTTTGTTTTACTCTCATAAAAAGCCCTTATGGGATCACTCTCAGCTGGAATCATATTAGAAAGATTCAGATAGGCATTACATAGAGAACATTCTCCCCAGTCAAATGGTTCCACTTTAATTTCAAATCTTCCCTTACCCGTATGTTTGTCTTTACCGAACCCCAGCATAGAGATAAGATTAAAGACTTTTTGCAGTTCTTCCAGCTCATATAAATCTGTTTCCAGATAGGATTCCATTTCTTTATTGTAAAAGTTTATAGGTGAGACAAACACATCTCCAGAAGGAATAGTGGTTCCAGTTAATCTATCAATTCTGTTATGGAACTCAAGAGTAGAGGCAGTTTTTTCTTGCTCTTCGTATGGTATATTAAGAGATTCGTTATAGTTATGCAGTTCTTTCTTCATATTCAGATAATAGAACTCTTCTGGGTCATATTCAAAGGATTTTTGTTTCAACATATCCCTTTCTATAAAACGATTCTTCTTAACTTTTTTATTGAGAGTATAAAGAATTTTCTCATCTATTTTTTTACTTGAGGGTGGTGAATCTTCAATAAGTTTTTGCCAGATTTTGGATATATTATTTTGACTCAAAGGAAATACCGGTTTAGGAAGTTTTCCTGCTGGAAAAGCAGAAGAAAAAATTAGAGCTGGTCGTTTTTCCAGTTCTGTCAGCATTTCTTCCAGCTTTTTTTGCTCATCCTCATAGAGATAATTTAAAGCCCAGCAAAAATGTCCGAAGATAGAATCACTATCCAGAGGAGTGGAAAATCCTGAAAGCGGTTTCCAGGTTATCTTATAGGAAGCCATTTATATCCTCCTAAAGGCTTATTTCATCCAGAGATTTATCTACTCCATCAACCTTCAAATCATGGATTTCAATTCTGCCACTTCCTCTGGAACCAGAACCACCCAGAGCATCATTCTGTAAAAGTTTTAGACCTTTAAGCAGGATATCCAGAAACTCAGCTTCTTCGTCAGATTCATAGGATTTTAAAATTATTTCCAGGTCAAAGACTACCCCTGCAGGAACTCTTTCAATAATTCTCAAAGCACCACTTTTAGCTGTACCGGTAATGCGATCTATAGCAACTTCAGTTTTGGATTCCACAAAGTCAGAGAGCATTTTCCTTTTCAGTTTCTCTTTATCTGTATCTATCACTCCCTCTTCATTCATAACTCCTAAAAGCTTGCTATCAGAAAAAATGACTCTGGTAGGTTTAGTGCTTTCTTTATCATGTTCCATATGCCCAAAAATGACGGCTATCTTATTTTTATCCCAGTGTTTATCACCTGAAACTTGCACTCCAGGAATATCTCCACTGGAAACTAATCCATAATAGTGTTCCAGCAGAAAACGAGTTTTTCCCTTTAAGGAAGAACCAGGAATATAAGGTTCATTTGTTATGGGATTTTTTATAACGGGATTATCAATTCCTCCAATCTGCAGGGTCTCTTTATTGCCTCCGATATGAAGACCACTTTTAAGCACTATCTTTCCTGTTATTTTTTTAGTTTTTAGCATTTTTGCCTCCTATTATTTTTTGGGATTGAAGCCAACTAAAGCTTCCATAATTAGACAGGCTTTTTCAAAACGCTCTGTGCTTTCGCCTATCTCTTTAACCAATTGATTGATGAATTCTACGAATATAAACGGAACCTTCTTAGTAGTCTTCTTATATTCCACTTTTGCCACTAAGAGTTTAATCAGGATAATCTTTTCCTGTTTATGACTCTCGGGCAGGTCTTTGATGCGAAGAAACTCATTATAGAAATTTCTTAATCCAGTAGATGTAAGTTGAGGGGTTGCTCTTGCCATTTGCTCGGAAGTCTGACGAGCCTTTTCTCCAACCCAGTCCAGAACAAGAGAACCATCAGGATTGAAGAAAGGTCCAAATTGATCAACTTTTGTTGTCTTGTCTTGGTAATTTTGATTATATTGTGGATTCTGCCTGTTTTGCATTTTTATCCTCCTTATTTTTTGATGAATTAGGTTTTTTTCTATGTTTATATATGGTATGGCATACCGGGATTCTGATATTTTTCATTGTGGGACTTTCTTTTAAACCGATGGTATCCAGTAGGTTCTGAATGAAATTCTGGAAATCCATATCTTCTTTCTTACCTAATGGTGCTAAATTTCTGCGAATATCGTAAAATAATAGGGATTGATACATATAATTTCGGATATCGGTCTCTTTATTTAGAGTATTTAAATACATATTATGATAGCTTAACAAACGATAAAGAAATTGCTGAGTTAACTTTTTATCCTCTAACCAGGTATCCATATCTTTAGAGAGATCTAAAAGCCCTGGAACTTCTTTCCAATTAACTACTGATTCATAAAGATACAGACTATCCTTGCCTTTCTCGCTTTTGGCTAATTCCAGCTTAGCATCTGTGCTATGAATTGAAAATCTGATTGGTTGTTTGGGATGAATTAAAGTTATGGCAGCAGAAAAATGGAGATGAGGATTTTTGCCACAATAATTATCAAACTCCTCTCGCAAATCCTTTGAGAATTCTATAATCTTATCATAGGCTCCAATCATACAGAAATCATCTCCACCAGAATAGATAGTATAGATGGATTCAGGATATTTTTCTTCCTGGAGCTTATGAACTACGGTGCTGAAAAAGTAATGTAGCATATTGGAAAGAGTGGTATAATCAGTAATAGAGCAGGCAATCCGATTGTTTTCATCAAACTTCCAGGGATTGCTCAGCAAAAAGCCAAGGTTATCTACATCACCCTTAATAACAGCATTGGCTTGTAACCCTTGACTTTGTTTTGCTATTTGACTGAAATCTTTAACCGTTCCATCAGCATTGTGGGGAACAAATGTAGCAACTGGGAAGACAGGTAGGTGTTCTTTCTTTTCTTTAATCTGGAAATAATACTGACCAGGTCTCAAATTATTTGTTTCTTCATCTCGTACTTTACTTAAATGCATATTTGCAAAACTAATATAGGCAGCTGGCTCTTCTTTTTCGCTATAATAAATTTTATAGAAATTATTATCAACCAGTTCCTTTCCCAGCTTTATTTCTTTTCGGCAATGGGGACAAACTTTTGCCTCTTTATCTTCCGGGTCTTCAAACTTTATATATTCTTCCGTTGCCTCTTTCTGAGAATTGCGTCGGTGACAGAAGGAACAGATTTCGTTATAATACAGATTATTATGATTGATGACAAAAGAATCGGTTTTCCATTTGCTTTCTTCTTGTAAAATACTATTAAAGCGATGTAGCTTCTCCTTTTCCAGATTTTCAAAGACCCGATTCATAGTTATTAAGAAATTCTGCATATTCAAATCCTGCTGAGGATGTGCTAAAATAGTATCCCAATTCAGATTGAGACTTACTGTGCCCAGGAATCTCTGATAGATATCTTTGTTAATCTGTTCTTTCAATTCCTGCAGTTTAGCCATATTTTCTTCTGTGGCAGGTGCAAGCATTAACCACTTACCTCCCAGGTTGGAAAATATATTCAAGCGCGAAAGAGAAAGCTCTTTCACCACTCTTTGAGCGGTGAGTTCATTAATCATCTGAATCTGGAAGGATCTTGCCCGCAGAAGTTTACTTGCTTTATTGGAATTTTCTGGATTGAGATCGTAAAGATAAGTCTGAATGCCATTAAGGTCACCCGCTACAATCATTAAAGGACTATCCTGTTTCTTTTCGCCTTTTCCCGCAGCATAAAAAGCTGCAGCAATGGTAGCAGTGTTGCGCATATGTTGATAAAGAGAAGAGGTGGGATATTTTTCCTGAGTATTTCCTGGAACGCACCAGAAATACTTTGCCAGTAAAGCATCTACAGCATCTATGTACTGAGGGAAATGTTCTGTTTCAAAATCGGATTGAGAAGCTAAAGGAAGAAAATACTGATGCATTTTAGAGTATTCTTCTTTGAATTGCGTATAGAGTTTGGCATATTCTTCTCGCATATCGTGTCGCTCTATCTTTTCTGGCTTTATATTATCTTTAGTTTTCGGAGTGAGATGATAGGCAAGAGTATTTGTCTCATCAGGTTTCTGGCGAAATAAACTTAACACAGAAAAAAGTGGCATCTCATAAAATCTGCTTTTTGCCTTATCTTCCTCTGGATTTTCTTCTGGTTTGTTCCTATCCCAGCTGGCAGCAATATTATCAGCCTCTATGAGATAGTTTAGATAATGGTCGTAATTAGTCATTGTCCAGGAATCCCGGCAATGATGAGAACTGGCTATCTCTATAATGGCATTCCAGTTATCTTCAGGAAGTGGTAGGGAAAACTCTTCTAAAAAGCCAGCCGTCCACATAGCATGTTTATGCGTTAAATATCCCTTATCATTTCTACATTTTGATTCATATCTGGGAATATTTTCTGCTCCACTACGCTGGATAACTTTTCCGATGTCATGCATCAAAGCAGCAAAAACGATGTGATGTATGCTCAGACTCATCTATCCTCCTTCAGCTTTTTTTTGAAAGCACTTGATAAATAAAACTCAGTGCATTCAAGCAAAGCCTGCATTTCTTTTTTAAACCTCAACATCTTGCCTCCACTTATAAAAAAATTAATTATATAATTAATAATATGACTGCCTCTCTTCTAAATATGACATTTTTTTAACTCTATCTCTCCATTGCCAAAGGTGCATTGCTTCCCACAATGAATATAGGTGCCCAATTTTAAAATAGCCATCATCTCTGGACTGATATTCTCAACTCTTACTTTCCCTAAAAGACCACCGATGCTCATCTTGCTATCCTGTCTGAAAGAATGACGGGGTTTTTCACTCCAGTAAACCTCACTCTCTGAAACAAGGGTAGAAGATATATCTATATGCTCTGGAATGGGAAGCTCATCACGATTAAAATGTTTATTGATAAAACGAACCCTATGGATTAAGCTTTTGGCAAAAGGTTCCCATTGAAAATTGGGCATTAAAGAACCTCCCTCCTTCTGTCTCAAAGGTGTTTTAAACTTAATCTCCACCGCTGAACATTCCTCCGGCTCAAAATCTAATTCTATCAATTTTGGTCTCTTAATCTTTTCGCTAAAACGGGTAAAAAGAGCCCTACCTTCCCTATCTTTTATGCTCTGAAGCTCCATAATATACTCTTTGCCCTGAAGCATCAACTTTCTACCATTCATCTTGATAATAGAATAAAGCAATTTCTCATAGTGTTCACAAACCCAACCGAAAAATTTGAATATTGCCTCAATAAGTCCTGGTTCAAGAAAACATGCTTGTATGATATAAGGATGATATTGGTTGGAGTGAGAATACTTTTTCTCAAAAAGTATATAATAGGTGCAATTCTCAAAGTTACATTCGGAACACTCAAGATTCTTTTGATAACAAAAATTGCTTCGTAAGACCCTGCCCCAGACACCTCTGAGTGCTGATGAAAGATCCCTATCTAACTCTATCTTGTCATCCAAAGAAAAAGAAACTTTTAATTCTAAAAATAACATAGTCAATAACCCTAAAGTTAGGATTTTAATTTATGTAAATAATGTCAAGTGAAATATGCATTTTTTAGAATTATTTTAACCCTATTATGTATTGCTATACAAAGTACTGGTATGCAAAGGTATTGGTATGCAAAGGTATTGGTATGCAAAGGTCCTCCTTTGCATCAAGCGGTACCAGTTTTCATTTATTCCCGGTATTATTAATGCGGTGTAATTTCTTGTACTTAATATTATATTTTAGAAAGTTTCTGCGAAGCTTGTGCAGATGGGGACATCTAAACACCCCTACTACTACACACCGTAAGGGTATGCCAAGGTTCTGGAATGCAAAGGTCCTCCTTTGCATCATGCGGTACCAGCTTTCATCCATTCCCGGTATTATTAACGCGGT
>DFOM01000027.1 GCA_002376725.1 Cloacimonetes bacterium UBA3541 | reverse complement strand
AATTTCGGGGATAAGGTCAATGTTACCTCCAATATGGTTGCAATTTATTATTCAAACGAATAATATTTAAGATTAATAAAGTGTAAGCATCTTATGAATACTTACATTATGGGATTTTGACCTGTAATTTAGAATATAGATACCTGTGGCAATACGATTTGACTTTTCATCTTTTCCATTCCAATTAAATGTGGATTCACCACTCTTCAAAAATCCTTGAAATAGAGATTTTACTTTTTGTCCTCGTATATTAAATATATCTAAAGCTATGTATCCGGATTGCTTAGAATTTATAGAAATAGTTACATCATCTTTTACCGGGTTTGGAAAGCAGTTAATCGTATCTATATGAGGTGGTTGCGATTCATCAAGATTATAAACTGGAGGTTCAGTATAAATATTGAATAGCGTTGGTGTCTGATCCCATGTAGCAACAAGAATTTCATCCCGCCCATCGTTATTTGTATCACCTAAATAACTATAAAAATCGCAAGCATAATATGAATTGTATAGTTGATTGATTACATAATCCTGGAATATTCCATTGTCCGGATTATATCGGTAAAATTCTATTCGGTTCGAGAGATAGTTCGGTAAAGCAATGTATAATTGGTCATGAAAAATTGGATAAAATGCAGATCCAGTAGAATAGGGAATAGATAATATGGTATCAAGAGTATTGCCCAAAGTTTGGTTTCCCCATAATACTTTAACGCCTATCATGCGCCAAAATGAAATCAAGTCATCAAAACCATCATCATTAATATCTCTATCCATTTGTCTAAAACTAATATACAAATTATTGTATGACTGTTGCCAATCGGGAGTATCATCCATGTTTACACCGCCATAATAAATCTTTACATAGACGGTTTGATCGGCATCAGAAGTAGTTAGTAAAATATCATCATATCCATCATTGTTTATATCTCCGATTGCTGGATAATCTCCGAGATAATCAATCGAAATGCTTTGATAGCACCAATCATATACTGCATCTAATAAAGGTCCTCCAAAGAAGATATAGGCTCGACCTATTCCTAAACCAAAACAACTTACGACTAAATCATTATGTCCATCGCCATTGAAATCTCCACTGGTTCGTGGACATCCCATCATTAAATATGATGGGTTGTTGAAGTTCATTCCATTAAGTATAAAGTCTGGAATATCATCAAAATCATTACCTCCAAAATAAACATATACATAACCATGTTCGAAATATCCTGCGCTTGGATCTCCCACAACCAAATCATCAACACCATCTCCATTTATATCATTATCATAGGCTATCTGCCAACCAAAAGAAGCTCCATTATATGGGTTGGGGCTGGTTAATATCATATCAGGTTGGGTATTTAATATGTCACCTCCAAAATAGATATATACCTTGTAAGAATTATCAGCTCCTGATAAAGGTTTACCGGCAAATATGATGTCCTTGTAGCCATCATTATTGATATCACCATTTCCATCTACTGTGCAATAAGGATGGGGAGATATTGCGTAAATTGGTGAAGTAATTGAAGCTATCAGTTCCATCGAAGTTTGCGCATAAATTAACACTGACATAGATAATAAAATAAGGCATAATGCAATTTTTGGATACATGATCTAATCCTTAAAGCAGTTTTATCTCTGATAATATTAGTAGAAATGAGTTAACTTAAAAAATCCATTGTTGAGTCCCAAATGTTGGTGTAAATTTCGGGGATAAGGTCAATAAGCTATCTGCCTCTGATCTGTTTATTACCAACGCTGATAAACTAAAGGTTGTCACAGCCAAAGTGATAACCATCAATAAAAGAATAATCTTGTGTTTCATTTTAAACCTCCCTTTCTTGTTACTAATATCTACATTTTTATAATTTTCTTGCAGATTTGTTTGTTACTAGGCATATTGATTTTACAGAAATAGATGCCTTTTGAAACATTTCTGCCAATTTCATCGTTGCCATCCCATTGGATATGTTGCGGTTCATCGGCTCTGGCAGCTTTATGGTAGGATCGCACTAATTGTCCTTTAACATTATATATGTTCAACACTATCTGTCCCGTTGAGTCTGGTGTGTATCCGATATTTACTTTTTCGCCAAAAGGATTAGGATATAAAGTTAGTTTGATATCCAGATTGGGATTTAGCTCATCTTCGTTTGATACGAATGGATTATCCGAGAAGTTGCCCATACCGTCATTGTAATATACCCTGAGCCACGCACCGGATTGATACCAAACTAAGACGAAATCAAGAAAGCCATTATTGTCAACATCAACGTAATCGAATCCAGAATAATCACTGTAAATATTGCAATTGGGCATACTAATAGGAAGGAAATAGAACAGGCCATAAGGATAATCAAAACCAATAGGATTATAAGGTGATACATAGGCGTAATTAACTATATCAAGATATTGATTGTTAGTCACATCCCTTAATAATATCCCATCTAAATCCCGGCCATCATAATAGGTGTTACAATGTGATAGATAGATGTAATTTCCAACATTTTCATATATACACACGGTTGAATATGTGCAGCCATCACAAATCGAAGCAAATATATCCAAGTCTCCATCAAGATCTATGTCCTCGGTTTCTATGGATCTGAAATATCCATTATTAGGAAAAATAAGAAATGGACTTACTAGATCAGGGTACTTATATACACGTAACCCTTCTGAAGTTGAGAGGAATAATTCGTCAGTTCCATCAGAATCCATATCTCTAAATACACCCCAACCCACACCAGCTATAGTTTCGCCAGTTACCGTAAATGACACCCCGTCATTATTCAGAACCAGATAATACATGTCATCATCCCAAACAAGAACATCAGTAAAAGCATCACCATTCCAATCACCATAGAACACCCAGTGTCTATCAAATTGAGGCATCGAAGGTAAATCTATATAAACATCTTCATCAAAGGCACCATTACAATTTATATATATACGAAGCGTTGTCTGAGAGTTTCCAAAGTCATCTGTTATCTCAACAAAGCCATCAATATCAGTCCAACTGTCATTATTAAAATCAAACAAACTGGTAGTCCATGACTTAATTTTCGCACCTGGCAGTGAAACCGCGTTTCCAAATGTACCGTTTCCATTATTATACAAAATGTGTATATTACAATTAAGCGCAGCTACCACCAAATCTACATCTCCATCTTTATCAAGATCATCGCAGAAAATGCCTCGGGGCATAAATGAGCCGATTTTCACTTCATAGCAGTAGATCGAAGATGCCAGTAGTAATAGTAGAACTAATAAATGATTCCTCATGGTTAGCTCCTTGTTTAATGATCATTAGCAGATATCTTTTCATCCATCCTCGCTTTAATCTCAAGTAATTTACTTGAAATCGATGCAATTCAAACACTAAGTTATTTTTATTTTGATATCAATAAACCGTCAAGCTTTTTATTTTTTTTCGGTGGGGAAAAAGTTGAGTCCCAAATGTTGGTGTAAATTTCAACTCTTTGTTTCTCAGGTTCTTTGAGGGTATCTGTTATCCCTCGTAACTCACAATCTATGTAAGGCAAAACGACCGATTGCATTATTTTCATCTCTTTAATTCAATCCAAGTCAAGTCCTCTTTTTCACTATCAAATGCCACCTTGCTACGAAGGCGCATATCAAATAAACTGCTGGGGCTTGTTTTTGAACGGTGAAAAATGAGAGTTAAAGCTGTGAAAGTTACCTTTCGGGAAAATAAGGTGTTCACCGTTCCTCCTCCTTACCTCTATCTATATGAAAGTCAGCATTCATTTGCTTTTTATGATGTTGTTCTCTACTGATAATTTTTTATCCATAAAGCATAAAAATAATGATGATATCTTTAATTCATTTACAAAGTTTCTCTTAACCTAAAAGAAGATTATATTGTCTTTGTTTAATGAAAATAACGAATTGAAGCATAAATAAGGAGAAAAGATGCGGCCTAATCGTCAGGAGCTAATTGAAATGCTTTCTTTACAGGTTAAAGATGAAATAGAAGAATTATACAAACGAGCCTATGAAATCAAAAAGCAATATGTAGGGACTAAAGTGTATTTACGAGGATTGATAGAGCTTAGTAATATCTGTACCAGGAATTGTTATTATTGTGGAATAAGAAGGGATAATCATAATTTAGAACGCTACAACATTGACAAAGAGGAGGTATTAAAAGAGGCAAGATGGTGTTATGAACAGCATTATGGTTCTTTAACCATTCAGGCAGGAGAGCGTTCAGATAACTTCTGGATAGATTATATAGAAGAGCTGGTTAAGGAGATAAAGACATTAACAGATGGGAAAATAGGAATCACTCTTTCTCTGGGAGAACAATCCGAGGAAACCTATCACAGATGGTTTGAAGCTGGAGCTCATCGTTATCTTTTACGCATTGAAACCTCAAATCCCGAGTTATATAGAAGTCTTCATCCTGCGGAGAATTCATTTGAAAATAGATTGCAATGTATCCGCAGCTTAAAGAAAATTGGTTATCAATCTGGAAGTGGAGTAATGATAGGGCTTCCACATCAAAAGGTTGAAGATTTAGCGGATGATATCCTCTTTTTCTATGATGAAGATATTGATATGATAGGGATGGGACCTTTTATTCCTCATCATCAAACTCCTCTGGCATACTTATTATCAACTTTCAATCCGGAGCAAGCCCTGGAGCAAGCCTTAAAGATGATAGCTGTCACTCGTATTGCCCTTAAGGATGTCAATATTGCATCAACTACAGCTTTACAAGCTTTGCATCCCAAAGGCAGAGAGATGGGACTTCTGGCTGGAGCAAATGTGCTAATGCCTAATATTACGGATACCCGTTTCCGTGATGGATATCAGCTTTATGAAGGAAAACCCGGTCAGAATGAGAACGCTTTAGCCATTAGAAAGGCATTGGAAGAGAGTATTCATTCAATAGGGGAGACCATTGGATATGATGAATGGGGTGACTCACCTCATTTTAGAAGGAAAACATCAGATCAGTCTTAATCTGAACCTATCTTAGATATCTCTTGACGAAAAAATGTGTTATTCTCTTTAGTTTAATAAATTATAAAATACTTAGAAGGAAGAAGCTATGCAGAATATGAATCAAATTATGAAGCAGATGCAAAGTATGCAAAAAGAAATGATGAAATCACAGGAAGAGCTGGAAGGTAAGATTTTTGAAGTTACCACCGGTGGTGGTATGATAAAGTTGGAAATGAATGGAAAGTATGAAGTAAAATCCATAAAGATTAATCCTGAAGCAGTAGATCCTGACGATGTGGAAATGTTGGAAGATCTTATCCTTTCAGCTTTGCAAGAAGCCCATAAACAAGTTTCTGAAGCACTAGAAGACATTATGGGTAAATTAACTGGAGGGATGAATATCCCCGGTATCTTTTAAATGATTATATCTCCAGCTTTAGATAAATTAATCCAGACATTAGCCCGTTTTCCTGGCATAGGGAAAAAGACAGCTCAAAGAATGGCATGGTATCTGGTTAGTCAGGATAAATCCTTTGGTCTGGAACTGGCAAATATTATCAAACAGACAGTAGAAAGAATTACCACTTGCTCTTTATGTAATATGCTTTCTGAAAGTAATCCTTGTCCTTTATGTAGTTCTTCAGAAAGAATGGATTCATTACTATGTGTGGTAGAATCTACTGCTGATATCCAGATTATAGAAAATATAAATGAATATAAAGGACGCTATTTTGTTTTGGGACATCTACTTTCTCCCATTGATGGATATGGTCCGGAACAGATTCATTCCACGCAACTTATTCAAGCTATAGACCGTTTGCATCCCCAGGAAGTTATTCTAGCCTTGAAACCTTCACCTGAGGGGGAAGCTACCATTCATTATCTTTGGGAATTATTGAAAGATAAGGATATCAAGGTTACTCGTTTGTCTACGGGACTTCCTTTTGGTGGAGACCTTGAATATAGCAGTATGTTAACTCTTTCTAATGCCTGGAAAAGGCGCTATCCAGTTTAATATGTTTACTGGTATTATTGAAGCTACTTCCCGAGTTATCAAAGCTGTAACCAGTTCTGGATTGAAGGCTATAACCATAGAACTCCCTAAATCATTTAATGATTTAAAACTCGGTTCCAGTATAGCTTGTAATGGTATTTGCTTGACTATAAGTAAATTAACTCCTAACAATTTTACCGTAGAAATTATGCAAGAAACCGTGCAAAAAACTACGGCTGGAAATTGGAACGCAGGAACTATCCTAAATCTGGAACGAGCATTGAAACTGGAGGATCGTTTGGATGGACATTTGGTGTTAGGTCATATTGATAGAACTTCAAAACTTTTAGAGAAGAAAATGGTTACAGCTACAACTTATTTTAGATTTTCCCTGGATTCCCGAGACCGTGAACTTATAGTTAAACAGGGCTCCGTTGCTATTAATGGAGTTAGTCTAACGATAGCAGAACTTAATTCCAATTCATTTACTGTTGCCCTGGTTACATATACATTAGATAACACTAACTTACGATATCTTGCTCCAAATTCAAGTGTAAATGTGGAGTATGATATTGTAGGTAAATATATCCAAACTTTATATCATAATTCTTATTTTAAACCTAGCTATGAAAAAATTCTTTAGATTAAGTATCATTCTTTTACTGTTGATATTCCTGGCTTCCTGTGGAAGCAAGAAAAGTCCAACTGGCGGTCCCGAAGACCTGGAAAGACCGGTTATTGTAACATCTTTTCCTCCTCAATTTAGCAATATATCTGAAGGAAGAATTGAAATTAATTTCTCTAAACCGCTAGATAAAACCACTATTCCTCATTCAATATATATCTATCCACCGGTGATGAATAAGAAAATCACGGTTGATAAAAACTCTATTATTATACAAATAAATGAAAAACTCCTTCCTGATACTAATTATTATGTGATAATTAGCACCAGATTGAAAGACATCCGAGGTAATTCACCAGAACATAACCAAACTCTTGTATATACCAGCGGTAAGCTTAATCAACTTCGTTTATCAGGAACAATCGGATATGAAAATCCTAAGGACAATTCCTTGCCTGTTCAGATGAGTTTACTTTCTGCAGATTCTCTTTTAGTATTATCTCAAGTTTCACAAGGTTCTTCCTATGCTATTGAACCGCTCAATCCTGCATATTATATTCTTCGTGCTTATATTGACAAAAATGTTAATGGACGCTATGATTTTACCCAGGAACCCTTTTTTGAACAACCGGTTATGATGGAGCATTCCAATAATCTGGACCTCTTTTTAGCTTATGCAGATACTACAAGTCCAACTATAAAGTTAATAACCGCAAACCATAATAGAGAAGTTGAAATAACTTTTTCGGAAGCGATAAAAGGCTACAGTTCAATCAAAATCAACCGTCTAGATAATAAAGAGGAATTACCGGTATTGCTTTCTTATTTAGAAGAAGATAAACTAACTCTTCTTACACCTGCACAAGAGGCTTTTGCTTATACAGTTGAAATTTCTGATGTAAAAGATAGAAAAGGAAATACAAATCAAGTAATAAAGTCAGAATTCCGTTCTTCTTCTAATTTAGATACTGAACCCCCTCAAGTTTTATCTAGTTCACCTCGTAATGGAACCTCGGTTAAAACATTAGAACCTGTTTTAGTAGTTTGTTTTTCTGAGGTTATTCCTAAGTCATCTATAAAAGCTTCTTTAAAAGCAACTGAAACGAAAGCTGAAATCCCCATTGATATCCTAGAATCTGACAGTAGGATTTATCGTTTTAAACCTCAAAGAACCCTTCAAAATTATAGGTCTTATGTCTTGACCATTTCTGCTACAGATATTAGCGGAAATAGTATGCCAGAAAGTTTTAATCTTAATTTCCTTCCGCTTTTATATCAAGAATAATAAGACCTCTAAATATACTTTTTATGTTATCTTAGAGCTGTAGTGCTTCGTAAATCCTATTATGTACCTCTTTCAATCCAAGTATAGAAAATATAGCTGGAAGTTCAGGACCATAATCTTGATGTAATAATGCCAGATAGATGGGTTTATAAAAAGCTTTCCCTTTCAACTCCAAATCTGAAATACCTTGCTGAACAAGTTGATTTAGTTGTTCAACATCAATATCTCCTTCCTGAGGAAGGTTTTTTTGAAACCAGAACAGCACTTTCCGAGAATCTTCTTTTTTAAGAAAATCCTGATATTCTATATTAAGTGGCTGGGGACAGAGGAACATTTTAGAATATTGAGCTAGGTCCGAAAGTAAAGTGCATCGTTCTCTTGCAGTGGCAACTATTTTAGTAAGTTTATCAAAATCAGGAATAGTAAGATTCTCCTTTTCAAAGTAGGGTTTTGATCGTTCCACAATAATATCCAGAGGAAGATTACGAAGATACCAACCATTCATCCAATTAAGTTTATTCAGGTCAAAGATAGCACTTGATTTATTAACTCGTTCCAGAGTAAATTCCTGACAGAGTTCTTCCAGACTAAATATTTCACGATCATCAGCACTATGCCATCCGAGTAAAGCAACAAAATTAATAAGAGCTTCTTTAAGATATCCTCTTTCTAGATAATTTTCTACAGCTACATCATTCATTCTCTTGCTTAACTTTGTACGGTCTGGATTAAGAATCAAAGGAAGATGCACCCACTGAGGTGGAGTCCAACCAAAACATTCATATAGCCAAAGATGTTTAGGCATACTGGAAAGCCATTCTTCACCTCTTATCACATAAGAAATATCCATATAATGGTCATCAACAACAGAAGCTAAATGATAGGTGGGATAACCATCAGATTTAATAAGCACCTGGTCATCGGATTGAGCTGAATCCATTTCTACTTCTCCTCGGATAATATCTTTAAACCGGAATATTCTTGTTTCAGGCATCTTTAATCGCAGAACATAAGGTTCTCCTTTCGCTAATTTAGCCTGAATCTCTGCAGGAGTGAGATTTAGACAACGACGATCATATTTAACAAATTCACCCTTATTTTGTTGTTCTGCTCGCATTTGAGCTAAAGTTTCAGGACTGCAAAAACAACGATAGGCAAATCCTGCATCTAAAAGTTTTTGTGCTTCTTTTCTGTATAAATCTAATCTTTCGCTCTGAACATAAGGACCATAATCTCCTCCAATACCAGGTCCTTCATCAAAAGTTATATCCAGTTTATTTAAGGTCTTAATAAGATTTTCCACAGCATCGGGAACAAAACGAGACTGATCAGTGTCTTCAATTCGTAAAATGAAAGTTCCACCTGTATGCCGTGCAAAAAGATAATTATATAAAGCGGTACGAAGACCTCCTATATGCAGATAACCAGTTGGACTGGGGGCAAAACGAACACGAACCATAATTTTAACTCCAAATTTTTAATTATGAATAAACTTTAAAAGAGAATGATGAATTACTCTATAATGAGGGTCATATAATTGACGATATTCCTCGGAATGAGTGGGCATTACCTGCTTTGCTAAACTATATTCTAGGTATAATTCTTCTTCTGGGGAAGGTGAAACAATGGATTTTACCAGAGGTACACAATTTTCCCACTTATTAATCCAATCATTCCAATTAATACTATCTTCAATATATGATTGTAAAATACAATCGGTAAGAATCCTTATTTTTTCTTCTCTAACTTTCAAATGCTGGGATGAAATTTTTTCACTTATAAACATAGAATCTTGGTTTTGGTCAAAATCAGAAAAGTTAATTAAAGAAAATAGATTAGAACGGAAAAATCCTTTTCCTGCACCGATATCCTGATATGGTATATCCGTTTTCCAAGTCATTGAATTTAGTTCCTTATGCAGATTCTGAATAATAACTTCACGCTTAGGTTCCAGGTGAGAAGGACCATAAAAGGCTTGATAAAGTAATTTATATACATCAATATAATGGCTTCGGGGATGGAGCCTAAGTTCTTCCTGGATAATATTGCGTATATCATCAAGAGAGAAATCTGGTCTAATGACTTTCATAAACAATATTACCTTTTTTCATAATAAATAGTGTCTGCACTTTATCCCAGTCAAAGGAATTAGTAAAATCAGTATCCATAACACTCAAATCTGCTATATATCCTTCTTCAATTAGTCCCAAACTTTCTTCGGTATGATTAAGCCAGGAATTATTTTCTGTGTATATTTTTATAGCTTCTTTAGGAGTAATCCTTTCTTCTGGGTTATGGTGATGGATAAGTGCGTAAAGCGACATCGCTATATTCATTTCTGTTACATACCAATCACTGGAACCACAAACAGTTATATTATTTTGGGATAAAGTTCTAAACCTGTTCATTATTTTATATCTTTCACCTAATCTTTCAGAATATAATCCAGAATTTCCACCCCAGAGCAAATCAAAAGCTGGTTGCATTACAGCTACTGCTCCACTTGCTGCTATCTCTTGAATTAAACTATCAGGCGTAACTTCACAATGAATCAATTCATCTCGCAATTCTTTTACTTCTTCTTTATCTTGCGTAGCGAAGGCAGAGTTTATCTGATGAATGGCTGCATCACCTATACAATGAACTGCTACCTGTAAATGGTTTTTATGTGCTTGGGAAACAAAATTCCTCCAGAAATCATCGTTATGATATAAAATCCCCTTAGTATCTTTATCTCTATAGGGGATAGTCATAGCTGCGGTATGAGATCCTATGGAACCATCTGCTAATATGCATCCTCCAATTCTTTTAGCTCCAAGTTCTAATGCATCTTTTATATTAAAGCTTTGAGGATAAAGCTCAAAACTAATCGGAAAATCATTGAGATGATCACAAATGAGTTTAAAATGTTGATTGCTCATTTGAGCATCACCAATCATAGTATGAACAGTTGTAAATCCACCTTTTAAAGCAGTATTAGCAGCAATTTTATATGCTTCAATAATCTCTTCTTCGGAAAGATTATCCTGTAACCAATTAACTGCTAAATCATTATCTTCAGCAAAAAGAAGTTCAGCCGAACTTTTTATTCCGGAAATCATTGCTCGGGCTCTGCTATTCAAAATGCAGGAATGACCGTCAATTCTACGTAATAGTAAGGGACGATCGGGACAAACTGAATCTAATTCTTTCATTGTAGGAAATCTTTTTTCTGCTATCTTTTCTTCATCAAATCGCCAGGCAAAGATACATTGTTGCTTATCTTTTAAGGCATTAGATATATATTCTAAAACCTCTGCTATAGAATTACATTCAGATAGGTCTATTCCAGAAAGATATATACCTCCAGAAAAGCTATGGGTGTGCGAATCTATAAAACCAGGATAAACATATGCTCCATCAAGGTTAATCATTTCCCAATCAGGACTTATTTTGTCTTGTTTAAAACATAATTTTACTATTCTGTCTCTATCTATAAGCAAACCTGTTAGATTGGGATTAAATTTAGCATTATTATAAAAGTGTGCATTATATAGATATTTCAATTTATTAACCATTATTATTTAAAGTATAACTTTCAAACATAGAGGATAACATACAGTAAAAAAGATGAATAGGAAATCCCATAACATTAAAGTAACATCCTACTATCCGCTTAATAAATTGTGAACCGTAACCTTGGATTCCATATGCACCTGCTTTATCCATAGGTTCACCAGTAGCAACATAAGCATCAATATCTGCTTCTGTGAGAGGAGCAAATTCAACTAAACTGCGTTCATAACGAGTGCATTGAAGAGTTTTCCAGCAAATACACACACCCGTATAGACCTTATGAGTTTTACCAGAAAGGAGGGTTAAATATTCTTTTGCTTGAAAGGTATTTTTCGGTTTGCCTAAAATTTTATTATTCAAGACTACTATTGTATCTGCACCTACTACTATAGTTTCACTATCCATTTGAGCAGCAATAATTGAAGCCTTATTTTTTGCATTATTCATAGCCTGCAGATAGGGTTTATCACCGTTAATGGGCTCATTAATTTGAGCTGGAATAACCAGAGGTTGCAGCCCTATCATTCTAAACAATTCTAATCTTCTGGGACTGCTTGAGGCTAAAACCACTTTTTTATTAATCAATAAGTTGTGTATCATAAAATTTATCCTTTGTCCTCTATAGCAATCTAGCAAAATAAGTCAATTAAAATACTTTAATAGCTAAAAAAATCCTTGCCTGAAAAAGCAGAGTAAGAAATAATAGTTTTAAGATAAGAATAAACATTCCAGGAGGAATAAAAATGGAACGCGTGTACAACTTCAACGCAGGACCAGCTGTGCTTCCAGAAGAAGTTTTGCTGGAAGCTCAAGCTGATTTGTTCAATTACAAGGGTATGGGACTTTCGGTAATGGAAATGAGCCATCGTAGTAAGGAATTTCAAGCCATTATTGATGATGCCTATGCCAGAGTAAAAAGTATTTATGGCTTAGGAGATGACTATGATGTTCTCTTTTTGCAGGGAGGTGCTAGTTTGCAATTTCTTATGGTTCCCTTGAATTTTGCAGTAGAGGGAAAAGAAGCAAACTATATTAATACCGGACAATGGTCAAAGAAAGCAATAGCAGAAGCTAAAAAGATTGGTAAGACAGTTCATATTGCTGCTAGTAGTGAGGACAGAAATTTTGCCTATATTCCTCGGACTTGGCAACTTTCTGAAAATCCTTCATATCTGCATATTACAACTAATAACACAATTTATGGGACGGAATGGAAATTTGATCCAAATATTCCAGTAGATATTCCTTTGATTGCTGATGCTTCTTCCAATTTTATGAGTAAACCTATTGATATTCAGAAATATCATCTTGTATATGCTGGTGCTCAGAAGAATGTTGGACCTGCTGGAACAGTTATTGTTATTGTAAAAAAGAGCCTTCTAGAAAAAGGTATTCCTGGTTTACCTACGATGCTGGATTATAATACCCATGCTAAAAAGGGCTCACTTTATAATACTCCTGCTACCTTTATCATCTATATGATTGGTTTAGTTTTGAAATGGATTGAAAATTTTGGTGGTCTGGAAAAGATAGCTGAAAACAATATAGTGAAAGCCGGCTACATTTACGATGCCATAGATGAATCTAATGGTTTCTATCGTGGCACCGTTGACAAAGAAGACCGTTCCCTGATGAACATCACTTTCCGTCTTCCCAGCGAGGAATTAGAAGAGCTTTTTGTTTCCGAAGCAAAGAAGAATGGAATGATAGGATTGAAGGGACATAGAGATGTGGGTGGATGTCGTGCCAGTTGTTATAACAGTTTGCCTCTTAAAGCGGCAAAAACATTAAGCGAATTTATGAGAGAATTCCAACGGCAACACGGTTGAGAAACACTATAATTAGTAATCAAATAAAAACAGAGGCGGGAGATTCTCTCTCCCGCTTTTACAATGAAAGGAATTAACTATATGTCTTTACTGGATTTCATAATTAGTGGCGGATTTCTGATGTATGTGCTGTTAGCTATTTCAGTAGTTATTATTGCTATTGTAATTGAAAAATACTACCAGATTCATAATGTAAGAAAGGCTAATGAAAAGCTATCTTTCTATCTGGCTCAACAGGATAAACCAGAAAATATTAGAGCCATTCTAAGAATACATGGACAGAATAGTCCCCTCGGTTTGATGTTGGATAAGCTGTATAATGCTCAAACGAATGATATGGAACTCATACAAGAAAGTATGGAAGCTATTGGTAATCGCGAACTGCATAATTTAGAAAAAGGTATGGATTGGCTCTCTTCTCTTTCAGCTATTGCTCCTTTAGTCGGATTTTTGGGTACCGTTATTGGTATGGTGCAGGTTTTTATGAATATTCAGGGACAGGGACAAAGCACAGTTGATATCAATATGTTAGCTGGAGGAATCTGGGTAGCATTATTAACTACAGTGGGTGGTTTAATCGTTGGAATTCCAGCAATTATTTTCTACAATAATCTAGTGCAAAAGCTGGAAGACCTGGCAAAAGATATGCAACACGAAGTTATTGAACAGGAAATTAAGTATCGTAAAATGTTGGAAAGGACCTAGAAATATGCGTCTGGAAATTTCTAAGAAAAAAATCAGTAGCACTTCTCTTATATCTATGACTGATGTAATGTTCCTGATGCTTATCTTTATGATTCTGGCATCAAACTTTACTATTCAGACTGGTTTACCTTTAAAACTTCCAGCTTCTGTTTCACAGGAAAGTCAGGTACAGCAAGTACTCCAGATTCAGTATCTTCCTGATAAAACTATAATATTTGAAGGTAAAACTTATACTTTGGTTGAACTTGGACCTGCATTACAAAAAGAATTTATGAATAAAGAGCAAATTGTGCGCCTTGCTGCAGATCGTGCCACACCTCTTCAGGATGTAATTACTTTGATGGATGTGATTCGTAGTGCCGGCTTTGAACGAATATTCGTAGGCACGGAACCTATTAAGGAATAGTATTATGACCTCACCGAGTAGCAAATATGGACCCTGGTTAGTTTCTTTACTCTTGCATTTTATTTTGCTACTCATCTTTAGTTTTTATACTATCAAACCCAAATTCGTTACTCACTGGTATCAGATAGAACCTTATGATCCATTAACTCAATGGGAAGAACCTCCTACTATAAAGAAAGAATCAATAACTGTAACTAAAGAAGAAGAAGGTTCTTCTTTACCTCAAACCATTAGAACTAAAACAGCCCTTCAAAAATCTAAAGTTTCTGCACAGATCTTAGAGCAAGAAAATATATCCCAACCTGTAGCAGGTGAAGCTGCAGAGGCTACTGAATTATCTACTAAACCTATTCCTAAAGCTATACCACCGGTTTTGAATAATCCTCTTGATTATGGATTATTAAAAGGGATGATGGGTGGTGGCAGTAGCTCTGGAACAGGCACAATTAATGTATCTTTTAGCAAAGGTAAGGGGAAAGTTGGTTTTGATTTTCCTCAAGATTATCGTCATTCTTTAGGTGCTCCAGGAACCGTTACGGTTCGTTTTAAGGTTGACCAGTATGGTAAACCCATAATGAGTACGGTAGATGCAATTGAACAGAGCAGTCCACGCTATTTTGTTGAAGCTCGGAAAATATTGGAAATGTATAGGGATAAATTTCATATGATAGGTGAGCCCCAATCAGGAATTGAGTGCGAACTCACTTTTATTTTTCAATGATGAAAACATTTAAAATTCCAGCTTTAATGGGAATCTTAAATATCACCGAGGATTCTTTTTCCGATGGGGGAAAGTTTCTCCAGTTGGAGGACGCTTTACATCAAGCAGAAAAACTTATATCTGAAGGTGCAGATATATTGGATTTAGGTGCTGAATCCACTCGTCCCGGATCCTTACCTGTGTCCGAGGAAATAGAATTACAAAGATTAATTCCCGTGCTAACTGAAATTAGAGCTAAATGGCAAGAGATACCTATTTCTATAGATACCAGAAAAAGCAGAGTAGCGCAAGTAGCCATAGATTTAGGTGCCAATATAATAAATGATATCTCAGCTCTTCGTTTTGATCCTGAAATGGCTGATGTGTTATCAGCTCATCCTCAAGTAAAAGTTATTTTAATGCATATGCAAGGTGAACCCCAGATTATGCAGGAAAATCCTCATTATGAAGACCTTTTTGGGGAGATAAATGCTTTCTTTGAGGAACGAATTGCAGATGCCGAAACAAAAGGTATCTCACGTGAACGCATCTATCTTGATCCAGGTATAGGTTTTGGGAAAACAGCTGAACATAATTTTAAGTTACTGGCACATCTGGAAAAATTTAGTAGACATCATCTTCCTCTGGTTATAGGTGTTTCACGCAAGCGTTTTATAGCTTCAATAGATAATTCTTCAGTGGAGGAAAGATTGGGAGGAACTTTAGCTGCTGGATTGGTTGCTGCCTTCAAAGGAGCGGAAATACTTAGAGTGCATAATGTGCAAGCTCATCGTCAATTCTTTCAGGTGCTTAAGGCAATAAATGAGGTGAGTTAATGGAAATCTTGATACCCAAGTTTGCAGATATCGTAGATATCTTCCTTATAGCTTTTCTGATTTATCAAATTCTCCTAGTTTTACGACGCAGTGGAGGCTGGCAAATTCTCGTTGCCGTGTTAGCTATAATTGTGTTAGCTAATATCGCTACTGCCTTAAATCTTCGGTTAGTTTCTTCACTGCTCAATTCTATCGGTAGATACTGGGCTCTGGCATTAATAATTCTTTTCCAACCTGAAATAAGAGCTCTTCTTAGTAAGATTAATCTTTCCAGAGAATTGAATCTGAGCCTTAGAAAGAGAGAAACTAATTATGTATATATGCCTTTAATTGATGCTATTTCATCTCTTTCTTTTCGCAAAATTGGTGCTCTAATTGTTATAGAAAATAGACGGAAATTAACCGAATATATCAATAATGGTGAATTAATTGATGCAGTTCTTTCTTTAAGGCTGGTTTTAACTATTTTCAACCCAAAATCTCCTTTACATGATGGAGCTATCATTATTAGAGGAGATAGGATAATCGCTGCCAAAGTAGTGCTACCTCTTTCTAAAAATCCGGAATATATAAAACATTTTGGCACCAGACATCTTGCTGGGATAGGAATAACTGAAATTTCTGATGCTATTGCCATCATCGTTTCCGAACAGAATAGTCAAATATCCGTTGCGCAAAATGGGAAAATTAAAACTAATATAGCTTATGAAGAATTGCTGCAAATTCTTATGGACGCTACTTCATAATTAAAGAAAAGAGGAATAAAATTGTTCCAACCTATACTAATTGGGATTACAGGGAATATCGGAAGCGGGAAAACCACCTTCTGTTATCTATTAGAAAAGCAGGGATTTAAAGTTATTTACGCCGATGAGATTGCCCAACAACAACTCAATCAACCAGATACTTTGAAGATGTTAATAAAAAGGTGGGGGAAAGGTATAATAAAAAACAGGATACCACAAAGAGATAAAATTGCCCAAATAGTTTTCAATAATAAAGCAGATCTGGATTTCTTAAATAGTATAGTTCATCCTAAAACCCTTGCTGCTCTACAACAGATAGTGGATAATAGCTGCGAAAAATACCTCTTTTTTGAAATTCCCTTACTCTTTGAAGCTGGCTTAGAGCAATGTTTTGACTTTATTATCCTCATTCGTGCACCTCGTGAAATAAGAATTAAAAGATTATTACAAAAAGGGAAAGAAACAAGAGAGCAAATAGAAGCACGTATTAATGCTCAGATTGATGACCAGGAAAAAATTCCCCTCTGCGATTCAGTTATAGATAATTCCGGTGACCTAAATGAATTAAAAAATCAGGTAAATAACCTAATCTCAAGATTGAAAGAGATTAAACCAAAGGAAAAAATACCACTCTCTTCCTAATATTTATCCCCTAATTTTCGCAATCTGATAAATACATTAAAGACAATCCCTCATTTGACAATCCAATAAAACCCTATTATTATATTCTTGAGATTCATTTTTCCCCGATAAGAAATATCTGATAGATAAAATAACCTGAATAATTATATGAAAGCCTCTCTTATCTAATTTATATGTAGATATTAAAAAGGAACAAGCAAAAGGATGAATAAGTTTTTTAAGAAACTAATTAATTTTCTGGGAGTGAATTCCAGTCTGGTGGGAATGCTGGTGATGGTAATTCTGGTAGGGATGGGTGAGAAGATGGCTGAACGCTTTCTGCCTCTCTATCTTATTGCTATAGGTGGTACTCCTATTGTCATTGGTCTTTTAAACGGTTTGGATAATCTTTTAAGTGCTCTTTATTCTTATCCCGGTGGATGGTTAGCAGAAAAATTGGGATATAAAAAAGCTTTAACTATCTTTAATCTGATGGCTATCTTCGGTTATCTGATTGTGGTTTTGTTCACCACCTGGCAAGCAGTACTGATTGGTGCTATCTTTTTTATTTCCTGGACTGCTATATCTTTGCCTGCTACGATGAGTTTAATTTCTTCTGTGGTGCCAGCTAATCGCCGTTCTATGGGTGTTTCTTTGAATTCTATTGTAAAACGTATTCCTATGGCTTTGGGTCCTATTATGGGTGGGGCTCTCATTATGAAATATGGAAGAATCCAGGGTATCCGCTATTCCTTTATAATTGCTATAATACTGGCAATAATTGCCCTATTTGTTCAGCAGAGGTTTATCGTTGAACCACCCCTCGTAAAAAAACCAAAACAGGAAAAGAGCTCCAGACACTTTTCAAATAACCTAACTAATCTGCTGATATCTGATATTTTAGTGAGATTTTGTGAACAGATTCCCTATGCTTTTGTAGTCGTTTGGGTAGTGGAAAATAATCACTTAAGTGAGATGCAGTTTGGCATTTTAACCGCTATAGAAATGGTCACAGCAATGCTTATTTATATTCCAGTTGCCTATCTCGCAGATAGAAGTACTCGCAAACCTTATGTAGCTATCACCTTTTTCAATTTCACTATTTTCCCGCTAGTCCTGCTTTTTAGTAAAACCTTCCCCACTTTAATCTTCGCTTTTATCATCAGAGGTCTAAAAGAGTTTGGAGAACCTACTCGCAAAGCTCTTATTATGGACTTGGCACCTGAAGATTCTAAAGCCTGGACTTTTGGAACTTATTATTTTATTCGGGATGTAATTGTCTCTGTTGCAGCTTTTGCAGGTGCCTTTCTCTGGAAAGTTAGTCCTGCCCTAAATTTTCTCGTAGCTGCAGGTTTTGGTATATTAGGAACTCTCTATTTTATCCTGAAAGTGCACTCTACTCCAGTTGCCCAGACAGCTGTTAATAAGGAATAAAGCTAATATTTAGTTTCCTAGGAGTTGCATAAGAACGGTTGTAATCTCCTTCGGTTAGTCTAAACAATAATTAATAATTAACAAATATCAATATAAATGTTTTATATAAATTAAAGAAATCTGCTTATATAAAATGCTTTAAAATTTCCTCACAGACGACAAAAAACAACTCTAATATCTTTATAATAAGAGATTTAGACAAATTACATATTTCAAGGCTCTTACTTGTCTCTCTCTTAACACTTTACAGACAAAAGAGACAAGGGAGAGTAAGGAGACTTTCTGGTATAACTAAAGAATTAAACAAAGGATTATTATTGGTAGTTTTTATGACATTTATTAAAAATCTATTATATAGGTGATAGAATGTATTAATTGTCCTAACTTATAGGTATAAAGATTATCTTCTTCTAATGTAGTTGGTATTTTTATTGAGGGTAGGGGTTTAAAAATCTTGACTTGCGAGAATAAGGTGATATAAAGATACTATGAAGAAAATAATTCATATAGATATGGATGCCTATTTTGCTTCCATTGAAATCAGGGAAGATCCTTCTTTAAAAGGTAAATGCGTGATAGTTGGAGGTTTACCTGATAGTCGTGGAGTTGTAGCTACTTGTTCTTATGAAGCAAGAAAATATGGTATTCACAGCGGTATGAGTTCTTACCAAGCCTGGAAATTGTGTCCTCAGGCAGTTTTTGTTCCGGGTCATTTCAAGCTTTATAAAGAGGTTTCAGAACAAATCAGGTCAATCTTTCATAACTATACCGTTTTAGTTGAACCTGTATCTCTGGATGAAGCTTATTTGGATGTTACAGAAAACAAGCTTAATGAACCAGATGCGGTTAAAATTGCACGGTTAATAAAACAGGATATCTGGAATACTACTAATTTAACCTGTTCAGCAGGGGTTTCCTATAATAAATTTTTAGCCAAAATAGCTTCTGAACTAGAAAAACCAGATGGCTTAAGTGTAATAACGGAAGATAATACTCAAGAGATACTTTTTTCGCTTCCCATAGAAAAATTTTTTGGTATAGGGAAAGTAACAGCTGCGAGAATGAAAAAAATGGGAATCAAAAATGGAGAAGATTTATATAAACAAGATTTGAGTGATTTAATTAGAAATTTTGGCAAAGCTGGAGTCTATTATTATCAGGTATTAAGAGGAATTGATAATAGAGAAGTTATAACAGAATTTGAGCCGAAGACTGTTAGCTGTGAAAATACTTTTGATAGAGATCTGGATGAAGTAAATGAAATTTTAACAGAATTAAAACAACTAATTGAGCGTTTGATTAATCGCCTTGCCCTAAAAGGGATAACAGCTAAAAATATATTTATCAAAATAAAATATGATAACTTTGAAGTCATAACTCGCTCCTGCCCTTTACCGGAACCTACAGCTGATCGCACTATTCTTTATGAAAATGCGGAGAAACTCCTTCTTGCTAATTGGGATAACTCTCGTAAAATAAGATTATTAGGTGTAGGTGTAGGTAAACTTGATTCAGAAAGAATAGTAAAGGATGTGCAAATGGAAATTCCTATATAAAACTTAGCTATTTTGAGACCTTTACAGCTCGGGAAGATTTTTGCCACCAATTACTAAGAACAATCAGAACCAAGCCAATCAATGTGGCAGGATAAATATGCTCCTTTAAAAAGATAGAGATAAAGATGAGTGATAGGAAAGGAGTTAAGAAGATAAGGTTAGCTGTAGAAGCAGTACTTTTACTGTATTCCAGAGCTTTTTGCCAGAGAAGGAAAGTTAAGCCCATCTCAAAAATTCCTACATAAATTCCTCCTAAAATTCCATAACCTATACTTGCCTCAGCAGTAAATAGACCCTGGTAATTCAATTTTCCCAGCACTAATGCATATAAACTGGTAGCTAGGGTACCAATTAAGAAATTACCTAAAATTTTTTGAATAGCAGAAAGACTATCTTTCATATTTAATATCCAGTAAAAAGCCCAGACAAATGATGTAGAAACAGCCAAAAGAGAGCCCAGAGAATCATCAAACTGAAATTCCCAGAATCTTCCTTGAGTTGAGACTATAAGAACACCAAAGAAGCTTAAGAACAGAGCAATGATATCTTTCATTTTTAGTTTTTGTTTTAGTAATAGAGCAGAAAGAAAAGAAAGAACTATAGCCCAGGTATAATTAAGTACCTGTGCTTCTTGAGCTCTGAGACGACGATAAGCTTCAAAAAGCATCAGATAATAAATAAAAGGATTCAAAAGACCAGATAGAACCCGTATTTTCCAGTTAAAAGATCTAGCTTTATCCTTTGTATTTTTGGTATTGGCGAAAAAAACAACAGCTAAGAAAATAGTGGCACATAAAGATGAGATTAAGAGTAAACCAAGAGGTGTGTTAGATGTTTAAGAGTTAATTTAAATGCTGTAGAAACCGTTGACCAGGCAAGAATAGCTCCAAATGCATAATACAGTGCTTTTTTAGATATTTTATCCATAAGATTAAAAAAGCCTGACCCTTTTATTTTTTAAGGAACAGGCTTTAAGTTTGACACGATAATCTATTGTATTTGTTTTAAGATATTGGTATATTCTTTTTCCAGAGCCTTGTTATTCAATTTTTGTGCTGCATAGATAACGAATTGCACTGGCATTTTATTCGTTTCATCATATTTATGCCATTTTTGTGCATAATCGGCTAGTTCATCCCATCTTTCCATAGAATTTAAGAGAATAACAATATTTTCATAATAGATATTGTCTTCTTTGATATCAAGAAGTTGTTTAAGATAATTTAAAGCAGCTTCATTATCATTGAGTTTGACAGCAATATCATAAGCCGTAGCTAAAGCGTCAGGATTTCTTGGTTCTATAATCAGGACAAGTTGGATAGTATTATTAGCTTTATCATATTGTTCCGTGGCATAATAGCAATCGGTCAAGACAAGCAAATTCTTGATATTAGTAGGGTCTTTATCTTTAACCTTTTCAAAAAGAGGAATAGCATTTTCATATTCTTGTTTATTATAATAATAAACTCCGAGATTCATCATTACTTCAATATCTTCTGGATTTCGTTGATATAGTTTGAAAAGAATTTCTCCAGCTTTTTCCATATCCTTAAGTTCATTCTGATAGATATTAACCAGCATATTAAGTGGCTTCATTTCTGTGGTATCCATTTCTGCAGATTGTTCAAAAATCTTAATTGCTTGCTGAGTGTTACCAGCATTCATTTCTTCAATTCCTTTATTGTAAACACGAGTCCAAGCACTGGCTTTCCTTTTTTTCATATCTCGGATTGCAGCTAATTCGTCTTCCTTTGGTTTTTCATATTTTTCCATAATACTGATAGCTTTGTCGTAATATTCATAAGCCATTTTGTTGTATTCTACTGCCTTTTCCGGATTTTGTTCTCCATAATATAGATAAATATCAGCCACTCTTCGCAAAGCTATAGCATGATCAGGATTATCCTGTAACACACGATTATAATATTTAAGCGCTTCTTCCACATTTTGTTGAGAGTAATAAACATTAGCTGTTTTCAAATCTACATTGGCTTGTGGACTAAGTTTATGTCTGGTAGTCGCACAACCAGTTAAAAACAGCAATGCTACTAAGGTAAGAAGAAAGATTCGTTTCATTTAAATGACTCCTTTTCTTAAATATGCACTTTAAGAAATACACTAATCTTAAACGAGGTGTTAAGTCAAGTATTTTTCCCAAAAGTCTATAAATAATGCATTAAATTAAGAGAGGTATTATATTATTTTTCCAGGAAATTGATAAACGAGAAGGAATAGATAAAAAATCTTGACCAAAACCGGGTTTATAAATAAGAAGTAAAAAATAAACCTTTAATCCGAGCCAGTGAGCCGGAAAGGAGTATAAAAAATGGAATCTACACCTCAATTCGTAGGTAGAAGCCTTTATGACTTAGATGACTATTCTGCTGACGAAATAATGTATATCCTGGAAGCTGCGAAAGGTATGAAAGAAATCAATCTTCGGGAATACAAAAAAATCCCTACCCTACGTGGCAAAACTGTATGTACTCTATTTATAGAGGAGAGTACGCGTACCCGAATGAGTTTTGAACTTGCTGCCAATAGATTAAGCGCTGATGTAGTCAGTTTTCAAGCTCCAGTTTCTTCCCTAAAAAAAGGAGAAAGCCTACAGGATACGGTTAATACTCTCAATGCAATGGGAATAGACCTCTATTGTATACGACACAGCAGTCCTGGAAGTCCTCAACTGGTGCATAAATATTCTGGAAAACCAGTCATCAATGGGGGAGATGGAAAACATGCTCATCCTACCCAAGCTTTATTAGATATCTTTTCTATCTGGGAACGCCTAGGAAATCTTAAAGGAGTCAAAATCACTATCGTAGGAGATATCATAAACAGTAGAGTAGTACGTTCTGATTTAATTGGGATGAGTAAACTGGGAATGGAAGTAACGGTCTGTGGACCTCGCACACTTATGCCTGCAAATATGGAACAGATTTATGGATGTAAAGTGGAATATGACTTAGCAGAAGCCTTAAAAGATGCCGATATCGTTATGGGTTTAAGGATGCAACTGGAAAGGATGACGGAAGGTCTTTTCCCTAGTTTAGAAGAATATAGCCGTCATTATGTTCTATCTAAAGAAACGATTAAATATGCTAAGAAAGATGCTCTAATTATGCATCCAGGTCCTATGAACCGGGGAATAGAAATTTTACCTGAGATAGCTGATAGTGAACAAAGTATCATAGTTGAACAAGTGGCAAATGGTGTGGCAGTTAGAATGGCACTTATGTTTCTTATTCTTGGTGGTAAGCTATAAAGGTGGGAAAAATGACTACACTAATAAAAAATGGAATTGCCTATATCAATAAGCGCTTTAATCGTAGAGATATATTGCTCAAAAATGGGAAAATTCAAAGAATAGCACAAGCAATTAATGGAATAAAAGTAGACCAAGTGATAGATGCAAGTGGCAAATATATTTTTCCTGGTTTTGTAGATATTCACACTCATTTACGAGACCCTGGCCATACTTATAAAGAAGATATTGCTTCTGGCACTCGTGCTGCTGCTCATGGAGGTTTTACCACTCTCTGTACTATGCCTAATACAGAACCAGTAGTGGATAATATAGCTTCTGTAGATTATGTTCAGCGTAGAGCAAAAGATTTGGGCTCAGCAAAGGTTTATGTTATCGGAGCTATCACTAAAAAAAGTGAAGGACTGGAAATAAGCGAAATGGCAACAATGAAATCAGGAGGTATTGTTGCCGTCTCTGATGATGGTAATTGTGTTCAAAATTCCAAATTAATGCTCAATTGTATGCGTTATGCTACTAATTTTGGGTTACCTCTTATCGTTCACGCAGAAGATTATAATTTGAGTGGGAAAGGACAAATTAATGCCGGAAAAGTAGCTACGAAACTCGGACTTACTGGCATTTCCCCATTAGCAGAAGAAGTTATTGTCGCACGGGATATTATGTTAGCAGAAAACTGTGGAGCACAATTACATATTGCACATATTACTACTGCTCGTTCCATAGAACTTGTTAGAGAAGCAAAAGAACGAGGTGTTAAGGTGACATGTGAAGTTACACCTCATCACCTTTTGCTTACTGAAGATGCCTGTCAGAATTTTGATACCAATACTAAGATGAAACCTCCACTGAGAACGGAAAAAGATCGCCAGGCTTGTATAAAAGCATTAAAAGAAGGTATCATTGATTGTATTGCTACTGACCATGCTCCTCATGCAGATTTTGAAAAAACAAGAGAATTTGACCAGGCTCCTTTTGGAATCATTGGTTTAGAAACAGCGTTTCCTGTGCTTTATCATTATTTAGTTAAACCGGGATATATATCACTGGAAAGATTAATTGAAGCTCTAACTTCAGCACCTGTTAAGATATTAAATCTTCCAGAAAATGCTTTAAAAACTGGATATCCTGCGGATTTAACTATTATAGACCTTAATGCCGAAACCACCTTTACTCCTGAGTCTATCCTTTCTAAGAGCAAAAATACTCCCTGGCTTAATCAAACGGTGTCCAGTAAAATATTATATACTTTTTTGGAAGGAATTCAAACCTGGAAGGTTGACTAGTGCAGTATAAGATTTTACCAGTAGAAAAAGTAGAAAAAATTAGAACTAACTACATTCAAATAACTATTAATGACGAGGAATTTGCCTCACAATGCTCACCCGGAAATTTCTTTCAGATTAAAGCTTTTATAGATTCACAAAACAGGCGTCTTTTTAAACCTATAAGTGTTTTTCAGGTAGAGGGTTATCATATATCTTTTATTATTAAAGTTATAGGTCCAGGAACCAGAGCTTTAGCTTCTCTAGAATCAGGTGAAAAATTGATGATTTATGGACCTCTGGGAAATTCATTTCCTTTAGTTCAGGATAGTAATATCCTTTTAGTAAGTGGAGGAACAGGTTATCCACCTCTAGCCTATTTGAAAAGTAAGCTTGATTCTTCTAATAATATTCTTTTTTTAGATGGCGGAGCTTCAAAAGATGATATATTTCCCTGTGATTATGCTTATACTATAGATGGAAGCTTTGGAATCCAGGGTATGGTAACTAAAGATATAGCGGAATTCCTAAAAAAAGAATCTTTTGACTGTGTCTATAGCTGTGGTCCTATTTCAATGCTCAAAACTCTTGCTCAAATAGTTTCTCAAGCAAAACAATATGTTTCTATGGAAGCATATATGGCTTGTGGGATGGGAGTTTGTTATGGTTGTGTAATCCCTACTATTGATGGATATAAAAGAGTTTGTTATGATGGACCTGTCTTTGAAGCGGAAACAATTCTTTGGGCAGAATTATGAATGATATCTCTACTTCTCTTGGCAAAATTACATTAAAGAGCCCTATATTGAATGCTTCAGGGACTTTCGGAACCGAATACTTTAATTTCTTTGAGCAAGAAGTTCTGGGAGCTTATGTAACTAAAACAATTACCCTGAAACCTAAAGAGGGAAACCCATCTCCGCGACTTTATGAAACGGAAACTGGATTATTAAATGCAATTGGCTTGCAGAATCCAGGTTTAAAATCCTTTCTCAATAATGATTTATTTGAACTTAAAGATTGTCTAACAATTCCTTTGATAGTTAGTTTTTCTGGTGCTACTGAGGATGAATTTATTAGAGTGATGGAAGCTCTGGAACTACATTCCGGAATTTGTGGTTATGAGATAAATATCTCCTGTCCTAATGTAAAAAATGAAGGAATCGCTTTTGGAACTGATCCTGATGTAGTATTCAAGCTGATGGGAAAACTGGCAAAATTAACAGAAAGAGAATTGATTGTAAAGCTGAGTCCTAATGTTGCTGATATTGCTTTAATCGCTCAAGCGGCAGAAGCTGGAGGTGCAAGTGCTCTTTCTTTAATAAATACCCTTTATGGTATGGCAATAGATTGGGAAACAGGTAAATCAAGACTTTCAATTCCAGTTTGTGGTTACAGCGGATTGGGAATTAAACCTGTAGCTCTTGCCTTAACTTATCAAACCACCAGAGCGGTAAAAATTCCAGTTATTGCTATGGGAGGAATTCATTCCTGGCAGGATGCTCTGGAATTCTTTTATGCTGGTGCTTCTGCTATTGCTATTGGGACAGCTAATTTTAGTAATCCTTTAACTATCCCTGAAATTCATCACGGTCTTCAAACTTTTCTGAAACAGCATAACTTGAATCTAAGGGATATTATTGGTAAAGTAAATTGAGCCTATAGAGGTATAAATAATAAAAAGTAAGTATAATAATGATTCCATAAGTTAGATAAGCATTTTAAGCTTGACAAATATCCAGGATAGTTTAAATTATAAATAGTTAATTGTTCTTTCAAAATTTTAGAGGGGGTGATTTGGTTTCGACAGGGAACCAGAATGTGAGTGATGCATGCCGGAGATGCTGTCCACTCCGTTATCAAGCAGCAGCAAAAATTAACTGCAAACTACAATTGCGCATTAGCAGCATAGGCTGCTACGTTTAACCTGTCCGAACCGACGGGATGGGATTAAGCGTCGGAACAGTTCGGTTGCACCGGCATAAACGCCCATAAGTGCCGGTTAAGATTTATGGGCTTGGTCGTAGCAGGTCTGAGCATCTTTTACTGCTATGATAACATTTAAAGACGCCTAAGCATGTAGATTCGCTCATAGTCGGTTTTTTGGACGCGGGTTCGATTCCCGCCACCTCCACCATTAATCTTTGTTAAACAATGAGTAGCGATTCTTTTCTCAAATAATATTAATTTAATCCTACATACATAATTAAAATATTTAATACCATTCATATTTAAGTTTAAGGCAACTTTTTTGTTCTTCATTTTATAAAAGTTCCTATCATAGTATGCGTTCTCACTTATTTTTTCAAATTGTGTCACATTTTTTTAAAAATCAGCGTTTTTGGTGTCCTGCGATATTATGATTTTTTCAAATGAAATTTCACGACTTTTTAAAATGGATTTCTTCATCGTTATCAGCGTAATAAGTTATGGATTTCTGATTCCAAATTGATACAACGAGGCTGAATAAAGGAAAATATCACGATTATTCCAACAGGACCTTGCATTTCATTATACGACTTGTTATTATGGTTAGCATTCATACTATCTGATTGTTTTTCAAGACATCTATATTTATCGTCATACTGAGCGAAAAGGACTTGACCACCTTTTCCACGGGTTCTAGGTAAAACTCATAAGTTAAAAGTCTGGTAACCGAGAAGAATGTCAAGATAACCAAGCAAAACAAGAATAGCAAAGGACAGGCAACGCTGAAGGAGATGGTTCAATCAGGCTTTCAAATCATTATGGTGCACGAAAATAGGACTAAACAACCAATCTAGGTGATACTGAAGGACGATCCATACGCTGGAGAGTTCCACTATAAGATTTAGTGGAATCATTTCAGAGCTACTTGACTGCAGTCAGAGAAGATGACCGAGGATGAGATCAAGACAGGAGCCGACAATGCAAAGAAATGCGGTCACTAACAGCACCGATTGTCAGACATCATCTTGACTATTACACCTCATCAATCATACTGGGTCACCGATAATACTCATAACTATGATATCTTTCACTTGGATCATTGTATTCTGATAACACATTGCCGTAGTTGTCATAAGTATATGATTTGCAAACCCAGTCTTCTCCATCCGAGGTTATCACAATTTCGGTCAATAAATCTGAATTATCATATTTATAAGATTTAATGCTCTCACCGCTCTGATTACCTTCTGTTGACTCACTTTCTTGGATCAGTAAACCCTTTTCATTGTAATGATATGTAGTCGATATAATAGCATCTGAGTTTTCGGTTTCTGATCTGATCAGACGACCTGAAGAATCATAGAAATAAGTGGTACTAACTGACGAATAGTAGCTATCATCACTAATTATGCTATAACTCACCAGTCGACCATTGGCATCATAGCTAAAGCTCTCCTTAGATGTGATGCTCTCGTCTTCATTATACACTTCGATTATCGTTTTTCTTCCTAGACTGTCATACTGGGTTTTCGTATAAGCAGTTGTTTCGTAAGAATTGATTATGAGATTATATTCAATTATGCTGAGTAACCATCCTTCACTATGGTAGCTGATCAAAATATAGGGGGAAACATGAGAGCGACTATCAGTTTTATTGACCCTTATTATCCTATTCTGTTCATCATATTTGTAAACAAAATCCAGAGGAGACTGAGAATTGTTGTAATAAGGATGACCTTCGAACCAGTATCGAGTAAGTCTACCGTTTCGGTCAAAATAATAGTGCTCTCTATCTCCCTCTGAACCAATAATTGTATGAACTTTTACGGGTCCCTTTAAGCCCAAAGCTTCCCTGCTCAGCACAGTCTGAGATAAAAGAGAAGATGATATTAAAGCAAGTAAGAGCACAACACTAGTCTTTGCATAACATATCTTGTTCAATTTAACACTCCTTTAATTTTGGTTGATTTTTATGCATTCATTAATAGAATAGCCGAGATTAGCCTCAGGAATTTGTCCATCCGCTATATCTACTCTTTTTATAAGGATCTCCATTATGGCATGCCAATGAAGAGATAGTACATAAATACTCTTCTTGTATGCAGGGATATCCTTCAAAGGTAATACATTTGAAAAACAGTCAAAGTAGGGGTCGTCTAAATCGTTAATAGTATTCCGAAGACTTATGGATTGTAGTTCTTGAGTAGTTTTTTTCTTTCCCGACAAGCCACTTATTACTACCCCAGTGTTACCAAGAAGTATCCTATCAATGATGATCCCACTAGCCTGGCTCGATCTGGATGTTTTTGTAATTGATACTCCATCCTCCATAATCTCACAAACCATAAGATCCTTAAATTCAATAATCTTGTGCTTAAGTACAGTACTGTACAGCTGCATTAGACATATCTTCATGCTTTTTTCGTCTATGGAGAGCCCTCTAATCTCTTGCATTCTTTTTAAAGAAGCAAGGGGATCCTTCTTATATACCCTACAATCAATTGGATTAATGATGCCTTTCATGTCCTCTTGTTGTGTTAGTGCCAAAAATGTTTTACTTGGAAGGAAACCATTTATGATATTAGGGGTTGGATTTCCTGAGTTCCAAGTTACTTCACATAGCTTCTCTCTCGCTTCATCTACTGATAGGAAGACCTTATCTTCAATACTGCAATACAAGCTATCAGTCTGAAATCCGCAACTCTCTTTTAAGTAGTCATGTACTAGTTTGATAGTGTTTCTACTTTCTTTACTCTTGCTGACCCTGTCCCATTTTTTATACCACTTGTAAGGTGACACGTTTTCTAACGACATTGTTTTCATAGTTTTCTCGGAATTTCATTGGAGTCAAGTAGTTTAGGGAACTGCGGGGTCGATTCGTGTTGTAATCTAACCGCCAATTCATAATCACATCTCTCGCTTCAAGTAAATTTCGGGGATAAAGTCAATAAAGATACAATAAATTGGAGCGGGCAACGGGACTTGAACCCGCGACCCTCAGCTTGGGAAGCTAATGCTCTACCAACTGAGCTATGCCCGCTTTTAGATTTATGATTTGAAAAAGCTGATATTTTGTCAAGTATGCAGCAAACAATTCTATTCCCATTCAATGGTTGCTGGCGGTTTTGAACTCAGATCATAGACCACTCTATTGATGCCTTTGACCTCATTTATAATGCGATTTGCGACAAACTTCAAAAAGTTCCACGGAAATTCAGTGGCTTCTGCTGTCATTCCATCTTGCGAATTGACAGCTCTAAGGGCACAGACATTTTCATAAGTTCGTTCATCACCCATCACTCCTACACTTTGAATAGGTAGAAGGACAGCAAAAGCTTGCCAGGTTTGATTGTAAATGCCCCAGTTATGCAATTCTTGAATGAAGATTTCATCTATTAACTGTAATCTTTGCACTTTATCTCTATCTACTGCACCTATAATCCGAACTGCTAAACCAGGTCCCGGAAATGGATGTCTATTTATGAGATTTTCAGGCAGACCTAACTCTTTCCCTACTGCTCTAACTTCATCTTTAAAGAGTTCTCGTAAGGGCTCTATCAGTTTTAATCCCATTTTTTCTGGTAAACCGCCAACATTGTGATGGCTTTTGATTTTTGCTGAAGGACCCCGAAAAGAGACACTTTCAATGATATCTGGATAGAGAGTTCCCTGTGCCAGAAAACCTACATTATCATATTTAGCCGCTTCTTTCTCAAACACTTCAATAAAAGTGGAACCGATAATCTTGCGTTTCATTTCAGGGTCAGAAATTCCAGCTAACCTGGACAGAAAAAGTTCTGAGGCATCCACAAAGTTAATCTTAAAATTTTCAATAGCAGAAAACGCTTCTTGCACCCGTTCCGCTTCCTTATAACGCATACAGCCATTATCTACAAAGACCGGTATAAGATTTTTTCCGATAGCTCTATGTAAAAGTGCTGCCGTTACGGCAGAATCCACACCTCCAGAGATTCCTAAAATGACCTTTTGATTTCCTACTTGTTCTCTAATCTTTTTTATGGATTCCTCAATAAAATTACTGGGCGTCCAATTCGCTGAACATTTCGCTATCTTTAGCACAAAATTCTGTAAAATAGTCTTACCATTTGGAGTATGAACCACTTCAGGATGAAACTGTAATCCAAAAATAGGAAGATTTTTATGAGCAATTACTGCATAAGGGGCATTGGAAGTTGAAGCTAAAACAACGAAATCTGATGGAAGTTCAGAAATAGTATCTCCGTGACTCATCCATACCTTTTCCTCTAAAGCTAAACTTTCCAGTAAAGGATGTGATTTTTTTATCTGCAAAATAGCCTGATCATATTCTCTTTTAGTCTGATGCTTAATCTTCCCTCCATAATGAGAAACAATAAGTTGCATCCCATAGCAGATACCTAATATGGGAAGATTCATTTCCCATATAGAATAATCTGGTTGAGGTGCATCAGGTTGATTTAAACTATAATGACTTCCTGAAAGAATTATCGCTTTAGGATTGATTTCTTTAATCTTATCAACTGATAAATTATAAGGATGAATTTCGCAATAGACATTAAAAGAGCGAATCACCCTTCCTATGAGCTGAGTATATTGAGAACCAAAATCCAGGATTAAGACTGTATCGTATGACATATTATTAGCTCACAAAAGGATTATTCTTCTTTTCCATTCCAATAGATGTGCGAGGTCCATGTCCTGGAAAAACAATTACATCATCAGGTAATACGAATAATTTATTTTTTATAGAATTAATAATTTGTTCGTGATTTCCACCCTGCAAATCAGTTCTTCCTATACTTTGTTCAAAAAGGGTATCTCCACTTATTAAAAATTTATTAGCCAAAAGGCAAATACCGCCAGGAGTATGTCCAGGAGTATGAATTACTTTCACTGGATATTTTCCCAGATTCAATTCCATACCATCTTCTAAAAGAATGTCTGGAGGAGTACTGGTTACAAGATTTCCCACAAATAAACTTAAATTTTTTAAACTATTAGTAAGCATTGTAGCATCGGCAGAGTGAATCATAAGAGGTGCAGAAAGTTGATTTTTAAACCAGGCATTTCCACCAATGTGATCCATATGTCCATGCGTATTTACGATATATTTAACCTTTAAACCCAGTTCATCAATTCTTTTTAATAAATCAGGAGAAGGAGCAGCTGGATCAATTAGCATAGCTTCACGAGAATCTTCATCCCATAAAAGCCAGGTATTGGTCTCAAAATCGGGTAATAGAATATAACCTTCAATCTTTAACATTGGCAATCCTTTATGAGGAAATTAGATATGACCTTATGATATTTTCAGGGCATTTTTCAACTTTTATCTCATTATTGAACTTTTTGTCAACTCCATATTTGATATAACCAGGAGAGGAAGCTTTGCGGCTATAAAATAGAACAATTGAAGCAGCAAGTTCAAGTATTTCAGCAGGAGGTTCTTTAACGGTCAATAAAGCCAAAGGACCTTCCACATCTCTAATCTTAAGATATAAACCGGGATAGTTTTCACTTTCCAGACCTGCATTATCTGTTGCATTCCTTCCTACTATCAATTTAATTTCTTCGGAAAGTCTGAAATGTCTACCCCAATATAAAAGTCTAACATCTTCAAGTTTATCCTGATTATGTATCATCAAATCTCCTAGTCGCATAGAGTAATTATGGTCAGTAAGAAGACAACCTCCTGCAGGTTGAAGATGAGAAATGCCAAATTGTTCAGCAAGTTGTAGCTGACGAGAACGTCCTCTTCCTGATATATCCAACATTTGTTCCTTATTTATCCAACCTTCTCTAATAGGTCTGGTATCAGGGAGCAATTTTTGTGATAAAGGACGGATAACTAAATCTCCCGCTCCACTCATTTTATCAATAGCCTTAAGAGAATCCAGATTCTGAGACATAGGTCGCTGTCCCAGCACTTCTCCGGTGATAATAAAATCAACGTTCAATTCCGGTAACATCATTGCAGCTTCTTGAATCATTAGAGAATGGCAGTCTATGCAAGGATTAAGATTCTTTCCGTAACCTCTTTTGGGATTACGCAACATTTCCAGATGCTTTTGAGAGATATCTCTCACTAACAATTCAAGGCCATTTTCTTCTGCAACTTTTAAAGCTTTATTCGGAAAGATATAAGCAGCCTCAAAAAACACGGGAATAACTTCATAACCAAGATGCTGCATCCAGAAAACAGCTAAAACACTATCCAATCCTCCAGAAAAAAGGGCTATAGCACGATAAGGCTTTTTATTGATTATATTTGCTATAAAGATCCTCCTGAATCAGGTCCAAAAAGCGGAATGGAGAATGATGAGGTTTGAGTTCATTTTGACCCTTACCAGTTGCATTCCACCAGTAATAATTACTGCTTACTCCTACAAATAAAACCTTATTATCGTGTTTTCTTTGATAACCAATAGCATTAATGCCAAAATAGAACTCTTCTATTGGTATCTGATTTTGCCATTCTGTTTTTACCAAAGTGTAGGTATTGATACTACCATCAATTTGACGAATGTATTCGCACTGCTGATTATTTCCTTGCCATCCAGCATCAATTACATTAAAATCTGGAGTTTCATTTATTTGCCAAAAAGGAGAGTAATTATTATTTTGAGAATATTCAGGCCAATTATCTACAATTATATTTTTAGGTAAGAAAGAGATATTGCCAGTATAGGTCTTATTATTAATCAAATCTTTTATCTGATAAGAGATAGGTTGATCCGTGCTTAAATTAATAATTCCTCCAGTATAGATTTTTCCTTCCGAGTAAGATTCTATAGTATTAAACATTATATCAGATGTACCAATTTTCAAGGAAGCATCTGGGGCAACACCTTTGGCTGTCATCCAGATCTCAGCTTCAGCCATATTTTGGTTCCGATTTTCATAATTTAAATCAAACCAAACAACATAATTGTAATCCCAGATATAAGAGGGAATTCCATATTGTTCAAAATTAGGAGTGGTTGGAGTTTCTTCCTTAGAACAGGATAATCCCAATGTCATAAAGGTGATTAAAAGTATAAGGACCGGAAAGTAAAGATAATGTTTCATATTATACTCCCTATAAGTTAATAAAGCTATAAAGAAAATTTAACTGAATTTATGCAGATTACAAAGAGAATTTTAATTCAGAACACTATATTGCCAAAATATTATTTCTTATTTCTGGAGCTAAATGGGGGATTCGAACCCCCGACCTGCTGATTACGAATCAGCTGCTCTACCAGCTGAGCTAATTTAGCTTCTAATAGCTAGAGGAACACTAATTCCCTTTTTAGTCAGAACAAAAATATTTATTTTCCGTCAAGCTATAATTTCTAATTTTACTTATATGCATTCTTCAATTATAGAATAAGATATGCCAAATAAATAGTGGTTGATAGACTTTAAGCACCCACTTTTTTATTTAATTATTACTAACTTAGCAGTGGCGATTTTACTATTTCCCTTCTCCAGACTAATCTTGTAAAGATTGCTAGACATAAGCTCTTATCCTATGATAAGAAGCTCAAAACTTTACTCTTACTTTTCTAATATTTCTTCTTAACTGCTCGTAATTTTTTTATATTCAGTAAAAATATAGTTTAAATTAGCATATAGATTTAAAAATCTGTTGCTTACCATATAATAGAATTTTTTCACTTGACATAAATTAAGAATTTTAAAAATAGGATATAATAATTGAATTAATAATGCTGGGGGCGTAGTTCAGTTTGGTTAGAACGTCTGCCTGTCACGCAGAAGGCCGCGAGTTCGAGTCTCGTCGCTCCCGCCATTTTAGAGGATGCTTGGTTAAGCATCCATTTTTATATAGAGTAAATTTAAATTATGATAATAATCCTCTTTCATATTTGTAATTTTCTATTAGAACTCTGCTGTCTTCTTCTCAGTCCTGCTATCTTGATATATATATGGTTAAAAAAGTATTGGGGAGCTTTGAATTTTAAGGCAACCGATAGTGAAAAAGGGATAATGATACATTCTGCTTCTGTGGGAGAAGTAAATGCAGTCCGTCCTTTAGTGAAAAAGCTTCAAGAACGATATCCTGAATTGAAGATAGTGATAACTTGCACTACATTAACTGGATTACAGCAAGCAAAGACTTTGAATATACCTGCCCATCTTTCGGTTTTAGACCTACCCTGGTTACGAAAAAAACAATTACAATCCATTAATCCTCAATTAATTATTATTGTTGAAACAGAAATTTGGTTTAATTTACTTTATCAAGCTAAAAGGCAGGGTATAAGGATTGCCTTTGTAAATGCTCGTTTATCGCAAAAATCTTTTAACCAATATAAGAAATGGAAGAAGTTATTGCACTTTCTGGAAGAACCAATTAAACTTATAATGGCACAAACTGAAGAGGATGCCAGTAGATTCAAAAATTTATTTACTGTCCCGGTTATTAATGCAGGAAATTTAAAATATTCTATAGATTTACCTCATTTTAACCAACTGGAGCTAAGAGCGAAATATGGCTATAAAACAGAAGATTTTATCATTTGTTTTGGAAGTAGTAGACCCGGAGAAGAGGTTTTGTTAAAAAGTATTTTACCAGAACTGAGGCTCAATATACCAAAATTAAAATTAATCTTAGCTATTCGTCATACTCCAAGAATTGCAGAGGTTAGAGATCTCTTTCCAGAAGCAGCTATTTATTCTGCATATAAAGATGGAGTTCTGGAAGCAGCAGATATCCTATTAATAGATACTATAGGATATCTGAATGAATTTTATGCTATATGCGATCTGGCAATTGTGGGTGGTTCTTTTTTGGATTTTGGAGGTCATAATCCACTGGAACCAGCTTTTTATGGAAAACCCATTATTATGGGTCCTTATCACAGTTCCTGTGCAGGTTCGGTGAAGGAACTATTATCATATGATGCCATCTTGATTTCAGATTCGCAAAATCTTAAAACAGATATAATATATCTATATCAAAATCCAGAAAAAAGAAAAGAAATGGGTGAAAACGCCAGAGCTTGTATAGAACGAAATAAGAATGCTCTGGATAATCATCTCAGGGGTTTAGAACAATGGATAATACCGTAGAAAGAGAAGCTATGTTTTATGATCAACTTGAAGACCAGCAAGTTAGATGCTTGCTTTGTCCACATTGTTGTCTTTTGAAAGTGGGGGAGATAGGCACCTGTAGAGGTCGTAAGAACATATCTGGTAAATTGATTGCTATAAATTATGGTAAGACAATGGGAATAAGTCTAGACCCTATAGAGAAAAAACCCTTATACCATTATCGTCCAGGTTCTCAGATTCTGTCTTTAGGTCCTAATTCCTGTAATTTTAGCTGTTTTTACTGCCAGAATTATGATAGCAGCCAGATTTCCTGTCCGACTGGATATATAAGTCCTGAACAGTTATATAACTTAGTTCTGGAACATTCTTATCAAAACTATAAACAGGTAGCATTTACCTATACTGAACCTTTTACCTGGTATGAATATATTTATGATTTTGCTAAGATTGCAAAAGATACAGATATAGTAATGGTCACTAATGGTTACATCAATCCTGTACCCTTAAAGGAATTAATGCCTAATATCCGGGCTATGAACATAGATTTGAAATCCATTCGTAATGAATTCTATGTTAAATATTGTAATGGAGGTCTTGAAACGGTTAAACAAACAATTATAACTGCTTATAATTTTGGTATCCATATAGAATTGACCAATCTTCTAATCCCCACTTTGAATGATTCTGACGAAGATATTAAAGATTTAATTGATTTTGTTGCCTCTGTAAGTATTGATATTCCTTTACATTTTTCTGCCTATTATCCAGCTTATAAATCCAATATACCTCCAACACCATCTCGTATTGTTTTAAGGGCATGTCAGTTAGCAAAAGAGAAACTTTCCTATGTCTATGCTGGCAACATCTGGTCTGATGAATTTAAAGAGACCTATTGTCCAAAATGCCATAATCTCGTGATTTCTGCACAACGAAGGATAGTAGGCATAGATGATAAAGGACAATGCAATAATTGCTCCTATAAGATATATGGAGTTTTTTAATGTTCAAATGGCTCAAAAGCCATTTAAGTTTGGCAGATTTATTCATTATTCTAATTGCTATTATCGCTATTGTTATAAGTGGCATACTGGTAGTTAAAAAAGAAGATGATAGAACGGTTTATATCTATAAAAACAATCAGCTGATTGGAGTTTATCCCTTACAGCAGGACCAAGTGATCAAAATAGATAAACATAATACCATAGAAATCAAAGATTCCAAGGTTAGAATGCTTTATTCAGATTGTCCTAATCAAAATTGTGTTAGACAGGGTTTTGGGGATATTTTGCCTATAATCTGCCTTCCTAATAAAGTTGTGGTAGAGATTCATTCTAAGGATTCTAAAAGACCTTTGATTGTGCAATGATATTCTTATGTTAAAATTTGCTTTCTATATATCTCATCATGGCTATGGACATACCACTCGTATGGCTGCTCTCGCAAAAGAGTTCAATCAATTCGGTGTATTCGTTTATATCCGAAGTGCCAAGCCAGATTATCTTTTTCAAGATTTAAATCCATATTTATATGAAAAAGAAGATACAATCTGTGATGTAGGAGTAAAACATAAGAAAAATTTGGAACCGGATATAGTTGCTACTCGCCTTTCTTTATTGCAGTTAATGGGGAAAAGACAAGAAATAATTGAAAGAGAAGTAGCTTTTCTCAGAAAAGAACGGGTAGATTTAATTATTACTGATATTCCTTGGTTACCAGTGGAAGCTGGAACCTATGCTGAAATCCCAGTTTTCGCCATATCCAATTTTGATTGGCTCTTTATCTATGATAAACTTTTTGCTAATCAGATAGATTTAAAGCCAGTGTTGAATACTATTTATGGTCTATATCAAAGAGTGGACTATGCCTTTAGACTACCTCTCAGCTCAACTAAAAGTATGGGTTCATTCAGGAAAATAGAAAAGACTGGGTTACTTGCAGCTTATAAATATCCAAATCCAGATTTAAAAAAATTTCTGGGAATAGATTCACATATTCCAGTTTTGTCCTGTTCTTTCGGAGGTGAAGGAGAGATGAACCTCAACTGGAAAAATATGTGTTCCGCTTTTCCAGGGATTGTTATATCTACAAAAGAATTGGAAGATATTCCAAATTATAAAAAGGTTCCTGCTGATTTTGATTTCTCATCATTAATCAGTATATCTGATATTCTTTTGACTAAACCTGGATATGGAAGCTTTGCTGAAGCTATGCAATCAGGAACTTATTTGATATATTTTCCTAGAAAAGATTATCCAGAAGAAGAAGTGCTGATTAAAGGAATATCACATTATCCTCAAAAGATGGAACTAGATAGACTTAATCTAAGCGTTTCTGATTGGCAGAATGTTTTTTATAATGCTCTTTCCTTTGCAGGTCCTAGAAAAATAATACCTAATAAAAATAAACAGGTTGCTGCTCTGATTCTGCAACGCTATATTGAATTACACTATTCCCAAAAGAAATTAAACTCCATATTTGATATCGGTTCCAATAATATGAATTATGCATTATGTGAAGCAGGAAAATCCCGTCCTATTCATACCGCTCAAATAAAAACAGGAATTGGTAGCGAATATAAAAAAATAGGTGGGACGATAAAATTAAACAAAGAGAATCTTAAAACATTTAAATCTAAAGTAAGTAATTTTATGGTATATGACCATAAGATTCCTTCATGTAAATATATCATAGCTACCGGAATACATCGTCAAAGTTCTCAACTTCAACAGCTTTCAGTCTGGTTTACTAAAAAATGGAAAGTTAAATATACATTGCTTGAAGAAGATGAAGAAGCTAAATTAGCTTATCTGTCAGCAAAAGATTTAATACCGGAAGAGCAATCTGCTATAATAATTGATATTGGAGGATTTAGCACCCAATTCATCTACTATGAACCTGGCATAAAAATAAATAGGTTAAGCATTCCTCTCGGTCTTTTAACCATTCGTAGAAATGTGCAAGAGGGAAAAGAACTAAAAAATATTTTTAATGAAACAATGGAAAGTATTCCTCTCTGGGAAGCAGATCATATTATCTGCATTGGACTTACTGCCTCATTCTTAGCCAAAATTGTGAAAAGAAAAAGATATTATCGCCCTGATGAATTGCACGGCTGCAGGATTTCCTCAAAAGAATTGGCTGCTCTAAAAGATATTGTGGAATCAGGTAAAAAGGAAGAAATAACTCAATATGCGATGGAACCAGAATCTCTAGATATCTTATACTATAGTATTCATTATTATACATTTCTGTTGGACAGATTCCAGAGCTTAGGTTTTATAGTATGTTATTATGGTATAGCTGCGGGCTATAATCAGAAATTACATAAAATAAACGACTGATAAATAAGATGAAATTTTATATAGAAACCTATGGCTGTCAGATGAATATTGCTGATAGCGAATTAATTAGCACTATATTAATTGAAGCAGGACACCAACTGGTAAACAATATAGATGAGGCAGACCTTATAATTTTTAATACCTGTTCCGTTCGTGAACATGCGGAAAATCGTGTTCTTGGACGTATTGCCTCAGAAAAATATAGGAAAACAAGCAATCCAGACTTGAAAATAGCCGTAATAGGTTGTATGGCTCAAAGAATGGGGAAGAGGTTAATTGAAAATTATAGTGTAGATTATGTAGCTGGGGTAGATCAATATCTTGATTTTCCAAAACTGATTCAAGAAAATAAAGGGGCTATTACTGATCCGGATTATACCCAAACCTATTCAGGTATTAGACCACATCATCAAAGTAGAACCTGTGCTTATATCACTATTATGCGTGGTTGCAATAACTTCTGTTCCTATTGTATTGTTCCTTATGTACGTGGAAGAGAAAGAAGTTTGCCTGCTGAGCTAATAATTGAAGAAGTTAAAAGGTGTGGAGAAAAAGGTCTTAAAGATATTACCCTGCTGGGACAAAATGTTAATTCCTATGCTTATCAAGATATTAATTTTCCTAAATTATTAAGACTATTGAATGATATAGATTCCATTCATAGAATCAGATTTATTACCTCACACCCAAAAGACCTTTCAGATGAACTGATTGAAGTGATGGCAGAATGCTCTAAAATATGTGAACACATACATTTACCTTTACAAAGTGGAGATAATGACATTCTTTTGGCTATGAATAGAAATTACACTATTAAACATTATATTAATATCGTAAATAAATTACGCAAAGCTATACCAGACATAGCCATAACTACAGATGTTATGACTGGTTTCCCTGGTGAATCAGAAACAGCTTTCAATCATACCCTGCAAGCTATGAGGCAAATTCAATTTGATTATGCCTTTTGTTTTAAATATAGTCCCAGAGAAAATACTAAAGCAGCCGATTTGCCTGACCAAATTCCTGAAGCAATAAGATTAGAAAGATTAAAGAAAATGGTTATTCTACAAAGAGAAATATCTAAAAATAAATATGAAGCTAAAATCGGTTCTAAAGTTGAGATTTATGTGGAAAGTCTAAGTAAAAAATCTGCTCATCAAGTTTCGGGTAAAACTCGTGATTTTAAGATAGCAGTTTTAGATGGAACTGAGCGGGACCTAGGCACTTTAAAAAAAGCACAAGTATTAGCTTCTACCGGAAGCACCTTGCTATGCGGTTAAAATGTTGATAAGATATGTTATGTAAACTTGAAGATATACTGGCTAATTTATTGAGAGGCAAGCATCTCCCCTCTCTATTATTATAATGTTTTATGGAGCTATTATGAAAAGTATGACTGGCTATGGAAAAGCTAAAATTCAGCAAAATGATTTGCATTGTGAAATTGAAATTAAATCTATTAATGGTCGTTTTCTGGATATGAGAATTTACCTACCTCGTGAGATAAGTTTTTTTGAGTACCAGATAAGACAACGCATTGGACAGGTGCTAAGCAGAGGAACAGTTGAAATAAGAGTTACTTTTACTGATCACAGAGGACCTGCTTTGTTTTTAAATGAATCTAAACTATTAAAATACATTGAATTAGTAAAACAAGCTCAAGCTTTACTTGATATAGATGAAGATATCTCCTTGGAATACCTTCTAAATGAGCCTGGAATAATTGAATCTGTGAATAATTTAGACGGGGATGAGAAATTAGCTGAAATCTTAAATCAAACATTGGAAAAGGCAATTGAAGCTTTAGAGGTATCTTTAAAAGCTGAAGCAGGCAATATAAAAGAAACGATAAAGAAATCTTCTAATGTAATGTTAGAGACTTTAGAGCATATAGAAAAGGAGATACAACCTTTCAAGGATGAATTGTATTCAAATTTAAAACATAAAGTTACGGAGTTAATAAATAATATCAATACAGAAATTTTAGAACAAAGGTTATTTCAAGAGCTTGCTTTTTAT
>DFOM01000025.1 GCA_002376725.1 Cloacimonetes bacterium UBA3541 | reverse complement strand
ATAATAATGTTATTAGGTAATCTATGGAAAAAAAATTGGAAGAATATTTAGCTAATTTTTTGCCAGAATTAGCCAAGAGAGGAATCAGAATTATTGATCAAAGAGACATTAATTATGGAATTCAGCTAACTTTAAACAAGGAAGGTCAGCAATCCATATTAAATATATATTACTCAGAAAAAAATGGTTTGAGTAAGGTAATTGGTGGAAAAGAGAATGCCTTGAAAGCAGAATTGAAAGAATTAATAAAAGAAAAGACCGAACCCGCAAATAGATTCCATTCTTGGAAAAGCTGGATTGGTTCTGATGAATGTGGAAAGGGTGATTATTTTGGAGCTCTGGTTGTTGCTGCTTTTGCTATGGATAACGATATGCTTCCAGATTTGCTAGATTGGGGTGTGAGGGATAGCAAAAGTTTAACCAGAAGTCAAATTAATGATATAGCCCAGAAACTATATTCTAACTATCCTTCTCGCATATCTTGCATTATGCTCAAGCCTATAAAATATAATGAAATCATAGCTGAGATGCAGACACAAGGAAAGAATCTTAATGACCTTCTCGCTTGGCAACATAGCACTGCTATTCTATCTCTTTTAGATAAAATCCCCCATATCCAGGGCATTTTAGTAGACCAGTTTAGCCGAAGCCAAAAGGTCACTCGTTATCTAAAAAAAAGAGAGATAACTATTCCTATAGAAGAGAAGCCAAAAGCAGAAGCAGATCCAGCTGTTGCATCTGCATCTATTATAGCCCGGTATCAGTTTTTACAACATAGAGAAACAATGAACAATTATTATGGAATGAAGTTTCCATTGGGCAGCGGAAAAAATGTGGTTGAGGCAGCTAAAATCTTTGCTGATAAATATGGTTGGAATCGTTTAGCGGAAGTAGCAAAGCTCCATTTTATCACAAGTCGTTCAGTAGGACAACGCTCTATTTTTGAGAATCTTGCTAATTCTGCCCACAAATAACTTGACATAATGCATAGTTTTATATTAGTAGTATTGTATATAATTCATTTTTACCTAGGAAAACAGGCTTACTAATTTTAATAATACCGCAGATACATCCCTCAGAGGGATTATGGAGTTGAAAAATATGATAAAACAAGTAGGACGCCTGGACCGCGATGATTACCAATTATTGGACTCTTATGTAGAAAAGATTTTCAAAAACCTGGACAAGGGAAACATTAATCAGGTGCAAAAACTGATTTATGAAATTGCTAATACTCCTAATTATTTTGTCCGGGAAGAATTGGGAAAACGTCTAGCGGAATATACAGGCACTGGAAATTTGGACGCAATTTGCAATGAAATGCTGGAAGATCGATTTTATCCTATTCGTGCTACAGCATTATTCTATTTTTATTATAAAAATCAGGATAAGCCAGAAATTATAGTCCAGACCTTAGAAAAAGTATTTGAATCTGTTCCTTGGGAAAGCGAGACTATCTGTTCAGATATGTGGAAAAAATATCCTGATGTGATGAAAGAATATATGCCTCATTGGGCAGATTCAGATAATCCTAAGAAACGTGCTATGTCTATGCATGGTATGGAATATATTGCTGCCAAAAATCCTCAATATGTACTAACCTTTGTGGGCAGATTGTTAGATGATGAAGATGATGAAGTCCAAAAAAAAGTTAGTCACATCCTTATTCAAGTTGGAAGACAGCGCCCTTTACAAACTTTTGCCAGTATCAAACGCTGGCTTTTAGATGGAGATGAAAAACGAGCTACTTTTCTCTGGCAGATTCTAAGAAGATTATCCAGCATCTTTTCTCAAAAGAATATGCGTGATAAATCGCAGGATTTCTATTCTATAGCCCTTCGCACTGCTCAAGAATGGAAAACTGATTCTAATCCTGCTCTAGTACAAATGGGGAATAAATTAGCAAAAATGCTCAAAAAACAATGATTCATATCATATTAGTTGAACCCATTTATGAAGGAAATGTAGGTGCTATAGCTAGAATTATGCACAATCTGGAATTTTCCAGTTTACGTATTGTCGGTGCTATACCGAAAAGAAACGATTTCTATCTGGCTATGCACTCGGAAGATCTTTTACTAGAGGCCCAAATCTACCCTTCATTAAAAGATGCCATATCAGATTTAGACCGTGTAATAGCTTATTCTCGCCGCACTGGCAAACTAAAACCTGTGGACTACACTCCTATTACTGCTGCTCAGTATTGTGCTAAAATACCCCAACTTGAGATAGGTTTAGTTTTTGGAAGAGAAACTTTTGGACTTACTGATGAAGAAGCAGCACTTTGTCCTTTGCGTTGCCATATTTCAACGAATCCTGAATTCCCTTCTATAAATCTGGCTCAAGCTGTCACCATTGCTCTTTGGGAAATATATCGTCTGCATCTTACTGATGACCATGTCATAAAAATCAATACAGTTAGCGGAATTGAACTTGATAATATTAAAGCTTATATGTTAAAGGTGATGCGAAATACTGGATTCTTTCAACGCAAAGAAACTATCAATTGGGATAATTTCTTAGGTAAAGTGTTGGCACAGCTTAACCCCACCAAAATGATGGTCTATCGCTTAAAACAGATGTTTAATAGATGGAATGTACTTATTACTGGTAAGGGTCTTGGATATGAAAAAAATGAAATAAACCAAACATATATTGAGTCTAAATAATTAAAGGACATACTAACTATAGTTTTATATAGTTTTTCATTATAAAGACAGAGATTACTATGACACTACTTTTAGCCCGAACACAACTAACTCCGCGACAAGCAGAAATTTTCAACTATTGTGAATCCTATTTCTTTGCCCATGAAAACCCCAGCTTAGTCTATAAAAATTCTCGCTATAATATGGAAGGTTATGATGCTTTCGGTTTAGATGAATATCAGATTAAAGAATTGCGTAATAATATTTTATCCACATTCCAGCCTTCCGTTACTGAACTGGCTGAATTGGCATATCCCTTCTTTGCCACTGGAAAATACGAATTTGGAACTTTAGCTATTTTCTTATTAAAAAAACATAGCTCACGATTTAATCGTCGGGTTTATGAAGAGATGAAACATTGTCTGGATGAAGTTGTGGAAAATTGGACCCATTCTGATTTAATTGCCACCAAGATTACGCCTGTGCTTTTAGAACTAGAAATAGCTTCAATGGATGATTTTGCCAGCTGGTTGAATTCGGAAAGTAAATGGACCAGACGAGTGGCTGTGGTTACTATGCTCTATCAAAAGGAACATCTTCCTGTACAAGAAATATTGGATTTCATTCGTCCTATTATGCAAGATAAAGCTCGTTGTGTACAACAAGGTATAGGCTGGTTATTGCGTGAACTTAGCGAATCGTATCCTCAAGAAATAGCTGATTTTATTACTCAAAACAAAGATTCTGCTGACCCTATAATAATCCAGTATGCTACGGGGAAGAATTACAAAGATAGGAAAAATAACATTCATAGACCCTATATCAAGAAAGGATATAAGTCTCGCTCTAATTATAATAAGAAAAAAAGACATAAGGAACCCAATAATGAATAGAAGATTATTTTCCCTCATTATATTTTTTTTACCTTTTATGCTTTTTGCTACAGAATTATCTTTAAACATAAATTTCTCTGAGCTGGGCCTTTTTGCCCCACAAAAACCCACTGGTTGGGGAACTTTATCTGCTCCAGGAACTCCTCAACTACCATTTAAAAACTTAAATATTATACTCCCTCCTGATGCTGTAGATTTATCCTATAGCTTTGAGTTTTCTGCTCTAGAAGATGTTAGTGCCCCTCCTCCTGTTATCAATTCACCTTTTAGTGATGGAGAGCATTTCCTCTACTCTTATGATTATTATCCATCTGCTCCAATGCTAATATATCTAGGAATAAAGAAATGGGGTGATATTTCTTTTGCCTCTTTTTCTGCTTTACCTGCTATCTATGATGGAGTTTCTTGGCAAATATGTTCATCTTTAAAATTAACTCTAACTTGGAACTCCAACTCTATCTCAAAATCCCATAGAATACCTCCTATTCTTGGTTCTTTATCAAAAAGCAATGAATTAATTAACTGGTTCTTTGTTAATCCTCAAGATTTACTCAAGTATTATACTAATCATTACTCTAAAGATTATGACTACTTAATAGTCACTACACCAACTTTATATTCTTCGCTAGCTCCTCTGGAGTTTTATCATCAATCACAAGGATTAATCACTTCTTATGCTAATATTAACTCTATTTTAGCTTCCAGTCCAGGATATTCCCCTGGAGAAAAGCTGAGAAATTATCTTATCTCTCAATACTATGCACATCCTTTTACCTATCTTCTTTTAGTTGGGGATTATGATACCATTCCTGTGATGTACCTTACTCCTGAACCAGATGGCAACGAAACTGTTCCCTCCGATTTTTATTATAGTGATTTAAGCAGCATCATAGATACAGATAGTGATGGGCGTTTGGGTGAATATTCTTCTGGAGATGGAATCCAAGACTACCTCTGTGATTTCACTCCCGAGGTTTTTGTTGGACGCATCTCTACCAATAATACAAATTATGTTTCGCAAATAGTTAATCGTACTATTAATTTTGATGAGAGTAATGCAAGCTGGAAGAAAAAAGCTTTACTTCCGGCCGCTTATTTAAATTATGCTGGAGAACCAGAAACCGTATTTTTACAAACAGACGGTGCAGTATTTATGGAATATGCTAGAACAACAGCTCTGAATGATTATCAATGCACTACAATGTATGAACATGAAGGTTATCTTCCTTCTCTATCCTCTGACCTTGATTTAGATTATAATCTCCTAAAAAATCAATTGAATACTACCAGCTATGGCATCTTGAATTGGAGTGCCCACGGTTCTTCCGTCAGTTCTTCACGAAAAGTATGGATGAGTGATGATAATGGAAATAATCTTCCTGACGGCTGGGAAATGAACTGGTATGATCTGGTTGATCGTGAGACTTTTGATAATCTTACCAATCAAGATGGTTTGATTCTATTTGCTGCTTCCTGCAATAACGGTATGCTGGATAATGATTATTCTTGTTTAGCCGAATATGCCTTACGGAAAAAAGCAGTTAATGTTTGCGCTGCCACTCGTACTGGCTGGTATAAAGTAGGTTGGGAAAATCCCGGATGGGGCGGATTGAGTTCCTATAATTATCACTTCCTGGAAAATCTGGCTAGAAATCATATGTCAGTTGGAGCTTCTCTTGCCTTTGCTAATTTTTTACATACACAATATTATCTATTTGGTGATCCCGTGGATAGTGGCGGTATAATCTATCCTGAACTTCAAAATGTTTATACCTATATGCTTTTCGGGGATCCAGCCGTATATCATCAAAACAATCAAAGCCCTCCAATCGGAGAAATCCTTGTTTATGAACCAAATTCACAAGAAGGATTACCTATTGTTAACGCTTTAAACGAGTTAGGACATTTTAATGTAGTATATACTGATAAACTTATTCCTGATTATGATTACATCAACGGTTTTGAAGCTATCTTCTGTCTTATGGGTTGGGGAACGGAAACTTTTATTCCCTCTTTAGGAAGTTTAGAATATAATCTTCTTAATGACTATCTGGAAAATGGTGGAAAAATCTATCTGGAAGGTGATATGCCCTGGGATTCCGATTCTGATTTATGGACTAAGTTTGGAGCTATTTGTCCAGTTAATGCACTTGCCTATATAGAAGCAATAAGATATGATAACAATGGACTTTCTATGATCTGGCAATACAACCAAAATGACCCTTGGACTACCGCTTTATTCCCCTATCCTGATACAGCTACTCAACTATTTTTTACCTCTAATACTATTAACCCAAATTTCCCTATCGGTATATATAATAGCAATGGTAGCTATCGCACTATTGCTTCTTCTTTTGCTCTTTCTGCTATAGAAGAGGGGGAATATGGAATTAACGATATGATTACCGTTATTCTGGATACACTTGATGTTCTGAACTTATTACCTACTCTCTGTTCTGATCCTATAATTACTCCTTCTATTTCTAGGGTAATAACTATGCCCAATCCCTTTGCTTTACAAATTAACTTTTGTTTAGAGACTAAAACAGCTACCAAGACGCAAATACAGATCTTCAATCTTCGTGGTCAAAAGATTAAAACTATTCAGTCTGGAGCCTTACCAGCAGGAAAACATAATATCTTCTGGGACGGATGTGATTATCAAGGAAAACCTGTTCCATCAGGTATTTATCTATGGCGAATGGAAAATGCTCAGGGTCATCAACAGGGAAAAATACTCAAGCTTTGCTTATGAAATCTTCTCAAAATTTGTATTAATAGAGGAGTTTACTATGAAAAAGTTTAAAATACTAATCATTATATGTTCTATGGTGTTGGGTTTTTCAAGCCTCTATGCCTCATTCTTACCGGCTGAGTTTACATCTACCGGTAATCCTCTCCTTTATAAAAGGATGAATAAACTTGCCTTCTCCAATCTTCAAAAATTGGAACACAATAGCCGTAGAGCCTATAAAAAGTTATTAAAAGAACAGGACGATATTATAATGTCCTACTTAATTGCATATGAAAGCGATGCTAACTTACAAATTGCAAATCCAGAAGATGTTTTAAGCAATTATTTACAAATTCGTTCCTATCTAAATACATATGGAACTAAACTTTCTCCTGAATTCTTTTTGTCTTATGTAGCCCATCAAACTGTAGCTGATGAGAGAATAACACCCTATAGAGCAGAATTCCTAAGAGACGGTTTAAGAGAAGTTCTAACAAATGCAAAAAATGACTTGGAACTGTATAGGGCTGTTTCTTTATGGTGCGTTTCTCGTTTAAAATTTCAACCTACTTCAGGAAGAGATCAATCTCCATTGGATATCACCCAAAAAAGTTTTCTTGGTAGATGTGAGGAGATGCAGATATTGTTTATTGCTGCTGCCAGAACTGTAGGTTTACCGGCTCGTCCGGCAAGTGTACCCTGGTGGCCTCATACAGATAATAATCATGCTTGGGCAGAAGTATGGATTGAGGGTGCCTGGCACTATACCGGAGATATGGATGCTGCATATTTCCCTGATCAAACCTGGTTTAGTGGCTTAATTAATAAAACTGTGCTTATCCTTTCTGAAGGCACTCTTCCCGCTTTAGAAGATGAAGTTTTAATTCAGGGACGCTATGAATGCATAATTAATTCCACTCCTATTTATGCTAAAGAACATACCCGTATTCTCAAATTAAAAACTCTGGATGAGCAAGGAAAACCTCTTCCCGAAACAATCGTGGGCTTTCTAGTATTCAATTCCGGCACTTTACGTTCCCTGATTTATGTTCAAACAGATGATAATGGGCAATTGGAGCTAAGCGTGGGACAAGGTGCTTTTTATCTTGTGGCAGACAATGGAAATAAACACACTATAGCATTAGTCCCTTCCAGCGAAGAAAGGGAACTTTCTTATGAACTAATACTAAAGGAAGAACCCTTCTCTGATCAAGATGAAATGCTCTTTTATCCTACTGGTAATTTTACTTGGAAAAATGCTCCAGAAGAATGGATTAACAATGTGGAACTTGCAAAAGCTAAATGGAATCGTCGGGAGCAACGCTTTCAAGACCGTTATTTGGCTTTTGCAGATACACTTTTGCGTTCAGCAGCAATCGTTTCTCGAGGAAATTATGCTTCTTTCAAAGATTTTTGGTTTCACTATCCTAACCCTAAAAGAGAATTCCTGAACTTCCTGATTTCAGAAGATTTTGACCCCAAATTCCTCTGGCAAGCGAATTCTAATCAAATAATGGCACTCTATAACTTTTTCCTGAAGATAGATGGTCAAGGAAAAACAAGTTCAGAATTAGCTCCTGTTTTGGCACCAACTGTCTTTTATGAGGAGCTCCCACAACCTGTGAAATATAGCAGAAGAAATCCTCAATTATATCCTGAATTCTTTTATCAGAAAGGAAATTCTCGCTTAGAAAGAATGAATTCCGCTTCCTTATGGCTGACAAAACATTATAAGATTAACTCTTCTAAAGCTTTAAATGGTTTGCTTCCTCTTGATATTGCCATTAAACAAAAATATTTAACTCCTCTACAATACAGAATGATGTCAGTAAATATGGCACGAGCTAACAACATACCAGCTTATTTTTCCCGTCAACCCGATCTTATATTTATCCAGTTTGACGATGGTGACTGGGGTTACTATGATTTAAATAAGAATGAACCACAATTGGATACTAAAGATTACACAGCTTGCACAGAATTGGTTATTTCTCTCCTAGATGAAAATGGCGTTCCTATAACCGGACTATCCGAGGCTGTTAATTTAACTCGTTATCAGGATGGAGTATTCTACTGGTTGGATCAATATTTTTCTGAAGATGAACCTGGTCTGCTCTCTATTACTGTGCCTAAAGGAATTTATTATCTTCAAGCAGGATATAGAATTTCAGACGCTCAAACCGCTTTTCAGATGAAATTTCTAAATTTAACTGATCGCGATAGTTTGTATATAAACCTTATCTGCCGAAATTATCCTCGTCAGTGGAGTGAAAATCTCCCTACAGAAATGCAATCGCTCATAAAAGAAATAGACAGCTCTGGCTATCAGGTTATTCTTATTGGAAATTATGACCAAGAAAATAGCATCCGTCTGGCTGATAAAATTCGTTCTACAGGCAAAAATTTTCTCTGGCTGGGATATGAATCATCACCTCAACCTATAGAACATTATGTTGTTAACCCATTTTGGCAACAGCTGGTAAAACAGGATGCACACAATCGTTTTAGGACCATTACTCTCTTTAATCAGAAAGGGTTATGGCAATATTATGAAGGGCTATGGGAGCGTTTACCTGAATAGTATAAGCCAAAAAAAGCCCTGATAAAATTAATGTCAGATTATCAAAGTAAATTTAAAGTCATCAAGCTTCGTTCAGGGAGTGAGAGATAGCCCCATCTCGCAAAACCATATGCTTTTCCAAGATTCTATAAAATCTCCAGACTTAATCGTTTAAATAGAATGGTTTCCGGCGGAGCTAGATAGACGAAGAAAACTATTATCCTATATCTAATAATTATTTATAAATCAATTAGATACTCTGTATTCGCATAGGATCTCTCCACTAAAGAGTATGTCACTTCTTTATCAAGAAGGTTAAGGAAATAAAATAGCAAAAAGAAATGACTTCGGTTTAATTATAAAAATAAGAGTATATTCAAACTCATTTGCTGAATTAATCTTCAAGACTAACTTGGATAAAAAATTCTTGACTTAGTAAGCATTTTCAATAATGTAAATTATATGAATAAATTGAAATCCTTTTTGGCTGAATATTTGCTCTGGCAATATTTGTGGGGTTGTATTGCGTGGATGGTTTATCGTCTTTATTACTATACTTTCCCCGAATTGTTAATCTTTGGGCTACCAGTTGTTCTTGGACTTGTATTTGGATTACAGCAAAGTAGTTTTGGCGCTAAAATTGCAAATCCTGATAGAGAAATTAAGGGTTGGTTTTGGAAAGGGGAAATCTGGGCGGTAGTAATTTTCAGTATAATAGTAGGCTGGATAATTGTTGAGGTCAGGCCGATTGCATTTTTCACCCAGGCAGATAATGCAAAAAACATAGTTCAGGGCCTTTTTAACCCTAATTTTAAAGAGTTAGTTCCGATGCTAGCAGCATTAATGGAAACGGTGTATCTTGCTCTTTTAGCTACCGTTTTTGCTGTACCTTTTGCTTTTATCCTAAGTTTTTTTGCAGCAAAAAATTTAATGTATTCAACTATTCCGGGAAGGTTTGTTTATTATATAATCAGGACAATCACTACTATTGTTCGTTCTATAGAAGCCTTAGTTTGGGCAATCATATTTTGTGTTTGGGTAGGAATTGGTCCTTTCGCAGGAATGCTTGCTTTGTGGATACATTCCATTGCAGCTTTAGTAAAACTTTATTCAGAACAGATTGAAAGCATAGATCCAGGACCGGTAGAAGCTATTGTTGCTACCGGAGCCTCCACGCTTCAAGTTTGGCGTTATGCTGTTACACCTCAGATACTTTCTCCTTATCTTGCCTTTACTATTTACCGCTGGGATATGAATGTACGAATGGCTACCGTGGTAGGATTTGTTGGTGGTGGCGGTATAGGACTGGCATTAAATCAACAGCAGCAAATGCTTGCTTGGAGAAATGTTGGACTAATCATCTGGTTAATAGCATTAGTAGTTTGGGTTATGGATATATTTAGCGGCTATTTAAGAGAAAAATTGGTAACGAATTGAGGAGGAAACGATGATAAAATATAATCCGGTAGAACTTATTTTAGCTAAAAGAAATGGGAAAGAATTAAATGAAGACCAAATAAGATATCTGTTAACTGGTTTTTTAACAGGAGAGATTCCTGATTATCAAATGAGTGCTTTGCTGATGGCCATCTATTTTCGGGGACTCAAACAAGAAGAGATTTTTGCTCTAACTAAAACTTATATTGAAAGTGGGAAAACTATATCCTTCCCACCAGAATTAAAAGTAGCCGATAAACATTCCACTGGAGGAGTAGGCGATAAAATTAGTCTTATGCTTGCACCAATTGCAGCTTCTCTCGGATTAACTATACCTATGATTTCAGGAAGAGGTTTAGGTCACACTGGTGGCACTTTAGATAAACTGGAATCTATCCCTGGTTTCCGCACTCAATTCAGCATAGAAGAATTTCGCCATCTGGTGTTAGAACATAATTGTGCTCTTGTAGGTCAATCCAATGACCTTGTTCCTGCTGACCAGAAGATTTACGCATTGCGGGATGTTACTGCTACGGTTGAAAGTCCAGGTTTGATAACTGCCAGCATTTTGAGCAAGAAAATAGCTGAGGGCGCAAAACATCTGATTATTGATCTCAAAATAGGAAGCGGTGCTTTTATACCAGATAAAGAAAATGCTCAAGAATTAGCAGAATTGCTTATCTCCACTGGAGAAAGATTTGGTTTAAAAGTTAAAGTTGCTTTCACGAATATGAATTCTCCTCTCGGTCTAGCTGTAGGTAATGGTCTAGAGATGATAGAGGCAATAGAATATCTTAAGGGTAATCCATTAAAAGATACCAAAATATTAACTTCCGAGCTTACTGCTAAACTACTTTTAAGCACCAATCTGGCAGAAAGTGAAGAACAGGCAATTGCTATGATTGAAGAAACTGTCAAAAACGGAAATGCTCTGAACAAATTTGAAGAAATAATTATGGCTCAAGGTGGAAATCCTTTAGTGATTGATGATTATAGCCTATTGAGTAAGACAAAATATAAACTCCCTATACTGGCTCCTATCTCTGGTTATATTTCCCATATAAATTGCCGTTCTATAGGTTATGCTCTTATCCGTATCAATGCAGGAAGAATGAAAGTAACTGATTCCATAGATCATAACACAGGAGCTCTTCTTATCCCAAAGATAGGTGATTTTCTAGAGAAAGGTGAACCTATGGGAGAAGTGCATTGCAATGACAAAACTAAAGGTGAGGAAGTAGTAGAACTTATCCAAAAAGCTTATACTTTTCACTCACAATCTGTTCCCGAAGAGCCGATAATCTTTGATATTGTATAATTTATATGAAGGTTAAAAATATAGAGGTTAGTTCTTTAACCTTAGTTCTGTAATCTTAAGTTAAATCATAAATTAGTTTATACAAATGAAATTTGATACTATTGATATCCGCTACATTCTTGAATAAAAAATCCAGAGTAACCAAGGAAAATGAGGATTTTATCTGCAAATAAAGGACATTTTTCTTCTGAATCTATACCATTTCCCCTTCTATCAAGTAAATAGATTGACAATAAGGCAATAATATAACTTTTTGTAAAAAAATATTATATAAAGAGGGATAAGATGAGAATATTAGTTCTCAATTGTGGCAGTTCTTCCATAAAGTATCAATTTATTGATATGAATAATCTATTAGTTTTAGCAGAAGGAATTGCAGAACGAATTGGTGAAGATTTCTCCCTTTTTACTTATAAAAGCGAGAAATATACCTTGAAAAAGAAAGAGATGATAATTGAAAATCACGAACAAGGTTTGCAATTGATAATAGATTCTCTATTGGACCCGAATAACGGAGTAATAAAGGATAAACGAGAAATTGATGCTGTTGGACATAGATTAGTCCATGCTGGTGAATATTATTCTGATGCCGTAGTTATCACGGATGATGTAGTTCGAATTATGAAAGAATGCATTCCCTTAGCGCCCCTACATAATCCTGCAAATATAAAAGGAATAGAAGCAGTAAAGAAGAATATGCCAGAGGTTCCTCAATGTGGACTTTTTGATACTGCTTTTCATCAGACAATGCTCCCTAGAGCTTATCTTTATCCTCTTCCTTTAGAATATTACGAAAACCACAAGATAAGACGGTATGGTTTCCACGGAACTTCTCATAAATATGTAAGCGTGCAAGCAGCTAAATTTCTGCAAAAAGATATCACTAAATTAAAAATTATCACCTGTCATCTGGGAAATGGTGCTTCTATGACAGCTATAGAACACGGAAAATCTATTGATACTTCAATGGGATTCACTCCTCTAGAAGGCTTGATGATGGGAACTCGTTGCGGTGATATAGACCCCTCAATCCCAATTTATATGCAACAACACCTAGATTTAACGGTGGATGAAGTCAATAGTATACTAAATAAGAAAAGCGGTATGCTCGGCCTGTCTAAGATTTCTAATGATATGAGAGTCATTGAAGATGAAATCCTTTTAAAAGATAATATTAAAGCCAAGCAAGCTCTGGAAGTTTATTGCTATCGGATTAAAAAATATATCGGTTCCTATTATGCAGTTATGAACGGTTTGGATGTTTTAGTATTTACGGGTGGAGTAGGAGAAAATATGCCCTTAGCAAGAGAAATGGTCTGTAAAGATATGGAAGCTTTAGGCATAAAACTTGATCAAACTGCTAATGCTAAATTTAGTAGTGAAATAGAACAATTAAGTATTTCCGATTCCCTGGTAACAGTACTAAAAGTTCCAACTAATGAAGAATTGATGATAGCACTGGAGACCCAAAGACTTCTAACTTAATAAATTTTAAAACCGGCAAATTTATGCGAATAGATATGTTACTTAACAAGCTTTGCCTTACTAAAAGTCGTAGCATTGCTAAAACAGCCTGTGATAAAGGATTAGTGAGTCTTAATGGTAAACCAGCTAAAGCTTCAGCAGAAGTTAAAGAAAAAGATATAATTCAATTTTGTCTCTACGGTTATGAGCATCAAATTCGCATTGATAAAATTCCCCAGGGAAATGTAGCTAAAAAGGATTCTACAAATTACTATACACTTTTAACTCGTAAGGAGATTCCAAACTGAAATCTACTATCTGGAAATGTTTTGTTCCTATTTTATTCTTTTTGAGCCTTCTTAATGCAAACTATCAGATAGCGGTTGTAACCGATAACTTTGTAATCCATACTACAAATGGTAAATTCCCGGTTACGCAAAGCTTTTTAGATGAATTGAACCAGAGAATAGACCAGTTACAGATGGGAACAGGAGTTTATCTGGATTCTCGAGCTGATATCTATGTAGTGCCTGATGTAAAATCCTATGAACTATTAACCAGTGGCAAGGGAAGGATTATAGAGTTTTCCAGTGCTTTTTACTCATCTCTAGACCATCGTATCTACATACGAAGCGCTGAGCAGATATTATCTAATTATAGTGGAATAATAATCCATGAATATACTCACTGGTTTTTAGATGAAATATTAAGAAGAGCTCCACTCTGGTTTCATGAAGGTATAGCCACTCAACAGGGTAACCAACTCGGATTGGATAGGTATTATTACTATATTAGAGAAAGGTTCTGGGGAAATAAAATGGATCTGATACAGCTGGCTGAAAACTATCCTCAACATCCAGCAGATTGGAATTTATATTACATAACTTCATATTATGCAGTGCAATATATGAAAGATAAAGATCCTGAAGCCTGGAAAGATTTCTGGGAAATTGTGGCTGATAATTATCGGACAGGGAAGAAAACACTATTTACTGAGGCTTTTCATAACGCTTACCATATTGACTTAGTGCAATTTAATGAGGATTTTGCCGCTTTCAGTAAAAGACAGGCTTATGTTTATATTATAACGGGGCTGGGAACTTTCATCCTGATTTTAATGCCCTTTATTCTCATCTATGCTCATATAAAGCAGCGAAAAAAGATGAAATCGCTACCCGATATAGATTATTCTGATGAATTTTCAGAAGATGAGGATGAGAAATTATATTAAGTATTAAGGAGCTATAATGTTTTCGGTAAGTTTGGGAAGTGACAATCATTCAGGAGTGCATCCTGCAGTCTGGAAGGCTCTTCTCAAAGCTGATGAAGGTTTTACTCCAGCTTATGGAGAAGACCCTTTAACTTTAAAAGTGTTAAATAAACTTGAATTGCTCTTCGGAGGAGACTGTCAAGCCTGCTTTGTTATGACTGGAACGGGTGCAAATGTAGTTGCCCTACAAAACCTGGTGAAATCCTTTAATGCTATTTTTTGCGCCCAGACTGCCCATATTAATGTGGATGAATGTGGAGCAGTGCAGAAATTTACCCAGGCTAGATTACAGGTTATTCCCACTCCTGACGGTAAATTGACTCCTGAGTTAATAAGTCCTTACCTGCTAAATAATCGCGATCAGCATCATTCTCAGGGCAAAGTTATTTCTATTGCTCAAAGTACAGAATATGGAACTCTATATTCTATTGAGGAACTTAAGGTTTTAGCAGATTATACTCACAGTCTGGGAATGCTTTTACATATAGATGGTGCAAGACTAGCTAATGCTGCTGCAGCTTTGAATTGTTCATTAAAAGAAATAACGAAAGATATAGGAGCTGATATTATTAGCTTTGGTGGAACTAAAAATGGACTTCTTTTTGGAGAAGCATTGATTAGCTTTAGACCAGATCTTACTTCTGATATTAGGTTTTATCGCAAGCAATGTACTCAACTTTTCAGCAAGATGCGTTATATCTCGGCTCAGTTTGATGTCTATCTGGAAGATGAATTATGGAGAAAGAACGCCAGTCACGCAAATGAAATGGCAGCTCTTTTAGGCAATTTTTTAAAGAAAATCCCCGAGGTTGAGCTCATTCAACCGGTAGAAGTTAATTCATTATTTGTCAGAATGCCACGAAATTCTATTGAAGAACTGCAGGAAAAATATCATTTCTATATCTGGGATGAAGTAAGAAATGTTGTGCGATTGATGTGTAGCTTCAATACCACAGAAGAACATATTGAGGAATTTATCTTTGATCTCAAATCCAGTTTAGCCCAATCACTTTAAAAAGTTTAAGTATAAATCTCTATCCTTTCTTGTAAATTCTTGGCAGCAATTTCAGCAGCTTGTGCAAATTTTGGTGATCTATCCTGAAAGATAATACCTCGTGAGGAATTAATCAAGATATTAGGAAACTCATCTGAATCTTTAGTATAATGCATAACTGCATCCAGGTCTCCACCTTGAGCTCCGATTCCAGGAATCAAAAAAATACGACCAGGCATAAGCTCTCGCATCTCTTTCAATTGAGTAACTAGTGTAGCTCCAACTACAGCTCCGATTTTTTCTGGAGGGAAATTATTGAGCCATTTGGCTATCTTGACCGCCATATTTTCTTTAATAAAGAAATCATTAGCAGAAGGATTAGAAGTGAGAGTGAGCACAAAAGCAAAACCATCTTCTCTTTCTAAAATAGGTTTAAGCAGATCAGTACCTAAAAGTGGATTTACCGTTATGGCATCAAAATCCATCAACTCCAGGAAAGCGGAAACATACTGCTCCATTGTAGTTCCGATATCACCAACTTTACAATCAAGAATTACAGGAATATATTCAGGAATGTAATTAACGGTCAATTGTAAAGCTTCTAATCCGCGAATACCATCTCTTAAATAGAAAGCGAGATTGGGTTTATAAGCACAAGCATATTTCCCTGTAGCATCAATTATCCGTCGATTAAACTCCCAAATGGGATTCTTCTCATTCAGCACACATTCTGGAAGTTGAGTTAGGTCAGGATCTAATCCAATACAGAGTAAAGAATGAGAGTCTTGCCAACGAGATCTATACTTATACCACAACGATTTTAACAGAGTCTTCTCCATCCGTTTCTTCAAAGGCGACTTTAATTATCTCTTCTTTTGAAGTGGGAACATTTTTCCCCACATAATCAGCTTTGATAGGAAGTTCACGATGACCCCTATCTATTAGAACTGCCAGTTGTATCTGTTGTGGTCTACCAAAATCCAGCAATGCATCAATAGCAGCCCGTACGGTTCTACCTGTGTAGAGCACATCATCCACTAGAATAATAGAGGAGCCTTCAATCTCAAAACCCAGCTCTGAACCCTTAATTACAGGTTGATGAGATATCTTAGAAAGGTCATCACGATAAAGAGTTATATCCAAAATTCCAACTGGAATGTCCTTACCTTCAATCAAACGAAGATAATCTGCCAGTCTCAGTGCTAAAGGTACTCCTCTGGTTCGAATGCCCACAAAACGAATATTCTCTGTGCCTCTATTCTGTTCTATAATTTCATGCGCCATTCTATGAATAGTGCGTTCCATCTGGTCCTTATCCATTATGATACTTTTAACTAGCATCTCTCACTCCCGAGAATGTTTCTATAGAATGAAGGTATATTAGCGACTTATTAATCTGGCTTAACCACAATCAGAACATCACTTTTCCCAACACTGTCTCCAGCATTTAAAGGTGTGGAAACCACCGTTCCTTCTACTGGACTAGGAATATTATTATACATCTTCATCGCTTCCAGGACCAGCAAGTTCTCTCCTACTTTTACCCTATCTCCAACTTTTTTCTCATAACGCACCAGCATTCCTGGCATCGGCGCAGTAACTGGAATACCTTCCACCGCTGTTGAAGCAGTTTGAGCTGGAGAATGATTAGGAGCTGACTGAGGATTGTTCTTTGTCGATTGAGGAACAGGTTGATGATTTAAAGGTTGAGTAGCTTGGGTTTGCGGATTACAAGAGTTCTTTGCACTAGGAACGATATAAGGCATACCTTTTTCTGACACCTCTACTAAGAAGTATTCATCATCCACAAATACATCAAACTGTCTCAATGCTTCCGGTTTAGTAACTTGTTTTTTAGATGGTGGTTCAATCAAAAGACCAGCTTTAGCTTTTTCGCATAGCTCTTGCTGCCGTTTTACTTCTTCCAGAGTAATAGGCTTCATTTCTTCAGGCATTGGCTCTAAACCATATTTAATCTTCAGGAATTTCTTTCCTGTTACATTATAAAGAGCCACAATCAGGACATCATCAATATCTTTAGCTAAGCCTTCTGCTTCTTTCTTGGCTTTTTCCAGACCAGGTTCTAAAATGTCACCTGGACGACTTGTGATAGGCTTTTCACCACGCGGATAGCCTTTTAATGCCTTTTTCTGCACTTTTGGATTAATAGGCATAGGAGTCTTGCCATAAAGACCATAGCAGAGATCTTTAACTTCTTCTGTTATATGAGAATATTCTCCTTCATAACTATCAAAGAGTGTATTATTCACTGCTTGAATGCCTACAATCTGGCTGGTAGGTGTAACTAAAGGAACCTGACCCAGATCTTTTCGCACTTTTGGTATCTCTTTGAAAACATCTTCTAAACGGTCTAAAGCATCCATTTGACGTAGTTGATTTATAAGATTGGAAATCATACCACCTGGAGTTTGATGAATAATAACATCGGTATCAATAATGCTAAATTTGGTTGTATCTGCATATTGCATATATTTAGGAATGTCTATTTCCATTTCCTTTCCGATTTGATTAAGGAGTTTAATATCAAAACCAGTATCCCGATTTGTTCCTAAAAGAGCAATTACTAGAGGTTCAATCGCCGGATGAGAAGTTCTATAGGCATAAGGTCCAACGCAGGTATCAATTATATCTACTCCTGCTTCAATTGCCTTAAATAAGGATAAATCTCCCATTCCACTAGTAAAATGAGTATGTAAATGAACGGGAACTTTGATATTTTCCTTTAAGGCTAAAATCAAGTCATAAGCATCGTAGGGAGCAATCAGTCCTGCCATATCCTTGATACAGACGGTATCTGCTCCCATATCTTCAAGTTGCTTAGCTTTAGAAACATAGTATTCTATATTATATATTTCCCCCCCCATTCTCTGTTCAGTAAGGCTAAAGCATATCGCACCCTGAAAGTGTTTATTATTCTTCTTTATAACCTTGACAGCGGTCTGGAAATTACGAAAATCATTTAGAGCATCAAATACTCTAAAGATATCAATACCATTATCACAACATCTTTGAACAAAGGTTTCCACAATATCATCGGGATAATTACGATATCCTACCAGATTTTGGCCTCGTAATAACATTGAGAATGGAGTCTTGGTGATATGTTTTTTTAAGACCCTGATACGTTCCCAGGGGTCTTCGCCTAAATAGCGATGCATAACATCAAAGGTGGCTCCACCCCACACTTCCATAGAGTAAAAGCCCACCTGATCCATTAGCTCTGCTACATGTAATAAATCTTCTGTCCTAACGCGTGTAGCAAAAAGGGATTGGTGTCCATCACGGAAGGTCAGGTCCTGAATCTTGATTGGATTTACCGCTTTCGGGCGGTCTGGTTCATAGCGCATCTCGCTATATTCCAAGATGCCATGTTTCTGCATTGATTCTCCTTATTTATGTCTTTTTATTAATCTTCTTTGAGTTAAATCACGATAAAGCATTGTTTTTTGACGGCCATAAGCTTGCCAGAAATAGAATTCTCTTTCTTTAGGAAGTTTTGGTGATTCTGCTTCTTCTGAAGTGATTAAAGCCAGAACTCCAGCTATGGCAGCAACTTCTTTTTTCTTATCTGTCATATATCTTATCCTGAAATGTATTAAACTGGTATATTACCGTGCTTTTTGGGAGGCAGACTCTCACTTTTTGTAGAACAAATCTCCAGTGCATCAACTAATCGCTTTCTGGTTTCAGAAGGAAGGATAACTGCATCAATATAACCACGAGAAGCAGCTACATAAGGATTATTGAATTGTTCTTCATAGATTTTTATCATTTCTGCTCTTTTAGCTGCTTTATCTTCTGCTGCTTCTATCTCTTTACGGAAAATGATATTAGCTGCTCCTTCTGCACCCATAACAGCAATCTCTGCTGTAGGCCAGGCAAAAACCATATCTGCTCCTAAGTGTCTACTACTCATTGCAATATAGCTCCCACCATAGTCTTTACGAGTGATTATTGTTAATTTAGGAACCGTCGCTTCTGAATAACACCAGAGTAATTTTGCTCCATGCCTTATGATACCATTATGTTCCTGATAAGTGCCTGGTAAATAGCCTGGAACATCGACAAAAGTCACTAGGGGTATATTAAAAGCATCGCAAAAACGAATAAAACGAGTAGCCTTATCGGAAGCATCAATATCCAAACATCCTGCTAGGACGATAGGTTGACTTGCTACCACTCCAATGACTCTGCCATTTAATCTGCCAAAACCGACTATTATATTTTGTGCATAATATTTATGTGGTTCAAAAAAGATGCCGTCATCCACCACAGTCTTAATAACCTCATGCATATCATAGCTTTCCTTAGGATTATCAGGAATAATAGTATCCAGATCGGGACAAAGACGCCAGGGATCATCATTACATTCAATTCTGGGAGCTTCTTCCATATTATTGGATGGTAGATAACTTAGCAAGATTTTTATCTGCTCTATAGCATCAGCATCGTTTTCACAAGCAAAGTGTGCATTTCCACTTTTAGTATTATGAGTCATAGCACCACCAAGTTCTTCTTGAGTAGTATCTTCTCCAGTGACCGCTCTAATAACATCTGGACCAGTAATAAACATATAACTTGTGTTTTTAACCATAAAGACAAAATCAGTCATAGATGGAGAATAGACAGCTCCACCTGCACAAGGACCCATAATAGCGGTGATTTGAGGAATAACGCCACTGGCACGAGAATTACGGAAGAAAATATCACCATAACCCTTAAGGGCATCTACTCCTTCTTGAATGCGGGCTCCACCACTATCTTGAAATCCAATCAATGGTAAACCATTTTTCAAAGCCATATCCATAATCTTACAGATTTTAGCAGCATGCATTTCTCCTAGAGATCCACCGCGAGAAGTGAAATCTTGAGAAAAAGCAAAAACAGGTCTTCCATTGACCAGACCATGTCCCGTAACTACACCATCTGAAGCAATTTCTACCTTATCCATCCCAAAATTATCACAGCGATGATGTACGAACATATCCAGTTCCCGAAAGGTACCAGCATCAAAAAACAAGTCCAATCGTTCACGAGCAGTTAGTTTTCCTTTTTGCTTTTGCTTTTCTACTGCTTGAGGTCCTCCCAGCTGTAGAACTTTTTGCTCTTTTTCCAGCATTTTTTGTATTGCATCTTTAGTTGATGGCATCTTATTATCCCCTTTTATTTAGGTTCATAATTCAAATTATAGAATGAATTCTGCATTTGTGTATTTATATATTTTACACTTTCTAATAACTGTGTTTTTCGTCAAGTAAAAGCAAGTTAATGTCTTCAAAATATTCCATTCTCCTTGACGGAAATAGTTGTTTCAGAAAAAGTGCTAATAATAAAATTGGATAATAGGAGATTTTTTCAATGCTCAAACTGGAACTTGACCCAGAAATGCAACATCGCGCTAGAAAAGCAGCTACCTCTATTGTTGATTCTCTCAAATGGCTCTTTGAGGAATACTCTTCAGTAACCATAGAACGCACGGTTCTTAGATTGCTAGGAATTAATGGAGCAACTGAAGAGGGAACCCCCTATCCCAATGTGGTGTGTGATCATTTACAGCAAAGAAATGCTTTGCTCAGAGGTGCTGCTATTCCTCTAGCAAATGCTATTATTTACACGGGTATGACGGCTCAACAAATTGCTGAAGAGGTTGCTATAGGTAATCTTGATCTTACAAAAACTCCTGTGTCTTCACCTAATGAAATTTATCAGGTTCTGGATAAACTTTCTGATAAAATGCTGATACATATAACCAAACAGCGAGAAACTAGAGAGCAACTTCTCCAGACTTATGGACCAAGAAGAATTCCCGCTATTTATGTAATCGTTGCTACCGGTAATATTTACGAAGATGTGGTGCAGGCAAAAGCCGCCGCTTATGAAGGAGCTGATATTATTGCCGTTATTCGTTCTACTGCTCAATCCCTTCTGGATTATGTGCCTTATGGTGCTACCACCGAAGGATTTGGAGGTACTTATGCCACGCAGGAAAATTTTCGGATTATGCGTGCTGCTCTGGATGAAGTAGCTGCTTCGGAAAAAAGATATATCGGTCTAACTAACTATTCATCAGGACTCTGTATGCCAGAAATTGCTGCTATGGGTGCAATGGAACGATTGGACTATATGTTAAATGATGCTATGTATGGAATTCTATTCCGTGATATCAATCCTAAACGAACTTTATTAGACCAGTACTACAGCAGAATGATTAATGCCTATGCCGGAATTGAAATTCAGACGGGAGAAGATAACTATTTAACCACCTCCGATGCCATAGAAAAAGCATACACAGTTACTGCTTCTCAATTGCTCAATGAACAGTTTGCCCTTTTAAGTGGCGTGAAACCTGAAAAGATGGGATTAGGTCATGCTTTTGAGATTGACCCAGATCTGGAAGATAGCTTTACTTATGAACTAGCTCATGCTTTATTGACCAGAGAACTTTTCCCTGGTTATCCAGTTAAATATATGCCTCCAACAAAATTTGCCAGTGGAAATATTTTCAAGACCTATCTTATGGATGCTATGTTCAATTTTGCCGGAAAGCTGACTCATCAGGGAGTTCAATTGCTTGGGATGTTGACAGAGGCAATTCATACTCCTCACTTATCTGATCGTTCTTTAGCTATTGAAAATGCACTATATGTTTTTAATGCTATAAAAAGCCTGGATGAAAATATCGCTCTAGTTCCAGATAGTTTCATAAATAAAAGAGCAAATCAAGTACTGAAAGAGGCAACGGATTTCCTGGAACGAGTGGAAAAAGAAGGTCTATTCAGAGCTCTGGAAAAAGGAGAATTTGCCGATATTAAACGCCCAGAAAACGGTGGAAAAGGCTTAAATGGCGTATTTCATAAAGACTATGAATACTTTAATCCTTTCCTAGAAAAGATGAAAAAGGAGCTGGGACTATGAAACATAATATAATCTTGCCTTATGGCGATAAATCTGGCGATGGAAAAGTTCAACTTTCCTTCACCTTACCAGTTCCTCCAGATGATTGGGGAAAAGAAGCTGCTAAACAGTTACTGAAACAGATGGGGTTTGAGGGCATAATAATCTGTGGCGTGCGAGACCTTCACGAGGGCTTTACTCATTTCATTGCTTATGCTGTGACTCATTGTTCCATAGATGCTTCAAAAATTAAAGTTAAAAAAGTTGAAACTCCGATTATGGAAATGGAAGAAGTGGATGAATTTATTAGGGAGAATATCGGTCGCAAGATCACTGTGGTAGGTGCCTGCATAGAAAGTGATGCTCACACCGTAGGCATTGATGCCATTATGAATATGAAAGGCTATAATCACCGCTATGGGCTAGAACGTTATAAATGGTTTAACGCCATTAATCTCGGAGCTCAAGTTCCTTGTGAAGAATTATTGCATCGTGCCCGAGAAGAAAATGCCGATGCTGTATTGGTTTCACAAGTCGTGACGCAAAATAATATCCATATCCATAATCTCACTCGCCTCATTGAATTAGCAGAAACGGAAAAGCTACGAGATAAAATGCTCTTTATATGTGGTGGACCAAAAATTTCCCACGAACTGGCAATAGAGCTCGGTTATGATGCTGGTTTCGGATCGGGAACTTATGCTAACGAGGTTGCCAGTTACATTGTAGTCACTTTAGCAAAAAAATTAGCCCAGAAATCATAGGTATCTTCTCTGTTTGTTCTTACTTCTAATTATCTTGCTATATTACACAAAATTCTAAATCATAAGATAATCTTATGACTCTAATCTTAACTATTCTTGCTTTCGGGTTAATGATCTTTGTCCATGAACTGGGTCATTTCCTGATGGCTAAAGCTTTCGGTGTTGGAATTGAGCAATTCTCTATCGGTTTTGGCAAACCTATTACTCAGTTTACCAGTCATAATGTACTATGGCGTATAGGATGGATTCCTCTTGGTGGCTATGTTAAAATGAAGGGAGAAAATCCAGATGAACAAGGAATAGCCGATGAGGATGCCTTTTCCCGCAAACCCTGGTGGCAAAAAGCTATCATTGGATTCTGTGGTCCTTTAGCTAACATTATTTTAACCCTTATAATTTTTATCTGGTCTTTTATGATGCCGGTATATATTGAAGATCAGCTTCCAGTAATTTATAAAGCAGAAGGAAAATGGGCTCAGGTTTTTGCTCCCGGAGATAGTATCATCAGTGTGAATGGGAAAAATATCCGCGGTTACACTGAATTTTTGCAGGAATTACTTTCTAATCCTATAAACACGGTGCTTGTCAGTCGTGAAGGTACCCAGCAGACACTGCAAATCTTCTCTTCTGAAGTAGATTCCCTGGCAAAAAGTCTATATCCTTATGCCGATACTCGCATTGGAGAAGTAGTGCCAAAAACTCCTGCTTATCATTCAAAATTGCAAACGGGTGATCGTATTGTAGCTATTGATTCCATTCCTGTTTCCAACTGGTATGAAATGAGAGATATTATCATTAATTCCGAAAAAGATGAGGTGCTGTTGACAATTGAACGAAATGGACAGAAATTTAACAAAGTTCTACCTTTATCAACTAGTGTCAGTACAGGTGGAAATAAGGCTATTGGAATCATTCAATATCAACCGGTAAAATACGAACGACATTATAACCCTTTGGAAGCTATTCAATTGGGAGCAGTCAATACTGTTAATTTTATAGTTCTAAACTACCAAGCACTAGGAAAATTAGTACAAAAACCGCAAGAATTGACCAAATCTGTCGGAGGCCCAGTTATGATTGCCAGTATGAGTCAATCTTTCGGGAAAAAAGGATTTAGCAGTCTACTCTTTTTCTTCGGCAGTATCAGTCTTATGCTGGCTATTATGAATCTACTTCCTATTCCCGTTTTGGACGGTGGATTAATTCTTTTCGCTTTAATTGAAGGAATCATACGAAAACCTGTCCCACAAAACATCCAATCCATACTGCAAACCATAGGTTTCTTCATCTTAATCTTTCTGATGATCTTAGCCTTCTATTCTGATATATCAAGTGAAGTTTTACGCTTTATGAATAAGTAGGAAAAGTTGTTCAAATTCCAGTTAGAAAAAGTTTCTAATAAAGCAAGAGCAGGAACAATTACCACTAGTCATGGCAAGATTAAGACACCGGTTTTTATGCCGGTAGGAACACTTGGTACGGTGAAAGCTATGAGTCCTGAGGAACTGGAAAAGTGTCATACCCAAATAATTCTCGGAAATACCTACCATCTTTATATGCGTCCGGGCTATGAACTTATCCAACAAGCTGGAGGTTTGCATAAATTTATCGCCTGGAATAATCCCATTCTAACTGATAGTGGTGGATTTCAGGTGATGAGTTTGGCTGGTCTTAGAAAAATCACCAATGAAGGAGTGAAATTCCAATCTCATATTGATGGAAGCACGCATTTTTTTACACCTGAAAGTGTTATCGCTATTCAAGAAGCTCTTGGTGCAGATATTATTATGAGTTTTGACGAATGTGCTCCTTATCCAGCTACCCGTGAATATGTGGAAAAATCCCTGCAACGCACTTTAAAATGGGCAGAAAGGGGAAAAACAGCCTTTCATAATTATATGCATCAAGCTCTCTTTGGTATTGTTCAGGGAGGAATCTATGAAGATTTGCGAGAAAAAGCAGCTAAGACTTTAATTGAGATGGATTTTCCTGGCTATGCTATAGGTGGGTTAGCTGTAGGTGAAGAAAAAACAGATATGTTTCGTATCACTAATTTTTTAAACGATGTACTTCCTTCAGATAAACCTCGTTATTTAATGGGAGTTGGAACGCCTACGGATCTATTATTAAATATTGCTAACGGAATAGATATGTTTGACTGTGTGATGCCCACCCGAAATGCCCGTAAAGGAAGTATTTTCACTCGCTATGGAAAAATGATTATCAAATCTGCACGCTATAAGGATGATTTTCAACCAATTGACAATCAATGCGGATGTTACACTTGCAAACATTTCAGTCGTGCATATATTCGCCACTTAATAACAATGAATGAAATCCTGGGTATGCGTTTAACCACTATTCACAGTCTCTATTTCTACAATGAACTAATGGGAATGGCTCGTCAGGCAATAATTGAAAATTGTTATGAAGAATTTTTAGCTGAGATGCTCCCCGTGCTAGATAGAGTCATTTAAAAACCAATACACTGTTATTAAAAATAATCCTACGAAATCATTCAATAACTCCAAGTTTCTTTATAACCAAGTGCAAACTAAACCTATTTACCAGAACTAAAAGGAAATGAACCGCAATTTGGCATTTATAGTTCTTAAAGATAAGCCATCTTTGTGATAACGAGGTATAAAATGCAAGTGGAAGTGAAAAATACTTTGATGAGCCGCAGATCCACAATTCATCAATAAATTGTAAGCTTCTGGGTGCAATTCTTCCTCTAAAAGATTACGCAATGCCTTGCAAATCTCCAATAAATCGGTTATTTCTTCCGTCTGAAGTGAGAAAAAATCGCAGGTATGTCGCCGAGATATTATCAGGCTATGCCCTTTGGTAATAGGATGAATATCCCGAATTGCAAAGAAATATTCATTTTCCACTAAATATTTTTCTGGACTGATATGACAAAAAATACAATTCATTTACAATTTACCTCCTTGGGAAAAACTTACTAAATTGATCTCAGTTAAATGTCAATATAATCTGATAGATAAAGATGTTAATAATTTCTATTGGGTTCCGAAAGGTGATGATATCTGAGTAAAATAATTTCCCCTGAAGCTAATAAAATAAAGTTTATTAACGAGATAGGAAAAGGCATAAAAAAATTATTGACAAATTGTTGGTTTATAAAAATAAGAAATTAGATAGGGATTTAACATTCCTTGAGCCTGTTCCTTTGTATCGGGAGCTCCTCAATTTGAATGTAAGATGTCCCGAATACAAAGGAGTAAAAAAATGCCTGACAAGACTTTAATCTGCAAGGACTGCCAGCAAGAATTTGTGTTTACAGAAGGTGAACAGGAATTCTATCAAGAAAAAGGTTTAGTTAATGAACCTCAGCGTTGTCCTGAATGCCGCAAGGCAAAAAAAGCCAGATATAATCGTAATCGTTATCAACACAACGCTCGTTAGAGTTCAATCTGGTTTATTAAGAACCGTTGTCATTATAAGGCAACGGTTTTTGTTTCTTTTGGAAAAAATATGTCAATCTTAATAAATAATTGTATAGCTTAAAGAAAATTAATCAGCTCACGGAACGGTCACTCGCGTAACTTTATCAGGCTCAATTATAATATTATCTTCCAGTAATATCCTATTTTTAGATCTGATTTCCAGATGATGTGTTCCAACTCTCAAAGGAATGGTATTAGCATCATATTCTGGATCAATACCTACAATTTGTCCATCAATATAAGCCTCTCTATTGACCATACTCCCATCCAGACGCAGATAACCATATTCTAACAGAGATTTACTATTATCCACGCTGCAGGCAAATAACATTAATAAAGAAATGGAAACTATAACTATAAATAATATCTTTTTCATTTGTTTCACCTATTTTTCTGCTACTATAATATAAAATAGTTCTAAAAGTCAAGAGAAAATTGGAGTTTCATAATCAATAATTTTGATATATAGAAGGTAAGTTCTGCTTGACAAAATACGCAAGTTAAAAACTAAAGTAAAAATTATGAATGAAAGAGTGAAAGAAATGAGTATCCGAAAAGAGCAATCAAGCTATATAAATGAAGATAACCAGATAGATATTAAGCATTTGCACCAGAGCAGATGCTTTTTTTATTTATGGAGGGAATATGACCTGGAATGAAATTATTAATCTGGCACTGGAAGAAGATTTAGGCACAGGTGATATAACTACTGATTATTTAGATTTAGAACCTATCCCCGAAAAAGCTTTTATGATAGCTAAAGCTCCTGGAATAGTCGCAGGATTAGAAATTGCTAAAGAAGTTTTTTGCATCATAGATAAAAATTTGAAGATTACTATGTATAAACGCGATGGAGATACAGTTAAAAGAGGAGATGAAATATTAAGAGTGGAAGGCAATCCTACCAGTATCTTAAAAGGCGAAAGAACTGCTCTTAATTTCCTACAGCGTTTAAGTGGAATAGCCACTATGACCAAAGCTATGGTTGATAAACTGGAAGGAACTTCAGCCAGGCTTTTAGATACACGAAAAACTACACCCTTGTTACGTTCTATGGAAAAATATGCTGTTCGTGTAGGTGGTGGATATAATCATAGATTTGGTCTTTACGATATGATTTTACTTAAAGATAATCATATTAAAGCCTGCGGAAGTATCACCGAAGCAGTTAAAAGAGTAAAAGAAAAAAATATCACCTACAAAATTGAGGTTGAGGTCTCTAATATTAAGGAATTGGAAGAAGCTGTTAGAGCTGGTGTTGATCGCATACTTCTGGATAATATGTCCATCCCAAAAATTAAAAATTGTGTTAAACGCTTTGGTTCTAAAGTGGATCTTGAAGTTTCAGGAGGAATAACTCTGGAAAATATCAGAGAAATAGCCCAAACAGGTGTTCCCTTTATTTCCAGCGGTGCCCTCACTCATTCTTATCATTCTTTGGATATAAGTCTTCAATTTAAGGAGTAAATATATGGAAGAACAATTACGCACCTTAGCCCGGATGCAGAAATTAGATGATGAGATCGGTGCCCTAAGGCAGCTACAAAATGAATTACCTAAAGAGTTAAATGACATCCTGGCTAATGTGGAACAGGCACAGACAAATATAAATAATATTAAAAACGAACAGGAAGAAATAACCAAAATGCTGAGAAGTTTGGAGCTGGATATTAAACAATATCAGGATAACATAAAGAAATATTCTCAACAACTTGCAGATATCAAAACTAATAAAGAATACAAAGCTCTCAACAGCGAAATTGCCTATTTAAAAGAAAAGATTTCCGAATTGGAAAGTCAGGAACTGGAATTGATGGAAGAAGAATCAGAATGTAAGAAAAATATGGACAAAGCCGAAAATATACTTGAGGAAGCAAAGAAAATCCAGCAGGAAAGAGAAGATGAACTAAGAAAAAAGATAGCTTCCCTGGATAGCGAAATTGAGAATCTTAGAGTAGAAAGAATTAAACTTGCTCAGACCCTTCCACAAGCTGTAGTGAAACAATATGCTAAGCTTCTAAAACATAAAAATAACTGTGCCGTAACTTATGCTCGCAACGGTGCCTGTGGTGCTTGTGGATTCGTTATCCGCCCTCAAGTTAGAATAGAAATCCAACAGCGAAACAAAATAAATTATTGTGAAAATTGTGGTCGTATTTTAATGGAAAAATTTAAAGATATATAAATATATAATAAAATCTTGACGATTAAACTCAAATATTTAATTGGTTCGTTATGATAAGAAGAACAAACATAGATAATAAATTTATCTCTTGACAGAAAACTCATATGGGATATATTAGTTATAGTTAGTTGTTAATTCTGTTTTCATAGTGTGTTTGATAAACCGATTTCAGTGCATAAAAAATTACAGAATACTGGTTGTAAAAAGATATACAAAGACCATACTACAGCCGGTTGAAAGTGACCAAATAAAAGAACATAAATGTACAAAAGGAGTTAAACTATGAAACGACTATCATTACTTCTGGTGATGATAATCACCGTATGTGCAGCTTTCGCAGGCATTGATGAGTATTATACCTTCAACGCTACCAGCGGAACTTACACTACTATCGTGGGAACCAATGCGAATATCTCGTCTGATGATGCAATCTCAGCGGCAATTCCCATTGGCTTTACCTTCCCCTATGGAGATAATGTCTACAACGAAGTTAAGATTTCATCTAATGGCTGGATTGGTTTAGGTACTTCTCAGACTGGTAGTAACCTTACCAACAACTTAACTTCTACTACCTATGTCCCCGTTGTAGCCCCTCTTTGGGATGACTGCAGCCTGGCAGCAGGTAGCTGTGAGTATCTACTTTCAGGCACAGCGCCCAACCGCATTTTTACCATTCAATATACTAACCTGAAATGGAGGTACAGCGCTACTACCTTCTTCAATTTGCAAGCTAGGCTTTATGAGAATGGTAAAATTGACTTTGTTTATGGTTCATCTACTGGTGATCCTACTTCTCCTAGTGCCTCCATTGGCATTAATATGCTTCCTGGAGGTTCAGGTTGGTTTTACAGTATAACACCAGGTACTCCAGCTACTGCTTCAACTACCACCGAAAATAATGGTGTTGCAACCTGGCCTGGTGAAGGAACTATCTATGAATTTAATCCCGTAGCACCTGCTCCTAACGATTTAGCTGCTCTTTCCATTACTGGTAATACTACTCCTACAGCTGGTCAGAGCTATGATTATACCATAACTGTTCGCAATCGTGGTTCAAATCCACAAACTACCTATCAGGTAAAACTGTTATTGGGCACTCAGGAAATCGGATCAGTAAATGGAACTCCTATTCAAGCTGGAGAGATTCTAACCTTTACTATCCCCTGGACTCCATCTACTGCAGGTCCTGGTGTTCTTTATGGCAAGGTAGTCTTAGCTGGTGATGAGAATACTACTAATGACCAGACACCACCATTAAATATTACCGTACAACCTGCAGGAGTCCAAGCGGTAACCATTGGTACAGGTAATGAATCAGCTCGTGTTCCTATGGATTTCTACTGGAAGAATTCTCTATTTGAATGTCTGTTTTATCCAGATGAACTGGGCTTTGTCAGTGGAACCATAACTTCCTTAGCTTTCTATAACAACTTTGTAACCAATCTACCTGATAAGCCAACCAAGATTTGGTTAGGTACAACTAATCAGGCAGACCTTAGTGGGGGATGGATACCCTCCACTCAATTGACTCTGGTATTTGATGGTAATATTACCTATCCTTCCGGAGCTAATACCATTACTATACCACTACAAACACCCTATATGCATACCCCGGGCAATCTGGTAATGATGGTTGAGAGACCAATGGATACTCAGTATTATTCTTCCTCCGATAACTTCCAGGCTCAGACTATTGGAACAGCCCGTGCTTTAAAAGTTCAAAGTGATAGCACCCCCTATGATCCTGCCAATCCTCCAGCTGGCACTACCCCATCTGGACAGTTTCCTAAGACTACTATCTTCTATACTGGACAAGCTATTGTAAATGATTTAGGTTGCTTAAGTATCAGTGGTAATACTACTCCCAGTGTTGGCGCGGCTACACCCTATACTATCACAGTCAAGAACAATGGGACTGCAGTTCAAAGCAATTATACGGTTAAATTGATGAAGGAAGGCGGTGTTCTGCTTGGTTCGGCCGCAGGAGTAACTATAAACTCTCTTCAGACTTTGGATTTCACTATTAACTGGACTCCCACTGCAACAGGAGCTACCTATATCTATGGTGAAGTTGAGATGACAGGTGATGAAATAGCCACTAACAATCAGACACCACATCTAAATGTCAATGTTTACCCCGAAGGTACAGTCGCCATAACCGTTGGAACAGGAAATAGTACTGGACGTATGCCAATGGATTTCTTCTATTATAACTCTTTATTTGAAACGATATATCTTGCTTCAGAACTCAATATTGGCGGTCTGCTTACTGATATTCAATTCTATAACAACTTCTCAAGCAATCTACCTAATAAACCAACCAATATCTGGGTAGGAGAGACCACACAAACTGATCTTTCTGCTGGGTGGATACCATCTACTCAATTAACCCAGGTATTCAGCGGAAATGTGAACTATCCCAGTGGACCAAACAATATATTGATTCATCTTACTACCCCCTATCCTTATGGTGGTGGAAATCTGGTAGTGATGGTTGAGCGTCCAATGGACACGAGTTGGTATAGTTCCTCCGATGTATTCCGCACTCAGACTGGGACAGTGTCTAATCGTACCCGCAATGTCTATAGTGATAGTACAGATTATGATCCTGCCAATCCACCTACCGCGACACCTACAGCTATGTTCCCAATGGCTACCTTTATGTTTATAACTGAAGGATTGGGAGCTATTAATGGCACTGTTTATGGACCTGGTGATGTTCCTCTTGCTGGTGCTACTGTTGTGGTTGAAGAAACTAACTTGAGCTATACCACAGGTGCGGATGGAACCTTCACTTTCCCCTATGTTGCTCAAGGTGTGCGTCAAGTTACGGCATCAAAACATGGATATACTGAAGTGACAAACACGGTGACAGTAATTGAAGATCAAACTGTAACTACTAACTTTACACTTTCTCTACTACCTCAAGTAACGGTAACCGGTCGCATAGTAGGAAGTGATCAACCAACCGTAGGACTTGCTGATGCGACAATTAGCTTAAGTGGTTATGAGAGTTATCAAGCTACCACCAATAACACGGGTAATTTCACTATCACTAATGTCTATGCCAGTCATACTTATGACTATGTAGCTCATGCAACGGGATATCAAAATGCTACAGGACAAGTAGTAGTAGGTACTACTGATGTTAATATGGGAGATATAGTTGTTAATGAGATGGCATTTCCACCTTCTCATGTGGTTGCCACTGAAGCCACTGATGGTACTAATGTCACAATAACCTGGAATATACCTACTCCTGGAGAGAATATTAGTGAAGGTTTTGAAGGGACTCTCTTCCCACCGGAAAACTGGTCTCAGATTATAACGGATAATGGTCCCCCTGTTGGTGCAGGTATCTTACCTACCTGGTGTCAAGCGGGAACTATTGCCTTAACACCTGCTGTTCCTCCTCATAGTGGAAGCTATCAAGCTGCAATGTGGTGGGATTATAATCATCAAGATGAATGGCTAATTACACCTCAGTTTATCTGTCCTGCAGATGCTGATTTAACCTTCTGGAGCTATGTCTATCTGGGTAGCACCAATGGAGATCACTATTATATCAAAGTTTCCACCGATAATGGTAATACCTGGACTGTGCTCTGGGATGCCAGTACTTTAACTGGTGGCTGGAATTATTATGCCACACCCATAGTTGTTCCTCTTTCAAACTATGCCGGACAGCAGATTAAGCTTGCCTGGCATGCCGATGATCCACCCTCAGCTGATGGAATGTGGTATGTCTGGTTCGTAGATGATGTAAGCGTTGGTAACGCCAAAGAAATCTTAAGATTCCCGACAAGCAGTTTAACCCGGGTAAGTGCAAGTGACTCTCAATCCAGCACTCCGCTACTGGCAATTCCTGATCGTCCAGCAAGCCGTGCTCTGGCAAATTCTCCTATTTTAAGAGAAAGCAATGATGTGGTATATAATGTAACCAGAGATAACCGTGTTCTCACTGGTTATAAGGTATATCGTCTGCTATCAGCTGATCAGAGCAATGAAAACCTCTGGACTCCTTTAACTCCTACTACTATAACTAATACGAGCTATGTAGATAACAGCTGGGCACCTCTTCCTTCTGGTGTCTATAGATTTGCTGTTAAAGCAGTATACACAAATAATGTACTTTCACCTGCAGCCTTTTCTAATGAAATACATAAGGGTATGATGGGTACTTTGACTGGGACCGTAACTGAGTTCGGTACTAATGTACCTATTGAAGGAGCCACTATCACAGCTGGTGAATATAGTGGTACTTCCAATGCTCAAGGTGTATATTCTTTCAGCGTCTATCAAGGCACATATACCGTAACCTGTTCAAAACCAGGATATCAAACCGCAACTCAAACAGGAGTAAATATTGTAGGACTTCAGACTACTACGGTAAACTTTGTCCTGACCGAAATAACTCTTCCACCTGCAGCAGTTCAAGCTACAGAAGTTAATCAGGATTTGGTTAACCTTACCTGGATGGCACCTGGAACAGGTACTAATATTACAGAAGGCTTTGAAGGAACTACTTTCCCACCCACAGATTGGTCTCAGATTATAACGGATAATGGTCCCCCTGTAGGTGCAGGTATCTTACCTACCTGGTGTCAAGCAGGAACTATTGCTTTAACACCTGCTGTTCCACCTCATGGTGGAAGCTATCAGGCTGCAATGTGGTGGGATTGGAATCATCAAGATGAATGGTTGATTACTCCACAATTCGTCTGCCCCGGTGGTACTTTAACCTTCTGGAGCTATGTCTATCTGGGCAGCACCAATGGAGATCACTATTATATCAAAATTTCCACCGATAATGGTAATACCTGGACTGTGCTCTGGGATGCCAGTACTTTAACTGGTGGCTGGAACTATTATGCCACACCCATCGTAATTGATTTGGATTCTTATGCTGGACAGCAGATTAAGCTTGCCTGGCATGCCGAAGATCCACCCTCTAATGATGGAATGTGGTATGTCTGGTTTGTAGATGATGTCACCGTCGGGAATGCTAAAGAAACTATTCATTTCCCCATCAATACATTGACTCGTGTAAGTGCTAATGATGTGGCAGATCGGGAACCTCAAATAGTTACACCACAACTACCTACTAGTCGTGCTAGGGCTAATACTTCTATCATACAGAGCACTCGTCAAATAGTTCAAGAACCGATAATGAGAAATGATAGAGTCCTTAACGGTTACAAGGTCTGGCGTTTACTGCAAGGACAGGAGACCAATGAAAGTGCCTGGACTCTCCTTACCACAGATGTTATAACTGCTACCGCCTATCAAGATTATGGTTGGGGCTCAGTTCCCGATGGAATGTATAAGTGGGCAGTAAAAGCGGTTTATACTGGTGGAGCTTTATCTAATCCCGCTTTCTCCATTGCCTTACCTAAAATAACTGAGATAGGAACTATTGCGGGAACAGTTAAGAATCAGCAGAATGCACCTATAATGGGAGCTACGGTAACCTGTGGAGATGTTACAGCTACCACTAATACCAGTGGAGCCTATAGCATGCAAGTTCCTGCAGGAACTCATAGTGTGACCGCCAGTGCAACAGGTTATGATTCAGTTACTCAGGATAATGTGATAGTGGTAACTGGTCAGACTACCACCGTTAACTTTATACTTCCTCCCAGCAGTACAATTATTATACTGGAGGATAGTTTTGAAACCTATGAGAACTTTGCTCTAACCTTTGCACCCTGGACCTGTGTTGATGTAGACCTGAGTGCTACTTATGGCATCAGTGGAGTAAGCTTCCCCAATTGCTATGCTCCTATGGCATACATCATCTTTGTGCCCTCAGCTACAGCTCCTCCACTTACTGCTACAGATGTAACTCATACCGGTACTAAAATAGCGGCTTCTTTTGCTGCAACTTCTCCTCCTAATAATGACTGGTTGATTACTCCGGTACTACATCGTCCTACTCAAATAACCTTCTGGGCACGCTCTTATGTGACCGATTATGGAATGGAAAGATTTAAAGTAGGTGTCTCTACCACTGGAACTAATCCGAGCAATTTCACTATCATCAGTGGACCTAACTATATAGAAGCTCCTGCAGTATGGACAGAATATACCTATGCAATTGATGGACAACCTGAAAATGCATATATCGGTATTCAGTGTGTATCTAATGATGCCTTTATCTTCCTATTAGATGATGTTACTGTAGAAGCCACACCTCTAGAAGATCCTACGGTTCCAGTTCTGGCAACAGAGCTGCAGGGTAACTATCCCAATCCTTTCAATCCGGAGACCACTATTCGCTACAGTGTAAAAGAAACAGTACCTGTCACTATTGAGGTTTATAATCTCAAGGGACAGCTGGTTCGTACCTTAGTGAATGAGGTCAAGACAGCAGGTAATTATTCAGTAGTCTGGAACGGAAGAGATAGTCATAATCAGCCTGTATCCAGTGGAGTCTATTTCTATAAGATGAACGCTGGTAAGTACAGCAACACTAAGAAAATGATTATGATGAAATAATCCGTTTCTACATAAAACATAGCCCCGGAATGTTAACTCCTTCCGGGGCTTTATATTACTTGATTTTATACGGGATTTTGATTTCCCCCCAAAACCTTATATTTAATCTATATTGGTTCAATAATTGTGCATCACATAATTATAATTTAATAAAGGAGGATGAAGATGAAAAGACATTTTCTTAATTTCTCAAAGGTGTTAATAATGTTGGCACTATTAATATTACCAATCGGATTATGTGCAAATATTAGCTCCAATAAGACAGATTCTGGATATAGAAACCAGATTTCCGTAACAATCGGAGCAGGTAATCTTTTGGGTAGAGTCCCTGTAGATATGTCCTATAGAACAAGTTTATTTGAAACGATTTATCTAGCTACGGAGATAAATGCTGCAGGGACTATAACGGATATAACATTTTACAATAATTTTGAAAGCACTTTAACTGATAAACCAACCCATATTTGGTTAGGTGAAACTTTAGCAGAAGACCTTACAGGTGGTTGGATTCCAGCATCTCAATTAACCCAGGTTTTTTCTGAAAATGTAGATTATCCCTCGGGAATTAATACTATAACTATTCATCTTACAAATCCTTATAATTATGGAGGGGGTAATCTGGTTATGATGGTGCATCGCCCCTGGGAAGAAGATTATTACTGGATGACTCAGGACCTATTTGCTTGTCAAATTAATGGAGACAGCCGTTCTATGGTAACTTATAATAATAATACTCAAATTTTCCCAGATAATCCTCCTCCTACAGGAGTAATAGGTCTTTTCCCTAAGACAACTTTTCTTATAAATGTAGATGGAATGGGAAGTTTGAATGGAAATGTTAGTTCATCGGGTTTGCCACTAGATGGTGCAAGAGTTCAAATGGAAGATACTCCTTTATATAGAATTACGGACTCAAATGGCAATTATAGTTTCCTTTATCTCCACCCTGGAACTTATACTATTACCGCTTCTAAAATAGGTTACAGTCCCCAAACTCATATTGTAACTATTCTTGCTGGACAATCAACTACGCAAAATTTTGCTCTCCTGGGATTACCTGAAGTAAGCGTGGAGGGTAGGATAGTAGGAAGTGATGCTCCCAATGTAGGTATTGCCAATGCTACTATTTCTTTTATTGGATATGCAGATTATACTACAACAACTGATGCTCAAGGTAACTTTATATTTTATAGTGTATACGCTAATCAAACCTATAGTTATACTATTACAGCGCCTGGATATCAGATTTTAAATGGAGAAGTAATAGTTGGCTCAACTAATCTTAATATGGGAGATATCCTCCTCAATGAAATGGCATATAGTCCAGCAAATGTGACCGCTACTGAAATCAATAATGGTGCAGCGATACTGATAAGCTGGCGGGAACCTCTAGTCCCAGAAGAAGGATGGATACATTATGATTCCGGACAAAATAATAGTTCTTTTGGTACTGCGGGTTCTGCTAATTTTGAAGTTGCAGCGCGTTTTCCTGCTGATTCCTTAGCTGCCTATGCTGGAGGTTATTTACAAGCAGTTAAAATATGGCCAGCAATGGGCGGTAATTTTGTTGTGCATATCTGGCTAGGTGGTAATGCTCTTGGTCCTGGTCCCTTAGTACTAAGTCAGCCGATTATACCGGTTCTAAATGCCTGGAACACAATTATGCTAAACACCCCTATTTTTATCACAGGAAACGAGGAACTCTGGATTGGATATCTATGTGATAATACAGGAACTAATCCTGCTTATGCCGGCTTTGATGAAGGTCCAGCAGTAGATGGTTTGGGGAATATGATTCTCTGGCAGGATCAATGGACAACCTTACTTGCTGTCAATTCTTATTGCAATTTCAACTGGAATATTCAAGGTTATGTAGGTTCAACTCCTCCTGCATTATCAACTTGTGCTCCAGAAATCAATATTAATACATTTAGTGATAGAAGTATGATTGGATTTAAAGTATGGCGATTACTTCAGGGACAGGCAAACAATGAGGATTTATGGGTAAGTCTAAATGAACAACCAATTACTGAATTATCTATAATTGATACAGCCTGGGAAATTCTTCCTGATGGCACTTATTTCTGGGCAGTAAAATCTGTATATACAGGTGGAGTTATGTCCGAGCCAGCTTTCTCCAATTCTATGACTTTATTTACACCTGTAGGTACCTTAGCAGGTTTTGTGCGCAGCACTTCTAATTCTCCTATAGTAGGGGCAACTGTAACTTGTAATAATATAACTGTTACTACCAATGCAATTGGTGCCTATAGTATGTTGGTAGAAGTAGGTATTCATAGTGTAACTGCAAGTCATCCAGATTATTATCCTCAAACACAAGAAGGAGTTTTAATTCAGGAAGGATTGACCACTCCCTTAAACTTCATTCTTCAAGAAACCTCAATCCAGGATGAAAATATCCCTGTTGCTAGAACGGAACTTCTGGGAAATACACCCAATCCTTTCAATCCTGAGACAATAATCTATTATGATATTAAAGAATGTTCAGCAGTAAAAATTAATATTTACGATATAAAGGGACAGCTAATTAAAACTCTAGTAGATGAAGTTAAAACACCTGGACATTATAAGATAGTCTGGGATGGCAAAGACAATCATTATAAACCAGTATCCAGTGGTGTCTTTTTCTATCAGATGCAATGCAAGAATTATAGCTGTACTAAAAAAATGTTGTTACTTAAATAAGGTTAAGAATATCTATTTGCTAGAAGAAAGAGCCGATTCTGCTAGCCTCAAATATTATAGTAAAGGTTTTTTGCCCGTAGACACATATTCTACTATGCCTTGCAATGTTTATGATGAGCAATGATGTTTACTAATATTGTCTAGGGCAAAAACCTCAACTTTTCTAACTGGCTTTATGGCAGAACGCGTGAAGAACTGGAGGAATATTTTACCTACTTTGTTCTCGTTTTTATGAAATCTTTAATGACTCCCGAGAACCTTAATGCTCTTATCGTAGAAAATGGTTTGTACATTACTCATACCAATTTATGTTTATTTCCATCCTAAAATAGGATAATTTTGAGGGAAATTTCTCCCGCCAGTGATTATGAAATTAGAGACGATGTAGATGAGATGCCTCAGATGCTGGTTTTTTATAGAAAAGAAAGAGGGCTAAGTATTGCATTCTGAGAGGATATCTTTAACTTGATGTTAGTTATTGGACAAGCTAATATAACTTTCTGAAAGAAATTAGATAAAAAACTTCTATAGAGTTGCCTTAACTATTAACTTTGACATAGTAATAAATCCCCTAGTTTTAAGATTTTCGGTTGTGAAATAGATTCCAACTGATATTATGTTCTCTCTTGACAAAATGTTTTATTTATAATAACAAACTTAGTTGAGATGAGGAGGTATCCAGATGCATAAATTTATATTAGTGGCTATCGCTCTACTATTATGTCTAACTCTTTATGCCCAGAGTAGTTACATAGATAATTTATTCTTCGCTGCTAAAAATGGAAATACTGATGCTCAATATGAGCTGGGTAGAATCTATTATGAGGGAAAGATAGTTCCTCGCAATTTGCAAGAAGCTGTAAAATGGCTAGCCTTAGCTGCGGATAACGGAAATTCTGCTGCCCAATGTGATTTGGGTTGGTGTTATTTTAGAGGCGAAGGAATTGAGAAAAATGCTGTTGAAGCAGCACGCTGGTGGCGGATTGCTGCACGTCAGGGGAATCCAGATGCTCAATATTTATATGGCTGGTGTCTGGATAATGGTTATGGAATTGCAGAAAACAAAACTGAAGCAGCTCAGTGGTATCAAAAAGCAGCTAATCAGGGAAATGCCTATGCTCTAAACAATCTAGGTTTTAAATATTTTACCGGAGAAGGAATTGAGCATAATTATTATCAAGCAGTTTCCTGCTGGCTGAGAGCTGCAGAACAGGGAAATAGTGATGCTATGTATAATCTTGGCGTATGCTATGAACGCGGACTGGGAATATCTAAAGACCAATCTGAAGCAGAAAAATGGTATCAATTATCCCGTGAATATGAACAAAAGACTAGAGGCAACTTAATGGAAATCCCACAGCTCAAAAAAAGTGGAATCTATTATGCCAAACCTGAAACTATTATTCCTCCTCCCATTTCTACGGCAGAATTAAATTCTCATAAAGAAGAATATCCGGAAGAGTCTCTGGAAAGCGCCATAACACCTGCTCTTACTACTGCAAAAAAACCAGATAGCAAAGAGCTTCTAAAACCAGCTGAACCTTTACCTAAAGTTCCCAAATATCCTACAGCAGCTGATGAAATGTATGAATGGGGAATGAAATATTACCAAGGGGATGGAGTTCCTCAGGATTATAAAGAAGCAGTTCGCTGGTGGTTAATGGCTGCAGAACAGGGAAATGCCCAGGCTCAATACAGTTTAGGAGTCTGTTACAAAAATGGTCGGGGCGTAGAAAAAGATGAAAAAGAAGCAGTACGCTGGTATATGTTAGCAGCTGAACAGGGAGAACCCAGAGCACAGTATAATCTTGGCGTTTGCTACAAATTCGGTATCGGAGTAACAAAGGACTTTAATGAGGCAGTTAAATGGTATCGTCTAGCCGCTCAACAGGGTCACGCTCAAGCTCAATGTAATTTAGGAGTTTGTTATGCTAATGGAGAAGGAATTGAAAAGGACTTTGAGGAAGCTTACTTCTGGTTCTCTTTAGCGGCAGCTAATGGCAATAAAACCGCTGCAGAAAACCGGGTTTTGCTGGAAGATAAGCTAACTGAAGAACAGAAAGCAAGAATCAAAGACCGAGTGCAAAAATGGCTTATAAACAGATAACTCCCGTTCCTATATCTGAATTTTATAAACTGATTTTAATTACTAATTTCCCTGCTACCTGCCTACTAAACAGCTAATGGATATCAAAATTTGTACTATCCTGTCCCTTAATAAAGCTTTATTCCTCACCCAAACCAAAGAATAATTAGTATTTATAAAAATTAAATTCTCTTTAATTATATTAAGTATTAAGCAACTTGGCGAAAATATTTAATCCGGATTCCCCTTCATATCTCTCTTATCTTCTATCTATTATACCATTATCTATTATTTTTGTCTCTAATCATACTAGCTTATTAACATCCTTACTAATATCTAATTTTCATCCTTACTCTCTCTTGTCTCTTTTGCCTGTAAAGTGTTAAGAGAGAGTCAAGTAGGAGTTTATAAACAAGTTTTTGATATAAAACCTAATATATCAATTAGTTATAAATATTTAGCTTAGGTTTTCAGTTTATAAATATGATTACCTATAAATTTTATATATTATAAATAATGGTAATAGATATTTAGCGTTGATTCAGGAATTGAATTTTAATAGTAAGTTATAATGGTGCCCAAGATAGGGACATCTTTAAATAGGATAATTGTTATCTCGGGGATGAACTTTACTCTCCAATTTTACTCTGGAGGCGATTAACTCTTTTTTCTAATTCCATAATTTTTTTACTATTAACCAGAGGACGGCTTAGATGCCAGTGTAATAATTTCAAGGCTACTTCTAGAGCTTGAGTATAGGCTTTTCTTTTTTCCAATAGTTTTGCATACTCCAGCATCCCTTCTGGATGCAGTAAATCCGTAGCCATAGCAAAATATTTTTCCGCTTCTATTATATTCCCTTCCCGTTTACATAACAATCCTAGAGTACAGACACCATCGGCAGTTAAGTAATTTTGAGCAAGAAGGTCGGACAATATATTCTTGGCAATCTCTACATCTCCTTGCTTAAGATATAGCTGTGCCAGAGCATAATAATCTATTCTATGGTCAAAACCTGCCACTGGTGGATAATCAATGGTATTACAGATAAGGGTAAAAAGTGCAGCTGTATGGAGTATATCAAGTTTATTATGTATAAAGACTTTTTTTAGTGCTTTTGGATCTCCCGTTAGAAGGTACTGAAAATAGGTTTGAGGGATAAGTTCACTGTCAATATCCCATTCATCTTCTCTGATTCTCCCCATAAGATAGAATTCTAAAGTTTCCAGGGCACAGGAAGGCAACTTATTTTTCCACAATCTTCTGGCTAATTGGAGCAAGTCAATATGTTCTTTTTCTCGTAGATCAAGCCAGATGCGATTATAAAGTAACCGTGTTTCCAGGATAGGGATATCAAAGGTTTTGCCATTAAAAGTGATAAGAACGGCTTTATCAGCAAGCAATTCAGCTAAACGATCAAAGGAATTAACTTCAGCTTCCGGTACAGGAAGAAAAATCTGTTCCACTATCAGCTGGTCTTCCTTATAATATCCCAGTCCAATGAGAAAGGCAAGAGTTTGATTATGTCCTAAACCTGTAGTCTCTAAATCCAGAAACAGAAAGTCCTCTGGATTCCATTGACTGTTGCTATCCATTTGTGCCCATTTAAGTAGCACTTCTGGAATAATTTGAGAAAGAATGGGCAATCCATCAATAGGAGAATTTGTGGGATAATAAGATTTGGTATAGAAATAAGGGAACTCCTTATGAGAAGAGAACTCGCCTCCCAGAATAGTCTTCAATTCTACAGCTATATTTTCCCAGAACTGATTATCCATATATAATTAATACTAATTTTAGATTAAAAAACCACCCTGCGGGGTGGTTATTTTTATTTTTTCTTATGACGATTTTTACGTAGACGTTTTTTTCGCTTATGAGTTGCAATTTTATGACGTTTTCTTTTCCTTCCGCAAGGCATATATTTACACTCTACTCGTCAATCTTTACATTGCTAACGGAATTTTTGAATTCACGGGAAAACTTGAAGGTAGGAACTGTACGAGCAGGAACAGGTACTCTTTGTGCAGTCTTAGGATTGCGTCCTACACGGGGTTTACGGGTTTTCAGCTTAAAAGTTCCAAAGCCTCGGATTTCAATATGATTTCCCTGGCTCAAGCTATCCTTTATTGCCTGTAAAAAGGCATCTACGACTATTGCAACATCTTTGCGGATAATACCGGTATTTTCGGAAATGATTTTTACTAGATCTGCTTTTGTCATCTTTTTTCTCCTTTGTTTTTTTTCGTCGGATAAGAATCTTAAAAATTCAATTATTAATCTTTAAAATAATAGCTTAGGTTTATGTCAAGTAAAAATAACCTAATAGGTTAATAATGCATAAATTCCAGCTGCCGAAGTTCAATCGTCGCCCGATAGGGTTTCTCACCCTTTTTCAATGGACGGTTCAGCTCATCTATTACTTTACTTTGATACTCTCTGGTATTTGCTTTAATATCGGTCTTAAAGAAGATACTGGCTATCTCTCCTCCTTCTTTATCATATACTCTAATTAAAAGTGCTATCTGTCGGTCCTTTTTCCCCGTATTTTCAATCTCGTAGCCTACCCGCATATAATTTCTATCATACTCATCAAAGCCTATACTATGTATCACTATCTGTTTTGCCACGGCTTTATTACTGCATTGTTGATAAAGAATAGCGACAATAGCAATAAGCACAGCTATAAGTAATATAGCGCTGCTCAATTTATATTTCTTTGGGTATTCCAGACGGTCTACGATAGGCATAATTAATAAAAGAACTGCCAGCTAAGAAAAAATTGATGACGCGAGTCTTTTCCAAAGATGGAAGTATGACCTAAGATAAAGCTATGATGTGCCATAAAATCCAGATGAAAAGTGTTAGTTAAAGCAGGAATAAAGCTCACTTCACCTTCTAACCAGAATGCTTCTGCGGAATTAACTATTTCCGGTGGAAAGTAAGTATGATAATTCAAACGCCAATCATTGCCCACACTTCCTTGCCAGGTGCAAGAAAACTGACTATCCCATCTCATTTCCCAGGGTAAGGGAAGATTTAATTCCGCAGTCAAATCAACTAAATTAGACCCTTTAGAATAGCCTAATGGCTTACGCTCATTAGAATACATAGAGACATTAGCATAATGAGTATAGGTCCAGGGACGAATAGCTGTAGCTTCTACCGTAATTCTAGGGCTTTCATTCTCAAGGAGAGCAAATTCTGGCATCTTGATGGATACTCCGGTTTGAATTCCGTATTTATTTCCCCACCAATTAGTAAAGATTTTATTGTAAGTAAGTTCATCTATAGCTATATTTAAATAAAGGATAAGATTAGAAGTAGGATAGTAATTTGCTCCCCCATAAATCATAAGATTATCTTGATCTCTCATACCATACTTTCCTATTCTCCAAAAATAGAAAGGGAGCATATAACTGAGATCATAGTGGCTACCATAAACCACCGTTTCACCAACGAATAATTCTAGCTCTTCTCGGGGTTTATACATCATCTGATGAAGAGCCAAGAATTTATCCGGATATTTGTCAGTATCAGGAGTTATAGTGCTATCAGGTTTCAAAACAGAGTTAAGCAAAGAGAAGCTAAATTTCCCTACTCTTTGTTCCAGGAGCAGATAATCATATTCGTTAACTTTATCGGATAGAATCATAGAACCAGAGACAGAGTTTCCTATCTGGAATCTTCCTCTGCCTAGAGCAGCATTGAAATATTTATTATTGTAGCTGATGTCACCATTCATATTATCCAGCAGATTCTTATCCGGATTCTGATTGTTATAACCATCAATCAAAGGAGAATGTTCCCAATATCGTCTGGAACCATGAAAAGCACCATTCCACCAGTTTCCTCGCACTCTGAAACGGTCATTGCATTGGGAATTGAATCTCAAACCCTTATAGAAGAAACCATAATCTCCAGGATCATCCGAACGCTGGTCATAACCAGCAGTAAAATTTATATCCATAGAATAGTAAAGCTCAGAATCTGCATAGGCATACTGAACAAAAGAATGGGCTTTTTCACCGGGCAGAAAAGCTTCGCGTGTACATCTCCTAAATTTACGCAGGGTCTGAAAAGGATGATTCACTCCTAGTTTTTTAATCTTGTGAGGATCTGAATGGTAGGTATCATTAATAGATAAGATGCTGTTGTAGACCTCAGTTCTAACTTCAGGTATGAGATCAGAATCTTCCCAGAAGGAATAGGCGTTGCAGATTGAAATCACAGCTAAAAAAACAAAAATCCCTGCAATTTTCCTCCCGGCTTGTATCTTAATCATTTTGTTCCTTCTTTATGGCTGAGATTATTTTATTCACTTCTTTTAGATTGAGATGCAATTCTCGCGCAATTTCTTCCGGTTTCCAATCTTTATCCAGCAGTTTTTCTATCATAAGTTTAGCTGTTTCAGGAGGTAGAAGAAGTGAATTCTCCTCACCAGATTTTGTCACTTTCCCTTTGTTCTGGGCTTTCTTTTTAAATAAACATTTAAAAAGAAAGAAGAGACATACCACTGCAATTACTGAAAGAATAATGTATTTTAATTGATCCCAGGTACTTTTAATGGGGCAAGTAGAATGACTTCCCTCTATTTCAGATTGCATTGCTACCGTATCTATAGTAGATAACTGCATATTATTATTAAGTGAATCCAAAGATTGTATATCTGGATTTATTCCTGCATAGCAATCAAGCTCCGCATCAGAATTTTCGGAGTTAGGTATAATCTTCTGTCTAACAACTGATTGAGAAACCCTCTCGGTTGCAATACTCTTTTCTGCTTTGCTTAAAAACTTTGAAGGCATAGCTTTTATTGCTCCTTCAGCGTTAATAGTTAAAGTAATAAGATTTTTTCCTGATTCAAAATATGAATTTACAGGATAATCTCCCATAGTGTTTATATCTAGAATTACATTATTAGCTACGGAATAGCAAGTTATCTTATCCAGTACCGTACTTAACCTGGGATACAAAGGCTTTACTTTTCCTTCCACATTGTTTAAAATTACTCTTACGCCATTCCCCTCATTGAGTTTATGTACACTATACTGAGAAGAATCAGAGAGAGTTATATATATTTTATTAACAGTGGGAGATAAATCCTCTGAATATATAGACTGAATTTTGGTTTCAGCACTTAGAACACAGATCCCGGCAATTATAAAAACACCGTATAACCTCTTTCGCACTAAACCATTCCCTTAATTTTAGTTCCGTTACAGTTAGATAACACTTACTGCTATCTTTTTCTCATCAGAGTAAATACCAGCCAATAATCTTATTCTATTGGTATTATTCTTTCTATAGTAGCTTCAATCTTAAACGATATCTGCAATATGCCATCCCTATAGTTCACTTGAGGATTATCTTTATCCAGAGTCATATCTGGGAAATAGATAATTCTTTCAAATCTACCTGTTTCTATCTCCATACTGTAGTAGGTGGCATGTTCATTTTCTGGATGAAGGTCCCGCTCACCACTAATTTTTATATATTCATCAGCCAGTGAGATATTTATATTTTGCTTTTCTACTCCGGCTAGTTCTACTAGAATTATCCATTGAGCATCAGTTTGGAACACATCACATTTAGGATGCCAGATATCATCAATGGCATTCTCCATTGTTAAGGGGTCATGAGAACGCAGAGAAGCATCACTAAGAAACTTCAGCATCTCTCTTCTTAGACTCCCTAAATTATTATAACAGCGTTCTTGCATTGTTAAATCCTCTACAATTTAGAAATTAATCAATATTCAGTTCTCTCCAAAAAGGATAATATAATTTCCTGATTGGGAGCTATATTTATCTCAAAAGTTGCTTTATTATATTCATCCACAGAAGGTTGAGGAGCATTTTCTACGGATATTATTTTGGCATTGGGTCCTAAATAATGAATCAGATTAATAGTTTTATTTTCTGCGGAATTGTTTCTAAGTGTAACTTGAATTGTGCGTTGAGAGACTTTCTGGCTTATCGTCTTCTGGTCTTTAATAATTGTTTTCCCCACCAGATCAAAGGCAGTACCGGTCTTAATACGCACTTCCTCATTTTTACTGGTATGATTGATACTGTCTTCACCAATGAATTCTAAGTTATTGTCTACATCCTTTTTATAGACCTTTATTGTTCCCTTGGGGAGAGGTTTTCCAATTCCATTTTCTTCCGTGTTTTTAAATTTAATAATGCTAAGCACACTACTGGCAAAAGTATTGTACTCATAAATCTGAGTCGCATTTACATTCTGTTGAGGATAAAGTTCCATTTGTTTGGTCTGTTTATCAGCAAAGGTAACCGGTTGATCCAAAGTATACATATGGAAATCGTGAAATGCTTTTTCTTCAAAAGTAGGAGCTGCTTGCTCAGCAGTTTTTAACATAACTTCATAACCTCTTCCTGCCATATCATAATAGTCTTTACGGACTCTATTAACATCTCCTGCGATTAGTTTTAAATGAACATTATTGAATGCTTTTCCACTATTATTAGTAATCGTTACCCAGGAATTCAAAGCTAAAATATGACCATCCCAGATAGAGTTATAAGTCACATCCCAACCCAGACCTCCAGTGAGGTACATTAATTGTAGTTGATGTTTACCAGCTTTATTGGCTAATAAATTCCAGTGTAAAGTGGGTCTGGTGTAAAAATTAGGAGGAAGTTCTGCTAACTGAATGAGCTGGACTTGATCGTTATCTGCTAATATCAGACGGTTAGTTCCCTCTTCTATTAAGCCAAAACTTGCACCATCGTAGAATTTAAGGATGCCCGTCAAATGACTGTTATCTTTTGTAAATAAATCCACTTTCTTATCAATATATTTATTCAGGATTTGTGCTTTCCCTGCCAGGTCAAACTCATAATTCTGTTCTGTCACTCTAACACTTCCATCCCTGGAAAGCACTATTACCGAAGGAGCTTCAATGCGAGAGGTAATATCCGTATAGTTATAGTCCTGTTTACCCTGTTTTAATTCCAGTTCAAAATTAGAACGCACCAGTGACAGGTCATCGTTATAAATGGTAAGCCAATCCTCTGCCCAGACAAAAGTTGCCAGCATAAGAGTGAGCGCAATTACTAATATATGCTTATTCATTGAAACCTCCTGTAGTTTAACTTATATATAATAATAATCATTTATCCAAATAAAATGCTAGTTATTATTGGTCAAGCATAAAGTAAATTTGATTGACAGAATAAACTATTTATAGGAGATAGCCTTATGGAAACAATTAAAAGAAGGTCCACCCGTCAGATTAAACTTGGAAATGTCCTAATTGGAGGTGGAGCACCTATTTCTGTGCAGAGTATGCTAAGTGTTCCTACTTCGGATATTTCTGCTGCGCTAAATCAAATTCATTCTCTGGAAAAAGTCGGTTGTGAAATAATCCGTTTTTCTGTAGAAACTATGTCAGATATTCCATCTATATATGAATTTAAGAGAGAAACCAAGATTCCTTTAGTAGCAGATATTCATTTTGACCATAGACTTGCTCTGGCAGCACTTGAAGCCGGAGTTGATGGTTTAAGAATAAACCCAGGTAATATAGGTTCTCGTGATAAAGTGGAGGCAGTAGCAAAAGCTGCAGGAGAACGAGAAGTTCCTATTCGCATAGGAGTTAACAGTGGTTCCTTGCCCAAAGAGCTATTAGCTAAATATGGTTTAAGCGCAGAAGCAATGGTGGAAGCAGCTTTATCTCATATTCATATTTTGGAGGATTTGAAATTCTATGCGATAAAGGTCTCAGTTAAGGCTTCCCAGGTTCCTCTAATGCTTGCTAGTTATCGCGCTTTAAGTAAGAAAATAGATTATCCTTTGCATCTAGGTGTCACCGAAGCTGGAACTCTACTTCGGGGAAGTGTTAAGTCTGCTCTTGCAATAGGCATTTTATTAGAAGAGGGGATTGGTGATACTATACGCGTATCTTTAACGGCTGATCCAGTAAAAGAAGTTATGGTAGGTAAACAGATTTTGCAGAACCTTGGTTTGCGTAAAGGTTTGCAAATTATCTCTTGTCCAACCTGTGGTCGCACTCATATTAATCTTATATGTCTTGTTGAAGAAGTAGAAAATTCTTTGCAAGAATATGCAGATTTGCCACTAACTGTAGCTGTAATGGGTTGTGTTGTCAACGGTCCTGGAGAAGCTAGGGAAGCAGATTTTGGTATTGCTGGAGGAAGAGGTGAAGGATTAATTTTTGCCAAAGGAAAAGTGATTAAAAAAGTTCCTGAAGACCAACTAGTAGCAGAACTTATTCAGTTGATTAAAAACTGGCAAGATAATGCCTAATTCCTTATTCTCCATATTTATTACCTTTCTCAAAATTGGCGCTTTCACTATAGGTGGAGGCTATGCAATGATTCCTCTGATTCGTAGAGAAGTAGTGGAAAAACATCACTGGATAAACGATGAGACCTTTATGGATGGCTTAGCTGCTGCTCAATCCTGTCCAGGACCTATAGCTATTAATTTCAGTGTATATATTGGTATGCATTTAAAAGGATTTGGGGGAATGCTGGTAGCAGTTTTAGGAACAGTTCTGCCTTCTTTTGTTGCTATCGTTATCATTGCTGCACTTTTCACCCAATATGCTCAATTAGCTTTGGTGCAAAAAGCTTTTCATGCTCTCAAGCCAGCTGTTGTTGCTCTTATAGCTGCTCCTTTATTGCAAATGACCCGCTCTTCACAAATTAAACCTGCTTATCTCTGGGTTCCTGTTTTAGTTATGATTTTAGTGGCTTTTTTAAATATCAGTCCTATATGGATTATATTAACTACCATAATATTTAGTATATTACAGAGTTTCTGGCAAAAGAATCGGAACAAGTAATGCTGCTATCATTATTCTTAACCTTCTGTAAAATAGGGCTCTTCAGCTTTGGAGGAGGCTATGCTGTACTGGCTATGATCCAACAGGAAGTAGTTAACATAAATGCCTGGATGACTGCTTCGGAATTTGCAGATATAGTTGCAATTTCGCAGATGACACCTGGACCTATCGCTATCAATGCGGCAACCTTTGTTGGATATAGACAGGGTGGAATTCCAGGTTCTCTAGTCTGTACTTTAGGAGTTATATTCCCTTCTATTGTATTAATGTTGGCTATTACTTTCACTTATATCAAACTAACAAAACTTCCCTGGTTCCAAAATATTTTTCAGAAATTACGCTGGGTTACACTCGGCTTAATTGCAGCAGCAATGTTACTTATCGGGAAAACTGCTTTCACCGATTTGTTTTCAGTAATCATCTTTGTAGCAGCTTTATTTGTCACCTGGCGCTGGAAAACAAATCCTATCTATTTAATGTTAGGTGCCGCAGTTATAGGGTTGATTTTTGGCTAAGACAGATTCTATCCAAAACTGTATAATAGAATAGGTGTTTCTGCAATAGTAACATCTTCCTTTTTTGAGTTTTATATGTTTATTCATATTCAAATAAGGTTTTCACTTATCTCTTTCCTATCATTTTTTTTGCTAATATATTAAGATAGAGATAAGTATGAGCTTAAAGACAGCTAATTAACATAATATATTGATAATAAGTATATTAGAAAGATTATATAACAGCATAATTAGAGGCTGTAATTAAGCTAAATAATAAAATAGAGTAGATAATGAATCTATTTTTGCAGAAATCTCTTGACACTTTTATACTATAATTGAGAATAATAAAATTAAGGTCGCTGTTTATGCGAAGAAGGATGGAAATTATGAAAAAGTTTGTTCTAATGCTAATAACCGCTTTACTTTTACTTTCTGCTTGCGAGATATTTAAGCCGCATTTTCCTACTTGGGATGTGGAATTAACTGTTCCTTTAATTAATGAGCTTTATTTCGTTTCTGATTTAGCTGATGACATAAATCTTTTTGTAGGAGAAAATAATGTGCTAACTTTAAGAAGTACAGGTCAGGCAGAAAGTCAAGAGTTTGGAGAGGTAAGTTTTAATCCTGAAGCCATAATAGATCCCATACCCTTATTATCTGGAATAGAAGTTAATGTAAACTTACCTTTTCGTGACCCTACAGGTATGGTAGAATTAGTTTATGGATTCGTTAATGACGGAGCACTGTCTTATTATTGTGATTTAAATGATCCAGCATATACTCAGGTTTCCTTGTGCTTTCCTGATATATATACACCCACAGGTGCTCCTTTAACTTTAAGTAATAGCTCTAACTCATACTGGCAGGATGTAGATTTAGCTGGATATTCTATAGGTATATCTCATTCAAATGAGGTATTAGATTCTTTATCGGTAATAATTACAGTGCAATCTAACCAGCCAGATTTAACACCAGTTGGTACAGCTGGATTAAAAATGGAACAACCGTTAAGTTTTAGTGCCTTTGAAGGTTATATAGATAATTACCGATTAGATATGGTAGCAGGTAGTATGGATATCCAAATTGACTATCCTTTGGGAATTGATGAAGCAATACAGCTACAAGAAGCTAATCTTCTTCTGGCAATGAACAATGAGTTTGGCTTTGGTGTTTACTTTTATGGAGATCTTTATGGTATTAATCATAGAACAGGCGTAGAGCGAACTATACCTATTTTAGATGATACTGGATTGCCATTTTATATAGCTCCTGCCGATCAATCTGGTTCTGTTATCACTGAAATCCAATTTTCTAATACCATAAATGAGCTACTTCAGATAATGCCGGATGAGGTTGAGCTAATAAATGCTTACTTATTAATTCAGGGAGGTAGTAATGGCACTCCTGGCTTTGTGCAATCTACGAATAAATTGCTTTGCACTTATCAGATAGATGCACCCTTCACTTTTACTCTTACTGACCATCCTATCACTATGGAGGAACCCTCTAAAGTAGAAATGCCTGAGGATATAAGAGACCAAATTGGAGATACGATTATCTATGCAGCAATCAAAATGAAGGTTATAAATAAGCTACCTATCGGAGCTACAGCATCAATATATGTGGGAACAGATAATAACATAGACCCTTCTGCCTCTCAATCGTATTCCTTTACAAAAGAGTTTGCTATTCGGTCTTCCGAATATGAAGGTCCAGATGTAAATTCTGAAGGAGAACAATTAATTGATCTTACCTTAAATCAGGATGAACTGAGAGTATTCCAGAATCCGGAGGTCTATCTTTTACCTTCCTTCAGATTTGAAGCCATTGAAGGTCCAGTAACTATTTATGCTTCTCCCGCTGATTACATTCATATGAAAGGTATGCTTACTGCAAGAGTGCATATAGAGGAGGAATAATGAAAAAGTCTTTAATCAGCTTATTTATCTTTTTAATCCTATCATTACTCTCTGCGACAACAATTACGCCTCAATCAATGTTTTTTGCGGATAGTTATATGTTACGAGCACGAGGTTGTGATGCCAATTATTGGAATCCAGCTTTACTTCAAAAAGGTTATTCTGATATTACAATTCCCATCCTTAATCTTGGAATGTCTCTGGGAAACAATTCTTTTAATTTGGATTTATACAACTATATAATGAAGCAAAATTATCTGGATGATAATGATAAGCAGAAAATTTTGGATGCTATAGATAACAATATGTCCTTTAATCTTGGGGGTCAGATAGGAATCTTTGGTTTTACCACTTCTAATATGGCATTTAGTAGCTCCGTTCATTTAGCAACCAAAGCGTCTATGGATGAGCAATTTATAGAGCTGGCTCTCTATGGCAATGGAGATGGAAGCGAGATTTATCATTTTACCAAAAAGAATAACTATGCTGAAGGATTGAGTTATGCAGATTTAACTTTTGGTATGGGAGATATACTTCTTCCTTTCCCGGAAACAGTGCCAGCTATAAAATTTGGTTTTGCCTTAAGCGCTCTGGGCGGTTTAGGGAATGTGGAAACTCGTGAGTTAGAAGGCTATCTTTCCTCCAACCTGGATGGATTAAATGTTCAGCAAGATTTGATAATACGCACTGGACTAGGAGGTTATGGGTTAAAAACCCTTCTGGGATTGTATTCTGAACCTATACCAAGTTTAGAAGTTGGAGCTACGCTGGACAATCTTTTTGGCTTTATCAAGTGGCAAAAACAGACTCAGGAAGAAATCTATCATTTTGAGATAGACAGTCTTTATGCCTCCAATATAGAAGAAGATTTTTACATTGAAGATAGATCTACGGTAGACATAAAACCCTATACAACTAAACTGCCTTTAGAGATGCGGCTATCCGCTTTATATACTTATAAACCAATATCAGTTTCAGCAGATTATGTAGTTGGTTTTGGAAGTTCTCCAGAAGTTAGTAAACAGGGACGAATCTCGCTGGGAGCACAGATTTGTCCTATTCAACAAATTCCAATTAGTATAGGTTATTGTTCAGGAAATGATATCTATCCCTGGAGAATGTCATATGGAATAGGTCTAGATTTCAAATCTGTAGCTTTAGGTATTGCTATTCAGTCAATAGAGAGCATTTTACCTGGTTCATCAACAAAGGGAATATCTTTTGCCAATTACATTAAGGTAAGGTTATAGTACTGCAATATATCATTATAATCCTGATATCTTTGCTTATATCAGGCTATTACTATTATCGCACCCAACCTCCTTTAGAAAAAGGGAAGCGTTGGCTACTTTTCTTTCTAAGAAGCATAAGTCTTGCTGTTATCTTGCTTTTACTGATCAGTCCGATAATCCATTATGTGCAGGAACTAAAAGAAAAACAACAGATTATAGTATTAAATGATATTTCTTCCAGTATGGATCTTCCTGGCATCAAGGGGAAAACTAAGAAAAATTGGATACAGGAATATAGTCCCATTATAAAAGATAAGTTTAACTTAGCTGGATATGAAATTTCCACCTATGATTTCTCAGCAGGCTTAACTGATAACAAGAATAACACATTACTTGTTCCGGTTCTGGAAGAACTGAATAAAAAGCACGATTTTAGTAGAGTTAAAGGTATAGTTTTGCTTTCCGATGGTTGGTTACACGATGAATTTCCTATTCCTGTTAAGCAATTAGGTTGTCCATTTTATGCCCTTGGTGATACGGCTGCTTCTTTACAGGCAGATATCAGTATAGTAAAAGTTATTTCCAATCTACAAGCTTACCGCAATGAACCTACAATCATTAGAGCAGAAATTCATTCAGAAAACTATCAGGGACCAGCAAAAGTTAAGTTATTTATCGGTAATACAGAAGTTCGGAATCAGTCTATCCAACTTAAACCAGGTGAAACTATTAGCACAGATTTTAATTATCGCTTCAGCCAGACAGGATTTTATCCTTTTAGAGTAGAAGTTTCCGTCCCTGGAATTAGAGAAAGGTCATTAAATAATAATAGCTATCCTGGAGCGATAGAAGTTCTAATCAATAAGCAAAGAGTAGTCATCCTTTCTGAAAGTCCATCCTGGGATAATAAATTTATCGTTGATGCCATAACAGAGAATCCTCGCTGGGAAGTGAATTATTATCGGGTTCAAGGTGATAAGGTATATACTGGAAATAAGTTAGTCAACACTTTACCCACCGACCATCTTTCAGCAATAATTATACTCAATAATGGCGCTTTACAATTATCTGGAAATCCGCTCAATTATATTCTTTCTTCCTATCAAAAAGGAATAGGAATTTTATTTCAGGGACTTCCCATTTTAGAACTCTCCTCTTTGCTCCCATTGCAAAAATCTAATATCACCAGTGTTTATCAAGGTTTTCTAGAGTTGACTCCCTTAGCGGCAAAATATCCTATGCTGGAACTAGTTAGCTCGGAATTGCAAAATATTCCACCTCTTGATTACTATTATGTAACAGCCCTAAAAGGAGCAGAGGTTTTAGCAACTATAGATAATCCACAACACTCTCCTGCTATAGCAGTTAGCACTCAGGGCAAGGCAAAAGTAATGGCAATGGCATTTTTGAATCTTTGGAAATGGCAAATGCAAAGTGAAAAAGGTGGTTATAAGAATCTGTTGACTAATACTTTAACCTGGTTAGCGAATATTTCTTCCACCGATTATTATGCCATTTATAATAACAGCTATTTTCTTGGAGAAGAAATTAATATAAGACTGAGAGCAGAAGATAACATTAGAGGACTGCGTCTAGATTTGACTCCGGAGATTAAGGTTATAGATGCAAGCCAGAAAGAGGTATTTCGTGATTTTATGGTGCAAACTGAAGGAGAATATATCACTCACTTCAGTCTGGATAAACCAGGAATTTATAGTTTCGCTATTTCGGACCAGGTGAGTAAACAAAGCATCTCAGGAAAGTTCAATGTGGCAGAATCCTCTTTGGAATTAATGGATTTTGATTTGAATATCCCTCTGCTTTCCTGGATAACATCAGAAACAGGTGGTAAACTTCTATATCCTGATCAACTACAAAGTTTTCAACCAGTCCCAGCTCAAAATAGAGTAATCAGTAAAAGTAAAGATATCCCTCTTTATCGTAAGTGGTATGTGATAACTTTATTTATAGTAGCTTTCTGTCTGGAGTTATTTTTCCGTCGTCGCTGGGGTCTTCTATAAATACTTTCTATTCTAGGGTTCAGTGTCTCCGAATCATAACCAGATAACCGTCCAATTCTATGAAGCCCATAGAACGATAAAGATTCAGAGCAGTAGCATTATCTGAATGAACTTCCAGTTTTGCTTGCAGACCCTGATTATCAGCTATTTCAATGGCTTTCTGCAATAAATATCTGCCAATTCCTTGATTCTGAAATTCAGGCAAAACTGCCATATGATGAATATAGAGTCTTCGGTAATCATTAGTTAGCCAGATAGTTCCCGCTAATATGGCGTCCACATAAGCCAGAAGAAGGATTCCTCCGTATTCTAAAGTCCTTTGGATAGTATGGAAACTGTCTGCGCGTTCAGGATTACTAATACCTGTCTTATCCCAGATAGAAGTTAGAAGTATATAGAGTTCCTCATTTAGTTGATAACAAGGAATGATTTTTAGGGTAATAGTTCCTCCGGATCACCTTCTTTAGCACGAAAAGTAGCTGCAAACCGAGTAAACCGAAAATAGGTATCAAAGGGCACTTCAAAAACCAGGTCTGGATAGCGGTCAATAGTCATAAAGTAGTTCTTTTCTCCGGGATACATTTCAATCTGGATAGTGGAATTATCGGTTAATATAAGTTTAACCGAGCAAGCAGGGGTTTCCAATTTAGGAGCATTATCTCGCGTAAATATTGTACCTGAGCCCAAACTCGCAAGAGCATTAAGTATCTTACCCATAGTTACATTTCCCGGTGGAATATCAAAATCCTCTTTACTATCCTTATAGTGCCAGATATTTCCCTTGCGAGTCAATTTATAGCTGTTTTTAGTATACTTAACTTCAATAGCTAACAATTGTTCGGGGAATATTCTTAGGGCATAGGAAGACCGCCATAAATCTAATTTTGGTGGATAATTCAAGCAGACCTTTCGTTTTATCTGGTAAACATTATTATCCCCTTTGAAACAGAAATAATCTGCAGGATTATTTAAATCTGAGAACCACACCTCTTTAATAAGTTTATTTTTATTATCATAGACCTTTATCTTAAGTGCCGTGGTATCTGTTAAGCTATATTGATTAAGTGCCGCTTTCCCAGAAGCAATGGGTTCTATTGAATATTGTTCTCTGAGAACTTCAGTCCAGAACATTTTGAAATGGTCTTCATTCACTTCCCATTTAATAGGATAGGTAATCTGCCACTGGTTATTGATCTTAGTAATAATGATACTGGTATCTGGATCCGCTATTTCTATCCGGACAATAGATGTGGAATCAGCTGGGAAAATAGGTTTGAGAGTTTCTTTTTCCTGACGAGTGGTTAAAAGATAAATTGCAACAATCAGCAGGGCAAGAAAGACGATTATGAGGATAATCTTATTTTTCTTCATATTTAACTTTTGCAGTATATCGGGAGGCTTGAATGATGCCGAACAGAGCCAGAAGAAGCACAGGCAAGAAAATAGCAGCTAGACGAAAATATCTATTTAAGATAGAGATTGTCTTTTCTGGTTCAGCAGGTTGCATCTGGTGTTTTTGCATATAAACTTCAGCACTTAGTTCATTGTAAACATCTCTCGGAGAACGGATTTTTATCATATCGTTCCTTCCGAGAAGATAATCTACTGCATTAAGAACTATAAAAGCACCGGCACTAAATTCCAGAGGAAATTCACTATCACCAAAGAGGATAATTTTAGCCTTATCCGTGGAGTTATAGAAGGTACTATCATCTAGAGCTTCATTAAAAAAGCTGTGAAAGGTGCCTGAAACCTCAGCAGCAACAGTTTTAGGAGCTTGATTTAGATATGATGGGTCCAGACCTCGTTGAACAGCTACATCTACCCTAAACTCTGGTCCTATCAGAATATTAGAATGATTGGAGGTTTGCAGTACTTTTTCAAACTTGATTTTAGCATCTGGTATGGGATTTATTTCAGAAGCAATATTCATTGTAATGACTTGAAAACCAGCGGTATAAGGATAATCAGGATTAGGACGCAATCTTGGAATAAAGGGATAGGGAACTATAGTTCCTAAACCACTACCTCTACCATATTCACATTCTCTATCTAAAACGATATTTGGTTCTATATGAATTCCATAATGATCAAGCAATCTGAATATAGGTCCATTTAATAGAGCTAACCCGGAACCCTGTTCAGACATAAACATTAAAGCACGGTCCTGAGTCATAACTATCTTACCATTTTGCATTAAATACTGATCAAGATTATAGAGTTGTTTTGTGCTCAAGGTATCAATTGTTCCTAAACAGAGCATCACAGGAGTATATTTAGGGCGTGTATTGAGGTCAGTATAGGTGATTCTATAGTTATCCATCAATTCAAGGAAGAAGGTGGCTAAGGCATCTGCGTAATTGGTATATTGATGAATCATACTAAGAGAATCCATAAAGACAGTCAATTCAGGTAAATTATCTGGATGTAGTTTATTAATCTGTTTTAACAGCTGATATTCCATCATTCTTTCCATACCAGGTCTCAGATACATTGAGGAAGATTTCCCTGCACTTTCCAGATACAAGCCAAAGACTACTTCTTTAGTAACCAGCTTTTCATCCTCAAAAGCGGTGAAAGAATAAGCTGGAATACCATAATCCCTAGCTTGTTCAATCAATTCTTTGTTATTTTCTGCCCGAACATATTCAAAGCTAAACTTGTTATGAGAATTATGGGAAAATTCCTCCAGCATATCTTTCAGACTACGGTTTATCGTGCTCAATTCTTGCGGTAAATCCCGGGATGCGAATACTTTTACTACTACTTTATCTCTCAGAGAATGAAGGGTTTCTTTAGTTGCTTTGCCGAGAGTGTAGGATTTGCTTTTGCTAAGGTCAATCCTGAGATATAAAAAACTGGAGATTATCAGCACTAATATAACAATTAGAACTTTGATGATATAGGAGGTGATAATTTGATGGCGTGTATTCATCTTATCGCTCCTGACTGAGGTTTTGAGCTTGAAGTCGAAATTGAGCTAAAAGGATAAAGATTATCGTCACTGCAGCAAACCAAATGAGGTCTCTGGTATCAATAACTCCTTTAAGGAAGTTTTCCAAATGATAATCAAAACCTAAGTATTCAATTGTTGCAAAAAGCTTTAGAGGAATTAAATCACTTATGCGACCTATAATAAAAAGGACACCAGAGATAGCAAGGGCTGAAATAAAAGCCAAAACCTGATTGTCTGTTAGACTACTGGCAAAAATCCCTATTGCTATAAAAGCAGATCCTGCACATAATAAACCCAGATAACCGGTAAAGATAGCTCCGTAATCAACTCCTATTCCAAAAAGACTAATCAAAAAAGCAAATACAAGAGTAAAGAGCAGAACGGTGGCTAACTGGAATAAAACACCTAGAAACTTACCCCAAACGATATGACTAAGCTTGATAGGTAAGGTGCTAATAAGCTCCAGGGTGCCGGTGCTTCGTTCTTTAGCAATACTTCCCATAGTTAAAGCAGGTATAAAAAACAAAAATAGGGTATGCATAATACTGAAGATACCTCTCATATCTGCTGCTCCCATTTTTAAAGCATTAAGAGCAAACCAGATACCGCAAGCCAGAAGATATACTCCGTAGATGATATAAGTGCTTAAAGAACGATTAGCCAGCGAATATTCTTTATTGGCAATAGTTAAAGCAGGATTCATTGTTGCTCCTTGGTTGAGGATTCTTCTTCATTTGAAGGTTCCTGAGTTTCCTCTAAAGAAGTTGCCTCTTCTTCTGTCTCTGGTTTATTATCTCCTTCAGACAACATTTCTTCCTCTTCTAAAATCTCTTCTTCTGTATAGAAAGGTTCCTGAGAAGTAAGAAGATGAAATATTTCTTCAAGACTTTGAGTTTCTTTATAGATACTGATAAGATTCCAACCTTGATCTAGTACATAAGCAGATAATTCCTTACGGATATCCATTTCTACTGGAATGGTGAACTTTAACTCTAAATGTTCATCTTTCTGTTCTATTTCTGTAAGTTGAACCTCTGGATATTGAATCAACCAAGGTTGAAAATCTGGATTTTCTGCTTCCAGTTCCAGCACTATTTCACTAGTCCCAGAAATATAGGAACCAAGATTTTCTATGCTATCATCCACAATTATTTGTCCTCTATGAATAATTATCACACGGGAACAGAGTGCTTGCACTTCCTGCATAATATGACTGGAAAGGATAACGGTTTTATCTTCTCCTAATTCACGAATCAAATCCCGTATCTCTAGAATTTGATTGGGGTCTAGTCCGCTGGTTGGTTCATCTAAAATAAGTAAGTCCGGATTATGAAGTATTGCTTGAGCTAGACCAGTGCGTTGACGATAACCTTTGGAAAGAGTAGCAATTTTCTGTTTCCAGACTTCATCCAAACCACATTTATCACGCACAAGCTCCAATCTTTCCGAAAGATTCGGTTCCTTCATTCTACGTAAGTCAGCGATATAACGCAGAAATTCATCTACCATCATTTCATCATAAAGGGGATTAAGCTCTGGAAGATAACCTATCCGAGCACTGGCAGCAAGAGGATTATCAAAAACATTTTCTCCATCTAATTCAATTAAACCACTATCAGGTTGCAAATAACCCACTATCATTCGCAGAGTGGTTGTTTTTCCTGCACCATTAGGACCAAGAAAACCTACAATTTCACCTTTATCTGCAGTAAAACTTATATTTTGTACTGCTTTTATATCCCCAAAACTACGGGAAAGATTCTTTATAGCTAACATCTCAATTTAACCTCTTTTATTTATAAACTGTAAAAACTCATAAAAGTAAAAAAACTACCATAGTCCCGATACTTGATAACAAATAAAATTCCATTTTATAATTATCCCTAAGCTTTTTTTCTATATTTAATAGATAATTTATAAGCAGTTTATATTTTTCATCTGCTATATCCTAACATCTAAGCAAGCTTTTCTTGTCAATAAAAATGCATTTATTTATCAGTATTTAAGTTTTCTCATTTTATTTCTTCCTAAGTTAATAATTGTTTCAGTCCTGAATTTATCTTGACAATAAAGACTAGTATCATAAATTAGAACTACGCTGAGTGTTTGGCTCTAAACTATCACTAGCAAGACTAAACACCGATAGGGTATAGCTGGAAACGGCTATGCCTCCCATTACTTGGAAAGGCGGGAAAATAAATATTTTCCCCTCTTTTACAGCTTTCAGGAGGATAAATGAAGAAGCTGATTTATTTATTGGTACTTTTACTGCTATTAGCATTTACAGCTTGCAGTGAAAAAGACAACCCCTCAGAAGTCAAGATTTTAGGCTATCAACTTGACCAATTTATCAATCCCGATACTGTGCGTAATCATATTGACCCTCTGGAGGAAGACACAACTATTGATTTCCGCCCTTTATTTGCCTATGAAATTGTAAGTGCAACTGATGGTTTCAGCCCTCGGCAAAGTGCTTATGCCGGTTATGACTTACCCTGGGAAATATTTTCTCAAGGTTACTATGTTCCAAGTGACGACCATAGAACCTGGTTTCCCGATATGGAACTTCCTTCTGCATTCAAAGTTAGAAATGCAGGATTGTTTCGTCTCTATCGTAAAGTGGATGTTGATACCGGTAGTAAGGATTCTAAATTAATTGAATTGCGTGGACTTAACACCTACACAGTGGATAACTGGTCTGGTATCGGTGAGGATGCTATCAAACTAAGTGACTTGCTTCAGGGCATTGCAGCTTATGATTCCGTCGCATTAGTAGCTGTGGACGGATACAGCAAGAATTATCAACCCGAGTTAATAAATGATGGCTATTATTTACTTAATTCAGAGGTTACAACTTTCCCAAACTTCAATTCCACACTTCCTGGTAGCCTGAAGAAATTTAAAAAACTGGCTAAGATTAATGTCTATGGAGCAACCTCTATCCAGAATTTTGATTTCTCGCTGGCTCCTCAAGAATATGCTGATCTGACCTTTACGATACCCAACGATTTAAGTGGTTTTGAAAGCACAGAAATGGTAACGGAATAGTATTTTTGTCCAGATATCTGCACCTTTTATTAATACTTCTTTTACCTCTGAGTTATTTCGCAGAAGATATATCAAATCCGGCTCTGGTGGATTCTTTGACTAAAAAGAGATATCTACTTCCGACCGTGAGAGTTATAGCAGGCAAGCCAGAGGATGCCATTGGAGCCCTTCATTTTATTGATTACCCTGAGCTGAAAGGGAATTCTGCTCTAAATCTTTATGAAGGATTACAAGATATTGCTGGATTAACGAACACTACTGGAACAAAAGATGAAAGCAATCTTCGTATCCGGGGTTTTCGGAGCAATGAAGTGAAAGTTATGATTGATGGGCGTCCTCTTAATAGTGGCTATTTTGGCAATATTGACTTGCATCAATTTTCCCCCGCTGAAATAAAGGAAATTCAGATTATTAAAGGTCCTAGTGCTGCTATTTATGGAACAAATACTATGGGTGGTGTGGTCAATATTATTACCAATGACCCAGATAAAGATAGCTGGTTAAAGCTAAATCTATTAGCTAAACGAAACAATTCTAATAGATTGGAGATAAGTTCAGACCACAAACTTAAAAATTTGGGCTATAGAGTTAGTCTAGCTAGAGAACATAATGAAGGAATCGTGCTTCCGGAAAATTTCACTCCTACTCCCTTTGAAAATGGAGGAGTGCGAAATCACAGTAAAAAAACACAATATGACTTTCAAACTCGTTTAGACTGGAAGTTAAATCCTTTCCGACAGGTAGGAACTTCTTTTGGTTTAACTTATGTTCCAGAAAAACTCATTCCTTCCCCTATTTATACCCTTGATTATCGTCAGTACATTGATTGGATGCACTATTGGACAACTCTGGAATATGAAGAAATCCTCAATGAGTTTTTCAAGTTAAGTTCTCACTTATATTACGATGGAGGTCAAGATATTTACCAGGAATTCAGTGATGCATCCCATCAACATCTCACTCTTGATAGCCATATGCGTTACTACACTCTGGGCTTTAATCCAAGTATGGAATGGATTCCTGATGCACGGAATACCATCAATTTTGGTCTAAGAGCTGAATCTATGCACAGCACAAGAAAGGATAATGGAAACTACCTGGATTGGACTCCTCACTGGCTAAATATTTATAATGCTTTCTGCCAGTGGAAGTACCAGCTGAATAATAAAACTAATATTATCGCTAGCTGGGGAGCAAGCAGTCATCATTGCGATTTGAAAAGTTCACTAAGTTTCTTTACTGAACCTTCTGCTTCCATTAATCTTAAATGGAATGAACAAAGTAAAAGTACTGTCTCTATCGGAAATAATATCTCTTTTCCTACTATGCGACAGCTTTTTTCTGCTGAAAACGGTAACCCAGACCTTAAACCTCAAAACGCTATCAAATACGAAATTAGCCATCAACAGGATATAAAAACAGGAAGTATATTTCTTATCAATCAACTCAGTTTGTTTTATAATGATATACGGAATCTGATTGATAGACAAGGTGATATTTATCAAAATATCTATAAAGTTCATTCTGTCGGTGCTGAATACAGTCTGTTGTTTAAACCGTTTGTCTGGTGGGAAAGCGAAGCTGCCTACTCTTGTATCTGGTGGGAAGGGAGTGAGGATTATCAACTAACCGAAACGCCTCATCATCAAGTTATCTTTACCCAGAATTTAACTTTGCCCTGGAAATTGAAATTTAAATATATGTGCAGTTATACAGATAACCGTTTAAGCCAAGATAAATTAAATAACTATCACACTATATCTTCTTACTGGCTTCATAATATAAATCTCTCCTATAAATTCCAAAAATTCAATCTTACCCTAGGCTTAGAAAATATATTTGATACTTATTACGAAACAGAGTATGGATATCCCGGTCCAGGAATAAATTTCTTCACCAGAATAAGCACAGAATTTTAAAGCTCTATCTACTTTCCAATTATTCCAGTAAAATAAAAGCATTATATTAAGAATAATATTTTCAGAATATACGCATAATTTATATTAGTAGGTTAATTTTATTATAGTCCGACAAGTTTATTTAGGAAAACGATAATCAACACATAGACAATTGGTTAAAGCACAAATCTGTCTCTAAGCTCCTACTTGGCTGTCCCTTAGCTACTTACGCAAAAAAGAGACAAGAGAGAGTTAAGATGAACTTAAAACAAAGGAGGGAAATTTAAATTATAAAAAATGTTGAATAATTAGCAGATTTGGAATGGAGTCTAGACTTTATATATTTATTGATTTTTCACATAGATGCACTTCTTTTTCTTCAATTATGTGGAAGAAGGAACTTAATAACCCCCCAATCTCTGCGGGACACTCCTCTAAAAGAGGGGAATTTAACCTCAAAAGGGCACTCATTTATTTTTAAAAATAATTTATTATTTATTTTTTACTCTTTTATTTATGTAAATGTCTTTTATAATATATGATTAATAAATGGGTACTAATAGGTACTATTCTATAAATACTCTAGTTTTGATAAAGTAACAGTTGAGTAATAGGCTATTTTTATAATCTATTAGAATATAATTTCTTAGGGAATGAATTGAAGAGTCCATTATTGGGCTTTTTTCACAATCAATTTATTACCTTCTACCCCCTGAATAATAACTTTAGAATTTTCTTCTATAGGAGAACCATCTTCAGATATGGCTGACCACTCTTCTCCCCCTACCTTCACATAGCCTTTTCCATCTTGAGGAATAGCTTTAGTGACAAAACCGGTTTTACCTTTTAGGGCAAAGATATTTGTTTCTGTAGCGGGAAACTGGAGAATTTTTTTTCCTATTCTTCGGGTTAGAAGGAAACATATAAAGCTAAGAACCGCAAAAATAATTAGTTGCAACAATATATTATTACCAACGATATAGAAAAGACTCAATAAACCGGTGATGAGGGCAGCTATACCTAAGGCAATGAAAAAGAAAGCTGGATCAAAAATTTCTATTATAATAAAAATAATTCCCAGAATAATCCATATTTGCCAGGGTTGCATATTAGCTACCTCCTTCAGGATTTAGGTTCATCCTTTATTTCTTCCTTATTATTGGTTAGATTGTTTGGTCTGCCATCTTTATAAATTCTTTTAACTTTTCTTTTATGGTCTTTGTGTCCATCCCGTGAATAGGATCGGCTATAATAGTCGCCATACCCATAACGATAGCTACTACCTAAGGTACTGGCAGTAAAGCCCTTAACCCCAAATAGAGAAAGGATATAGGCTATCAATCTTATAACATAATAGAGAACTACAACTCCTACCACTAAAACTGCGAGAGCTTTGATGAAATTAAGGATGAAAATCTTAACCCAGGAGAATTGATTACTAACTACGGATGGAATAAGCTGTACATAGAGTAAGGTGGTATCGGATTGACGCAGAGCTTTAACTCTATTTTCTTGAGCACGAATTTCATTAATCAGTTTATTTTTATAATCAGCTAGTGAGCCAAAGATATTTCCTTCTGCTTCAAGATCAGCCAGTTCTTTTCTTTTAGAATTTAGGATTTCTTCTTCGGTAGCCAAGGACTTATTCACCAGCGAAGTATCAGCAACTTCTATCTGCTGTTCTATATTTCCCAGAGAGGAGAGTTTTTGCGTTATTTCGGGCATTTTTCGGCTATCTACTTTAACGATAAATTCACCATATGAGCTTTCCCGGGATTTCAACAGAGGAGTGTCCAGGGCATAGTAGTTAACAATAGTATCCATATTTTGGAGAGCATTAGCTATATTGGGAGTACTAATTCTTATTTTTGCTTTTTTTACGGCATGGGTTTCTTCAAAGGTCTTATTTGACTTTTTGAATATTTCTTTTAGATTTGCTTCGCTATCTTTTTGTTTCATAGCGGAAAATATTGCCCATCCGAGCGAAAGAAAAATAATAATTATAGCTATACCTCTAATTCTTCTGCGAGTAATACTGGATATTTTTGCCATTATAACCTCATTTATATTTAGCCATTAATTCTTCAGCATGTTTTAGAGAAATTTCGGAAATATCTCCAGCCAACATACGAGCCAGTTCTTGCTTTCTTTGTTTAGGTTCAAGAGGAATGATACGGATAATATTTTTATGTTTACCTGGCACTTTTTGCAAAGCCAGTTGTTGATTGGCAATAGCAGCAATTTGAGCCAGATGCGTGATACAGATAATGCGATGATGCTGAGCTAATTGATAGATAAACTGAGCAACATAATCCGCAGTTTTACCACCGATTCCAACATCAATCTCATCCAGAATTATAAGTTTTTCTTCCATTCTTTCCGACAATACCTTTTTAATAGCCAGCAGTATGCGAGAAAGTTCGCCACCTGAAGCCACAGCTGAAAGGGGCTTTAAATCACTTCCCCTATTTGCACTGAAGAGGAATTGACAAATATCTTCTCCTTCCTCGCTACATAAGCTTAGATATTGTTCTAATATGATATTCTGAGTTGTCTTTTTGTCAATATTTATTTGGAAAAGAGCATCTGGGATGGAAAGTAAACGGATATTATCTTGAAGTTCTATGGCTAATGATTCTGCTGCTTTTTGCCGTGATTCGGTAAGCTTATTCCCCAATGTAATAAGTTTCTCATAATTTTGCTGGATGTTAGTCTCTAGTGCTATAATTTGAGCACCAAGGTCCTCCATTGCATTGATTTGACTTTCTCTTTGTTTGAAAAGCTCAACCAATTCGGCAATATTTTTAGTCCGATGCTTATAAAGTAAGCTATTTATATCATCTAAGCGCAGCTGAATCTCTTGAAGTCTTTGAGGATTATGAGTGATACTCTGACTAATATCATTTAAATCTAAAGCAGAACTGGATATTTGTTCCAGACAGTCCCGTAAGCTTTCCAGAATGGGAGAAAGTCTAGGATAAATGGAAGTGTAGGAAGCAAGGCTATTAATAACTTGAGCCAAACGAGAATGTAGGTTATCTTCACTTTCATAAAGAGAGAGAAAGGCATTAGAAGCGATTTCAATCAGCTCCTGGGCATTGCTTAATAACTCAAATTCTTTCTGTAATTCCTCATCCTCACCCAGTTTAAGATTAGCCTTTTCCAATTCGTTAAACTGATACTGATACAATTCTTTAAGCTGACGATTTTTCTCTTCCTCTGCTTTTAGCTTCTCTAGTTCCTTAAGCGCTAATTTAAGAGAGTGAAAGAGCAGAGCATATTCATTTTTAAGGAAAGAATTTTGGGCATAAAGGTCTAATAATTGAAGCTGATAAGCATTAGAAAGTAATCTCTGCTGGTCTCGTTGATGGTGAAAATCTATCATTAAGGGTTCCATTTCTCGTAAAAAGGATGCAGTTACCTTGCGACCATTCAGAAAATAGGTAGATTTACCTGAGGGTTTTATCTCCCGAGCCAGGGTAATTTCAGAATTTAGCTTATGACCCTGTTCCTGTAAAAAGTTTTGCAATTCTGAATTTTGAGCTATATTGAAGGAAGCTTCCAGATAAATAGGTTTGGATTCATTAAAGGGTTCTAAGGCAGAAGAGTTATTTCCAAAAATTAGGGCTATAGCACCCACTAAGATAGATTTCCCTGCTCCGGTTTCTCCGCTTAAGACCGTCATACCAGCTCCGAACTCTATTCTTTCTTCGGGTACAAAGAGGTAGTTCTGGATATACAGCTCAGTCAGCATCTATTTTCCTAAGTGCATCTTGCGTCTAAGAATCTGATAAAAAGTGCGATTAGAAAGTTTAACAAACTGTACTGTCTGCTTTGCTGCGGTGATAACTACCTCATCATTTTCTTCAATGGGACTACAATTAACTCCATCAATTTGCAAGGTAGCTGGAGCTTCTAAGTTATGAACACGTAATAAGAGCTGGTCAGTAGAAGGGAAAACCATAGAACGCACGGTTAAAAGGTGAGGATTTAAGGGACTAAGTACCATAGCTTTCATTTCTGGAGATAAAATTGGACCTCCAGCAGCGAGAGAATAAGCAGTTGAACCTGTTGGAGTACTGACAATAACACCATCACATCGTGTGTCAAAAACGAATCTACGGTTGTTAAAAATGCGCACTCCAATAAGTTTAGGCATTTCTGCTTTACAAGCTACAGCATCATTTAAGGCTAAACCTTTATAGATAATGGAATCATTTCTTCTCAATTGACATTGGATAAGCATTCTTTCCTGTAGGCGATATTTTTTATTCAGGAGGTTTCTTAGTGAGGATTTTAGCTCATCTAAAGTGGTTTCCGAAAGAAATCCCAGATAGCCAATATTGATGCCTAGTATAGGAGCCTTGGTGCGGAGAGCTATATTTTTAGCTCTTAGAATCGTTCCATCTCCACCAAAAGCAAGTACACAGTCAATCTTGGGCGTTTTATCATTTTCCAGAATACGAATATCGGAAGGAAGGATATCCTGCTGCTCAGGTATGCCATAAAAGTTCAGATGGTCTTCACTTTTGAGTTCTTCCAACAATTCATAGATAGCAGTTTTATCTTTATAAGCTTGATTAATATAGATAACAAAGTTTTTCATCATAAGGAATTAATTAGATTAACATAGGAAAGATAACGAGTTGCAGGAATTTTACCGTTCTCTAGAGCAGAAAGTACCGCACAATTTTCTTCATGAGTATGGGTGCAATCATTAAAATAACATAAAGGAGCAAGAGGTGCAAATCCTGGGAAAATCCGTGGAATTTGAGACTTAGCATCTTTAGAGAGATTTACGGTTTTAATTCCAGGTGTATCCAGAAGATGACCCCCAAAGCTCCAGGGAATGAGAATAGTCCCAGTGGTAGTATGCTTTCCTTTTTCATTGTAGTCACTAACCTCAGCGGTTGGAAGATTTAAAGATGGTTCTAATCTATTGATTATAGAACTTTTCCCGGTTCCGGATTGACCAGAGAAGACGCTATCGCGATTTTTTAACAATTCGCGTAGTTCATCTATGCCTTCTCCAGTCAGAGCAGAGGTATATAATAAAGTATAACCTACAGTTTTATAATAAGATGTGGTTTCTTCTAGTTCTTTCCGGTTTTTACAGAGATCAACCTTATTGATAACGATGATAGCATCTATATTATCCAGAGCTGCAAGACAGAGGTAACGATCTATCAAGGCAGGTTTTATCATTGGTTTTCTCCAGGAAGAAGTAACTATTACCTGATCTAGATTGGAAGCTATTATATTTGGTCTTTGGAAATTAGTTCCCAGATAACGAGTTAGAGTATTTTTTCGAGGAAGGATATTTTCAATTCTTGGAGGTTCAGCCGCAATATCCAATTCCACATAATCTCCCACTGCTACAATGGACTTGCTGTGGAAAGCGAATTGCTTTAATCTCCCGGACAGAGTAGCTGTATATATTATGTTATCTGCTTCAATTATATACTGATAGTTACTTTTCATTTCCAGGATACGACCGGATATTAATTGCATACTCTTTTTATAGTTTTCCGCTACCTTTTCGGGAGTTCTTTTTGCTTTAAATTTTATGTTATCGGGAAAATCATCTAATACCGCAAGGTCACGCAAGCGTGTATTTTTCAACCTTGCTGGACGATGTGGTTTGATGATTTTTTTGTCCTTAGGTTTCATAAATTTTAGGATAAAAGGGGAGTTAATTTATCAAATAACTCACTAGCCGCTTTTAGTTTTGCTTCATTACCTACCACACAATAATGATTCATACTCATCACTTCTTCAATCATATCTGCATATTGATGGATATCTTCCAACCTGGTGGAAAGCACCTCATCCCTAATCTGTTGTCTATCTTCCTGCGTAAAGCCAGTAATATAATCATCATCAGATTGAGCACCTTTTCCTTCAGGTGTTTTAGGATAATCCAGCTTAGAAATATCGCCGATAATATACCTTTCCATATCTCGTTTACTACATTCAAAATTACGCAAATATTCCGGAGTCTGATCATATACTTCCAGAGTTCTTTCCAGATTAGGGTCTCTATAGGAAGCAAAATACATATAGCCATTCAGAGTAAACCCCGCCCAGGTTCCATATGCACCACCTTTTTCTCGGAGTTCACGATACAGGTATTCGCTATTAAGAATATTGGTGAGCACTCTTAACTTTCCGGAATAGGAATAACCCTTACGGAAGAAATTTCCACCCTTGGTACAATACTGAACCTGAATAGGAGCAATAATACCTTCATTAAAATCTGTAGGATGAAAATACCGTTCAAAAGGTGGATACACTTTATCAGGAATGGCATCAAGCAGTGGATTCAACCTATTGATAGTCTCTTTTATGGCTTCTTCATCTGAAGTAATACTTATTAAGAGATTATTCTGACAAAAGTAAGTTTCTCGTACCTGTTCCAGTTTATGAGCTATATTTTCTATATCCTGGTCTAATTTCTTATCTAAGTCACATAGAAAACGATAATAGTCCAGACCACTGGTAAGATCAAGAAAATGATGTAATTGGCTGGAGGGAGCAAAAAGGCGGTTAATTGCTATACTTTCAGCAGAATAAAATAATCTGGCTTGGAGTTTAGCTTTTGCTTCCCGAATGAGTAGTTTCAATCTATCATAGTCAGCAAAAAGAGGATAAAGGGCAAACTCCTTTGCCAGCTCAATAAGCTTATCCGTCTTATTTTGTAATGCTTTCCCGCTAAGCAGGAACTTGAGCAGAATGACATCCGGTTCCTGATAACTGGGTCTGAGATTTAACTTTAAATTCAAATCTCCAGTGTGACTGTAGATTTCGTTGGAAAGGTCTACATAATTATAATTTTTACTATCTACCATTCCCATAAGAGAAGCATATAGAGCTAACCAGGGGAGGTCTTCTTCGGGAGAATGATCAAGGTCAAAATAGGCTTTTAGATAGACAATTCCATTAGTTTTTAAAGGATGAGTAAGGATAGTTTTAGTTCCGATTTTTTCCAGTTCCAGGGGATAGGCTTCTGCTTTAGGATTTATATCTTCAAGGGTAAGGAAAGGAATACGGGCAAGTTCTTCAGGAGTTGGTTGCTGCTGTTGCCATTGTTGAAACTCCCTGGTATCTTCTATCAATTTACTAAGCATTGCTTCACTCAATTTCTTTTTCTCTTCTGCCAGTTTTTCCTTTATCTCTTGCTCCCATTTATTAGCCAATCCTGAAACAGGAATATAGGTTATCTGGCTACTATGGTGATTTTTAAGTATCGATTTCTTAATCAATTCTTCATAATAAGGCTCAGTTAGACCTCTTCTCAGTTCTTTCAGTATCTCTTCCAATGCCAGAGCATCAATAGGATTACCACTGTAGATCCAGTGATGATAGACAATAAAAGCATAAGAAAGCCCTTTAGGAAAGTTTCCATCGGGACCTTCTCTAAGGAAGAATTCTCTTCTATTAAGAACTGCTTCTATGAGTTTTTTATCAATTCCTTCTTTAACCAGACAATTCAACTCATCTGTGATAAGCTGAACCAGAGCAGGGATATTCTCCTTTTTAATTTCTTTACAGATTATACCGAAGGTTGGCTGTAAAATACAAATATTGAAAGAAACTCTCACATCATGAGCTAACCCTGATTCCAGAATAGCTCTTTTCAAAGGAGAGGCAGGTGTGCTCATCAGAATATCCATAAGAGCATTTATAGCAAAAACGGTGATTAAATCAGGATTTTTACCATAGGTATAATTCAAACTTAGATGATATTGTTCACTTATATCTTTCCCTTCTTCCACGGGATATTCCACTTCCAGTTTCTTGGTTCGGGTAAAAGGTTTCTGGAAAGGCAGTTCCACAGGTTCCACATCCTTCTTAAATTGAGAAAGATATTCTTTATCCATCATTTCCATTATTTCATTTTCATCAGCATCTCCATAGAGGAAAATATAGGAATTAGAAGGATGATAGTGCTTTTTATGAAAGTTGATAAAATCTTCATAAGTGAGTTGAGGGATTTCCTTGGGATTACCACCGGAATCATATTTATAAGGTGAATCGGGAAATTGAGCAATCTGATTGTTTAATTCAATCAGGTTATCTGGCGAAGAATAAGCTCCCTTCATCTCATTATAGACCACACCAATAATCTTAAGCTCATCTTCAGGGTCTTTAATATCATAATGCCAGCCTTCCTGACTCAGGATATATGGTTGCTCATAAATTTTAGGGAAAAATACTGCATCCATATAGACACGGGTAAGATTATAAAAATCCTTATTATTAGTGCTGGCTACAGGATAAAGAGTCATATCCGAAGCAGTCATTGCGTTGATGAAGGTGTGCAATGAACCCTTAATCAGTTCCATAAAAGTGGATTTAGCAGGAAAATTTTTTGATCCATTCAGCACAGAATGTTCCATTATGTGTGGACAACCAGTATTATCCTGAGGAACAGTTTTAAAAGTGACACAGAAAAGCTTATTATTATCCTCACATTTAACATTTAGAAAATGTGCTCCACTTTTCTTATGTTCATAGTAATAAGCGGTTGCTGAGATTTCTTTTATCTCACGAGTTTCAAGCAGTTCAAACCCATATTTTTCCACCTGCTTCTTCATTATATTCTCCTAAATAAGTTTATATTCCTTTAAAACATTATGTAATATCTCTCTGTTGTTATCCATTAAAGGACACATAGGTAAACGAAATTCCAGGTTTATCATTCCCATCATATGCAAAGCTTCTTTAACCGGAATAGGATTAGTTTCTATAAACATAGCTTGATTCAATTTCAGCAGATTTCGGTGCTGTTTTGCTGCGGTGATAAAATCCCCTTTTAAACAGCTGTGAATATGCTCACTCAATTCTTTCGGAATAATATTTGCTGTAACTGAGATACAACCCCTTCCACCAATAGCCATTAAAGGATAGTTTATGGCATCTTCACCACTAAGCAGAGCAAAACCTTCAGGAGCATCACGAACTATTTCCGTTGCCTGAACTAAATTACCACTTGCTTCCTTTATTCCTGCAATCTGAGAACATTGACGGGCAAGTTTTACCACTGTAGAAGAAGTAATATTCACCCCTGTCCTTCCTGGAACATTATAGATTACTATAGGAATGTTAGTTTTCTCTGCAATAGCTAAAAAATATTCTTCCATACCCTTCTGAGTAGGTTTCACATAATAGGGAGTTATTATCAAGGCATAATCTGCCCCCAATTCCTGAGCTTTTATAGTTTCTGCTAGGGTATGACTAAAACTGTTGCTTCCTGTACCAATTATCACTGGTACTCTATGATTTATCTTCTGCATAGCAAACAAAAGCAATGCTTCTCTCTCATCTGATGCCAAACTGGAAGCTTCTGCCGTAGTCCCTAAGAGGACAATTCCATCGGTCCCATTCTCTAAATGAAAATCTATTAGCCTCTCCAGGGCTACATAATCTACCTCTCCGTGCTTAAACGGAGTTACTAAAGCCACAAATGAACCTTGTAACATAAGTACATCTCCTTAAATTTTCGCTATTATTTAATATTTAAATAATTAATAAGCTTATAATACTGTTTTATACTCTTAATCTTAATTATCCAAAAACCATAGATATTATTTTCCGTCAATCTAAATATCAGAAACAGTATGAGATTCAAGATCTGTTTTGGATAATCCCAGAAGGAAATATGAGAAAGGATACTGAATGATAATTGCAATCTTCCCTTTTATCTACTCCAATAATTATATTCTATGATTTTTAATAGGTTTCTTCTTTTTATTAAATTCATTATTTATTCACACTAAAATCTTTAATAGAGTAGTTATATAAATAAAAAGTTTTATCCATATTAGAGTCTTTTTATTGTCATTCTGATAGTTGCTAAGTCTACCTTATCTCCATCTTAACGATTTTATTAAGATAGACCTAAGGAAGAAACAAGTAATTGAATAATTTCAATTTCATTAGTAAGTTATAGAGATAGAAGAAAAAGTAGCTAATTAATATACTTTTAATGAGTCAAAGTAAAAGTGAGTATTTGCTAATGTTCTATTTTCTTGTATTTATAATGAAAGCATTTTAAGAAAGCTTAAAAATGAATCAGGACTCCAGAAGAATGACTACGCTATCAATAATACTTCCGCCTAAACTGTAAGCAGTGCAAATCAATGAATTGCCTTGCCGAGTAAGGATGATATAGTTATAGGAGGAGCAAAAGATTTTACTATATGGATGTTGAGAAAGTGAAGGACGAAGAGAGCCTCCTGCACCTCCTGAGACAAAAAAGTGGAGGTTTTTCCACAGTAAATGCTCATAATTATGGTCGTGACCTGAAAAAACAGCAATAACCTTATTAGAAGAAAAAAGAGCAGGAAGATACAGTGCCCAATCATCATTTCCATTATGATAACCACTGCTGAACACAGGATGATGCATCAGGATAATTTTAGGTTTTAAAGGGTTGGAATTGAATGTTTCTATAAGCCAGTTAAATTGTTCAGAATGCGGCATTAAGTCAAGAGTGCTATCCAGAATGATAAAGAGTAAGCTATCGTGTTCTACTATATAGTAAGTTTGACTTAAGAAGGGGAAGTTTTTCAAGAATAGTTCAGCAGAGGAGTCGTGATTTCCCTTAACTGGATAGAGAGGACATAAATCAGTAAGGGGTTTACTATAGTAGAAAAACTCATCGTATTCTTCCTGGTTTTTCCCTCGTTCAGTAAGGTCTCCCAGATGGAAGGTAATATCAGGTTGGTGTTTAATTACAGCTTCAACTACCTGTTTATGAATATCATTATTCCCTTGAGAATCACCATAGATAGCAATAACAGCATAAATTGATGAGAGAAAAAGGAAAAGGAAAAAGAAAAGAAGAGATTTTTTATAGAAAGAACCAGAATTCATTGAAGTAGTTTAACATACTCAGCTTGAAAACATTGTAAATCCTGCCAGGCAGGTTTTTTCCAGTTCGGATTTCTAAGTAAAGCAGAAGGATGGTAGGTTACAAAAGTTTTGATACCTTGAAAGCTATGAGTAGTCTGACGCAGTTTTTCCATACTTAGTTTTGTATTAAGCAAGGTTTGAGCAGCAACAAGTCCGAGCATTAGAATTAGTTTAGGCTGTATAATTTCAATTTGTTCTAACAAATAGGGTAAACAGGCTTCCCTTTCTTCAGGTTCAGGATTGCGATTATTGGGAGGTCTGCATTTCACGATATTACAGATATACACATCTTCCCGAGAGAGATTTATTGCCTTAAGCATATTAGTAAGAAGATTACCAGCTGGACCGACAAAGGGGCGGCCATATATATTTTCCTGTACTCCTGGAGCTTCTCCAATGAGCATAGCAAGGGCATCAGGATTACCTTCGCCATAGACGAATTTGATTCTTCCGGTATGTAGTTTACATTTTGTACAATTTGAATATTTAATACTGAGTTCTTTCAGTATTTCAGCTTTGGGGGAAGGAGGCAGAAATATTTCATTAATACCGAGGTTTTCAAGCAGTTCCAGGTGCTGGATTATTTCATAAGGTATCATAAAAACCGATTAGTCTTCTTCATCTTCCAAGTCATTAAGGTCATCCTCAAACTCGTAGGATTCTTCTTCCTCTTCTTCTTTTCTATAATAACGATGAGTAGAATCTGCTAATTCTTCAATATGTTCCTCAGAATCGTCGTAGGTTTCTTCTTCCAGTTCAAGTTCTTCTTCAGGATAAGGTAGATTTTCCTTAGCTATCTTCAGTGTAGCTTCCTCTATTTCTTTAAAGTAATCAGGGACTTCATTATCGGCTACATGATTCATAGCCATAACGGGGATTTTATCCGGGAAATGTTGCCGGACATAAGCAGGAAGCTGACTTAATCTTTGAGCTTCAAGGTTAGCCAATAGGCAAAAAAGATAGTCTAGACCAGTTTTTTCAAGAAATAGGTCAATCTTGGGGTTATACATAATAGTTATTACTCCTCTTCTTCCAGAAAGTCTTTAATGGGATCTGGATAACGGTTAGTGCGGTTTTCTTCACCGCGGATAATAGCCAGCACATCATCAACGGCACAGGATAGCTCATCATTAATCACAAGATAATCATACTGCGGGATAAACTGAATTTCCTGCTTAGCTATAAGCAGTCTTTTTTCTATTTCCCGAAGTGAATCAGTGCTTCTTTTGATAAGTCTTTCTCGCAATATTTTCATAGATGGTGGCATAATAAAAATCTTAATATAGGGAATACTGGTGGAGCTAATTTGAGCAGCGCCCTGGACATCAATATCAAGAATGATGTGATGTTGAGCAGCCAGACGGTCTTTAATAAAGCTGATAGAGGTTCCATACCAGTGACCGAAGACCTGAGCAGTTTCCAAGAAATCTCCTTCCTCACGCCGATGCAAAAACTCTGCTTCATCAACGAAATGATAGTGCACACCGTCCTTTTCATCTCCACGAGGAGGTCTAGTGGTATAGGATACCGAATATTCTATATCCTGCCTAATTTTTCTCACTTCATTAAGAATAGTGCTTTTTCCACCTCCAGATGGTGAAGAGAGAACGATGAGGAAATTCTTATTTTTTCTTATCACTGTTCATAAAGATTCAATCAGTTTAACATAGTCCCGCGGACTTAACAGGTCTTCTAATTCTTCTAGATTAGAAAGACGGACCCGAAAAAGCCAGCCTTCTTCATAAGGTGATTTATTGACGATTTCTGTAGATTCTTCTGCTTCCAGATTTTTATCTTCTATAACGCCACTGACAGGACTAATCAAATCCTCTGCAGATTTAACTGCTTCAATGGTGCCACAAGGTTCACCAGTGAAGACTTTAGTGCCAATATCCGGTAATTCCAAATAGACAATATCGCCTAATTCCTTTTGAGCAAAATCGGTAATGCCAACAGTGGCAATTCCATCATCTACTCTAATCCATTCATGGGTTTCTGTGTAATATAAATCGTCTGGAACCAGCATTTTTTTCTCCCCTAATTTATTTTAAAGCTAAATTTGAATAGCTCTATAATGTGTCAAGGACAACTTAAAATTTTTTGGCGTAAGTATTACAAATGAGGGTTAATAATAAAAAGGACGCAAATCAAAAAACTTGCGTCCTTTTATTTGTGAGGCTGGTTATTGAATAACTATCTCTTTCTGCGGAGTTGGTTCTTTTTTCGGAATAATCAGATGCAACACTCCATCTTCCATTTTTGCTGAAATCTTTGAAACATCAGTATTATCAGGAAGAAGCAGGTTGCGACGATAATTGCCACTATAGCGTTCGCAGCGATAGACTGTTCCTTTCTTTTCTTCTTTAGTTTCTTCAACATTGGCTTCAATCAGAAGCTGATTGTCATGCACCGATATCTTAACATTGTCTTTCTTAAATCCAGGCAGATTAGCCAAAATCTCAAATTCTTTATCTCTTTCAATGATATCCATTGGCATAGCCCGGAAATTATCTTCCTCAAACTCTTCCTCAAAAGCACGATTGAAGAATTCATCAAACATATTTAACATCGTGCTCATAGGACCAACTTCAGAAGTTCTACGAGATGGTACTAGTTTCATTTTATACCTCCTAGTTTTTTATTGTCTATTATAAATATAATGGAAGTTCCCAAAAAAGCAAATAAAAAATTAGCAGTCTCAGGATTTAAC
>DFOM01000026.1 GCA_002376725.1 Cloacimonetes bacterium UBA3541 | reverse complement strand
GAATATAAATTCTATTTTTTGAGCCTAGTTAGTCATCTAGATATTTTTAGGTATAGAGGGTAAAAAATAATTAAATGGGGATTAAAAGTGATTTTATGATTGACAAAAAAGAAGGATATAAAATAAAGAAAAAAGTAAAGATTTTTTAAACACAAAGGGAAAATAATGGTTTTATACACTATATCTTTGGTCATTCACATAATTATCTGTGTTGCCTTGGTACTGGTAATTTTGGCTCAAACCTCCAAGGGTGGTCTTGATGCCAATTTAGGTGGAGCAGCAATGAATGTATTTGGAGGTAGTGGAGCATCCAAATTTTTACGGAAATGGACTCAGATTTTAGGTGTTTTATTTGTGATATCTTCGCTTTTTCTGTCGATTCAAGTGACAAGAACAAATCAAGCAAAAGCTCCTAAAATATTGGAAGAACAATTTGGTGAAACTACTAAAGCTCCTACTGGGACATCATCAAAGACCAATAAACCCATAACTACTTCACCTAACACAGAGCAAGCGAAAGAGCAGACCGAGACTAAAACGAGCGAAAGTCCATCTTTACCTTAGAAAACTACAAAAGATTAGGAAAAATAAAAGGGTAAATATGCAGAAGTGGTGGAATTTGGCAGACACGCAAGACTAAGGATCTTGTGCCTGTAAAGGGTGTGCGGGTTCGAGTCCCGCCTTCTGCACCAAAATATAGCTCTCCTTTTGTGGAGAGCTTTTTTAATGTTTTGTTTCAAAAAGAAATGATATTCTCTTCTTAAATATGTTGTTCAAGTGATGCTTTAGATTGAAGAACCCTATAAGATTAAAAACTCATCTACCTTTTAGTAATGAGAGATAATAATACATTTAATATTCGCACATTTCAGCTTTTTTATTGACTGAATAGTTAATTTCAAAAATTGTAATATCAAATTAAAATTAATTAATGGAGGTTTGCCATGTTTGGCAAAATGAAAACTGATTTACAAAAGATGCTGGAGGAACTTAAGCAACAGGGTCTCTATAAGAATGAACGAATTTTAACTACCCCTCAGGGTGCTTCCATTAAAGTTAGCACCGGTCAAACCGTATTGAATTTTTGTGCTAATAACTACTTGGGATTAGCTAACCATCCAGAAGTTATTAAGGCAGCTCAAGATATTATGAATGATTGGGGTTATGGTTTAGCATCTGTTCGCTTTATTTGCGGAACTCAACAAATTCATAAAGACTTAGAACACAAGATATCTGAGTTTTTAGGCACTGAAGATACTATTTTATATGCAGCCTGTTTTGATGCAAATAGTGGTGTTTTTGAACCCTTACTAGATGATGAATGTGCTATTATATCTGATGAGCTTAATCATGCTTCAATCATTGATGGAGTTCGTCTATGCAAAGCACAGCGATTTCGTTATAAACATTCTAATATGGAAGATCTTGAGAACATATTAAAACAAACACAAAATATGAAGTATCGTATGATATGTTCTGATGGTGTGTTTTCTATGGATGGTGATATGGTTAAATTACCTGAAATATGTGATCTAGCAGATAAATATGATGCTCTAGTAATGGTTGATGACTCCCATGCTACAGGATATATTGGACCTAATGGTCGTGGAACTCCCGAATATTTTGGAGTTCAGGACCGGGTAGATATTGTTACTAGTACGCTGGGTAAAGCTATGGGTGGAGGTAATGGTGGTTTTACATCTGGTCGTAAAGAAATCATAGAAACTCTTCGTCAGAAAAGTCGTCCCTACCTTTTCTCCAACACTCTTGCGCCAGCAATAATTGGTGCTAGCCTGAAAGTGCTAAATATGTTATCAGGTTCTTCTCAATTGAGAGATAAGCTCTGGGATAATTCTAAATATTTTCGTGAAGAAATGACCAAAGCTGGTTTTGATATAGTAGAAGGTAACACCGCAATTGTCCCAGTAATGCTCTATGATGAGCCTTTATCTATGAAAATGGCTGATATGTTACTGGATGAAGGAATTTATGTTATTGGTTTTGTTTATCCTGTAGTTCCTAAAGGCAAAGCTCGCATACGGGTTCAGCTTTCTGCTGCTCATAATAGGGAAGATTTAGATAAAGCTATAACAGCTTTCAAAAAAGTGGGAAAGGAATTAAATCTCATTTAGGAGTAAGTTTTGCCATACGGTAATCTCTACCTTGTTCCAGTTCCGATTGGTAATTTGAAAGATATAACCTTGAGAGCACTGGAAGTCCTGAAGAAGGTTGAGATTATTGCGGCAGAAGATACTAGAACTACACACTTACTACTCTCTCATTATCAGATAAAGTCAAGCAGACTTATTAGTCTGCATAAATATAACGAAAAGAAGCGTATACCGGAGATTCTTGAACTTTTAAAACAAGGCAACGATATTGCCATTGTTTCAGATGCAGGAAGTCCAGGAATCTCCGATCCTGCTTCTTTACTTGTGCAGTCTGCTATAAATGAACAAATTAATATAATTCCACTTCCTGGAGCTAATGCTATAATTCCTGCTTTAACAGCTTCTGGATTAAATACGGATAATTTCCTTTTTCTTGGGTTCTTACCTCTTATTACTAAAAGAAGAAAGGAAAAACTCAATTTAATTAAAAATTCTGAATTTACTATTGTATTATATGAAGCACCACATAGGATAAAAAAGACTTTGACTGAATTATCGGAATTTATTGGTAATAGAAGAATTTGCATTGCGAGGGAAATTACAAAGCTATATGAAGAGTTTATTAGAGGCTATTTACAGGATATAGTTGCCAATTTTAATATAAAAGAAAAAGGCGAATTTGTTCTGGTTATTGAAGGTAAAAAGAGTCATCTGAAATTAGATATGACGGAAATAAATCAATACATAGAAGAACTGCTTGGACAAAATTTAAGTTCTAAAATAATAGCTAAAAAGGTGTCAGATAGATTTGGGATAAGTTCCAATAGTGCTTATAGTATGGTGCTAAAATTAAAAGGATAGGATTGATGGACCTTGCTTTAATTTTTGATTTTGATGGAACTGTTGCCAATTCTATTGATGCTATTTTACAGTTAATTAATAAACTTGCTCCCCGCTATGGATTTGAACCTATTTCCCAGGATATTTTTAATTCCGTAAGGGACTTATCTTTTTCCAAAGCGTGTCGGAAATTGCATTTTCCTCTCTCAAAACTTCCCCAAGCTATTACAATGGTATTAGATGAATATAGACATATCATTCCAGAATTAAGCCCTTGTCCAGGTATGGATTCTGTGATACAAAAACTTAAAGAAGAAGGAATCACATTGGGGCTGATCAGTTCAAATGATTCTGAATACATAAACAGTTTTTTGCGAAATCATAATCTTGAATTTTTTGATTGGGTTGAGGGTACCAAGGGAGTTCTTGGCAAACACAATAGTATACAAACTCAAATCAAAAAATATAATTTAAATCACCTCAATACCCTATATGTGGGAGATGAAGTTAGAGATATTAAAGCAGCGCATCGCAGTAAAGTTAAAATAATTAGTGTGACCTGGGGATTACATTCAGAGAAAAACTTACTTCGTTATCATCCCGATTATCTGGTTACCAAGCCAGAAGAACTTTTAGAACTAGCCCAGAATATTAAATCTAACTCATTATAAAAAACTTGAATAATAGACTTGACAAAAATATATAATTTATCAATCTAAATTTGATTTTTCTAAATTTATCATAAAAGGATGGAAAGAACAATGAAACATTTTCTTTCAATAACTTTAATAGTAGCAATAGGTGTATGCGCATATGCAGTACCTAGAAATTTAGTCGTTGTGGAAGTTGCTACTGGCACCTGGTGTCAATATTGTCCTGGTGCAGCAATGGGATGTCATGATTTACTGAATAATGATCATCCTGTAGCAATTATAAAAAATCACGGAAGCGACAGTTTTGCCAATGTTTATTCCAATGCACGCAATAGTTTTTATGGTGTATCTGGTTTTCCCACTGCTTTCTTTGATGGGTTGAATCCAACAGTAGGTGGTAGCACAAATAATTCTATGTATTCAAATTATCTACCTAAGGTAAATGCACGGATGCAGGTTCCTTCACATTACACTATTTCTGCTGTAGGAGCTCAATCAGGAAGTCAATATCAGATTTCTGTAACAGTCACTAAACCAGAGAATGATACTAATACTAATGTCAAATTGCATGCAGTCCTCACAGAATCACATATTCCTTTTGTATGGTTTAATCAAACTACAGTAGAGAATGTTAATCGTTTAATGATTCCAGATCAGAATGGCACATCAGTTAATTTAAATACGGGAGAATCTACAACCATAAATTTAACATTTACTCCTGATGCTAGCTGGAATATTGCTAATTGCGAGATGGTGTTCTTTCTTCAGAATATGAGTACTAAGGAAATTTTACAGGGAGTGAAATACTCTCTTTCTGGGTTGATTGGTGCTTATCCTGTATCATTAGATCATATAGATTTTCCTATGACATATATTGGCAGCAGTTCAACCGTACCTATTACAATAACTAATTTTCTTTCCGAAACAGCAACGGGAACAATCTCAATCAGTAATTCTGCTTTTAGCAGCAGTGTTAGTGATTTTAATATTCCTGGAACTCAGTCAATTTCAGTAGATGTGACTTTTACTCCCATTTCTGCTACAACCTATACGGGAACTTTAACTATTACCAGTAATCTCTACAATCATCCAGTGATTAATATACCACTAAGCGGTACTGGATTTATTAATCATGAACCTACGGTGTCAAATGTAGTTATAACAGGACCTCCGGTTATTTATCAACAGCTAACTGCTTCTTATACTTTTTTTGATGTAGATGGTGATGCAGAAGGTGCTTCTGTTTATCAATGGTTCAGGATAATTGGACAACCACAAGCTATAGAAGGAGCCAATCAACTTACTTATACACCCACGGAAGCAGATTTGAATATCCCTCTAGGTTTTAAAGTAGTACCTGTAGATGAACATGGAATGAATGGTGTACCAGTGATGAGTGCCTTTACTATCCCTATCCAAGAACTTCCACCTCCAAGAAATCTTCATGGTACATATATTCCACCGAATACAGTACAATTAACTTGGGAACCACCTCTTTATTTTGATGTTAAAGGACTGGTTGGTTATAGAGTGTTTAGAAATGACTTGCCCATTTCTACTATAACTAATCCAAGTACATTAAGCTTTATAGATGCAGGTGTGCAAAATGGAACTCATCAATATTGGGTTTGTACTTTGTTTAATAATCCTATGATGTTATCGGAACCTTCTAATGTAGTGACCATCGTTGTGGGTACTGCTATTGAAGATCCGGTTGTTCCAGTTATTGCTTCCGTAAATGTGTGTCCTAATCCCTGCATGGGGAGCGCTTCTTTCCATATTCAGACCAAAGGTAACGGAATTGCGCATATGAGCATCTACAATGTGAAAGGTCAGCTAATAAAACAATTTAATCTAAGAGCTGATGCTACAGGAAATGCTATTCTTTATTGGGATGGAACTGATAATCAAGGAATGAAAGTTGATAGCGGAATCTATTATTATCGTTTCAACGATGATAGCAAGAAGATTAGTGGTAAATTGCTGATGATTAAATAAAGAATATCACAAAAATATAAGATAATCCCCCTGGAATTGTTAAGTTCTGGGGGGATTTTTTTATTATTTATATAGTTAATGAATTATAGCTACAAGATTTTGAGTAAAATAACCACGGGTCTCAAGGTTAGATATTCTCTAAAATTTTGTTTTCTTCCTAAAAAAGGAGATTATTTTCACGAAAATTAACACATAAAATCGCAGCACTAGCCTAGAGATTATTAAAAAAAATAGAAGTTAGTATAAGTTCCATTGAATAAATCCACGATAACGGATTTTTTAGGTCCAACTCTAATAATTAGGTCCAGAAGCAAATAATAATTTAAATTTTCGCCGGAGAAAAGTAATTTGAAATGTAAACTAGTCTTGTTTCATAGTTAAATTTACATTAGATATTTACAGAGAGAAACAAGATTGATATATGTGCTTGTAACATTTATGCAGCTTATAGTTTATCAATTTGTTAAGTTGTTTTTTGCGAGCCATTATTACACTTTATTAGAGCCTTGATACTATTTATATTTTGAAAATATTAAAAGTGATAGGATATTGAATCACCACATATGAGAAGAACTATGAAAATCAATAATAATTTATGGTTGTTCATATACTTCCTTCATTCTAGCTATAAGATCGTTTAACATAAAATGTTCTTTTACTTTTTGTTGTCCAGCTGCAGCTATAGTTGATGCTTGTTCGGGGTGAGTTATTACCCATTCTATCTTGTCTGCTAAATCTTCACTGTTCTGCGGTTGGGCAAATAGAGCTTCTTTTTCTGCTTCAAATAATCCATATATTCCTTCTCCTTTGATACCGATTACGGGTAAGCCTGCATACATAGCTTCTAAAAATACAATGCCAAAAGTTTCACTATAACTTGCTAGCACAAAGAGATTAAAGAAGGTATATATATTCCTTAGAATACGATTTTCAATAGCTCCAGCTAATATAACTCTCTCGGATAAATCAAGGTTTTTGATTAATTCTTCTAATCTTTTTCTGTCTTTACCTTCTCCAACTATAATTAATTGGATATTTAATCCTTTCTGTAGCAGTTTATAAGCTGCCAAAATAAGGTATCCAAATCCTTTGGTTTCTAGGAGGTTTCCTACAGAGATAATTTTGAAAGCTTCGGGTATAATTAAATCCTGGATAAAAAAGAGTTCTTCTGCTTGAATTGTTGGGGAAGGAGATACTCCATTTCCAATTACTGTGATTTTATCTTCTGGCATATAGGGAAGAATCCATTGTTTTAAAAAAGGATTAACGGTAAAAATATAATTCCAGTTCCGAAACGCCTTAGATAAAGTCTTTCTATAAAAGAATATGATACGATTACCTTTTAATCTATCGGGATGGGAGCGAATATTATGGATATATAAATACTTAGAATAATGAAGACGGTCTAACCAAGTTTTTAACCAGAAAAGCTCTGGGATATGATGATAATCATGAACTTGAATTAAATCAGGATTCCAATTCTTTATAATCTTTCGGATTTTTGGTAAAGCAAGCAAGGGATAGGTAAAAAAAGAACTAATAAAAATGGATTTTAGAGAGGGAAAGAAAATATAAGTTACTTCAATATCTTGTTCTTTTTTGTGTTCGGTTTTTAAAGGATAAGGAAAGAAAGTTGCTATGACCTTAACCTGATAATATTTTGCTAATTCAACTGCCTGTTCTTTTACAAAAACTCCATATATTGGTTTATAACGATGAGGATATAGATCAGTAATAAGCAAAAGTTTTTTTTTGGTTATTAGCCGTTCTTCCTTAGGCTTATTCATTTAGCTCAAATACCTCAATAAATTATGAAGAATGTTTAAAAATTTTGTCATTTTATCAGAAAAGCATTTATACAACTTTGTTATTATATATACGGTAAATTAAGAGAAGATATTCGTTTAGTAATACAAAAACCTAGGTTATTAGAGAGGTAAAAAGAAACATTAGGATACTTTAAAATGTGAACCTCGATCCGAAGAAGAGGGATGAAAATGTATGGTTACTCTTCTAATGCTATCATGAAAATGATTCATAAGCTTTTCTTCTACCTTATGAGATATTTTATTTCCTTCATCTACCGTGATATCTCCATCCACGCCAATAATCATTTCAATAGTATATGACGGACCAAATCTATGTATACCTAAGTCTTCAATATCTCGCACTCCATCAACAGACAAAGTTATATCTTTCACAATAGTTCCGAAATCCTTGTCCGGAACAGCATCCATAAGCTCTGAAGAAGATTGGAATATAATAGATATTCCTGTCTTAACAATAAATATTGCTACAATTGCACCAGCGGCAGGGTCCATCCATAAAATTCCAAATTTTGCCATTATAACACCAATTATCACTGCACCAGAAGCCATAATATCATTTAGATGATCCTTAGCCAAGGCAAGAATTGTAGGATTTTGGGTCGTAGAGAAGTTCTTTTTAGTATAAAAGTATAAATAAACCTTCAGCATCAATGTCAAGAAAGCAATCAATACCACAAAAGACGAAGCCGAGGCAAAGGTTTCTACTCCAGTCACCAGATCAAAGATTTTATTAAGAGATTGCCAGAAGATGGCAATACCCGTTGTCAGAATAAAAGCTCCAACTACTATAGCAGAAATACTTTCTAATTGTCTATGTCCATAAGGATGTTCTTTATCAGCTGGTTTATTAGCTTGTCGCATAAAGAATTTTACAACAAGATAATATACTACATCAGAAGTGGAATTGATACCATCAGCTAAAAGGGCTTGTGAGTGTCCAATAATCCCGACTAAAGATTTTAGAATTGCTAGACCCACATTGCAGAACAGACCAAGATTTACGGTTTTTCCGGTTATTTGATCTCTATCACTCATATCCCAATTCCATAACATCTATAAAATTAAGGTCAGGAAATTTAGCTCGCATATAAGCTCTAAATTTTTCAGCTTCCAGACTGGAAAATCCTAGGCTCATCGGATTAAGAGCCCAAGCTTTGATGCGAAAAGGAATTAAAGCTGTGGGATGGTGTGTATTGTAGAAAGATTCAAGTCTTTTTAGACGGATTTTAAGGCAATCTGGATGACGGACAATTAACTGGGCTCCACTTTGAGATAATATGTATTTAATATCCTGATAGAGCATATCAGTGATAGCTCCTGGAATATAAATAGCTTCTGTGGCTTTTGAAATTATTTGTCTGAGAGGTTTAATATTACTCAAGAGGGAGACTAATCCACTGGGTTTCCAGTGCCCTTCTTCATAGAGACAAATCTCCTCTGAATCAAGCAGAAATTGATATTCTGGAGTGTTTAGAGACACCATATTACATTTCGGAATAGAATTTAGGATTTTTAATCTTTTTACCTCATCCACAATTTCATCTATAGAGCCATAACTAGCTCCAATAACCATAATAACTGCGTTAATATATTCTGATTGAGCAATAGATTTTCGGTCTATTGAACCATCTATCAGCACCTTTTCTGCCCCACAATTCTGGATTAATTTAAGAGTTTGAATTTGCTCCTTAACTGTGGAGGGACCGGTTATCTGAGTTTGTAAAGGAATCAAAGTTTTTGCCAGCCATAGTGGAGAATCTACTGGGAAGGGAAGTTTTGCCAGTACGACTATCTGACTACCCAATTCATCCAAGGTAGCAGTATCACAGCAAAATATGAAATCTTTATCAAGAATTACAGGCGGTTTAGGTATATTGAAAAGGAAATCATTTTCTTCCCCATCTATACCTGTGCTAAAAACCCCCCAGGTCCCATTTTTTCTAATAGAAATCAAATGATTCAGGAGAGTTGTTTTTCCTGCATTTTTGCAGATACCGACAATAGTAGTCGCTTTAACATTCTTATCCTCCAGCCAATCAAAGTTAGAGGAACCTGATAATTCTGGCATAATTATGATTTCCGGCGCTTCATTCGTGTTAGATCAGAAGGTCTAATGAACACTTTTTTCCCGCGTAGAAGAGCCATTACACCTTCTGTAGATTTATATTCAGGGGCACAAAGTGATTGATATTTGCTATCGTCTACAGGCACATAATCTGGTTCTGTATAGGAGATTATCATACCTTCATAGTTACGAAGAATTACACGTCCTGGCATCTGAGAAATAACATAGTTAGGCATAACAGGGATTTTTCCTCCTCCTCCAGGGACATCAACTATATAAGTAGGAACACACAATCCAGAAGTGTGTCCACGTAAGGATTCCATAATTTCTATTCCCTTTGAAATTGGAGTGCGAAAATGGGAAATACCTTGGGATAAATCGCATTGATAAATGTAATAAGGACGAACTCTATTCTTCACTAAACTATGAACTAGGGCTTTCATCACATCAACATTATCATTGATACCCTTGAGTAAAACAGACTGGTTTCCTAATGGAACTCCTGCATCAGCAAGTTTAGCTAATGCAGATTTAGATTCATCGGTTAATTCATTCGGATGATTGAAATGCGTATTTAACCAGAGGAATTTGTATTTTTTGAAAATGGATATTAAACTATCAGTTATTCGTTGAGGTAAAACTACTGGTAATCTTGTTCCAATCCGAACAATATCAATATGGTCTATCTTCGCTAAACGGTCTAAAACATTATCAAGACGTTCATCACTCAAAGTTAGAGGATCACCTCCAGAAAGAATAACATCTCGCACTTCTTTATGTTCATTAATATATTGAATAGCCTTTTCTACATTTTCTTTGGGCATCGGAGCATCTGTTTCACCTGCTTTACGACGGCGAGTACAATGACGACAATACATACCACATTGATCAGTCAAAAGCAGCAATACTCTATCTGGATAGCGATGCGTCATTCCTGCTACTGGAGCATCTGCATCTTCTTCTAATGGGTCTCGCATATCAGTTGGAGCAATATAGCTTTCTTGGATACGGGGAATACATTGGAGTCTTATGGGATCTAATGGATTATCTGGATTTATGAGAGAAAGATAATAGGGAGTTATAGCCATCCTGAAAGAGAAAGTTTTGGATTGAGCAACGGCTTCTTCTTCCGGTTGTAGTTCTATGTACTTTCTTAAAGTATCAAAATCGGTTATCCTATTTCTTATTTGCCAATGCCAATCATTCCACTCATCTTGAGTCGCAATAGAATGTATATTTATTTTATTTGCCATTTCTTCATTCTCCTTATTTTTCACCATAACGATCTTTAAAGATACGCATTAATACTGGATTACGACGAAGTAAATCCAATGCAATTTCTGAATGATGATGAGCATAACCATTGCCTATCATCATATCTACATCAGCACCTATTCCTTCAGCTCCAAGAGCTGCTTTGGTAAAAGAAGTTGCCATAGAAAAGAAGTATACAATCCCACGATCTCTACATGTCATTATTGAGGGTAATTCTGTATCTTCAATATTGACCACATTAATAACCACATCAGCCATTTTACCATTGGTCAGGCGAGAAACTTCCTTTTGAATAGTCAGGGCGTCTGTCGCATTAGCAATAATGACATCATCACAACCAGTTTCCTTGCAAGTAGGAATATAATTAGGATTACGCACTATTCCAATTACTTTTCCGGTAATTCCAGCTCTTTCATGTGCAATGGCATTGCATAAGATGCCACTCTTACCGTTTGCACCCAATATTACAACTGTATCACCAGGTTTAACTAGTCGTTCTACTTGAGCTGGTGCACCTGCTACATCAAAGACTGCAAGAGCTAAAGTTTCATCCATATCATCAGGTAATTTAGCATAAACACCGCTACTAAAAAGGATAGCCTGCCCTTCTACTTCAATTTGGTCTTTATCTAAAAGTACTCTTTTTACTTTATCTATTTTTAAAGGAGTTAATGAGAGAGATACCAAAGTAGCTATTTTATCTCCAACTTTTATCTCTTCTTTCATCTCAAACTTATCACCTATCTGAGCAACAGTCCCAATAAGCATACCTCCAGATCCCGTATCCTCATTCTTATGTTTGCCAGTACGATTTACCAGGTCTATAGTGTGTTCTGCAAAAGCCTTCTCCAGGTCAGTATATCCCTGATCTTCTAATTTCTTTTTTATTTGATGAAATGAAGCAGAATCAATATTCAGCCTGGTTACATTAATAAGCAACTCATTATCCCAGATTTCACTCATATCGTTATCAAGCACTTTAGCAGGTTGTGGAAGTACTCCTTTAGGTTCCAAAACCCGATGTGTTCCATAACGACATCCTCCCGTTTTCATAATTAGCTCCTTTATTATTGATATTTATTCTTTATTCCAGATTTTTTGCTTATCTTTAAATGTCAAGTAGAACAGATAGTTATAACTTTAAAGAATGGTCATTAGGGTTCGGTTATATCAGGTTCGTTATTCTTGATTCTTTCTTCAACTGATGGAGGGAGTTGAAATAGTTCAGGACGAGAAAAATCATAATAGTAGACGCAGAGATTACCAGAAGGTGCATATCCATAGACCGCAACCCGGTGCTCGTCAAAAATCCAGCTTATCTTTTCCCGTTCTTTGTCTATATTCACATTTTCCCCGTGCATTTTATGTAATTGTTCCAGAACATATTCATCAAGTTCCTGAGTATTTTCCCTATTATAGCTTACAAACCATCCAACAACAGTTTCAGTTATCGGATCTACAATTAATATAACTGCATCTACGAATTGATTAAAATCTGAACGGTAGGTTATTAGATTGCCTTCAATATCAGATGCTAAAAAGCCCTGATAACACAATAGTGAATCAGCTGTATTAAGTGGATCATCATAAGCAATGCCAAACAGTCCTCTTTGAGCATTGAGGCAGAAAGCTAAAGATAGTAGTATAATTAATAAATAAAATCTTTTCATATGTCTTACCTTTTTATACTTTATAATTTAATATCATCTGTTCGTCAATTAAAATCATTTGATTAGTCCATTCAAGAGAAAGATTATGCTTTAATATAGCTAAATTATGGCTGATAAAAAATTAAGTGAGAAATTGAATTTATTCTTTGACAAATCCAGCATTATATTTAATAATAACCTCAGAGGAGATGATAATTATGACTTTCGTACATTTACATAATCACACACAATATAGTCTACTGGATGGAGCTTGCAGGGTAGACCGTATGATTAAATTAGCTAAAGAGTATGAAATGCCAGCCGTAGCTATAACTGATCATGGTAACCTTTATGGAGCTATAGATTTTTATTTAACCGCAAAGAATGAAGGTATAAAGCCAATTATTGGAATGGAAGCCTATATTATAAATGGTGAATTGGACGACGAACATAGTAAATATAACCAACGTTATCATCTCATACTTTTAGCTAAGAATTATATCGGCTACAAGAATCTCATTAAATTATCATCTATCTCTTTTATTGATGGATTTTATTATAAACCTCGCATAAGTAAATCAATATTGAAAAAATATAGTGAAGGACTCATATGTTTAAGTGGATGTATCAAAGGAGAAATAAGCAGCTTAATAGCACAGCATAAAATAGCAGAGGCTCGTGAAACTATTGAATGGTATCAATCTGTCTTTGGAGATCGTTATTTCATAGAAATTCAGGACCATAGCCTACAAGAAGAAAAGGTTATTATGCCAGCACTGATTTCTTTAGCCAAAGAAATGAATCAACCTATGGTTATGACAAATGACTGTCATTATTTACATAAAGAAGATAGTGAAGCACATGATATTCTACTCTGCATCCAGACTGGAAAAAGCTTGAATGATCCAAATCGTATGCGTTATGAGACTAATCAACTGTATTTTAAGAGTCCTGAAGAGATGAAAGCAATATTTCCGGATGAGGAAGAAGCTTATGCCAATACCCTAAAGATTGCAAAGATGGTTGATTTAGAACTAGGATATGATAAATTTATGCTTCCCAAAATTGATATTCCTCCTGAATTTACAGATATGGGAGAATATTTACGAACTCTTTGTGAGGAAGGATTGAAAGTAAAGTATCCAGAACCGAACAAAGAGGTACTGGATCGCTTGAATTTTGAATTAGATGTGATTCATCGGATGGGATTTGATAGCTATTTTTTAGTGGTCAAAGACCTGATAGATAATGCTCGGAAACAAGGAGTGCCAGTAGGTCCAGGACGTGGTTCTAGTGCAGGCAGCATCGTAGCGTATCTGCTGGATATAACCAAAATTGATCCTCTTAAGTATGGATTACTATTTGAGCGTTTCCTAAATCCTGACCGCGTTAGTATGCCTGATATAGATATTGATTTCTGTGCTCAAGGAAGAAGCAAAGTAATAGATTATCTCATCCAGAAATATGGACGAAATAGCGTCACTCAAATTATTACTTTTAGCACATTACAAGCCAAGTCAGTATTTAAAGATGTGGCGCGAGTGCTTATGCTTAGTGCTAGTGAGGCTAATAATATTACCAAAACTATTCCTTTTAATAAAAGCCTGGAAGAAGCTTACCAGGATTCTCCTGATTTCCGGCACCTTATTGATAATAATGAACTCTATAGAAGCATATATAAATACAGCCTTGTGTTGGAAGGACTAATTCGTCAAACAGGAATTCATCCTGCTGGCGTGGTTATCGCTCCTGGAGATTTAACTGAATATGTTCCCTTAACTCGTAGTACCCAAAAAGGTGCAGAGAATAATATCCTCGTCCAATATGAAGGAAAGTGGTTAGGAGAACTGAAATTCTTGAAGATGGATGTTCTTGGATTAAAAACTCTTACTTTAATTCAAAAAACTATTGATATGGTTAAAGAATCTCAGAATACAGAAATTGATATTGATAATTTGCCGCTTAACGATAAAAAAGTTTATCAACTTTTAAGTAGGGGAGATACAAATGGCATATTTCAGTTTGAATCGGAAGGTATGCGTAAATACTTAATAAATTTAAAACCTAATATGTTTGAAGATTTAATCGCTATGGTTGCTCTGTATCGTCCTGGTCCTATGAAATTTATTGATACTTATATTGCCCGAAAACATAAAAAAGAGAAAGTCACTTATGACCATCCCATTATGGAAGCGACTTTAAAAGAAACCTATGGCGTTACAGTTTATCAAGAACAGGTTATGCGTATTTCAATGGAGATGGCAAATTTCACACATGGTGAAGCAGATTCACTTAGAAAGGCAATGAGCAAAAAGAGTCTTGACCTCCTTATGCAATTTCAAGAAAAATTTATTAAAGGCTCAATTAATAATGGTGTTCCCGAAAATGTTGCTGCTAAGATTTGGAATGATTGGTTAGATTTTGCTCAATATGCCTTTAACAAAAGTCATGCTACTTGTTATGCTCTGGTTGCTTATAGAACTGCTTGGCTAAAAGCACATTATCCAGTAGAATTTATGGCAGCATTACTTTCTTTAGAGGATGATCCAGCTAAGATTCCAGTTAAAATAGAAGTCTGCAACTCTATCGGTATAAAAATACTACCGCCTAATATAAATCGTAGCGAAAAAGAATTTAGTGTGCATGGAAAAGAAATTCTATTTGGGTTAAAAGCTATTAAAAATTTGGGGGAAGCCGCAATTAGTGCTTTAATTGAAGAACGTCAAAAAAATGGTCCTTTTACTAGTATTTATAATTTCTGTGCCCGTCTGGATAGCACAGCAGTGAATAAGACCGTATTGGAAAGTTTAATTGCCAGTGGAGCAATGGATGAACTGGAAGGAACTCGTGCTCAGAAATGGGAAGTTATAGAACAAGCTCTTTCTTATAATACGGGAGCTCAGAAAGATAAACGAGTAGGACAAACCTCTCTTTTTGATTTAATCACTGAAGATGATGAAGCGGAAGATTATCCACATTTACCTGAAGTGGAAAAATGGAGTTATTCATATCAACTGGAAAAAGAAAAAGAAGTGCTTGGATTTTATCTAGGTGGGCATCCTCTTTATGAATATCGTTACCTTATCCAATATTTATCTAATGCTAATGCAAAAACTACCAAAGAGCTGGAATCTAAAAATCTTCGTTTAGTTGGTATAATTACTTCTATCAATAAAAAAAGAGATAACAAGGGTAACCTCTATGCCTTTATTGAATTTGAAGATTTATCCGGTCCCTTTGAAGTAGCTCTCTTTAATAAGGACTTTGAAACTTTTTATCCAATATTAAGTCCCGGGAAAATATATTTCATTTCGGGTACTAGGTCAGGTTATACAGGAAATGATGAAAGTCTCCTGCGAATAAATCCACAAAAAATTGTTCCTCTGGAAGATTGGAATAATATACTGAAGGGTGAACTCAGATTAAATGTGCCACTTGAGAAATTATCTGACCGTTTCTTAGATGATTTTACCAAAATACTCAATAGTAGTAAGGGTAATTTCTCTCTTAAAACCATAATCCATACAGATGATGGAGATAATTTTAAGTTAGAAGCAGCAAAAAATATTTTTCCATCTAATGCTTTGCTTGAATTATTGAAAAATAATAAATTAGATTTCGATCTAAGACTATATGAAGATGATAAAAGCGGTTAAGTTAGCTGTTTTATTTATCCTTTTTAGCAGCTCTTTATTAGCTCAGGAGGTTATCTATGAGCATTATGCTGATGGAGTAGATTTTTGGGTGCTTATTCCGTATAATTCTCTGGTTTTTAAACATAACACAAATTCCGTATCATATCATTTGAGCGTTGAAATTAAGAATAAAAAGACGAAAAAAAAATTTAATTATGAAGAAACCATTTCTATTCCAAAACGGGAATGGTTACAAGATACAGCAATACCCATTCATTTTCAAGCTCAGTTAGCTCCAGAAAAATATGAAATCTTACTGAGATTAAAGAACTTGACCCTAGGCAATAAAACTGATTTTAAAAGAACTTTCTCACTGGATAATAAATATACTTCTATTGGTCAGCCTTTTATCTTTGTCTGTAAAGAAGGAATTCAATATCAACCTTCAGATATAGAACGATTACCTACTGATATAGAAAGCTGTATCATTCAGCAAAAGTTTAGCGTTTTACCTGATAGCATTAAGGTGTTATCTTCATTTAACTCTCAGAGTTTTACTAATCCCCGAGAAGATTATCAATGTGACTTAACTTTATGGGTTAATGAAAATAGTGTTGATTCCATAAAAATTATTTTCTTTGAAGATAATTATTTCCGAGAAATGGAGCCTTTTTATTATTCACCCTGGTTCTATTATAATGCAATTTATAGCTATGAAGATCAAATACAACAAATTCGTTATATTGCAAATCAAAATGAGTGGAACAAAATCAGAAAGGCTTCCCCAGAAGAATATCCTGAAATTATAGAACAATTCTGGCAAACTCATGACCCTAGTCCTGGAACACCAAGAAATGAATTCCGTGAAAGCTTCTATCAACGAGTAAGAATTGCAGACGAAAGATTTACTATTCATAAAAAATTGAAGGGTTGGAAGTCTGATCGTGGTAGAATATATATTAAGTATGGCGAACCTGATGAAGTTTATAGTGAAGTTCATCCTTTAGATCTTAAACCTTATATCGTGTGGGTATATTATAAACCCAATCTGGTATTTGTGTTTATGGATATGGGAGGTTATGGCCAATACGAATTAAGGAATAAAGATGAAGAATATTAAATTATTTCTACTTTTATTAATGATAGTAGCAAACATAGGGATGATATTAGCAGAATCTCTTACTATTCATATCCTTCTAAATAGATTTTTGAGTAGTGAAAAGGCTACTATCGTTAATCTAGATTATCAAGTACCCTATAATAATCTTAAATTCGTTAAACATAAAAATGGCTTATATGCCGAGTTAGATATCAATATAGATATATTTAAGAGTGATTCTCTGATTTTCCAGAAAAATATCCGGGATAACATTGGCATAACAAATCAATTTGATGCTCAATCAAACAAATCCTATTTAAACCGAGTTAGTTTTAGTTTAGATCCAGGTTCCTATATCTTTCAAGTTAAAGCATCGGATATTAATTCCAAGAAAAGTGCCAATTATTCTTTTCCTATTGAAACCCTCTCTTCTGATACCATTTTAAGCGATATAGAGTTGTGTAGTATAGTGCGTCCTGATAGCAGTGCCTATTTAGAAAAATTCCATAGAGGTAAAACCCTTTATCAAAGTGAACCTTCTCTGATCTTTGAAAAGGTTGATAATCCCTATGTATATCTTAATTTTGAGGTCTACACTGATGAATCTCTACGTAAAAACACGGGTATAATAATTCTAACTGTTCAGAAAGATAGCATCTTAGTCCTAGATGATCTGATAGATTTTAATTTACAAAGCGATTGTGAAAGAATAACATTATCCGTCCCATTAACGGACATTGAACCAGGAAAATATTATGGAAATATAATCTTTCAAATTGAAGAACTAAGCGAAGAACGAAATTTTGAGTTCTTTGTTACTGAGCCTAAAATTCAATTGTATTATGTGTTTACCAATCCTGATGATGATTATAAGTTATTAAAATATTTTATGGGAGAAAGTGCTCCCGGAAATTGGAAAAATTATACTTATGATGCTAAACAACAATATGTTAGCCGTTGCTGGACTAAATTGGCTAATGCTAATCAAGTTAGACCTGAAGCTTTTATCCAAACTATTCGCGAAAGAGTAGATTACTCTAATAAACATTTCAGCCATTTTAGCGATGGTTGGACTACCGATATCGGTAGAATATATATTAGATATGGTGAACCGGACGATGTGGAAAAAGGCACCACTCTTGATGATACTCGTTTCGTACGCAAAGATTTCCAAATCTGGAAATATAGAAGCCGATTCAACGCTGTATACCTATTCCTAGATATCCAGATGAATGGTAACTATAAACTAATTTATGTGGATGGAGACGACAGAGAAAGTTCCAATCCTAATTATATGTATTATCTTGGTGATGATTTTGACACTTCTCTACTAAGAAACTAATAACTTAATACATTTAGCGTAACTGACTAAAAATTCCTGCCTTAGAAATTATCTGAACCTATAAAGAACCTCTATTATAAGTTATAATAACCAGTAATGCAAAGAGATACATTAAAATATTAGAAAATCTACTTTAAGTTGTTATCTTATCACCTTATAACATATTATCTTATACCATTATTTAATTATAAAAAATATCTTTGACCTTTTGTTTTACTTGGCTCTCACTTAGCTCTTACTTAATTAAATAGAGAGGCAAGAGTCAAGAGAGAGTCAAGATAGAAATGATAATATATTGAAAAATAGACAAATAGAGAAAAGGTAATAAAAAAGTATAAATAATTAGTGTTTGATAAAGAATATATCAAGATTATGTCCGATTTATTGAAGGCTTTATAGTAAAAATTAATGGTCGGGATGACAGGATTTGAACCTGCGACCACTTGAACCCCATTCAAGTACGCTAGCCGGACTGCGCTACATCCCGAACCATAAAAATCATAAAACTAAAACTCAGGTTTTTTGACAAGAAAAATATGCAAATTTAATAAAATTCATTTTAGACAATGAGAAAATTATGATTGTATAATATATCTATAGTATACTATTATAGATTTATGGGATGAAAAAAGTTTAGCCACATTTGACTCTTTATTTAAGTGGAATTATCAAAGTATTAATTAACCGTTTTTCAAACACTACCTCAAATGAAAATAGATATAAGAGCTTTGAAGTTTCCGCTGGAACCTATTATGTAATCACTAGTGCCCTGGATAATGATTCTGTATACTCAGTGTAATTTATTAATAGCGACCGGCCAAACTACCACTTTGTGCTTATGTAGACAATACTCAGTTATTTTACCAATATTTCAGTAAATTTTTCTTGACAATTTTAAGCTTATAAACTTTACTAAAATTGTTAAAAATATTTAAAAAGGAGAACGATAATGAAACGACTAATCATAATTTTAGCGATGGGATTGATTATAGGTCTTTCTTTTGCTGGCATTGATGAGTATTATACCTTCAATGCTACCAGCGGAACCTACACTCCTATCGTGGGAACCAATGCGAATATTTCTTCTGATGATGCAATCTCAGCGGCAATTCCCATTGGCTTTACCTTCCCTTATGGGGATTATATCTACAATGAGGTTAAGATTTCATCTAATGGCTGGATTGGTTTAGGTACTTCTCAAACGAGTAGTAACCTTACCAACAACTTAACTTCTACTACCATTGTCCCCGTTCTAGCCCCTCTTTGGGATGACTGCAGCCTGGCAGTAGGTACTTGTGAATATCTAGTTTCAGGCACAGCACCCAATCGTATTTTTACCATTCAATATACTAACCTGAGATGGAATTATAGTTCAACTTTATCCCCTTTTTTCAATTTACAGGTTAGATTATATGAGAATGGTAAAATTGACTTTGTTTATGGCTCATCTACTGGTAATCCTAAT
>DFOM01000066.1:28837-29935 GCA_002376725.1 Cloacimonetes bacterium UBA3541 | reverse complement strand
AATCTATAATTTTCTATCAGGTCTATAATTTCTATCAGGGACTATAATTTTCTATCAGGGACTATAAGGGAAGCTTCAGAATATACCTAACTTGTTTATATAAGAATAAGTTAACCCTATTTTACCCTATTTTTCACCTGCGAAATTATCCATTTTTATGCGAAATTATCCTTCCACTTGCGAATTTATCCTTTTCTAAGCTAATTTATCCCAATTTCTGCGAAATTATCCATTTTTATGCGAATTTATTACCCTGCCTTGCGAATTTATCCCTTTTTATGCTAATTTATTACCTTACCTTGCTAATTTATCCCTGCTAGGCTATACTCTTTATTAACGCTTTCCCTAATATTATCCCTTCAAAAAATAATTTACTCTCTATATCTAAATATGTCAATAGTATTGGTACATTCGGCAGTCAAAACTGGCACACTTATAATTCTTTAACATTTTCTTGCGAAGGCATTTATTTACTGGTATAATAACTAAATGAAATGTAAAATTTATAAACTGATAATAAAATAGTTCAAAAATTACAAAAATATTACTTGACAAGCATATTAATATATTTAATTTGTATTTTATAGATATGAGTTTCAATATTTAAAGAAAAGCTAATGTGATTTGGGCTTTTAAATTAAGGGAAAAAGGTAAAAGAATGAAGCATTATTTTTTATTTTCTTTATTTAAAAACGATGAAAGGAGGTGTGAAAGAGGGGAAAAATATATTAATATTAGTGTAGCTCGGTGTAAACCAATAATAACACCGAATTTAAAGAATGATTTCCATTATCAAAATGTCCTAAGAATCCCCGCAGCTATGAACTGCAAGTATTTATATAACTATCAATTCTCACAATTAGGCAAGAGGTTTAAAGAGAAGTTTTATCTCTTTACCTCTAGGTTTTTTATAATTTTAATCTAAAACTAACTTTTTCAAAAAACTAAAAGAGAGGAACTAAAAATGAAAAAGACGCTTTTATTCGCATTATTATTGCTCTGCACCACCTTTATTTTTGCACAGAGCGATGTATGGCTCTGGGCAAGAAAAGCTGGGGGAACTCAGGACGATAAGGTCTATAGTATCGACATTGATTC
>DFOM01000066.1:0-28820 GCA_002376725.1 Cloacimonetes bacterium UBA3541 | reverse complement strand
TCGGGAAACAGCTATGTTACTGGTTATTTTAAGGGAACTGCTTCTTTCGGAACTACAACCCTTACCAGTATTGGAAACTGGGATATTTTTGTAGCCAAACTGGATAGTAGCGGTAATTGGCTCTGGGCAAAGCAAGCTGGAGGAACTGACTACGATTGCGGCTATGATATCGCCACTGATTCCTCGGGAAACAGCTATGTTACCGGTTGTTTTCAGGGGACTGCTTCTTTCGGAAGTACCACTCTTACAAGTTATGGAGGTTATGATATTTTTGTAGCCAAACTGGATAGTAGCGGTAATTGGCTCTGGGCAAAAAAAGCTGGAGGAACTAGCCCTGATTACGGCTATGATATCGCCATTGATTCCTCGGGTAACAGCTATGTCACTGGTTATTTTTATAGTACTGCTTCTTTCGGAGATATAACCCTTACCAGTAGTGGAGATTATGACATTTTTGTAGCCAAACTGGATAATAGTGGTAATTGGCTCTGGGCACACAAAGCTGGAGGACCTAACGAAGATTACGGCTATAGTATCGCCACTGATTCCTCGGGAAATAGCTATGTTACTGGTTATTTTAAAGGAACTGCTTCTTTTGAAAGTACAAACCTTACCAGTAGTGGGGATAGGGACATTTTTGTAGCCAAACTGAATAGTTATGGTAGTTGGCTCTGGGCAAAAAAAGCTGGAGGAACCAACAGGGATGGCGGCTGCGGAATTGCAACTGATTCCTCAGGAAATAGCTATATTACTGGTTATTTTGAAGGGGCTGCTTCTTTCGGAGGTTCAAACCTCACCAGTAGTGGATGGTATGACATTTTTGTAGCCAAACTGAATAGTATCGGTAACTGGCTCTGGGCAAAAAAAGCTGGAGGAATTGACTGGGATGAGGGCTGCGGTATTGCAACTGATTCCTCGGGAAATAGCTATGTCACCGGTTATTTTATGGGAACTGCTTCTTTCGGAACTACAAACCTTACCAGTAGTGGAGGGTATGACATTTTTATAGCCAAACTGGATAGTAATGGTAATTGGCTTGACTTACAAAAAGCTGGAGGAACTAACTCGGATAGCGGCTGTGGTATCGCAACTGATTCCTCTGGAAATACTTATCTTACTGGTTATTTTAGAGAGACTGCTTATTTCGGAGATATAAACCTCACCAGTAGTGGAAACCAGGATATTTTTGTAGCCAAAGCCCACATACCTTACGATTCCAATGATCTAGTTGTAGTAGAAGAAACTACGGGACTTGGAGCTATCTATCCTAATCCCTTCAATCCAGTTGCCAATATTCCTTATAATCTGTCAGAAATATCTAATGCTGATTTCTATATCTATAATGCAAAGGGCCAGCTTGTGCATCATATCAATGTTGGACCTCAACATCCCGGATATTACCAGATTAGCTGGAATGGAAAAGATACTAATGGTAAATCTTGTGGTAGTGGTATCTACTACTTTATTATGAAAGCAGGAAAACAGACCTTCCAGCGTAAAGCAGTGTTAATGAAATAAACTCCTTGTTAAGAAGAACCAACAAAGGAAGACCCAGCTTTCTATGCCGGGTCTTTTTTTTGGTATAGATGTTTTGGTGTGTGGTTATAATTGTGTGTAGATGTCTCCATCTGCATAAGCTTCGCAGAAGCTTTCTGGAATAAGATACCCCTATATTTCCTCATTTTCACCTGCGAATTTATCCCTTTTTATGCGAATTTATCCCTGCTAGGCTATACTCTTTATTAACGCTTGTCCCTAATATTATCCCTCTAAAAAAATTACTCTTTATAACTAAATATGTCAATGGTATTGATACATTGTGCAGTCAAAACTGGCACACTCATAATTCTTTAACATTTTCTTGCGAAGGTAGTTATTTACTGGTTATATAATTAAATGAAATGTAAAAGTTATAAACTGATAATAAAATAGTTCAAAAATTACAAAAATAATACTTGACAAGCATATTAATATATTTAATTTGTATTTTATAGATATGAGTTTCAATATTTAAAGAAAAGCTAATGTGACTTGTGATTTTAAATTAAGGTTAAAAGGTAAAAGAATGAAGCATTACTTTTTATTTTCTTTATCTAAAAACGATGAAAGGAGGTGCAAAGGAGGGAAAAAATATATTAATATTAGTGTGGCTCGGTGTATTCCAATAATAACACCGAATTTAAAGAATGATTTCCATTATCAAAATGTCTTAAGAATCTCCGCAGCTTTAAGCTGCGATTATTTATCCAGCTATCAAATATCTCCATTATGCAAGAGGTTTAAAGAGAAATTTTATCTCCTTGCCTCTAAGTTTATTTACCATTTTTACCCTCAACTAACTTTTTCAAAAATTTAATTAAACAGGGAGTATATTATTATGAAAAAAACATTGTTGATTTTGGTACCTCTATTTATATTAGGTACTTTATTAGCCGCACCTTTAAATGAAGGTTTTGAAAGCGCAACCTGCCCTCCAAGTGAATGGACTATCAGATATGCCAATCCAAGCCCACCAAGTGGAAACCTGATGACGCATTCAACAACTTATTTTTATGAGGGAAGCAGGTCTTTCAGATTCTCTTCTCTTTCATCGGGTTCCCCCTATGATCAATATTTGATTACTCCTCAATTAATAGTAACAGCAGGAGATCAAACCGTAAGTTTCTGGTATAGAGGTCATTCTACTTTGGGATCTGAAGTATTCCGGGTAGGCTGGTCTTCAACTGGAACTGAAATTGCTAACTTTACCTGGAGTGAAGATATTACTAATGCTTCCACAACCTGGCAACAATATGTAAAAACAGACCTTCCGGTAGAAACAAAATATGTAGCAGTCCATTACAAATCAGTAAATCAATATTACCTTTATATTGATGCCTTTGTTGGACCCCAAATTGCTGTACCTCCCAATCCGGCTGTTCTAGTTTCTCCCGCTAATGGTGATTGGGCTTTCCTTGATGTTACACTATCCTGGATTAGTGGTGGAGGGATAGTTGATGGCTATAAGTTATATATAAGTGATGATGATATCGTTAATGAAGATGATTTTATTATAGATCAAACTGGAACAACTTATACTCCTATTTTGGAACCTGGCATGACCTATTATTGGAAAGTGGTCCCTTATAACGAGAATGGTCCCGCAGAAGGTTGTCCGGTCTGGTCTTTCAAAACACCAAATGAAACTCAATTAGCGGAGAGTTTCGAAAGCGAAACTTGTCCTCCGAATGGATGGACCATTAGATATGCTAATCTAGATCCACCTAGTAGAAACCTGATGACACATTCAACGGATTATGCACATCAGGGTAGCCGGTCTTTCAGATTCTCTTCTTATGTATACGGTCCACCCTATGATCAATATTTGATTACTCCTCAATTAGTAGTAACAGCAGGAGATCAAACCGTAAGTTTCTGGTATAGAGGTTATTCTACTTTTGGATATGAAGTATTCCGGGTAGGCTGGTCTTCAACTGGAACTGAAATTGCTGACTTTACCTGGAGTGAAGATATTACTAATACTTCCACATCCTGGCAACAATATGTAAAAACAGACCTTCCTGTGGAAACAAAATATGTAGCAGTTCATTACAAATCAAATCGTCAATATTGCCTTTATATTGACGCCTTTGTTGGACCAGAAATTGCTGCTGAACCTCCCAATCCTGCGGTATTAGTTTATCCTGCTGATGGCGGTTGGGCTTTTCTTGATAATACACTATCCTGGACTGGTGGTGGTGGAGGGATAGTAGATAGCTATAAGTTATATATAAGTGATGATGCTACCGTTGATAATGATGATTATATTACAGATCAAACTGTAACAACTTACAGTTTATCCGATTTAGAAGATTTAGTAATTGAGTATGGTCATAGTTATTACTGGAAAGTGGTCCCTTATAACGAGAATGGTCCCGCAGAAGGTTGTCCGGTCTGGTCTTTCAAAACACCAGCTGAAATTCAATTAGCCGAAAGTTTTGAAAATACCGATTTCCCGCCTAGGGGTTGGGCAAGGACAACATCAAGTACATCTTATTGGACAAGGACAACTTCTTGCTATACTCATGGTATTGCGTGTATGTATGCTTATACATCTTCAACTGTATATGATATTTCAACTCCTAAATGCACTATTACTTCTGGTAGCGCCTTGAATTTCAGTACGAGGGCATCAAATACAAGCCAAAAACTACGAATACTATATTCAACCGATAAGATAAACTGGACTCAAATAGGAGCTGATATTACTTATGCTGCTGCTAATGTCTGGTATAATATATCTATTGATTTAAGTGATTATGCTGGTGAAAAATATCTTGCCTTCCGATCTCCTGCTCAAACTACAACTGGTAATATTTATGTAGATGCTGTTTTTGGACCAGAATTAACACAGGCTCCTCCCGATCCAGCGGTATTAATTCGTCCTTCTGATAGCGGTTGGGCTTTCCTTGATGATACACTATCCTGGACTGGTGGTGGAGGAGGGATAGCAGATGGCTATAAGTTATATATAAGTGATGATGATAATGTTAATGCAGATGATTTTATTACAGATCAAACTGGAACAACTTACAGTTTATCCGATTTGGAAGATTTGGTAATTGAGTATAGTCATACTTATTACTGGCAAGTGATTCCTTATAACGAGAATGGTCCCGCAGAAGGTTGTGAGGTCTGGTCTTTCAAAACACCAACTACAACCCAATTAGCCGAGAGTTTTGAAAGTACCGATTTCCCGCCTTTGTGTTGGGCAAATCCTGGCTTTTGGAGTCGTAGTACAACCTATGCTAAACATGGTTCTGCTTCTGCACATCAACATGGTTCAGATACCACTCAGTATATCCTTTCAACTCCTAAATTAACTATAACTTCAACCAGTACTTTAGATTTCTGGGCACTTGGTACTTATACATCAGGAATATTACAGGTTATTTATTCATCCGATCGCATCACCTGGACTCAATTACCTGGTAATATAACCTTTGCTGCTACCCACACCTGGTATCAAAATGTAATAGACTTGAGTAGCTTAGAAGGAAATAATTACTATCTTGGTTTTAGAACTGGTTTGCAATATGCAGGTTTCTATGTTGACTGTGTTTTTGGACCAGAAATTACCCCTGAGACACCTGAAGCACCTACCCTGGTTTCTCCTGCTGATGGAGCTGAAAATGTGAGTATTATCCCAACTTTCTCCTGGACTGCAGCAACCATTGGAGGTGTTCCAGATGGATTCAAGATTTATTGTGGCAATCCTATTGATTATAATAATCCTATAGCTACGGTATCAAGAACAACAACGAGTTATACTATCCCAGGAACTAATGCTCTTGAATATAACACTACTTACCAGTGGACAGTTTCAGCTTATAAAGAGGGTTTTGATGAAGCCCATGCAGCAGAAAGAAGCTTTATGACAAGAACCGATCCAACGATAACAACATTTCCATATGTAACAGACTTTTCTACCTGGATGCCTACTAATTGGTCTCAATTAAGATATTTGATTGATGGTGGCACGCCTGCGTCTGGAGGTGATTGGTTTCAAGGTGATTGGTTAAATATAACTTCTCCAGTTAATAAAGCGGCGACAATAAATATATACTATAGTGATCATTATGATTGGTTAGTTACTCCACCAATACAGATTCCTGCTACTGGTTATGAACTTGAACTTGATCTAGCATTAATGAAATATGGAACTCAATCTACTCCTGTAGAGCCAGGAGGACAGGATGATAACAGGTTTTTAGTAGTTATAAGTAATAATCCTGATATGAGTTCTCCCACTATTCTGATGGAATGGAATAACACTGGATCTCCTAATGTATATGATAATATACCAGCTACGGGAGAAACATATATAATTGATTTGGATAGTTATGTGGGAACTAAATATATAGGTTTCTATGCTGAATCTTTAATTAGTACAGATAATAATAACTTGATGGTAGATAATGTTATTATTCGTCAAGTTACAACTGGACCTGATCTATATTATACCCCTACCAGCTTAAATTTTGGAGAAGTAGCCCTTGGAGTTCAAGTAGGACCTAAGAAAGTAACGGTAACTAATCTAGGAATTGGAGATCTTATAATAAATAAAGTAGATAATACTCAAATCATTGGTTCTGGTTTTGCGATTGATGATTTTAATTTTAGTCTTGAACATAATGAATCTGGACAAATTAATGTTTATGCTAATGCCACACACGAAGGTCTTTTCACTGCAATCTTAAGAATTACTTATGGTGGCAATGATTATGATGTATCCTTAAGTGCTACCGGCTTGCCAGAAGAAATTATTGTTATTGGAACTGGAACTGAAGAGCTTGGCCTTCCTATAGACCCTAATTACAGATATAGCTATAGCCAGAGTATCTTCCTGCAGGGTGAGATTAATAAAGCCAATAGAAATATTGAAAAGATATATTATTATTGGAATGGTGCTGGAGCTGCTAGTAATAGTAATGTTTGGACTGTATATCTCGGTCATACAGATAAGACTGCATTTGATTCAACCATTGATTGGATACCTATTACAGGGTTCTCAGTATATGAGGTTACTTTAGATTTGAGTGCAGGGGAAGGTTGGATAGAAATTAATCTTGACCCGCCATTCTATCATACTGATCAGAATCTTGTGATTGCGGTGGATGAAAACGAATCCGGCTATGATTCGGATGTTGAATATTTTTATTGTACATTTGTAGAAACTAAAGGAAATCGCAGTATAAGTTATGCAGCCGATAGCACAAATCCTGTTCCTGCAACTCCTCCTGCTGGAGCTTTAGTGAGTGGTTATCCCAACATTAAGTTAGAATTTGAAGAAATACCCACAGATCCCCGGGTTCCACTTCCTTATACTCAAGATTTTGGTACGGATGGTACCTGGCCCCTGAATTGGACTCAGACCTATTCTGGAGAAATAACATCCAATCGCTGGTCTTTGAGTTATACCAATTATGCTGGTGGTACACCCTATGAAATGAATACTAGCTATGTACTTGTATCTGAAACAGGTATAAGTCGTCTTATATCTCCTCCTATCATTACTGCTGGTGTTTCTGCTATGAATATACGATTCCGCACTTATTATGAAGATTGGGACTTTGGAATCACCGCAAAATTACAATACAGTCACGATTTAACCACCTGGTATGATACTTCCTGGTCTATCATTAGTGGTAATGGAAATGTAAGTGGATTAATGAGTGTTTTAATCACTGATCTGAATTCACCCACTACCTATATTGCCTGGACTCTGGATGGGGATCACTATCAATTTAATTATTGGTCTATTGATGATGTTGTATTTAGTCAACCGCCTAATCATGATGTGGCACCCGTAAGCTGGGATTTGCCTGTTCCGGTAGTTGGTGAAAATACCTTAGTAACGCCTAAGGCAACGGTAATTAACAATGGGTTGAATACAGAGACCTTCACGGTTACCTGCACAATAGGGGATAGCTATACAAATATTCAGACGGTAAACAATCTAGGTTTGGCAATGAGTCAACAGGTAACTTTTGCACCTCTTACACCAGCATTATGGACTGTTTCTCTGGTGACAGTGACCACTAACTTGAATATGGATGAAGTTACCGAGAATGATACACTTCAAGATGTATTGATTTGTCTGCCTCTGGATACGGATGCAGTTGCAGAGAATTTATTTACCTATAATTTTGTGCAGTTTAACCTTGCTACACCTGGAACTATGTATAACTTGCCCAATCCTCCACTGGTAACGATTTTTATGGCAGGAGCAGATTGGACAAACGGTAAATGGTTAGGCTGTGAATATGATGTTGGAACTTTAGCTACGGATAACTTCTGGGAAATAAATGCTATGACAGGTGCATCCACCTTGTTAGGTGAGATGGGAGCTGATATTATGGGTATTGCCTATGATGATAACCACAATATTCTGTATGGGACAGATGGAGTAAATCTCTACACGATGAATGTCAATACTGGTGCTGCTACTCTTTCAGGTGCCTTATGGTATAATTTAGAGGGTACACCCACAGACTTAGAAGATATGTATGGCTTTATCATTGATATTGCCTATGATAATCATACCAATACTCTATATGGAATAGATCTTGCCTCTGACTGCCTGTGGCAAATTAATGTCTCAACCAGAGAATTGACTCTAAAAGGATTTCTTGGTATAGACCTTGACTATGCTCAGGATGCAGCTTTTGATCAGGTTAATGGACTGCTCTTCCTGGCAGGATATGCCGGAGGTGGTGCTTTGTACTGGATAGATACTGAATATGGTGGAGCCTATAAGGTAGGTAATTTTCCTGAAAATGCTGAAGTTACTGCCTTTTCCATACCTTATGGTTTGATCAGTGTTCCTGAGGTTACCATAGCCAGTAATGGTACTATCAGCTGGACACCTGTTAGTGGAGCAATTAAATACTCTATCTATAAAGCTACTGATCCCTATGGCACCTTCAGCTGGTACGCTGATGCATTTGGCACTTCCTGGACTGATCCTAATTTCACTACCGATGCAATGGCTTTCTATAAAGTCACATCTGTTGGTGGAATGCGGAATGTAAATCGTCAGAAAATAAGATATAGTAATCCTATTCAGCATAAAGGTAATCTGAATATTAAACATCGTTATGAAACTGGCCTGGCAAATCAATCACTGATGCCAACTAAATCTAAACCTAATAAATAATTGCGGTTTTACCGCAGAAATTATAAGCCCCCCGCTCATTAAAAAGCGGGGGTTTTCGTTTAGGTTTTTTATCGGTAAGAAACCCCACAGAAGCTTTCAAGAATATACCATCACTATAATTCCCTATTTTTCACCTGCGAATTTATCCCAATTCTTGCGAATTTATCCTTTTCTACGCTAATTTATTCCTTTAAGGCTATAAACCTTAGAACAAGCATTCAACATCTTTCTATTTGTTAAGAAAAATTAATTTAAAAACAAGTGTTTTTTCTTGCCAGATAATAAGATATAAAGAAAAGAGTCTTAAATAGGGGATATAAGTTATGAATAATAAGATATATATAGTAGAAGATGAAACGGACATTCTTGAATTGTTAAGATTGGTATTAGCCCAGGCTGGATATAATACAGAGGGATTTACTGGAGCAAAAGCGATGCTGAATCGTCTGGATGAACAAATCCCCGATTTAATCATACTGGATTTAATGCTTCCCGATTTAGATGGTATGGAAGCCTGTAGGATTATCAAGAATAGACCAGCATGGGAAACTATTCCCATAATAATGTTAACTGCCAGAACAGATGTGGAAGATAGGGTAAAAGGTCTGGAATATGGAGCAGATGATTATATCACAAAACCCTTTGCCAGTTCGGAATTGGTGGCAAGAGTGAAGGCAGTTTTACGGAGAAGGGGCTGGGAGACCTCTAAAAATGTTCTAACTATAACACCTGACTTCAAGATAGATTTCAATAAATTTGAGGTTTATATAAGAGATAAGAAAATAGATTTAACCTTAACTGAATTCAAGATTTTGCAGCTTCTCACCCAACGACCGGGATGGGTTTATAGTAGAAATCAGATCCTGGATTATCTCTGGGGAAATGATAAGATTGTAATTGAAAGAACAGTAGATGTTCACATTCGTAATTTACGAGAAAAATTGGATGATTTTGCCTGGATGATTAAAAATATTCGTGGAATGGGCTATAAATTTTCTTTATATGAGGAAGATTCTGGACAATGAGGAAATATCAGCTCAGTCCTTTAATTATCACTTCTTTGCTTCTATTGCTCTTAAGCGTTGCTGTATGCTTGATCCTGAAAGCTCCCATCTGGCTTACTCTCTTTATCGTAGGTTTGATCTCTCTGCTCAGTATCTTTGTTCTTCAGCACCAGATAAATAAAATAAGAAAAAGCTGGATAAATATTGCCCACACTATTGCTCAGGGAGAATATAATCAGCGTTTACCAGAGCTGGGCATAAAAGAAGTTGATGAAGTTGCCGCTGTGTTTAATCAGATGCTGGAAAGATTGGAGGAAGTGATTCATCATCTTACGATTCATAGACAGGAATTGAGATTGCTACTCAATTCCATAGAAGATGCTCTCTGGGCTCAGGATGATGAAGGTAGAATAATCTGGGCAAATGAACCTTTCCAGAATCTTTTTCCCACCTATAATCCAGCTCAAAAACCTTATTATCAGGAAATAATCCGTCATCCGGAATTGTTGGCTTCCCTTGAGAAAACGGATGCATCGCCAGAAAAGCAAATCTCGGAAATCACACTCCAGAATCACAGCTTCTTATTTTCCTGCAGTCTAAATCAGGAAGCTAAACGCAAAATCTTTATCCTGCATAATATAGACGCAATACGCCAGACCGAACAGATGAAAAAAGATTTTATTGTCAATCTGGCTCATGAATTGAGAACACCAATGACCGCCATCCAGGGATTTACCGAAGCTATGCTATCTTCTCCAGAACAAAATCACACCCGTTATCTGAAGATAATTCTTAATCATAGTCAGCGTCTGAATCATCTTATTGGAGATTTGGAACAACTTATTCAACTGGAAAGCACAGCACAACTGGAACTACAGGACATTAATCTCACCACCTTTTTTGACAATATAAGATTGATTCTGGAACCAGAAATACAAGAAAAGAAATTGAATCTGGAAATCAATCTGGACCCTGCTATCCCGAGATTAGTTTGTGACCCCTTCCGTCTGGAACAGGTTTTTATAAACTTAGTGCAAAACTCTCTTCGTTATACCGATAAAGGAACTATCCTTATAAAAAGCCAGAAAGAAGGAAATAAAGTGATATTTGAAGTTTCCGATACAGGCACCGGAATAGCACCAGAACATCTGTCCAGAATATTTGAACGCTTCTATGTGGCAGACCCTTCTCGTTCCAGAAGTCGTAATGGAACTGGCTTAGGATTAGCAATAGTGAAACACATTATCCTTCTCCATCATGGTGATATCACCGTAACCAGTAAATTGGGAGAAGGCACTACTTTTAAGCTAACATTACCCCAGAAAAACTCAGGATTAAAAAATGAATATTGACTCCGATAAAGAACACACCATAGATTACGATGCCATTATAAATGAGTATTCCTCCTTGGCATATAGCATTTGCCATCAGTATAAAAATGCCGAACTCCCGTTAGAAGATTTACAGCAGGAAGCATTACTGGGATTGTTAGATGCCGCAAAAAGTTATAATCCAACCAAAGGAACTAAATTCTCCACCTACGCTGTCTGGCACATCAAAAAGAGAATCCTGGCTGCATTAGATAAAGAAAAAAAACAGTCACTACAGGCAAACTCCTTGTGCGATTCAGAAGTCATAGATAAAAACGAACTCCCCGATTTTAAGAATAGAAATCTTCAAAACTATATTCCTGATGATATGCCTGGATGGGAAAAGAGGGTTATCTATCTATCCTATGTTGAGAATTTAACCTTAAAAGAAATCTCTTCTGAGATGGGCATATCCGTAGAAAGAGTTAAACAATTGAGGTCTAAGGCATTACGCAGAATAAAGTCCGTTTCCAGAACTGCTGAATAGGCTAACTTCTTTATATACACTCAATTATATAGATAGTTAACAAATCTTAACCCCCAGCTTATAAAATCCTAACAATTTAAACCTATAATAGGGTAGAATTTCCAAGGAGGAAATAAAAATATGAAAAAAATAATCTGGATTACCCTGATAGGATTAATCTTATCTGTTCAACTGTATTGCCAGGAATTAAAAATCACTGGCGAGATGTGGAACCGTTGGACTCTGGAAAATGGAAAAGCTCCCGGCGATAGCAGCAATATTATACTAAAAAATTATTTTTCTTTAGAACGAGGGTATATTGGATTGGAACCTAAATTCAGCGAAACTATCAAGGGACGCTTTACCGTTGATATTTTTAGTTCAGACCTGATTAAAGATGGTGCAGGATTAAAATTAAAATACGCATATGTGGATTTTTCTCACTTAATTCCTGTTCCGGATTTAACTACTACCGTTGGACTACAGAAAGTATATTTTGGTACTATTTACGATTGGAGTTATGACCTTATTGGTAAAGCACCTTCCGATGAATACAAAATAGTCAGCTCATCCGATTATGGCATCACTTTCAATGGCTATATTCCTAAAGGATGGGGAGAATATGCCCTGGGTTTTTATAATGGAGAAGGATATAAAAGCTATGGAGTGAATTTAAAAGATAATATAAATCCATCACTATTAGCCAATCTTCGTTTAACTCCTATCCAGGGTCTCACCCTAGGTGGTTCAGTGATGACCAATAGCAGTGAGAGAAACCCTCTTCTTTCCAATAACAGTCCGAATCCCAACTATAATGATCAACTATTGTTTGATGGATTATTGCGCCTGGCATATGGTCCAGTGGATATCTGGATTGAGTATATCAATAAAGATGTTAAATATGCAAAGGACTTTTCTCATAAAGATTACACTGCTAACTGTCTAAGTGTCTTTCCAACCTTGAAAATGGCAAAGTTTACAGGAATTGATTTTGCCCTTTTAGGACGCTATGATAGATGGAATGAAACCGATAATCCTTCAAACCCCAACTTACTTAATAGCATCACAGCAGGACTTAATTATAACTTTATGCACGATGAGAGTGCTAATCCAGCTATGCAACTTCAGCTCAATTATATAGTTAAAACCTATGATGAAGATGAATCCTCATCTCAGTATGCGAATAAAATGAAAGATAGTCAAACCCTTTTACTTCAATATAAATGGCGATTTAATAATACTATAAAATTATAGGAGGAACTAATGAAAAACAAAGTATTTATGATTATCCTAACACTCGTTTTAATCACCTTTACTGCCTTGGCTAAAACTAATATAACTTGTTCAGGCTCAACTACCGTGCTTCCTATTGCTCAGGCAACGGCAGAAGCTTTTATGAATGCATTACCAGAGATTAATATATCTATTAGAGGTGGTGGTTCTGGAGTAGGAATTGCAGCATTAATGAATGGAACGGTAGATATAGCTAATTCCAGTCGCCCTATGAAAGCAAAAGAAATAACTCAGGCAAAATCTAAAGGTATTCAGCCCGTAGCCTATGCGATTGCTCTGGATGGTATAGCTGTAATTGTCCATTCATCCAATCCCATAACGAATCTAAGCATTAAACAGCTAAGAGATATTTACTCAGGCAAAATAAGTAACTGGAATGAACTTGGAGGTTCCAATCTTCCTATCGTGGTTATATCCCGTGATGTTTCTTCAGGAACCTTTGAGGTCTTTAATGAAAAGGTTATGGCAGGAGCAAAAGTCATCTCTTCTGCTCAACTGTTAGCTTCTAATAATGCCGTAGCCACAACCGTATCTACTACTCCCGGTGCTATTGGTTATGCCGGATTAGGATTTTTAAGCAATAAAGTGAAAGCGGTAACAATAGAGAATGTTATACCCAGTGAAAAAACTGTAAAAGATAGCACTTATAAACTTGCCAGGAAACTGTATATGTATACCAATGGAAAAGCTAAGGGAGCAGTTAATGACTACATTGCCTTTATCCAATCTGATGCCGGACAAAAAATAGTTCAGGAACAGGGTTTTATTACTTTAAAATAACCCTAAATAATGTTTACATTGCTCAAAACCTCCATTATGACGGGAGCTTAGTCTCCCGTCTTTGAGATTATTAATATGAAAACTATAAAAGAAAGAACCTTCCAGGTAATCGCTTACTTAGCTTCCTTGTTAACTGTGGTCTGTCTAATAGCAATAATTTATGGTATTTTTCACGATGGTTTGCCTCTCTTTAAAGTCATAAGCTGGAAAGATTTTCTGTTTACTAATAATTGGTATCCTACCTATGATCCACCTGGCTTTGGTGCCTGGGCACTGATTATAGGTTCTTTATATGTTACGCTGGGAGCACTAATCATTGCTATACCTTTAAGCTTGGGTTCCGCTATCTTTATCTCTGAAATAGCCAGTCCAGGGTTAAGAGAGATAGTAAAACCAGTGATAGAACTTCTGGCCGGAATACCATCCGTAGTTTATGGCTTGTTTGGTATGGCTTTTTTGGCTCCTCTTATCCGTCAGTGGTTCTCTCTGGATACAGGTCTCAATCTGTTCACTTCCTCGTTAATACTTGGTATTATGGTTATTCCTATTATCTGCAGTATAAGTGAAGATGCAATGTCCAGTGTTCCACATAGCATAAGAGAAGCCTCTTTAGCCTTGGGAGCAACAAAAACAGAAACTATCTTCAAAGCTATAATTCCTGCCGCTAAAAAGGGCATTATAGGTAGTATTCTCTTAGGATTTGGAAGAGCTATAGGAGAAACTATGGTAGTTTTAATGGTTGCAGGAGGAGCAGCTCAAATACCTAATTCTATCTTTAAATCTGTGCGTCCATTAACCTCTACTATAGCAGCAGAAATGGGAGAAACTATCATCGGAGATCTGCACTACAATGCATTATTCGCACTGGCTATAGTCCTATTTATCATAACCTTTCTTTCCAATCTAATAACTGAGATTGTATTTAGACCTAAGAGGCAAAAATGAACTTTCGCAGAGGAAAAAACACTTTCTGGTTAAGTATTATGACTTTGATGCTAATCATTACAGCTGGATTTCTCGTGGTATTTATTGTCCGTATAATCACACTTGGAGCTCCTGTTTTAAGCTGGAAATTTATAGTTGAACCACCAAGAGAGGCAATGACGGAAGGAGGTATTTTTCCTGCTCTAATTGGCACCTTCTTGCTTACTGCTTTAGCAATGATTATAGCTTTACCCTTAGGCATTTTCACCGCTATCTGGTTAACTCATTATGGAAAACCTTCACAGCTGGTCAATATTCTGCATATCATCATCAATACTATGGCGGGAATACCTTCCATAATCTTTGGCTTGTTCGGTATGACAATCTTTGTTAACTTACTGGACTTGAATGTATCACTTTTATCTGGAAGTTTAACTCTGGCAATTCTTGCCTTACCTGTAATAATCAATAATACGGAAGAAGCAATCCGCAGTGTTCCTGCTGATTTTTCCGAAGCATCTTTAGCTTTGGGAGCTACAACCAGACAAACTATCTCCAAAGTAGTATTTCCCGCAGCATTGCCTAATATCTTAACTGGTGCAATTATCAGTGTAGGAAGAGTTGCAGGTGAGACTGCACCCATAATGTTTACCGCCGCAACTTTTTATTCTCGTAGTTTACCACATAGTTTGCAAAATGAAGTTATGGCATTGCCCTATCATATTTATGCGTTAATGACGGAAGGCACCCATCCCCAAGCTCAAGTTCCTATTGCTTATGGAACTGCTTTAGTTTTATTACTCTTAGTTTTATTAATAGATGCTTTAGCTATAATAATCCGTTCTTATATGAGGAAGAAAAGACAATGGTAGACCGACAAATCTGGACTTCAAATCTCAATCTCTGGTTCGGTAAGAATCAAATTCTACATAATATTAACCTTGAGATTTATAAAAATAGTATCACCGCTATAATTGGACCTTCAGGATGCGGAAAATCAACTTTATTACGCTGTTTCAATCGGATGAATGACTTTATCTCAGATATGGAACTCACCGGAAAGGTATATCTGAACGGTAAGAATATATATGCTCCTAAAACCGATGTTTATGCTGTTAGAGCTTCAGTTGGTATGGTGTTTCAAAAACCTAATCCCTTCCCTAAATCTATCTATAATAATGTAGCTTATGGACTTCAGATTCAAGGTAAATACAGTAAAAGCGAGATAAAAGATAGAGTGGAAGAAAGTCTTAAAGCTGCCTGGTTATGGGATGAAGTGAAAGACCGTTTACATCATTCTGCAATGAGTCTTTCTGGTGGACAACAACAACGACTTTGCATTGCTAGAGCTTTAGCTAATAAACCTAAAGTGCTACTGCTGGATGAACCTACTTCCGCTCTGGACCCTCAATCCACTGCTAAAATAGAAGAGCTATGTCTGGCTCTTAAAAATAGCGTGACAATTCTAATTGTAACTCATAATGTTGCTCAAGCTGGAAGAATTTCTGATTATACTGCTTTCCTCTATTTAGGAGAATTAGTAGAATTTGAAAAAACGGAACAACTTTTTACTGTCCCGAAAGATAAAAGAACTGAAGCATATCTAACCGGTGTTTTCGGTTAAGGAGATAAAATGTTAGAAACAAGGATACAGGAACTTAAACAAATGCTTATGTCGGAAGCAGGTTTAGTCGAAGAGATGGCATCTCTTTCCGTTGATGGCCTTTATAAAACTATCCCATCTTTGCTGGAGAATGTCCTGGCTCTGGAAGACCAGGTTAATCAGACAGAACTGGAGATTGATGATAAGTGTATAACCACCATTGCTTTATATCAGCCTGAAGCCAAAGATTTAAGGCTTATCCTGATGATTTATCGTATCAATAATGACCTGGAAAGATTAGCTGACCAGGCAGTTAATATTTCCGAAAGCACCGCTCATTTGATGAATAATCCTGTTGTCTATGAACTCCCAGAACTGGAACAGATGAAAAATAATGCCTTGAAGATGCTAAAAAATAGCCTGGACGCTCTGATTAAAGAAGATGTGGAACTGTCTCATCAAATCTGTAGGGAAGATAATATTGTGGATAATCTAAATCGCCAGATTTACCATCATCTGTTAGAGCTAATTCAGATAAATCCCATCCTAACCAAACAATATTTACATTTATTACGCATTGCCAAGAATCTGGAAAGGATAGCTGACCTATCCACCAATATTGCTGAAAATACCATCTATCTTGCTATCGGAAAAGTGATCAGGCATAAAAGTGAAGATTTGTTATAAACTCTCACCCAAAGTTGCAAGCCCTTCTCACTTGGACAAGTGGGGATAACGCTTTATGAGGTGCAGATTTAAGAGGGACTTGGTTTGGACCTGGACATCGGCTGTTGGGGAAATATAAGGGCGCCTTTGTATCATCTATTACTGTAAATAGAAACTATTTTGGACTTCACTTGGGGTTGTCGCTTGATTATCTCGTAAATATGCGAATTATACATAATGCTATAAACTGGGATACCTTCAAAGGACTAACCTCAATTTATATATAATCTTTCTCTAAAAAAATTCGGATGCAGGGGGAAAAATCCCCCTGCACCCCCATAAGGTTGTAAGCTCATAACTTTGTCCCTTTACCCTAAATATTGCAAAAGGCAAAAAGGACAAAAAAACAAAAATCAAGGGGATACCCTGATTACACGGAAGCCTATGATGTTGTACGTGCTCGACGCACCGCTGCTGGTACGATACGAAACAGTGCAGCCGTTGGCATTGCTGTCCCAACTGCCACCGCGTATCACACGGGAAGATCCGCTGGTAGCCCCATATGGATCGGTCTGAGCACCGCTGGGATAATTGCCATAAATATCCCAGGTCCATTCATAAACATTGCCACTCATATCATAGAGGCCAAGCTCATTGGGGGCCAGTGCACCAACGGTATGAGTGGAATATTCATAAGCTCCCCAGTTATCCCAATACCAACCTACTATATTCAAATCATTGCTGCCGCTGTAGGTATAATTATGCGTCTGGTTCCCACCCCGTGCGGCAAACATCCATTCCATCTCCGTGGGCAGGCGGTAGCCATTGACTTCCCAGTTACAGGAGACATTGGTGTGGTTGGCTTCATTTGTATTCCATCCCCAGGGCCAGTTATCCGGATTAGTGCCATAAGTGCTGTAGCTGTAGCAAGGCGCAAGCCCTTCCTGCATACTCCTGCGGTTGCAATACTCAATGGCATTGAACCAGGATACTTGCTCCACAGGTCCATTGGTTACACCCGTGAAACCGGAAGGATTCACACCCATCACAACTTGATATCCAGCTTGCGTGAGCTCATATTTATCTATGTAGAAGCTGCTGATAGTCACATCCGAAGTACCATTGTTGAAGGTGCCTCCCTCCACAAAAACGAAGTTTTCCGGCATAGGCGGTGAACTGCCATCATCGGCATAGACGCGATACAGGTAACTCGCATCAAGAGTATAGCTTTCCGCTCCGGCATTCCAGATAATGTGTTTGTTTGTCCCCGAAGCAAGATCATCGCCAAAATCCCCGCTGAGATTGGCAGGACTGGGGATAATGTTAAAGCTGGCACCGCCATTGGCACTTAGTTTGAAGCTGATATCGCAGAGCTCGTCATCGGCATCATAGAGGTCATAGTAAATATCCACGATCTTGCTACCATCCGTGCGCTGGCTGACGGTTACATTGCTCACCACCGGCGCTGTATTAGAGATGGGCGTTTTTTCCACCTTAATGTAGTCCCAATGCGCATACTTTGTGTTGCCGTCAAACTTGCTGGATAACCTCATCCTTAAGTAGTTGCTTCCAGACGGAACATCTACCGAGACGGCAGTCCAGGCATTACTGTTATTGTTTACCGTTACCCAGTTATCCCAATTTGTGCCGTTGTCATATTTCACGCTGTAGCGGCAGTAGTCATCAGTGGTGGCAAGGTTCTTGGTGAAGTAATAGAAACTGACATTATAAATAAATCCAGCTGGCAGGGTAAGGGTTTGGAAGGTGATAGTGCTTTCCACATTATCTAAGTCCCAGCCTGCCCAATAGTAGCTTCCCTGATAAGCAGTGGCACCGCCCATAGTTTCAGAAGTGGGACCCCACCAGACGCGTTTGCTGTCTGGAGTAGGATTGGCAGTGTAGCTCCAGGTATCTGTGGTCTGGCTTTCAAAGCTTTGCAAGGCAAAAGTTTCCGCAAAGAAGGAAAAGCTGAGCAGCATAGCAAATACAATTAGCCCAAAACGCAAAATTACCGGTCTCATTTCTCACCTCCAATAGCTGCGGAGACAAGGGCTTGTTTAATATCCGTCAGGCTTAGCTTACTTTCCGGGTTAGCTCTGGCAGCAGATAAGATATCTGCCATTCTGCCATCATAGTCCTTATAGGCAACCACACGGTAAAACATTTCACCCCGTCTGCGCATTACACCACCGTGAGTAAAACTGGTGCCGGATGTGACATCCCACAGGTAATAGTAGAAGTGCTCATCCTGCTCATAGGGTGATTCGTTATACAGCACGATGTATCCATCAGGGGTTATAGGTGTGTTGTATATGGTTTGGGTAACAGGCTGCCAGGAAATAACGGCATCTATGCCATTGCTTGTATTTATATTTACTCCGGTTGGCGCCTGCGGTGGGACATAGGTAATGGTAAATGTACTGGCACTGGCTTTTTGGGTGAAGTTGCCAAAGCTGTCGGATACATTTATCCGAACCCTAGCATTATAGCTTTGAGTGGATGGCATCTCCCAGGGATAGCTACCGCTATTGGCTATTGCTTCTGCCAAAAGAACATAGTTCGTTCCTCCATTCATACTGTACCAAAGATAGACACTGTTGGGGGAGAGATTGGTGTCGGACGCAGTCCAGGTGATATAATTGGTATCACCTATGTACCAAGCTTCGCCACCATTGGGAGCGAGAATGGAAAGTGATGGATCTACGGTGTCATTGACAACAGGTGCAGATGTGCCATAGCCGATGAGAGCCAGCAGCCCGGTTGCGAATAGAAACAAGATGCTGGTTAGCATTGCTGTTTTCATTAGTTCCTCCTATAGGTTTATTTTATTATACAAGAAAAAACAGAATATAATATTATCAAATATATCAAATAACAAAACTTGTCAAGCAAAAAAAATGGAGGTAGGGGTAATAGATTGATTTGTATTGTATTGAATTGTATTATGTTATTTAGCCCTGGTAGCTGTTGCTTAGGTATCCCAGAAATCGTGCATAGAAATTTCCATTCTTCTATATACTAAGTTTGGTGAGATGATTCGCAATTTTCGGTGAAACTTCATATTTGTTCCCCGGATCCCATTAACTTCATCTAATAACTTTTCTTGACAAGAAATGAATATTATTTGATTTGTATTTAAGTGGAATTCTGAATCAAGAAGGAGATGTTAAATGAAGAAATTATTTATTCTTCTGAGTGCTATACTGCTGGTTTTACCTCTAGTAGCTCAGGTAAATCTGATAAATCCGGCACTTTTTCTCGGCGATATGGATAATAACTCTTTGCTAAATCCAGCCAGACTTAATATGGGTCATTCTATGGGATTTATGGCAGGAACTTCCTCTGCTGGTTATGGCTATTATCTTTCACGGTATACTAATCACTTAAGCTATGCCTTTTCTCAGAAATTGAAAATGGAGCTGGACCTCAATGTGATAAATTATGGTTCCACTTCCACTTCTTTTAAGCTTAATAATGATAATAGCACCAGAATAGTTCCAGATTTTAGATTGAGTTACAAACCCTCGGATAATATGCATTTCCAGATAGAATTCCACCAGGGAGATTATTTCCCTCATTACTATAATCACTGGTATGAAAGGTGGTAAGCTTCTTTGACTGCTTTGATTATCATACTTCTCTTTGTTATTGGTGCTTGCTTAGGTAGCTTTTTCAATGTCTTAATTGATAGAATTCCTCGTCATCAATCAATACTTAGACCTGCTTCGCATTGCACAGAGTGTGGAAAACCTATCCCTTTTTCGCAGAATATCCCCATCATCAGTTATATAATTCTAAAGGGAAGATGTAAGAGTTGTGGTGCTAAGATACACTGGCATCATTTAGTAGTTGAAATAATTACACCTGTATTATTTATTGCTCTATATCTGGTCTATGGATTGAGTTTCAGCTTCTTCAAATTTGCCATTATGACTGGCTTTCTCATCCCTATATTTTTTATTGATGCCTTTCATAAGATTATTCCACTGGTGCTTTCTATTCCATTGGCAATTACGGGTTTATTGCTCGGATTGATTCAAACGGATTTTAATTTTTATGATTTCTTTATGGTTTTTTTCTTACCAGTGGTAATTCTATTTGCCTTTCTCTATTTATTAGCTCTGCTCTGGTTAAAATTATTCCATCGTGAAGGATTAGGTGGTGGAGATGTAATTCTTATACCAGCAGTAGGTGCATTCTTTGGCATAATCCATATCCCCTGGGTTATTCTCTTCGCCTGTATACTAGGATTGCTGTATTTTCTTATCTTTGTTCGGAAACCCAATCAAGGCTTTGCTTTTGGCAATATTATCGCTTTAGCAAGTTATGTCTGGACTCTGATTGGAGATAAATTTCTCCAGGCTATTGGCTGGTTTCATTTATCCTAACAACAACTACATCAATAAACTATCCCAGATAACGGTCTCTTCTATAAAAGGCTTAGGACCTTTACTTATATATAATCTAACCCTTGCCCCCTTTTCTACTTTAGTCCCTTCTGGTGGTGAAATACGAACCACCGTATTGATAGGATAATTATCCGAATATAAGGAATCTACAATTACACCCTGCAATCCTGATGATTTAAGTGTATAATAAGCATCATTGAAACTCATTCCTATAAGATATGGCACACCTACCTTCATAGGACCTCTATTTACTTTAACATAAACGGTACTCTCTGGTTTAATCTTCTTTCCGGCTGGAGGGTCCTGGTCTAAAATAGTGTTAGGTTGCCCGGTTTCCGACCATACAGAATCCCTTACCACTATATGTAATCCCAGTTGAGAAAGTCTTAGCTTTGCCATAGGTAAACTCAGACCTACCACATTAGGTACTTCTAAGGTTTTAGGTGTACGGAAAACGAGAGGGAAAATGATTTGACTGGTCAAAAAAGCTGTTATAAAGATGATACCCAAACCAATTCCGATGGTCATCCAGATTTTCTTTGTCTTTTCACTTGCCATAGCTTCTTACCTTGTTTTTCTCATCTTAGCTGCAAAAGCACCATCCATATCATGCTTGAAAGGTAGAGTTTTAAACATTCCTTCCATAGTAAAGTCGGGGGGTAATATCTCTTTTGCATCAATGAGCTTAAATTTGGGATTTCTTTTCAAGAAACCTTTTATTTGCTCCTCATTTTCTGCTGGATTTAGTGTGCAGGTAGAATAGACCAATATTCCTCCAGAACGAACAAAGTTTGCACCATAATCAAGAGCTTTTTCCTGCAGTTTAACCAATTCATTAATATCCTTATTAGCCTGCCATCTCAAATCTGCTTTACGACCAAAAACACCCCAACCAGAACAAGGAACATCTACCAGAACTCTGTCATAAGCAGGTGCCACCGGTCCATAACGAAAAGCATCAGTTACTACCTGCTTAATATTGGTAAGCTGTAAACGGTCTGCTGCTTGTTTGAGAAGTTTCATTTTATGGGGAATCTTATCCACAGCTACCACCTCACCTGTATTAGCCATCTTTTCAGCTATATAGGTGCATTTACCGCCTGGAGCAGCAAAAAGGTCTATAATATATTCTTCCGGTTGAGGGTCTAATAAATCTACTATTAAAGTGGAAGAAGTATCCTGAATAGAAAAATATCCTTCCGAAAAAGCTACATCTTCTAAGACCTCATCTGCTGCATCGGTTAAGATAGTCACCTTAGAAACAGGAGAAGGACTAACAGGAATATTACGTTTGGTAAAATACTGAATAAGTTTATCTCTGGTGGTGGCAGTAGTGTTTACTCTTATATGCAATCTGGGGTTTTCGTTATAAAAAAGAGCAAGATACTCGGTATCTTCTTCACCCCAAAGCTCTATCCAATTAGCAATTAATTCTGGAGGATAAGAATGTTCATAGGCTATCCTTAGAACTGGGTCTTCAGGATATTTAACCTCAGGATGGCGTTGATAAGCTCTAAGGACAGCATTTACAAAATCTCCCACCTTATCTCCCAGATTCTTCTTCGCCAGTTCAACTGTCTCATTTATAGCTGCATAGTCAGGTATAGAATCAAGATACATCAATTGATACAATCCCAGATATAGCCAGGTTTTAATCTTGATATCAGTTGTAGCAAATTTTTCCTTATCTGTATATTGAGAAAGGATGTAATCCAGTTTTAGACGCATCTTTATTACACCTTTCACCATATTATAGAAGAGGGCTACATTTTCCTTGCTTTCCTTGAGCTTTTTTGCTCGTTGATGTAAGAGAGTATCGGAAAATTCTGTATCCTTGAACACCTTAAGAATTGTGTGATAAGCTTCTTCTCTGAGCATTTATCTTCTTCTTTGATATATTCTTTTAATTATTTCTTTAATTAATTGCTCCGTAGGCATCTTAGATGACTCATCACCTAACAAACTTAATTCTTTGCGAACTTCCTTAGGATTGAATCCGAGAGCCTGAAGTGCACTTTCTACTTCAGTTATTACATCTTCTTCCAGCACTTTTCCTTCGGAAACTTCATACTCCAGAAGATGAAGAAGTTTTCCTCTAAGCTCAATAATCAATCTTTGTGCACTCTTAGAACCAATTCCTGGAATCTTTGTCAGTAGAGCCTCTTCCCCTCTTTCTATAGCCCTAACAAAGGTTGGAATCGGCAAAGTAGAGATAATGGAAAGAGCAATCTTAGGTCCTACACCGGAGATACGATTTAATTGCTGGTAAAGTTTACACTCAGCTTGAGTGGCAAAACCATAGAGACGAATATCATCCTGTGAGATTTGGAGATGAGTGTAGATTATACACTCCTTCCCCACCTCTGGAAGAACTTCAAAGGTACTGATCGGTATCTGTAATTCAAAAGCTATACCTGAAACCGTCTCTACTACTACTTTCATTGGATTTTTATGAATCAGAGTTCCACGAAGATAGTTCAGCATCAGGCAAATCTTATCCTATTATAATGGCATAAAGCCAGACCCAAAGCATCATAAGCATCATCTTGAACAGGTTTATTATGCAAATTGAGAATCTTATTTACCATATATCTTACCTGTTGTTTACTGGCATTTCCATTACCTACTACCGCTTTTTTCACTTCTCGTGGACTATATTCAACTAAGGGTATATTCTTTTGAGCTAGAGCAAGAAGAATCACTCCACGTGCCTGTCCCAGAGTGAAAACACTACGGATTTGTTTATGATAAAATATACTTTCCACTACTGCTATATCAGGTTCACATTCTTTTAAAATATCGTTTATAGCATTATAGAGCAGTTCCAATCTTTCAAGTAAGTCCTTACCTTTCAGCACATTAATCACATCACAGCCCGCAGCTATAATTTTTCGTCCCTCTATCTCCAAAAGACCATATCCACAAAAACGACTACCGGGATCTATACCAATTATTATCACGCTTCTTGACTTAGAGCTTCCATTATTTCATCAGATACTTCAAAATTGGCATAGACCTTCTGAACATCATCCAGATCTTCCAGCATTTCTATCAGTTTAAATATCTTTGGTGCAACTTCATCGGCATTGATAGTTGATTTAGGAACACGGATATATTCTGCATTTTCAATGGGATAACCTAATTTCTCCATATTAGTAAGAACGGTTTGAAAATCCTGAGGAGCAGTATAAACATCAAAATAATCTCCATTTAACTCTATATCTTCAGCTCCTGCTTCAAGAGCTTGCAGCATAAAATCATCCTCATCCAGTCCAACTGCGGGAACATTGAAAAACCCTTTCTGTTCAAAATTCCAGGCTACAGCACCACTTTCTGCCATAGTGCCTCCGTATTTAGCAAAAGTGTGACGAATGTCTGCTACCGTACGATTTTTATTATCAGTCATTACTTCCACCACTATGCCAATACCATTAGGACCATAACCTTCATAAATTACTTCTTCATAAGTAGCACCTTCAATTTCTCCGGTGCCTCTTTTAATTGCTCTTTCAATATTTTCTCTCGGCATATTAGCTGCTTTTGCATTCATAATAGCGGTTCGCAGACGAGGATTGGCTTCAGGATCTCCGCCTCCATTTTTTGTGGCTAGGATAATTTCTTTAACTAAACGAGTAAAAAGCTGACCTCTTTTAGCATCAGCTGATCCCTTTTTATGCTTTATGGAACTCCATTTATTGTGTCCAGACATAAAAACCTCTTTATATCTTTATTATCAATTTATACATAACCTTATTGTCTTTAAGGCTATAAACTGTCAAGAAAGAAAAAAGGGGAAGGCTAATTCTTGCTTTCCCCTTTATTTTGTATTCAATTTTATGGCAGTTATGAGTTTTCGTTTTCCTGCCAAGCAGATATAACTTTGGCTGTTATATCTTCGGGAACTTTCTCATAATGCGAGAATTTTTGAGTGAAACGTCCTCTACCTTGAGTTAAGGATTTCAAAGCAGGGTAGTAAGAATACATTTCCGCTACCGGCATCTGAACCGTAAGATGCTGTTTTTTACCGTGCTGTTCCATTCCCATTATTCTACCCCGACGAGTGCTTATATCGCCCATCACATCGCCCATATATTCAGTTGGAACGATAACCGTTAGTTCGTGTATAGGCTCCAGCAGAATAGGTTTACACTTCTTAAACCCTTCTTTAAAGCACATTGAAGCAGCAATTTTAAAAGCCAATTCTGAGCTATCCACTTCATGATAGCTGCCATAATAAACTTCAACTGAGACATCAACCACTGGGTAACCAGCAATGATGCCTTTTTCCATTGTCTCCAAAACACCTTTTTCAATTGCGGGGATAAAATTGGAGGGAATAACACCACCGACAATGGAATTGATGAACTTAAAACCTTCTCCTCGTTCAAGGGGTTTAATCCGAAAATAAACCTCAGCATATTGTCCTCTTCCACCAGTCTGTTTTTTATGGCGATATTGAGCTTCACCACTGGTAGTGATAGTTTCTTTATAAGGAATCCGAGGTGCTTTTAGCATAGCATCCACTTTATAACGATTCTTGAGTTTGCGAAGAACAAGTTGTAATTGTTGTTCTCCCAGACCGGAAATGATGTTCTCATGAGTTTCTTTATTAATCTCAAAACGAATAGTAGGGTCTTCAGCAATTACTTTCTGTAAGGCATTACTTATTTTTTCTTCATCACTTTGATTTAATGCTGTAATCGCTTGCCAGTAAGTGGGAGTGGGCAATTCTGGCATTCTCAAAGATAGGTTAGAACCTTGAGAAATAATCGTGTTTAAAGCTCGGGTATTTTTCAGTTTAACTAAAGCACCAATCTCGCCTGCTCTAAGTTCTTGCGTATCATCACGAGATTTGCCGAGCATATAATAAATATTACCCGCACGCTCTTTTGCCATTTTTTCAGGAATATAGAATTCCATACCCGTTCTTAACGAACCTGAAAAGAGTCTAATATAGGCATAATCACCCATTGTGGGATCAGCATAGAGCTTGAAAACATAGCCTAAAAGTTCTCCTTCGGGAGAGGCTATAAAATCTTCTGCTTCACCTTTTCTTATCACGGGAATAGGATTGGTATCTTCTGGAGAGGGTAAATACTTTTCTACTGCATCTAAAAATGCCATAACTCCCACTCCTGTCAGTGCAGAACAGGCAAAAGCTACACATATCTCGCCATTAGCAAGTGCTTTTCGCATACCTTTAATCATTTGTTCTTCGGTAAGTTCACCCTTATCTAAAAACTCATTTAATAACTCTTCATCCGTTTCAGCTATAGCTTCCATCAATTTCTGTCGTGATTCAGCCACCATAGATTGCATATCAGCAGGAATATCTCCTTCTCCATCGGGAAGAAGTGCTTTCTGACGAACGATATCTACTACCCCTTCAAAGGTGCTTTCTTTACCAATGGGAATATGCACGGGAATAGGATTGAATCCAGCATTATCATAGATGGTTTCCAGTGTCTTCTGAAAATCTGCATGTTCATTATCCATTCTATTAACCAGAACTATCTTTGCCGCTTTCTCATTTTCCAGCTGTTCTATAGCTAATTCCAAGCCAACTTCATATCCTGCTGTGCCATTAACCACCATAACCACATTCTCTACTGCTGGAATAGCTACGATCGTTTCTCCTATAAAATCAGGAGAACCCGGAACATCTATTATATTGATTTTGCAATCTTTATGATGAGCATATCCCACAGATAATCCTAAAGACATCTTCTTAATTATCTCCTCCGGATCAAAATCCATCACCGTATTACCTTCATCAATCCTACCTAGACGGTTAATCGTATGCGTTAGGAAAAAGATTTGTTCTGCCAGACTGGTTTTACCAGCACCGCTGGCACCCATAAAAAGCAGATTACGCATTTTCTTCAGTTCATATTCTTTCATTTGTTCCTCATCTATTTCTACATTACTTTGATTATCAAAGATTTAGATAAACTCAATAAATAAAGTCCTATTTTAAAAACTCTCTTTTTTAATAAGATATATTGTCAAACCCTTTTTTGTATTCCGCTTCAATTTATATTCCTTACGATATTTATAAATAATCTGGTCTATCTGAATAAATTATCTACCCTTACATTAATATGTGTAAGAAGATGATACTAAATAATTGTAAGATCAGAAATTGGAACTTGGATTTTTATAACTTTATTTATAGCACTTCTTCTAATTTTTTATCTTTACCTTAGGCTTTTCTTAATATGCGATAATTCTAAAACACCAAATTTTAATACTGGAGTAATAGATACCCTCGTCTATGAAGCTCTGTAAGAGCTTGCATAAACTGAGGGCATAAAGGTCTAATTTATGAAGCTTCTTAGAAGCTTGTTATTGTTAAGGTAGTGAAAAAATAAGTTTTTTATTCTATCTATATCCCTTAAGGAAAGAAAAGCCTTGCAGCTTTGTGAGACGAAGAGGTCTCATCCCACTATTCAAAACAGCTTTACAAGACAAGTATATCTCGCCCCCTGATGAAAAAGTTTTGCGAGTTAGAAATGTTTCGCACTTCTTTAGATGTACATAATATTATAACTAAATAATAGCAGAAAAGTCTCAATACTATTTGTCCTATATCCTATGTCACTTTATAACAAATAATAATAAATGAATATTATTGTTGCGACTTATATATTTCTTGGTTATACTTATATAATGTTTTATTATCTAATTCTTTTCAACACAGCTTTATTAATAACAGAAAATCTATCCTTTACTCCAAAATCATTATATAAGCTTTCAGTTAAAGAACCTTCAGGATAATTTGTTTTCTCTTGTATCGCTATGAGTTCGGCAGTTACAAGTAAAAATTCCACGGTAAATTCACCTACATTATCTAAATCCTGAAAGGGTATTATATTTTCTGGTTTAAAGAATTGCAATTTGGGAGGGAAATAATCAATGGGCTGTATTTGAGTAAACATATTTAATATATGTTGCTTTAATTGCATAGTTAATGACGGATTATAAGCATATTTAACATACATTTCAATGATAAGATGAATATGTTTGGGAGTACGCTCTCTTTTATTGGGTTCTTTATATTTAATAATAAAATCATAAGGTGATTCTGGCTTTTTCCCATGGTATACATTGATATTCACATCGTCTTTAGTAGTATAAATCAAATCATCAATCAGGGAATTACGATAATGCCGTATCAGATAAGAAGAATATAAATAATAATAAAGAGATAGGATATAATTAGATAATTGCTTTAAAATCACCTTTTATCCTTTATAATAACATATATTTATGAATTACTGATTTACTTCATAGATTAATAAGTATTCATGCGTTATCTGTAATGGTTTGTCAGCAGTACCTTCATTTACTTTTACTAGTTCACCATTTTCACTAACAATAACAATTTCTTTAAGCCACAATCTATTATCAATTAAAGTATCATATAATCGTTTAGCTAATGGTTCAATATGCTGATTTACTCTTACATCTTTAGTCTGGATAATTAAGAATCCCCCCTTTTTTATTAGACCAATATAATTATCTAAAATTTTATTAACTTCCATCAGGTATTCATTTACTTCTGAACTAGAAGCAGAATCTTTAGATGAATATGATTTAATAAATAA
>DFOM01000049.1 GCA_002376725.1 Cloacimonetes bacterium UBA3541 | reverse complement strand
GGCTTGATGAGATCCAGAATCTGTTCCAATCGGGTAACTTGCATTTTGACTCCTTATTATTTTATCTATTCAAAAATATTATTTCCTAGGTTTTTTGATTGTATTGTTTATCCAATTTCTACTTCATTTCCTATAAATTTAGAGAGATAAATATCTACTTTTAACAAAATATAATACTGCAAGAGCTATTATATTACTATAAATCCTTATTAAATTAATCAGTATCTCATTCAAATTCTTTTATCTCAATACAATGTTTATAAAAATACGATTTAATTGTCCAATTATCTGTTATTTGTCAAGTGCAATCTCCAGCTACCTGGCCTTTCCAGTTGTTCTTAAAAGTAGGTAAAGCGCAAGAAGGTTGTAACAAAGCATCTTTTATTTTAAGTTTATTTACTTTGACTTGAACACTGTCTCTACTAAATTGATAAATAATCTTTAAGTTGACCTTATCCCCGAAATTTACGCCATTGGAAGAGTGACACATTGGAATGCAAATGCTGTTTTTTCTGATAAAAAATTTCCCGCTTTACAGCAGGAGCATATGGGGAGAATTTGTTGTTCAGAAAAAACTTAACAAAATATGGAGAAAACAATGCGTAGCAAATTTACCTACACCCAGATTCATCAGATCCTAAAGGAAGCCGATTTAGGAACAGAGGTTAAGGAAATATGTTGTAAGTATGGCATCAGTCGGAACACCTTCTACAACTGGAAGAACAAATATGGAGGCCTGACTCCCAGTGATGCCAGGATCAAGCATGATTTGGAGATGGAAAATCGCCGTTTGAAGAGGATGGTGGCAGAACGTGATTTGGAGATTGAAGCGATGAAGGAGCTGCTCTCAAAAAAATGGTGAGTCCCCAACAGAAACAAGCTGCTGTTGGGGATTTACAGAAGCAAGGCTTGAGTATGAGAACATCTTGCACTTTGGTTAAGGTTGAGCGCAAAAGGTTTTACTATAAGCCCAAGCTTAACGCGGAGAATCAGCAGATAACTGATTATTTGAAGGAAACTGCGTTCAAATATGTTTGCTGGGGATTGCCCCGAATGGTAAGTGCAGTCAGGGACAAGTTTGGAGCAATTAATCATAAGCGGATCAGGCGCTTATATTGCGAAGCCAGACTTCAGGTGCCTCAACGTCCACATAAGCATGTCAAATATAGGACCAAGGCTCTGGTTCAAGCGGAACATCCCAATCACCGATGGTCTATGGACTTCGTTTCAGACAGCTTCCTGTATGGCAGAAGGTTCCGGGTGCTTAACATTATTGATGATTTCACCCGAGAACTGATTCACCAAATAGTAGATACCTCAATATCAGTGACCTTATCCCCAAAATTTACGCCATTGGAAGAGTGACACATTAGAATGCAAATGCTGTTTTTTCTGATAAAAAAATTCTTGCTTTACAGCAGGAGCATATAGGGAGAATTTGTTGTTCAGAAAAAACTTAACCAGATATGGAGAAAACCATGCGTAGCAAATTTACCTACACCCAGATTCATCAGATCCTGAATGAAGCCGATTTAGGAGCAGAGGTTAAGGAAATATGTCGTAAATATGGCATCAGTCGGAACACCTTCTACAACTGGAAGAACAAATATGGAGGCCTGACTCCCAGTGATGCCAGGATCAAGCATGATTTGGAGATTGAAAATCGCCGTTTGAAGAGGATGGTGGCAGAACGTGATTTAGAGATCGAAGCGATGAAGGAGCTGCTCTCAAAAAAATGGTGAGTCCCCAACAGAAACAAGCTGCTGTTGGGGAATTACAGAAGCAAGGCTTGAGTATGAGGACATCCTGCACTTTGGTTAAGGTTGAGCGCAAAAGGTTTTACTATAAGCCCAAGCTTAACGCGGAGAATCAGCAGATAACTGATTATTTGAAGGAAACTGCGTTCAAATATGTTTGCTGGGGATTGCCCCGGATGGTAAGTGCAGTCAGGGACAAGTTTGGAGCAATTAATCATAAGCGGATCAGACGTTTGTATTGCGAAGCCAGACTTCAGGTGCCCCAACGTCCACATAAGCATATCAAATATAGGACCAAGCCTCTGGTTCAAGCGGAACATCCCAATCACCGATGGTCTATGGACTTCGTTTCAGACAGCTTTCTGTATGGCAGAAGATTCCGGGTGCTTAACATTATTGATGACTTCACCCGAGAACTGATTCACCAGGTAGTAGATACTTCAATATCAGGCATCAGAATAGCCAGAGAGCTGACTGATATAGCTAAATACCGTAGCTTGCCGGAATTCATAGTTTGTGACAACGGTCCCGAATTCCGCAGTTCAGTAATGTTCAAATGGTCTCAGGATAACAAGGTAGAACTCAGCTTCATAGCTCCTGGCAAACCACAGCAAAATGCCTTTGTAGAAAGTTTCAATGGCAAGTTCAGAAAAGAATGCCTTGACCTGAATTGTTTTAGAAATTTACTTGAAGCGAGAGATGTGATTATGAATTGGCGGTTAGATTACAACACGAATCGACCCCACAGTTCCCTAAATTACATAACTCCCACGAAATTCCGAGAAAACTATGAAAACAATGTCGTTAGCAAACGTGTCACCTTACAAGTGGTGTAAAAAATGGGACAGGATCATCAGGCATCAGAGTAGCCAGAGAGCTGACTGATATAGCTAAATACCGTAGCTTGCCGGAATTCATCGTTTGTGACAACGGTCCCGAATTCCGAAGTTCAGTAATGTTCAAATGGTCTCAGGATAACAAGGTAGAACTCAGCTTCATAGCTCCTGGCAAACCACAGCAAAATGCCTTTGTAGAAAGTTTCAATGGCAAGTTCAGAAAAGAATGCCTTGACCTGATCTGAAATCGTCATCCACATGAGACAGAATTATTGCTTGAGTAAAAGTAATTTGGACGAGATACTTCTCCCCGGAGTTTTCAGCCGGACAATATAAACCCCCGATGATACCGGTATACCCTGATCATCCCTGCCATCCCATTTTACTTCAAAGGTTCCCGGGGCTTTGATTCCATCCGTCAGGCTCCTGACCATTTGCCCTTTGAGATTATATACATCAATGCTTGCATAGCACTTTTCTGTTAGATGATATCTGAGTGTGGCGGTATGTTTAGTGGGGTTGGGATAGCAGGAAAGATATGGAATCGAGAGAGCCGGGTTCAACTCATCACTGCAGGGGACGTCTCCAGATTGGATAATCACAAGGATTGTGTCCTGGGCAGTATCACTATGGAAATTGAGAGCTGCGCTCCTGTCTACACCCGTATTGTTGATGCCGAAGGAGAGAGTAAGCTCTGTATGGCCATCTCCTTGAGTCGGGCTAATATTCAGGATCCAATCCGATTCCGTTGCAACGCTCCATTCGACGTTGGATCGAACATGAATATTCGAGCTGGTCGAATTGGCTGGAATAGGATTATCAGCAGGAACGGGAACAAGATAGGTAGGGTTTGTATATGTAGCATCCAGCAGATAAGATCCAGTTTGAACCAGGGTTGTTCCTTCATCGCTTGATTCAAAAAATACCAATTGCCATCTACTCATGCAGTACAAGAGTTTTTGAACGATAAAATCGATACCATTAGAAAAAACAGGAACCAAAAATAGATATTCATTGGTTTGCAGATCTCTTTCCCAAATCAGTGAGGTTTCCTGAGTCCAAGTATCGTATCTGTAAAGTTTATAGGCTTTGGGGAATGCATAGGGCATATTTTTGCCGATGTACAGGATACCATTGCTTTGTGGATAGATTTTGTATTGACTACTGATTACTGGACCCGGAAGCTGAATTTCTATAGGCAAGGGGTAATCTGTAAAGCTGAGTCCCATGTCAGTACTGTGAAGAATGTGCATCAGATTGTCCCGGAAATCGTAGGAAGTGAGATAGATTTCACCCGTATTAATCCCCCTCTCAATGGATGTGACCTTTATGCTGTCGAACGTGCAGACAACGTATGATTCATATCCCGACTGCTCACTTCTATACAGAGTACTTGTCAGGGTATCCTGATCAAAATCAATCATAAATACCTGATTCAGCGTAAAGCCTGATTGGATGATCTCAAAGAAACCGAAGTACAATGCACTTACGGTAAAATATTGCCCAAAACCTTGCACAAGCACCAATTCATTGCCATTAATCTGATCATAATAGTGCAGATAACACAATCCCGGAGATGCAATCGACAATAGCTCTGCGTTCAATAATGCTGATAAACCTGTGCTGGTTAGTTCCAATGTCCTTCCACAATCCGGAGAATAGGCTATCCCATAGGAGATAGTATTATCCTCCACCCAATAAAAACTATTGGTATAAAACTCACCGGGATAAGCACCTCCAATGATATTGTTGCATAACCCCGAAGAGATTGAACCCAATAGTATTATCAGATATAAATAGCGCATCAATATTTTCATCGGATCATTACGGCTTTGCCCGTCTCCTCTCTGCCACAAGCTTTCAGTTTATAGAAGTATATTCCCGAAGCCACACTTGAACCGCTTTCATTTTTCCCATCCCACACAATGGAATTCATTCCTTTGTTCAGCGACTGTGAATGTACCTTTTTCACAAGTTGACCTTTAATATTATATATTGAGAGCTCGGGTATATCCTTGGCAGGTAGCACAAAAGAGAAATTGACACTGCTCTTGAATGGATTTGGATATACAGATTGAATTAAGGATGAAGAAACATTAGTGTCTATATTTTGTAGATCAGACTTACCCATAATGGCGGTCAAAAGAAGATCACGTTCCTGTATATATGCCTCAAATGAAGCTGGTTTGAGTTGAGCATAACTGCCAATATAGTTTAGCTTGGGACTATTTTCTTCCATCAAAATATATGTATAACCAAGGTCAATTACCGCATAGATCGAATCTGTATAGGAGGGAGAATTATTCAATATATGCTCGTATTCTTGAATTGCTTCCGGGTAGTTCTTGTCCATAACACTACATAGAATACTGTATTTTTTGGACACCTTTTTTAATTCTTCATAAGTGTTCATCATGTCATCATTCCTATAGTAGTTTTTCAGCGAAGTCAGATTGTCATACAAAGCTTGAGCCAAAGGTAATAACGCTTTTGCTGCAGCTGCCGCATATTCAGTATTAGGATATAATGATATTACTGATTTATATAGCTGTTCAGCACCAATTAAATCCCCTTGTTTAAAACTATCCTCAGCCATGTAATACATTTCTTTTACATCAATAGGTTGAGGAGGGGGTAAATTTTGATTCCATACCGGCAAGTAAGTAAACTCAGATAAATCCAAGTTCACACCAGGCACGAAAACTGCCATATTCCATCCGTTGTACGTAACATTGTGTCGCAAATTATTTTGATGGTCTAAGCAGATCATCCACTCACCGGGTGATGATTCATAAAAGTAGTTCCAGGTAACTTCGTAAGGAAAACTCATGTGATCTGCGATTATGGCGTGGTTACTAGACATAAACCGTTGCCCTTCATTAACCATATTCAAGTTCTCATTCCCTACAACTCTTATAGAAGAACCGTTCAGACTTGTAATGTCAGAAATATTTCTGTTAAAAAAGTTACTGTTGATCACATCGACATAACTATTATAAGAGAAAACCCCATTGTTGAAGCACAGGTAATTAGGTTGATTAGATCCAATATGATTATCAAGAAAAGTATGTTCAAAACCAGCACCGACTCCACTATTAAATAGCTTTATGGCATCTGGATATGGATAGATAGAAACATTTTGAAACACATTGTTATAGATATAAAATGTACAGACACTTTCAAGTGTCAATGGCGAATCTAATAAGTTGTTATGACCAAATCCAAAGAAGAATGTTTTATGATTGGTGCCGTTCACATATATGGGGGTACCTTCAAAAGTAGAATTCTGTATACTTGTATTATGAGCGCACACAGTTAAAGTACAGTAGTTAAATGTGCAGTCTTCATAACTTAAGGGTTCGATATCTGATAAGATTTTAATATTTTGAAAGTGAGTATGATCAAACGAGACACTGGGAAACAAACCCAACAATTCCAAATATGCTACTGATGTACCATAACCTGTAAAGCGAACTTCAGAACCTATGTTTAATGAACCATATACAATTATGCGATTCTGATTTCCCATTTCGAATTCAACGCCTTGTGCAACATTGAGGATTGCGCCTTCCTTTACGATCAGTTTTCCGTTTTGTTCGAATCTTATCCGCGAATTGGCGCTAATTGAAACAGTTACTCCGGATTCAATTTCTATGGGTGAAGTAATCAATAAGCCATCAGGTAAAACAGTGCTCTGAGCAATTTTGTATCCCTTAGCCATGATGTTCAACGCTGGATCTCCAAGCATGTTATACAAATACCTGTGGCTATTCCAGCTTGCTATTCTCATTTTTGCATCTAATAATGCTTCCCCTGCAATAAAATACATCTTATCCCAAATAGAATATGTATATCCTGATAGCAAACATATCTCAGGATTGGTGTCTCGGCCATTTATTGTGATTACCAAACTGGGAGCTATAACATTAACATAACCCGAGTTTGCGCTGTTCCTGGTCATGATCTCGGTAAGGCAATCATTTTGGTTGTCGTACATTCCAACCAGACATGATTGGTAAAATGCAACCGGGTGTTTATTGCTGTTAGTTAGATGCTGAAGCAACCAGTCAGCTGATACATCTGTAAAATTAACCGCTCCATGTTCACAGAAGTTTATCAGTAACAACCCACTGTTAAGTTCACCAATGGTTGTACCGTAATTTAATGGAGCTTGCTCATTTGCATGCATTACGTGAGTGAAATATGGATCATAGCTGCTTGGTAGATATTGATAAATTCGGTTTGTTAGGCTTGTGTAATAGTTATTTTGATCTTCTGCATCAGGTGCATTGTTTCCGTTTCTATAGTGGGTATGCATCCTCCAATCATCTACAGTGTACAAAACTTCATAATCCACAGTTTTGGTTACAATATTCTGCAATTGAACTTCATTTCCTACGCTGAACCTTCCTATCATAAAGTCTCCAAAATGGTCTGGAGGTTGTCCCACTACCTGGAGCAGAGAGAAATCATAGTCACTGGCACAGATGGTATCAACCAAATATTCATTTTCCGCCATGATGTCATGATCATAGGATGTATAAACTCCGCCCTGATTAGTTTCTTCGTCCGTTGTTATAACATCGCCAACTAACAATATGTAACCAAAATGTCCATCACCAATATTTGGCGCATTGCTTCCATTGTAAACTGCTTGCAAGAATCTTTTTATGGCTCGTTCTTTTTTAACCGGTCCGTCAGAAGCAACCTGAAATATATCCACGATGTTTTCCACATCAAAGACACTTACATAAAAGCCATTGTAATCTGCTCTGTGTTGAGCTATTTGAGCTAAAGCTGGTGAAACAGTGAATTCGGGAGTATTCAATGTACTGCTGTCGTAAAATTGATCATCAGCTATAATCAAATAATCTGCTATCACATAATATGCTTGATTTTGTGAAAACAACCGTTGATACTGAACATAACCTTCTCGATCATTTCTTTTATTATAGTCATTATCCAGGGCGGTGCACCCATTCGATTGGTAATTGATCATCGAATTAGATGCTATGCCATTGAAGATTCCGGTGTTAACATTTACATTTCCACTTGGAGAGACAAAACTCAAGTTAACAATTATATCTTTATTTATCAATAGGGTTTTGGCAATAGGATTGTAGTTTATGGGTATAATCTCAATTTCTGCAAATTTTTGATCCCGGAAATACCCTGTGCTTTTTATAGTGGCTATATAATCGCATAAATAAGCATTTATTTCATATTTAGTTTGATCTATACAAAATTCCTCGGTACTATATTTAGCTCCATTGGAGTCTGTATTGATTACAAATTGAGGATTTGGGTATAAATTATAGTTATTCATAACTGCAGGTGTATTTGACGATACCGTCAACACCACATCCTGACACTCTGGAATGGCAATCAGCTTTGAGATTCGTGGAATCGCAGGGCTTCCCATAATACCATATCCGGAAGTTTCCGGTACTGAGATTCTGTCATATGTAACTCCATTATGATTAACCTGCTCACAATCCATCCCATTTAAAGAAACTGTAAAACATACTCCCGAATTATTGGATTGAGTTAAGTTGATATGAAGTTGGTCGTCTCCGCTCCTAAAAGCAACCCAGGATGCCATTAAAAAGGCATTGGCAAAAATAAATAGCATCACTATAATGTTAACTTTTTCATGATAACTTCCTTTTTTAATTTTGTTTATATTGTCATGTAATTCGAGGTTCATATTTTCAAGCACCCATATATATGTCAAGAAAAAATATCAAATTGTTCAAACGAATGCATTGTTTCTGGTGAGAATACTGGTGTAAACCGTCACTGAAAACTTCAAATTGCGATAACTTGGAAAAGTGTTGCTATCGCATTATCATCAAGTATGATATGCGAGGAGCATCACAACTGAGTTGGACTTGGACACTCCAGATATTTAGGAACTTTTTATTATCAAAAACTTCAAATCCTGCCGTTTTGTTAAGTCACTCGGACATTCTCCCGGTATCCTGCAGTCTTGATAGTACTAAATGTAATGAAAAGAACTCAAAGAAGATAGCCTATCAATAATACTCTACATCTCTGGCTTACATGCTATCGGACTTGGACATTTGAATTTTTGGTGATGAAAATTAAAGGTTTAAGTGAGGGTTTATAATTACCCTCTAAAAAAAGGATTTTATTGCCAGACAATAAGTTATTTTATGCTAAAATATAAGTATATTATTGAATTATTGTAATCACGAATATTACTGATATATCTAAAATAATACTGAGTCTAACCGGAAATGATATCTTTCTGTCAGAGAAAAAAGGGTTTCTTCTTGTCAAAATTCTGATTATTATATTATGTGATGATGCAATATTTTTTTTACCTAAGGAGAAAAAAATGGCTGGTACTTTAATTGGCATACTTGTCGCAATCTTTATTATTGTCTTAATATCAAAAGGAATAATAGTTGTCCGTCAAGCCGAGGTGGTTATTGTTGAAAGATTAGGTAAATATTACCGAACCTTAGAATCAGGCATACATATTATTATCCCTATAATTGATAAGATTCGTCCCATTCACTGGCGATTTACCAGAGAGGATTATCGCGGTAATATAGTAGTCACTCAAAGATTGGAAAATCGGATTGACCTGAGAGAAACAGTATATGATTTTCCTCGCCAAAATGTTATTACCAAGGATAATGTTTCTATTAATATTAATGCTTTGCTTTATTTTCAGGTAACCGACCCTTATAAAGCGGTTTATGAGATCAGTAATTTACCTGAAGCAATAGAGAAACTAACTCAAACCTCATTACGTAATATCATAGGCGAATTAACTTTGGATTACACTCTCACCTCAAGAGATATAATAAATGCTAAATTACGGGATATTCTTGACGAAGCAACCGATAAATGGGGAGTGAAAGTCAATAGAGTAGAGTTGCAGGAAATTTTACCTCCTGAAGAAATTCGTACCGCTATGGAAAAAGAGATGCGAGCTGAAAGAGATAAGAGAGCTAAGATTCTTCAAGCTGATGGAGAACGAGAATATCAGGTACGCGTAGCTGAGGGTGAAAAACTTGCGAAAATAGCCAGAGCAGATGGTGAGGCACAAGCTAAATTGCTAGTCGCTGATGCTGAACGTAAATCTATTGATTTGATTGCTGATGCTGTGAAAAATACTGGAACCGATCCAGCACAATATCTAATTGCTATAAAATATATCGCCGCTTTCCAGGAGATAGTTAAACAAGGTGATAAAACCGTTATTATCCCTTACGAAGCTTCAGCTTTACTCGGTTCTGTAAAAACTCTATCTGATCTTTTACATAAATAAATTAAAAAGGAGATAAATGTGTCAGAAATCATCTACATTAAAGGAAGAGAAATACTGGATTCAAGGGGCAATCCAACTGTTGAAGCAGATGTTATGCTGGATAGTGGTGTTTTTACTCGTGCTGCTGTTCCCAGCGGTGCTTCCACAGGAGAAAGAGAAGCCATAGAATTACGGGATGGCGATAAAAATCGTTTTTCCGGTAAAGGTGTCTTAAAAGCTGTAGAAAACATTAATTCTATCATTGCTCCTGCTCTTCTTAATATTGAGTCAACTCATCAGGGAGAAATAGATGAGCTGATGTTAAACCTGGATGGAACACCAAATAAAAGCAAGCTTGGAGCTAATGCTATCCTGGCAGTTTCTATGGCGATTGCCAGAGCAAGTGCGATTGAGCAAGATCTTCCTCTATATAGATATTTAGGTGGAGTGGGAGCAAAAACCCTCCCAGTCCCGATGAGTAATATCCTTAATGGTGGAGTTCATGCTGACAATAATATTGACATCCAGGAATTTATGATTATGCCATTAGGGGCTAGTTCTTTCCGACAAGCCTTACAAATGAATGCAGATATTTTCCACGCTTTAAAAGATATCCTAAAAAAACAAGGTCTGTTTACAGGTGTGGGTGATGAAGGAGGTTTTGCTCCTAATCTTAAAGACAATGAAGAAGCTCTTAAAGTTATTATGGAAGCAATCGTTGCTGCTGGTTATCAACCCGGACAAGAAGTTTTTATCGCACTTGATGTAGCTGCTTCCAGCTTCTGGAAAGATGGGAAATATCTATTTGAAGGAAAAACTCTCTCCTCTTTAGATATGATTGAGTACTACACCAATCTTGTCCAGAAATATCCTATCATTAGTCTGGAAGATGGCTTGGCAGAAAATGATTGGGAAAACTGGATAACTCTCACTCAATTGCTTGGGAACAAAATTCAACTCGTGGGCGACGACCTTTTTGTCACCAATCCTGCCATCATTAAGCGTGGTATAACCGAAAAAGCTGCCAACAGCGTCTTGATCAAACTCAATCAGATAGGAACAGTTAGTGAGACCATTGAAGCTATTCAAACTGCACATAAAGTTGGCTGGACCTGTGTTGTAAGTCATCGCAGTGGCGAAACTTGCGATACTTTCATTGCTGACCTGGCAGTAGCCTTGAATACAGGAATGATTAAAACCGGTTCGCTTTCCCGTAGTGAACGCATAGAAAAATATAACCAATTACTTCGCATTGAAGAAGAATTAGGAAATTCTGCGCTATATCCCGGTAAATCCGTTATTAAACAGCTATCATAACAAACTAATTACCTGTATAACATCATTTAAAGAGGCAGAAACCTCTGCCTCTTTTTTTCTCTAATCTCTAACCTGAATCATTTTGACCTATTTATATCAAGTCTTAATCAAACATTAATCAATTCCTTATACATTAACGCTTGATATTAAAAGAGATAAAGGAGAACAAACTAATTTTATCAGTAATTAAGTCCTAAATAAATAATCTCATATACTAATTTACAGAGGCATCTATTCAGGAAAATAATAACTTTCAAGGCAAACATAATAGATGGTATAATTCCTTAATACATAAGACACAAGGAAAATCTAAAGAAGGAGAAGAAACGAAAAAAGAGAAAAATGAAAAATAACCTTGACAAATAAATAGAATAATTAGTATAGATTTACCCTACATAGAATGCCCTCCGATACCGTGAAGACACCGCCCGGTGCTCTTCACGGTTTTTTATCTATACTAAAAAATGGATGGATTTGCCAATATAGTAGAACTACAAATCTATTTTATTAGAGAAATTTTATGGATAATAGTGCTTCGCGGGGTCTCTATTCTCAATAAATAAATACCATTTGCTACTGGTTTACCCTCTTTATCTTTTCCATCCCAGATCAGATTATGACTACCCTTGGGTAAAGCTTTCCAGCTTTTGATTTGTTGACCTTTGAGATTGTAGATAGCTAAATAGGTGGCACCTTCTGATTTAAGGGTAAAATTTATATTGGTTATATTAGTAAATGGGTTCGGATAAACGCTTATAATACTATCGGATTGGCACTCATCATTGATAGCAGTAGGGGGAATTTCTAATACTGCTGGCACAGATTCTCCTGCCACATATTGAGCAGTAACTTTTACTATATGAGCAACTTCAAAATCCCAGGAAAAGAAAGTGTAAAAAGTATACTCAGTGGTTCCCACAAAATTATCGTCCAGATAGATATTATAATGCTCTAAGGGAGAGCTGCTTCCCTGAGGTTCATCCCAAGTAATAGTAACGGGCTCGTCTGTATCAACTAATAAATTGGTTGGAGGATTCAGAATAGCTGGAGAATAACGCTGATTACGATAAAAACTCAAAGTTCCATCATAATCGCCTAACACGAGATCCAGATCTCCATCATGGTCAAGATCAGCGAGAGCAGGTGCAGCATTCTGGTCAGTTTCTATACCATTAAACAATTCGGTATTTAAAACCCAATTGTGATGTTGATTTAGAAAACAATGTAAAGAACCAAACAAATCCCCCGCTAATAGGTCTAAACTGCCGTTTTCATCCAGATCCCCAAAAGTAGGAGAGCAATTTGAGCCGACATCTATATTACCAAAATATCCGCTAACTAAATTCCATTGAGGTTCTGCTGGAGTACCGTTGTTTTGATAGTAAAAGATATTACCAGCTTCATTACCAACCACTAAATCCAAGTCTCCATCAAAATCCATATCTATCAGACGAGGAACGCTCCATCCTCCAACAGAAATAGGAGGAAGAACATCATTTATCTGAATAAATCCTGTCCCCATATTTTTATGGAAATAAAGATTTCCACTTAAATCACCTACTATAGCATCCGGAAGGTTATCAGAATCTACATCTCCTAGAGTAATGGCAGAATAGATAGAATGATCTATGCTGGAGAAATAGGAGCTATCTTCCTGCCATGCAGGTGCATAAGGAGTTCCAATATTTTTATAGTATTTAATATTTCCAAGCTGAGACCCACAAATCAAGTCTAAATCACCATCTCCATCAAAGTCAAATAGAACAGGTGAACTTGCACCACCAGCATCTAATATACCGCCAAAAAGATTGGTATTCTCCTGCCATTGGGGAGAAGAAGGACTTCCTGTATTAACATAATACTGTAAAGGTCCATCTGCAGTACCAAATATCAGGTCATAATCTCCATCACCATCTAAATCAACTAAGTCCGGAGAATTCCAGTAGCTAGAATTCCCTAATCCACTAAACAAGGAGGAGTTATTTTCCCATAAAGGAGAAGAAGCTGTTCCGTTGTTTTGATAATAGATAAAGCCATGCTCATCCCGACCACAAAAAATGTCCTGATCACCATCATTATCAAGGTCACAAAAAATAGGATATGCATAAAGCCCTACATCTCCTATCAGTTGCATTGATTCCTCAAGATAAATACCATTGGAAGAGGTGCCCGTATTTATATAAACTCGCACAGCTCCATTTTCACTGAGTCCAATTACTAAATCCAGATCTCCATCGTTGTCCACATCAGCAATATCGGGCACAGGATTGTTTCCCACAACTAAAGCTGAAAAATAACCTGTCTGTTCGGTATAGATAGGAGATTGAATAGTTCCTGTATTGAGAAATAGATGCAGACCAGTATAACCACCAGTAATTAAATCTAACTTTCCATCCGCATTCATATCTGCACAAACAGCTACTTCTGCATCAATAAAGGAAATATTGGCTAGGAGATTTTCTCCAATTTCAAAATGAGGAGAAGTTGTGCCGCCAATATTGCGGATAAACATTGGAGCACTGCGTGTATTTCCCAAAAAGAAATCCATATCGCCATCGGCATCAAGGTCTACAAAACGAGGTTGAGAAAAGGGCAAACTGGGAATTCCACTGGGATTGAACATTGTGTTATCCTGTTGCCAAGGCTGAGCAAAGACCATTACTGGTAACATTAAAAATAACATTAGAAACGAAAGTAAGTATGTTTTCATCTTTATAACTCCTTAACTTTTACTAGACTATTGTAAATTATAGCAAGGTTTTTCGTCAAACAATATATTGATTTTTTTAGAGCTAATGTTTTTTATGCTGAACTTGAGCCCATAAATCAGGATCGAAAAAGGATTGAAAAAATATCATACCGCTTCTCACGAGAAATACTATGCAGCAGAATATGATTTTCTTTATGGTAAGCCAAAAGAGATAGTAAAAGCTGAGAAGCTTTCTTTCCTGAATTAAGCAAAGATATCCATTCTGAGGTAAATTCTCCCTTATTCCAGTAGAGATTTATTATCCTGGCAAGGTCATTCAGGGTGCTAAGCTGTTCAAATGAAAGAGAATCAGATTTTAGCACCTGCCAGCTAGGGGTATTCATCCAGAGATATTGTCGTTGTTTAGCCAAAATATACATTGGAGTATCAGGTAGAATTTTTAAGCTTCCTAACTGTATTTCAGGAGGAAAGATAGAAGCTAATTCATCTAAAGAAATTAATACCGAATCTATTGACTCTCCTGGTAAACCTGCTAAAAGATCAGTATGTAGCTTTACCTGAGTTTTTTGGCATAAAAAAGCTAAGGACTTTTTTGCTTTCTTCCAGTTAGAAACTCTCCCGCAAGCCTTTGCTATATCAGGATTTACTGTTTGAATTCCTGCCTCCAACCGAATTCTATGAGGTGGAGCTTTGGCTAATAATTTAAGATCTTCTGCTTCTAAAAGTTCAGGAAAAATTTCAAAATGGAACTCGCAACCTTTATCCATCCTAATAACATAATCCCAAATAAGACGAGCTAAATCTGGATTGGCATTAAAGCAGCGGTCTACAAATTTTACCGTTCTTGGCTTTAAAGCTAAAAGCTGATCTAACTCGTTATATAATCTTGTTTTATCTTCTGAATTTTCTGGATCAAAACGCTGTTCTTTTCTATTATTTTTTGCGGAAAGACAATAAATACAATGATAAGGACAACCCCGTGAGCATTCATAATAGACTAATTTTCCTTCCAGAGTTTCTCTATTCTCAGCTTTATAGAGAAAAGGAAGTGATTTCAATGGAGGTGCTGGAATCTCGTACAATCCCCCTGGAAGAGAAAAACCAGATTCAGCTAAATAGCGAAAAGCGCCTTCGCCTGGTCCTCTAACTATAAAATCCGATTCATCCAGCTGGTAATTATCACAAAGCGCAGAAGGACCTCCAATAACAATTTTAGCTCTTGGAAGTAGTTTCTTAATCTCAGGAATAAGTAACTTTAAATACAATTGATTCCAGATATAAGCAGAAAAACATAAGATATCTGATTGAGAATGCACTATAGTGCTTAGCACATCAAATAGAGGTTCAGACACGATAAACTCGTATATTTCCGAATTAAAGGGTAGACCTGCTAAAGAATTACTTAAATAGTATAAAGCAGGATTGCTTTGATACCAGGCACTATTAATAGCAATGAAACAAATTTTTGGGGTTGTCTGGCTTGTACTCATAGATTATATCTAACCTCCTCTGCTCATTAAAAGATAATGATTTTTTCGGCAAGGAAAATCTTGAATGCTCAAGGTTATTAATATTAGCAAGGATTCCACGATTTTTTTATAAGTTATTTTATTTGTCTGAGATGTGAATTTAAAATAAAAGATATTGACCAGAAAATATAATCCATCAGAAAGGAATAAATTTTAATAAAATAGAGGCTAATTTATGTTATTAGCAGACTTTCTTGATCCACGCACTATAGTTTTTGAACAGAGAATCTTAACCCGTGAACAAATTTACCGGGATATAATTGAGCGAATTTGTCTGTTCCACAAGGATATATTATCTAATTATGACGATAATCTTCTCAGGGCAATTCTGGATAGAGAAAAAGAAGCACCAATGGTGTATCCTTCAGGAATTGCAATTCCCCATATCAGACTTGATGGTCTAGCAGATACTTTAATAGGAATGACATTTTTGCAAACTCCTCTTAATTACGATGGCATAAAAGTTGATTGGATAGTGATGATATTTACAGATAAGACCTCCTCCAAAATCTATTTAAATATTGTTGCAGCCCTCCTTAAGATCTCTCAAGATAGTGAAATTATGAATCAATTACGCTCTTTTAATAATGGCATTGAGGTAATTAACTATTTACGCCAATGCAAGATAAAGGTAGGACAGGAACTCTCTGTAGCTGATTTGATGGTAAAAAATCCTGTCTGTGTCACTCCCGATACTCTTCTAAGTAAACTAGATAGCCTTATGAATGAGCATAATATATCCTGTATTCCTGTTGTAGATAATGAAGGTAGATATTTAGGAGAGATTAGCATTCTGGATGTGCTAAAAGTTGGAATGCCAGACTATCTAATGATGATAGATGATGTAGCTTTTTTGAGGTCTTATGAACCACTGGAAAGTTTATTTGAAAAAGAGGAATTAGTTTATGCAGAAGAGATAATGCAAAAAAATACTCGGGTGCTTTCTTCTGATGCTTCTATTGTAGAAACCGTGTATCATATGATTAAGGATAACAAAAGGTATTTTTGTGTGGTAGATAAAGAATATTTAGTTGGTATTATTACCGCTATGGATATATTCAGGAAGGTTATAAAAGCATGAGTGCAACAGTCAGTATGTTAATAGCTGTAGGCATCTTTATAGGAACCTATATCTTAATTATTACAGAAGTAATAAATAAGATGCTTGCTTCATTAATAGGTGCATTCTTGCTTATTCTAACTGGTATCTTAAGTCAGGACATTGCTCTTAGAGCTATAGACTGGAATGTTATTTTCTTCTTAATTGGTATGATGCTGGTGATTGCGGTATTACGGAGAACAGGAATTTTTATGTATATTGCAATTAAAACAGCTAAACTGGCTCGTGGAAATCCTTTACTTATTATGATGTTAATGTTTGTAGTAACAGCATTTTCCTCAGCTTTCCTGGGAAGTGTTACCACTATTATGATACTTATACCGATAATATTATTGATTTGCAACGAATTAAAAATAACTCCAGTTCCTTATATAATAATAATGGTAGTTGCTTCCAATATGGGTGGAGCAGCTACAATGATTGGTGATCCTCCTAATATTATTATTGGAAGTGCCACAGATTATGATTTCCTTGACTTTATCTTTAATTTAACTCCCGCAATTATTTTTGCTTCTATTGCTTGCTTAGCTTTAATGTGGTTTATGTATCATGGTAAATTAAAAGTGAGCAGAGAAAATAGAGCAAAGATGCTTAGTTATAAAGAAGAAGGTCTGATTAAAAATAAAAGAATGCTCAAAATTTCATTAATTGCCGTAGCGATTATGCTTGTTCTTCTTGCCCTAGAAAGTATATTAAAAATAGGCACTGCCACTATTTCTATGTCAACTGGATTATTTTTGGTACTTATTGGTGAAAGAAAAGAAATAGAACATATAATGGTTCATGAAGTTGATTGGGTTACACTTTTCTTCTTTGTTGGATTATTCATCATAGTTGAAGGTTTAGTGCAAACTGGCTTTATCAGTTTATTAGCTCATAAAGTTCTGAATTTAACTCATAATCAAGCGCGTCCAACTTCTATGGCAATACTCTGGCTTTCGGGTATTCTTTCTGCTTTTATTGATAATGTTCCTTTCGTTGCTACTATGATACCTTTAATCAAACAAATTGGCACAGTAATTACAGAACCTAATCTAATAGACCCTATCTGGTGGGCAATGTCTCTGGGAACTTGTTTGGGTGGAAATGGAACCCTCATTGGTGCTTCTTCTAATGTTGTAGCAGTAGGAATTGCTAAAAAGAACGGACTTAATATTTCATTTAAGGAATTTACAAAAGTTAGTGTGGTATATACGATTCTATCTTTAATTGTTTGTTCTGCATATATCTTACTGCGTTACTTCTAAGATTGTTATTACATTGGAGCGCTATAAGATATTTATGGGACGCATACACTCTTCAGAATTATTTTGAGGATTATTCACCAGTCTACTTACTGGATACATAGAAATAGAATCATCAGATGGCGGTTGAAGAAGCGGAATAAGCTCTTTAGTATCTTTAATGCTAGGTTCCAGCCAGATTAAACGGTCATCAGCAAAAAGTAAAACAGGCATTCTATTATGAATAGGGAGCATTGTCTTATTAGCATCAGTGGTTATAATAGATAAAGAAGGCACATAGCTTCCATCGGAACTTTGCCATACATCATAGATTCCCGCCATATAAATCAGGTCTTCCTGTGCTGAATGGATGAAAAAAGGTTGTTTATCTGTCTTACGCCATTCATAGAAACCATTAGCCGGAATGAGACACCTATGATATTGCAAACATTTTCTAAATGAAGGCTTGGAAATTAAAGAATCTGAACGAATATTGATTAAATTAAATTTAGGTAGTTCCTGACTCCAGGAAAAAATTAGACCCCAGCGAAAAGTGCCAATGTATCTACTACTATCCTGACTTACTACTGCAACTACTGGTTGAGTTGGAGCTACATTATAATTAATTGTTAACTGGTCACTTTCTCGGTTTAACTTTAACTCTTTCTCCAATCTCTGTAATTGATCATATTTTATCACTTGCGCAAATCTTCCACACATCGGAATCTCCTTCTTGTTGACAATATCTATCAGTTTCAAAATCCTGCAATATATTTTTTACACTACTATAAAGATGATTAAAATGGATTAGGTTTTATGAACAATTTTGCTATTGATACCGTGATGACTGAATTGGAAAAACACTTTAAAAGTGTTAAAACTCCAGTAGTTGACCAGATACAGATTCAAACCGGAGATCCTTTTAAAGTTCTGGTGACAACCATCCTAAGTGCAAGAACCAAAGATGAGACTACTTCCAGGGTAGCCAGAAAATTATTTGAAAAAGTTAAGAATATAGATGACCTGGAAAAGATTAAAGCAGAAGAACTTAATAACATCATCCATAAAGTAGGATTTCATAACGCTAAAACTAAATATCTAAAACAGTTACCCCTGGTTTTGAAAGAGAAATTCGGTGGAAAGATTCCTTCAGAAATTGATGAACTACTACAATTACCTGGAGTAGGAAGAAAAACTGCCAATCTCGTGAGAGCTATTGCCTTTTCACTTCCTGCTATCTGTGTGGATGTGCATGTTCATAGAATCTGTAATCGCTGGGGATATATTAATACTAAAACTCCTTATGAAACAGAGATGGCATTAAGAGAGATTCTTCCAGAAAAATACTGGTTAAATTTCAATTCTTATGTTGTTGCCTTTGGCCAAAATCTATGCACACCAAGAAAACCAAAATGCCATCAATGCCCTATATACAATCAATGTGCCCGAATTGGAGTTAAGGATTAAATCTTACTAACTTTGCGCTCTTGCTTATTGTAACCATTTAAAATAATATCTTGATTTGCGCTTATTGCTTTTTTAATTATGTAAAAGACTATTGCACAGGCAGAAGAGTAAAAGATTCTAACCTTGGTAATCGGATTCCTTGGTGTGTAGATTTACTGGTATGTAGATATAAGGGTGTGTAGATTTACTGGTGTGTAGATGTCCCCATCTGCACAAGC